>NZ_DASWOT010000197.1:0-5599 GCF_036404235.1 Pseudomonas sp.
TCAGCCACCGAGCAAGAGCAACTGACGAGGCGAGTGCGAGGGTGGTTGGAGAGTCAATGACTCTTGAAATGACCTCGGCCAAGGAGCGAACTTGTTCGCGAGGCGGTGTTTCAGGCACACCGCGCTGGATGCCTCGCCAACAAGTTGGCTCCTACAGATGAAACGCGTTCTGCAGCCTCGACCACAATTGCCCGCCGCTGCTCATCCGGCGTGGCGGACGCCTTCACACGGCAATGGACCCGCTGTAGGAGTGAACTTGTTCGCGAGGCGGTGTCCCAGGCGCACCGCGTTGGACGCCTCGCCAACACGTTGGCTCCTACAGATGAAGCGCGTTCTGTAACCTCGACCACAATTGCCCGCCGCTGCTTATCCGTCGGGGCGCGCCATTGGCGGATGCCTTCCACACAACCTCTGTAGGCGTGAACTTGTTCGCGAGGCGGTGTTTCAGGCACACCGCGTTGGACGCCTCGCCAACACGTTGGCTCCTACAGACCACAATTGCCCGCCGCTGCTCATCCGGCGCGGCGCGCCATTGGCGGATGCCTTCAACACACCGCTGTAGGAGCGAACTTGTTCGCGAGGCGGTGTTTCAGGCGCTCCGCGTTGGATGCCTCGCCAACAAGTTGGCTCCTACAGACCACAATTACCCGCCGCTGCTCATCCGGCGCCGCGCGCCATTGGCGGATGCCTTCCACACACCGCTGTAGGAGCGAACTTGTTCGCGAGGCGGTGTTTCAGGCGCACCGCGCTGGATGCCTCGCCAACACGTTGGCTCCTACAGATGAAGCGCGTTCTGTAACCTCGACCACAATTACCCGCCGCGGCTTATCCGGCGCGGCGCGCCAGTGACGGATGTCTTCAACCCGCTGTAGCTGACGAATTCGTTTACGACCTAACGAAACCCACGTCGATCCCGAATCAGCGTGTAGGCATTGTGTAATTCGCGTGTGCGCTCGGTGGCATCGCGCACTTGTAGTTGAGTTGCGCCCGTCCCGGCGACCTTGTCCGGATGGTGCCGACTCAACAGCCGCCTGTACGCGCGCTTGATCTGTGCGGGTTCTGAGTCTGTCTTTACCCCAAGCAAACGCAACGCATCCTGATACTCATCGCCATTGCCGAGCGGCCGCCGTTGCTGCGGATCGTCCTCGGCGCAAGACAGCGCCTGGACCCTGTCCGCCGACCAGCCCAGCCACTTGCCCCACAGCACGATCAGCTCGCGCTCGCCCCGAGACGCCTTGCCGTCGGCCCAGGCCATACGCCAGCAAGCACGCAAAAGCCCTTCTGCCGCGTGTGGCTGAGTCTTCAAGCGACGCAGAAAACCACGCAGATTGTCACGCCCGTCCTTGCCACGATTGAACGCCTCAATGGCGCGACGTTGTGCCAGCTCGCTCAAATCCAGACGACGCATTTCCTCGCGCGCCTGCTGAATATGCCCATCCACAACCCGGCCATCACTTTTGGCCAGCCGCCCCAGCAGAATGAAAATAAGCTCATCGTCGCGGGGGACAGCGCGCCCACCCAGGCGCTCACGCAGGTGCGCCCAGCTGTGTAATTCAAGACGTCGGTCCAGAGCTTGCCCTAACAACGCTCCGAGCATCGCGCCTGGGATGCTGGCAATCGCGTAGCCCAAACCAGCGCCAATCAGTGTGCCTGGCCACAGCATCTAGCGCTTCACCGCAAGCAGTTGTTCGACTTCAGCCAGACGCTCATGGGTCCCAACATCCACCCAGTGGCCGGTGAAGTGCTCGCCAGTAACCTGCCCTTTAGCCATCGCATCACGCAGCAATGGCGCCAGTTTGAATGCGCCGTCGACGCAGCCAGCAAACAGCCCGGGATGCAGCACCGCAATGCCGCTGTAAGTCAGCCGAGGCAAACTTGCATCGTCCCGCACCTGGCCACCCACCAAGGCGAAATCGCCACCGAGATGGTGCGCAGGGTTATCGACCAGTACCAGATGTGCCAACGTATTAATGGGCGCGTTCAGGGCAGTGAAGTCGCAGTCCGTCCAGATGTCGCCGTTGACCACCAGAAAAGGCTCATCGCCGAGCAACGCCAGCGCACGAAAAATACCACCCCCGGTTTCCAGCGGCTCGCCCTCAGGTGAATAACGAATGTTCATGCCCCATTGCGCGCCGTCACCCAGGTAGTCTTCGATCTGCTGGCCGAGCCAGGCGTGATTGATGACCACATCCTCAAACCCTGCGTCGCGCAAGGCTCTCAGGTGGTATTCGATCAGAGGAATACCGCCGACGCGAACCAGCGGTTTGGGCGTGTGCAGAGTCAGCGGGCGCAAGCGCTCGCCTTTGCCTGCCGCGAGAATCATCGCTTTCATGCATCCCTCTTCAAAACAGTCCTGGCCTTCATCACATCGACACCTTGGTTCTGTCGTTTATTGTTTGGGCTGACCAAGGCTGGTCAGCAAATTGCTGAGTTCGATCAGTTCAGGTCGGCGCGCCAATACCGCTTCTATATAGGAAAAGAAGCGCGGGACGTCGGCGACGTAGCGCGGCTTGCCGTCACGGTGGCAAATACGCGCGAAAATACCGATGACCTTCAGGTGTCGCTGCACGCCCATCAAATCGCTGGCCCGCAGGAACTCATCGAAACTCGCCTGCACCGGGATACCCAGCGCACCGGCCTTTTGCCAATACCGCTTCAGCCACGTGGACACACGCTCTTGCGGCCAGCTCAAGAATGCGTCCTTGAACAGGCAAGTGATGTCATATGTCACTGGCCCGTAAACCGCGTCCTGAAAGTCCAGCACGCCAGGATTGGGCTCACTGAGCATCAAATTGCGCGGCATAAAGTCGCGGTGTACCAACACTTTGGGCTGTGCGAGGGCGCTTTCAATCAACAGATCACTGACCCGCTGCCAACTCGCCTGCTGCGCCTGATCGAACTCGATACCCAGATGATGCTTTACATACCACTCTGGAAACAGCTCAAGCTCACGACGCAACAACGCCACATCATAGCTCGGCAGCGGAGCATCCATCGGCAACTGCTGATAAGCCAGCAACGCATCGATGGCGTCGGCAAATAATTGATCCGCGTTTTGCTCATCGATCACGTCGAGGTAGGTTTTTCGACCCAGGTCGTTCAGCAAAAGGAAGCCTTGCGTCAGGTCTTCGGCATAAATTTTCGGAACATTAATGCCTGACTCACTTAATAAATGAGCGATATCAACGAACGATTTGCAGTTTTCCTGAGGGGGAGGAGCATCCATGACGATAAAAGTTCGCCCCTCGCCTTCCCAGCGGAAGTAACGACGGAAACTCGCGTCGCTACTGGCCGCAGTCAACGTAGCCGGGGGTATCGCGCCCCAGCCTTGAGCGCGAAACAGCGTGGGAAGCTGCTCATCGAGCCAAACTTTCAGGTGTTGCAGGCGTACATCTTGATCTGGCATTGCAAGGGTCTCCGACGGCGCTAGCCGTCAAGCGGGTCATGCTTTATTATCCGACATCTTTTTCAGCCCATCGAGAGGCGTGCGGCCCCCCCGCGGGCAGATGGCGCGCAGGAAGCCCGGATTAATAAGATGGCATTGAAATCCCCCGCGTTTCGTAAAAAATTTCCGTTGCTCGTAACCGGCAGTTTGCTGGCCATGCAACCCCTAGCCATCCAATACGCGGTGGCGGCAGAACAGTTTGACTGCTCGGTATCCGCTGCAGGCTCCTGGGATTGCGCACCAAAAGCAACTGCTGTGCAGTTGCCACCGCGACCGGTACACAGTGCGTCCAGTGTCAGCTCCAACGGCACGGTGACTGAATCCCAGACCACCACGGATGGCGAAGTCGTGCCCAAAACGATGCTGGTCACCGAGGCCAAAGGCCGTGGCCTTAAATCGCGCAGTGCCGACTACAGCCACCTGGACTGGGTTCCCCGTGAACAGCTGACTGCCGCGCAACTGGCCGAGACCGGTCCGTATTGCTCTGGCGCGTATGTCGAGCCGATTCGTCCTGGCATGGATGACAAAACGCCGAAGAGCGAGGCTCCGACATTCATCGGCGCCAAAGCTTCGCGTTATGAGCAGGAAGAACAGGTTGCGACCCTGGCCGGTGACGTTGTCATGCGCCAGGGCAGCATGCAGCTACAGGCTCAGGAAGCCTCGCTGCATCAAGCCGAAAACCGTGGTGAGCTCAACGGCGATGTGCGTCTGCGCGACAACGGCGCGCTGATCGTCGGCGACCATGCCGAGGTGCAACTCGACACGGGCGAAGCCCAGATCGACAACGCCGAATACGTGCTGCACAAATCCAACGTGCGGGGTAACGCGCTGTACGCAAAGCGTGCAGAAAACGCGATCATCCGCTTGAAAGACGGTACATACACCACGTGTGAACCGGGCAGCAACGCCTGGACCATCAAGGGCAACAACATCACGCTGAACCCGGCTACCGGTTTCGGCACGGCGACCAACGCCACGCTTCGGGTCAAAGACATACCGATTCTGTACACGCCTTATATCTACTTCCCGATCGACGACCGTCGCCAGTCCGGCTTCCTGCCACCGACCATCGGTGCCAGCAGCGACACTGGCCTGTCGTTGCTCACGCCTTACTACTTCAACCTGGCGCCTAACTACGACGCCACGTTGTACCCCACCTACATGGCCAAACGCGGCCTGTTGATGGAAGGCGAGTTCCGTTACCTGACCAAGAGCAGCGAAGGTCAGTTCGGCGGCGCGTACCTGAACGACGACGATGATGATCGTAAAGACCAGTCGAACTACACCGACAAGCGTTGGATGGTCAACTGGCAGCACAAAGGTGGTCTGGATTCGCGCTGGGCAACTCATGTCGACTACACCGACATCAGCGATCCGTACTACTTCAAGGATTTGAAAACCGGCCAGGAAGGTCTCGGTACTCACGACTACATCAATCAGCAGGCTGATTTGACCTATCGTGGCGACAGCTATGTCGGTCGCATGAACGTGCAGCGATATGAGCTGGCCAACGTCACGGACATCACGCCGTACGGTCGCTTGCCTCAACTGACGTTGAACGGCACGCTTCCTTATCATCCAGAAGGTTTGCAGTTCGGCTACGAGACCGAGCTGGTTCGCTTTGACCGCGATCTGAGAACCGGCGACTACACCGATAAAGACGGGATTTCCACTCCTCGCCTGGATAGAAACGTTGTCGGTTTGGCACGCGCCAATGGCGATCGACTGAACCTTGCACCGTCGATCAGCTTGCCGCTGACTGCCTCCTACGGTTTCGTAACGCCCAAGCTGAAGTATGTCTACACCCAATACGATTTGGACCTGGACAGCCGCGGCAAAAGTACGCTGCTGTCTGATGAGCAGTACAACAGCTCCGAAAACCGCAGCATTCCGATCTTCAGCGTCGATAGCGGCCTGTATTTCGACCGGAACACCCAGTGGTTTGGCAAGGACTATCGTCAGACCCTCGAACCGCGTCTGTACTATCTGTATGTACCTAACAAGGACCAGACAGACATCCCGGTTTTCGACTCGGGTGAGACAACGTTCAACTACGCCTCGCTGTTCCGCGACAACCGCTTCGTCGGCTCCGACCGTATCGGCGACGAAAACAAACTGTCGCTGGGCGTGACCAACCGCTGGATCGAGGACAAC
>NZ_DASWOT010000198.1:0-17929 GCF_036404235.1 Pseudomonas sp.
GTCCCGCGACCGGCGGGGAACCCGTCGTAAAACCTGCGCATGCGGTGTACCAGGCAGGCCGCACGCGCCGGGTTTGCTGCCGCTGCGCGCCAAGTCGCGGGACAAGCCGCGCTCCTACAGCTGATCAGCCGCCACATTGAAGGCATGCGCCATCCAGAGTGGCGAAGCATTTGATACGGCACAGAGTCTCTACAGGTTTACTTGCGTCCCAGCAACAATCCCACCACCAGACCAAAGCCTGCCGAGACTGCAACGGTTTGCCATGGGTGACCCCCAATGTAGGTCTCGGTTGCTTCCACGGCGGGTTTGGTCTTGTCACGTACGGCGCCCAAGGAATCCAGAGCTTGTTTGAGCTTGAGACTGAGCTGCGCGCGTACGGTTTCAGCGTCTTCGCCCACCAGGGCCGCACTGTCTTTCAATAGTTTGTCCGATTCTTCGATAAGCGCCGCCAATTCACTGAAGGCCTGATCCTTGATCTGTTCGGCGGCGGTCTGGGCAGCAGTTTTACGAGCCATGGTTATTTCCTTTCTATTGATAACGGCAGTGAGTAATGGAGTCGTGGGACTTCGGAAAAGTTGCAGTCGTTCGCAAGACATATCGCAAAAATAGCGACGAATGTGGCCGGAAGATGACACCGAGGGGTGTAAGATGCTGTCGTTTTTCAGCCGTCGCGGCTGAGTGTTTCAGCGTTGTGTTTCGCGATCAGAGGTAAACGTCATGAGCTTCAATCTGGCCAACAAGCCCCTTCATGAGCGCGCCGCGCTTGAAGATGAAAAATCCCGCCTGTTCGATTTATGGCAAAGCAATCTTGGCAAGGCCAAGGGTGAAGCCGCGCGATTGATGGGGGAACGCGCCAAGCGCAAAGGCAAATGGTCGGAGTGGGTACGTGCCGAGTTAGATGCCATGTCCCCTCCGGAATACGCCAACATGGTGCGCAGTGAAGTGAACCGCTTAATGGCGGCGGCACGCTGAAGCCTACCTCCAGGCACTTAAGTCTGTTGCTTGAACAGCGTTTCAATGGCCTCGCGAACCTGGATCACCGCCGGGTCGATCAAGGCGCTGGTGCGCCAGCCCAGTTCCACCGGATAACGCGGCATGGGCAGCGGGCAGGGCAGCAGTGCCAGCCCGGCCAGTTGTGCCACTGCCTCGGCCGCATGGCTGGGGATGGTGGAAATCGCATCAGTCCCTTTAAGCAGATACGGCAGCGCCGCGAAATGCGTGGTAGAGGCGCGCACCTTGCGGGTTAGCTCGCGCGCCGCGAGCCCTTCGTCGACGATGCCAATGAACCCGCCAGATGACACCAGAATCTGCTCGCGCTCGACGAACTCTTCCAGCGTCAGCTCAGATTGGCCGTCCCGCAGGCTGGCAGGGTCGGCCAGGCATAAATAGCCACCTTCCCCGAGCACGCGCCGACTGAGCAGGCGGTCTGCAAGCCCACCGGAGGTGATCGCCAAATCAATGGTGCGCCCCATCAACGCGTGCGCAACGACCTGGCTGTGGGTTTGACGGAAGATCAGCCGCAGTTTTGGTGCGCTGACCGCCACCTGTAGCATCAGCCGTCGCCCGAAGGCAATCTCGAAATCGTCTGACAAGCCAATCGTCACCGACCGCCCTTCGAAATCGTTGCGCGAAGGGTCGACCATTGCCAGGCTCTGACGACATTTGTTCAAAGCGTCGGTAATCACCGGCTTTAACTGATTGGCACGCAGGGTCGGCGCCAAACCCCGTCCAGTGCGAACAAAAAGTGGGTCAGCGTACACATCGCGCAGACGCCTCAATGCCGCACTGATCGCCGATTGTGTGACGCCCAGGCGCAACGCCGCACGGCTTGCACTGGATTCATCATGCAGCGCTTCGAAGACCTTGAGCAGGTTCAGATCAATCCCGCCGATATTCATTTGGTTCATATCATTCACAACTGGATGAGGCTTTATTCATGTTGCGGCGAGCGCTGACAATTGGCAACAGATCCGACCCACATGAGGAGTTAGCCAATGCCTACATCTATTGTTGCTGCGTTACAGATCGGTGCTTTACCGGGTGGCAAGGTCGAAACGCTGGAGCAAATCCTCTCATACGAAACGGCCATTCTGGAGGCGGGTGCCAGCGTGGTGGTGATGCCCGAAGCATTGCTCGGCGGCTATCCCAAAGGCGAAACCTTCGGTACGCAGCTAGGGTATCGTCTGCCCGAAGGTCGCGAGGCGTTCGCCCGCTATTTCGACAATGCCGTGGATGTGCCAGGGGCTGAAACGGATGCCCTGGCGCAGCTGTCCGCCCGCACCGGCGCCAGTCTGGTGGTCGGCGTGATCGAGCGTTCAGGCAGCAGCCTGTTTTGTACTGTGCTGTTTTTTGAGCCGCAAGGCGGGCTGGTGGCCAAGCATCGCAAGTTGATGCCCACTGGCACCGAGCGGCTGATCTGGGGCAAGGGCGACGGCTCGACGCTGCCAGTGATCGATGCCAAGGCCGGGCGTCTGGGGGCGGCGGTGTGCTGGGAGAACCAGATGCCGCTGTTGCGCACCGCGATGTACGCCAAAGGTGTGCAGATCTGGTGTGCGCCAACCGTCGACGAGCGTGAAATGTGGCAATGCACCATGCGCCATATCGCGCAAGAAGGCCGGATGTTTGTGATCAGTGCGTGCCAGGTCCAGGATTCGCCCGCAGCACTCGGTATCGATGTTGCCAACTGGCCTGCCGAGCGTCCCTTGATTAACGGTGGCAGTGTCATTGTCGGGCCGATGGGCAATGTGCTGGCTGGGCCGTTTACCGGCGAGCGAGGATTGCTGACGGCGCAGATCGATACCGACGAATTGATCCGCGCACGCTATGACTTCGACGTCGTTGGGCACTACGCGCGGCCAGACGTGTTTGAGCTGGTGGTGGATGAACGGGCCAAACCGGGGGTGCGGTTCGTGCAGGATTAATCCAAACGCTCTCGCCGCGTGTTGAATGGGTTCGATATCAGACCCAAAAGTCACCAGCTCCCATTCGCCGGCTGCGGCAGGTTCAATGTCCCGCTGTCGCTGAAGCGCATGGTGCCAAACACGCCGCCGGCCAATTTGCCGTGCAACACATACGGCAGGTTGTCCAGGCCCTGGGTTTCGCTCAGGCCCACCGCCTGACGCAGGGCGGCAAACGCCGACACCGTGACGGGCACGCTGATAATGCCTTCGGAAAAGCGCCCGATGGTGCCGCTCTGATCGCTGACGCCGGAGGCCAGCAGCTTGCCATTGACGTCCAGGTTCAGTGCCACACCGCTGTACCGGATGTCCGTTTCATTAGGGTTTTGCAGGCGCAACTTCACGGTGAAGCGAATCTCCAGGCCTTGCCCTTGCAGTGGTTCGATACCTACCACATTTATATTCAACGGATCACGATTGGGTAACAGCGCACAGGCGTTCAGTACCAAGATCAGCAGGCCAGCGAGCAGGGTACGAATCAGGCGTAGCGGCATCGGTGGCGCTCCAGTGCAAAGGAGAGGGTGGGGCACGACGCCCTCGTTGCGTTCAACTGTGCGACCGCAGCGCGGCTAAGAGGTTCTGTTTCGGGGAGAGAGAGATAGTTGTAGGAAATGGATGCATAGATTGCCAGATAATACTTCGCGACTTTGCGTCAGGCGCTTATTCTTTAGGTCGCTGAACGTCCCACTTGGTTATCGCTCCAATCGTTGTGCCTTCAGGGCCGACTGAAGCGACGATATCCGGCGATGCATTCGCTTTGGGCCGGTCAGTGTGGCACATCCGGTTGAGAGCGAATTCCATACACGACAAGGAGGTTTCATCTGGGGCGTATAGATCATTTATGGCAACTGCACATCATTTCTCGTTGACTGAGCAACAAGTGACGCTGATCTCGCGAGCCCTCGCTGATCCGCGGCGTTATCAGATTCTGGTTCAGATTGCCGCTTCGCCCGAGGCTATCCCCTGCGCGCAGGTCCTCAAGACTCATCCCGTCAGTGCTGCCACGGTTTCGCATCACACAAAGGAGCTGGAGCGCGCTGGACTGATTTCAACGATCCGCGAAGGCAAGTACGCCAGCTTCGTCATACAGCGCGAGATGCTCAATGCTTACGCCCAGCAACTGATCACGCTCTGAACTCAGGGCCTTGTCAGCCATTCAGGAAAAGTGCCTTGACCGATACGGGCATACGCCACTAAATTCGTCGGCCCGCAATTTTCATTTCCCTGCCCTTACCAAGGCGCATTCGGAGCACCCTCATGTACCCAGACGTTCAGTTGTTCATCGATGGTCAATGGCGTGCCAGTGACGACGGCCGTACCATCCCCGTCCTCAACCCTGCGACCGGGGAAACTCTGGGCAGTGTGGCCCATGCGGATGTTACGGACCTGGATCAGGCGCTGGCGGCTGCCGAGCGCGGTTTTGAAATCTGGCGCTCGACCCCTGCGTATGACCGCTACAAGATCATGCAGAAAGCCGCGAACTTGATGCGCGAGCGGGCTGACACCATCGCTCGCATCCTGACCCAGGAACAGGGCAAGCCGTTAGTCGAAGCACGCACTGAAGTCATGTCTGCCGCTGACATCATCGACTGGTTGGCCGAAGAAGGCCGTCGCACTTATGGTCGTCTGGTGCCGTCGCGCAATCCGTTGGTCGAGCAAAAGGTCATCAAGGAGCCGGTCGGTCCTGTGGCGGCCTTCACGCCATGGAACTTCCCGATCAATCAAGTGGTGCGCAAGCTGTCGTCGGCGTTGGCCGCTGGCTGCTCAATCATCATCAAAGCACCGGAAGAAACCCCGGCTTCGCCTGCTGAGCTGATTCGTGCTTTCGCCGATGCGGGCATACCCGCCGGCGTGATTGGGTTGGTGTACGGCGTTCCGGCACAGATTTCCAGCTACCTCATTGCGCACCCGATCATCAAGAAGGTGACCTTCACCGGTTCGACGCCTGTTGGTAAACAACTGGCGGCGTTGGCGGGCAGTCACATGAAACGCGCCACCATGGAGTTGGGTGGTCACGCTCCGGCGCTGGTGTTCGACGATGCCGATATTGAGCTGGCTGCACGTGTGCTGGCAGGCGCGAAATTCCGCAACGCCGGTCAAGTTTGTGTTTCGCCAACCCGGATTCTGGTACAGCGCGGCGTGTTTGAAGCGTTCGCCGAAAAGTTCGTCGGCCTGACCCGTGAAATCAAGGTCGGCAATGGTCTGGAGCAGGGCACCACAATGGGCCCGGTTGCCAATGATCGGCGTATTCCAGCGTTGACGGCCCTGGTGAAAGACGCGGTCCATGCTGGCGCGACGTTGCATGCCGGTGGCGAAGCCATTGAAGGCCCTGGTTATTTCTTTGCACCGACAGTGTTGAGCGGTTTGACGACCGAGATGCGCATCATGAACGAGGAGCCGTTTGGTCCGGTGGCACTGCTGGTGCCATTTGATACGGTCGAAGACGCGGTCAAGGAGTCCAACCGTGTGCCGTTCGGCCTGGCGTCTTACGCGTTTACCACGTCGATGAAGACTGCGCAGATCCTCAGCAATCGTATTGAAGCGGGCATGTTGTCGATCAACCATCTGGGCATCGGCTTGCCTGAAGTGCCCTTTGGTGGCATCAAGGATTCCGGCTACGGTTCGGAAGGTGGCACAGAGGCGATCGAGGCCTACCTGAACACCAAGCTGGTGACTCAGTTCAACCTGTGAGCGGTTGAGGGTTTGTTGCAGTGAACACAGAGCCCGCCATTTGGCGGGCTCTGTGTATCTGGATCAACTCAACATATTGCCCCGCGCCATCCCCGTTGCAGCGATCACGATGATCACCATCAACGCCGCTTCCATGTGGCTGATTCTGGCGAAGCGCCGAGCGCGCGAGGTATCGATGGCGATCTGTTTTTTGAACGCGATACGCCATTTGATCAGCGCGATCATTGGGATCACTTCAAGGGCCAGAATGGCCACGAATGCCGTTATCTTCAGGTGAAACAGCGGCTGATGCAGGTAATAGAACGAGCCTTTTTCGACACCGCCGAACGCCCGATAAACCCCGGTGATCAACAGAATACCGGCTGAGATCCCCCAGATATTGTCCACCACGAAGACGTCGCGAAAAGACCGTGCGTCATCGGTGCGCAAGCGTCTCAATGCCCGTCCGCGTGCCAGCACCGCTGCCAGCGCGAACCCAAAAGCCAACAAATGCAACGCAGCCAGCACCCATTTGAAAAACATGGTTCAAATCCCTCGGCAATTTCAGAAACAAGCGTCAACAGCTCAAGCTTAGCGGGTCGCCGGGGTTATGCCGGGCGACGAACCAAACACCTCTACACAGGGGCGGTAACCGTTTCGTTGTGGCCGCGACGGTTCCCTCTTACGCACCGCAGGCTTCCAGGCCATGGTGTCGGCATTGCAGCCTAAGCGATCGGTAGAATTCCTGAATGGCAGGGCATCACTCCGACGCCTGCAGCCCTTTCTGTTTCATCACCAGATTCTTTTCTTTCTTGTACTGCAACGCGACTTGCGGCGCAGGACCGCTCTTACCGGTCTCCATCCACAAGCGCATGCGGCTGGCATCGGCAAAGTGGGTGAATTTGCCGAACGCGTCGAGGATCACCACTGAAACCTGCCGATTGGCCATGCTGGTCAGCAGTACCAGGCAGTGACCGGCCTGATTGGTGAAACCGGTCTTGGTCAGCTTGATGTCCCAGTTGGACTTGCGAACCAAGTGGTCGGTGTTGCTGAAACCCAAGGTATAGGTCGGTTTACGGAAAGTGACGGTTTTCTCCGGGGTTGTGCTCAGTTCGCTCAGCAGCGGGTAGTTGCGCGCTGCCAGTGCCAGTTTGGTCAGGTCGCGCGCGGTGGACACGTTGAACACCGACAATCCGGTGGGCTCCATGTACACGGTGTGGGACATGCCCAGCGCCTTGGCCTTGGCGTTCATGGCCTTGATGAACGCCGGGTAGCCGCCCGGATAGCTGTGGGCGAGGCTGGCGGCCGCCCGGTTTTCCGAGGACATCAGTGTGATCAGCAGCATGTCATGACGATTGAGTTCGCTGCCCAGCTTGACCCGCGAGAACACCCCTTTCATCTCGGCGGTCTGGGAGATGTCGACCTTGATCATCTCGTCCATCGGCAATTTGGCGTCCAGCGTGACCATCGCCGTCATCAACTTGGTAACCGACGCAATCGGCACGATCACGTCAGGGTTGCTTGAATACAGCACTTGGCCTGAATGCAGATCAGTAATCATGGCGCTGCCAGAAGCAAGATGAAGTTGTGAAGGGTCACGATTAAAGGCAGCAGATTCGTTTGCAAGGGCACTGGTGGAAAGTGCGGCGCCTGTAAGTGCAAATAATAGGCTTATTAGTGATACGCGAATTTTCAAGAGCAAAGCTCACTTATAGGTGGAGTACGTAGCAGGGTGAAGTTTTTCAGAACGGTAGAGGACGGCGCATTTTAGGAGCATGGTTCCGGCGATGTCGATGGGGTATGTAGGAGGTTTCATCAATAAAGATAAGAAGATTGCGTATGTAGCGATGTCGAGCCTCAGAAAGCCTTGATTGCCAGGATACTGTCGATATTCGTGGAAGTCCTTGCGGCCAGCCATTAGCATTCGACGCCATCGAATGCTTAATGACCCATTGACCGAGGAGTCGCGCAATGCCCAAGGGTTTTATCAGCAAGGATTACGCCGCAATGGTTTTCGTCGCGGCAGTTGTTGCGGTGCTCTTGCTTGTCGCCGGGTTTTTTGTGAGACCCACCAACTGGGCGGGTTGGATTCAGGCCATCGGGCTAATCGTCGGCTTGATGATGGCAGTGGCCGTACCGGCCATTCAGAACCGGCAAAACCTGGCTGCGCAGCAGAAATTGCTGCGTGAGCGAGAAACCGGCTACGCCCGCCGTCTGCAATACCTCTGCGCTGAGCTGAACGAGCTGTTGACGCGGGTCACTGTCAATCTGGTTCATCTGCGTGCGGCCGATCGGCATCGTCTGCAACGCACGCTGGAAGATTACCTGCACCGTCTGTTCGAATCCCACAAGCTGGACCAGAACGATGACCGCGTGGTCATCGCTCATGAGTTGCGACTGGTTGCCAATGAATTGACCGAGGAACTCGAAAGCGGTCGTTCAGATCGTGTGGTGCTGATGACACTGGAAAAGCGCCTGCAGAAACTGGCTCACCGTTGCCAAGTGAACACCGCAATGGCTGAGCGGGTTTGATGGCCGCTAGGGTCTGTTGCCGTTTGGTTGCGGCCACAACCAAACGGCAACAGACCCTAGGCATTAAATCACTGCAAAAAAAAGCCCGCGTCAGGGGATGCGGGCTAAAGGGAAGTGCGGAGCAACGCACGATTTCAGGGAAGAGCAAATTCGGTATCAGCTGTTCAACTGATGGGTTTCTAACTTCTGTGACATGGCTTGTGCGTCCGGCAAGGACGTCAGCGGACCGCTCACTGATTCACCATTCTGAACCAGATACCAACAGGCCAGTAGGCCACGCTCTCTAAGCTGAGCGGGGACCGCGCTTCCGATCACCGACATGATTTGAACCTTGGTCATAGATGCCTCCATCAATCTGTGGCGCCACTTTACGGCGCTGCCGGCGTGAGCAAAAATCACCGCTCTCGATAGTCGTCATCGATAACTGAGAGGTCAGCTTTTACCGAAAGATTTTGATAGGGGGGGCGCAAGATCATTCGACGACCTGATCGAGCATGGTGATGACTTCATGCTCAGACACCAGACCCTTGTCTACCAGGTTCTGTGCCAGCAATGAGAGGAGTTTGGCGGCGCGATGGCCTTCCAGGCTCTTGAGTTCCGTCAGTACGTTGTAGACCTTGCTTGAGGTGCATAGTCCAGCAACGCGATGCGGATTTTGTGTGGGCATGGCGGGCGTTCCCGTTCTTATTGATTGCAGTGAGTGGTCAAGGCAGGGCGCAAAGCGCGCAAGTTCGGTGATCAGGCTATGTGAAAACGACTGCGGGCTGGGTGCCTTTGGCGTTGCGCACATAATACTGCGTTAAAAACAGACGAAAAATAGCCAATTAGTAGAGTTGAGCACGACCCTGGCTGCATTTTTCGTCTGTTTTGGTTTTGGCCCGCTACGTTTTTACATGGACTGATGATGCAAGCTTGCATTTCATGTCGCTGTTCTCTGCGCGACCTTTGTCATCGTAGTTTTTCGATAACCGAACTTCAGTTTCTATCACTCACGTGCTGCACAAACGACAACCCCGCCTGGCAGGCGGGGTTGGGTGTTCTATCAACTAAAGTGATGTTCGAATCAACGGCTGTATTACCAGCGGCCCGGACCGCCATTGTAGTAACCAGGGGGAGGACCATAGTAGCCACGTGGCGGGCCATAATAGCGAGGGCCGCCGTAGTAAACGGGTTGTTGAACCACATAGGCGGGTTGGTAATAAACCGGAGGCGGTGGCGGCGCGTAGTAAACAGGTGCTGGCGCATACACAGGTTCTGGTTGAACGTAGACGGTCCTTGGGCCCGAGTTGGCAACGGCTGCGCCGACAACGCCGCCGACTACCGCACCTATTACCGCCGCTCCACCCCAGCCAGGACCACCACCATGGGCTTGGGCTTGGCCTGCAAGGGCTAGGGCACCTAACAACAAGGCAACCTTGGGGATGTGACGAATCATGACTGTTCCTCGGTGTTCAGTCCCGTTGTCGCGAGCCTGCGTTACGCTCAGGCACTGCCACGGGATAACTGATCAGACAGCGGCTTTTTGTAAATCTGCGATGCCGCTGCGTAAATTTTGTGTAAGGTACTTGGCGTTAATTAATCACCCGCTTCATCCGCCGTTCGAGCGGGGTAACAGAGTTTACGCCTTTAACCTGTGGGAATTCTAATACCGTTCAGGAGATTTTAATGCCCATTACCGCAAGCAAAGAGACTTTATTGTGTATGTCCCTCGCCGGTCGCCCCGGTAACTTCGGCGTACGCTTTCATAATCATCTCTACGCGCAACTGGGTCTGAATTTTTATTACAAGGCCTTTTCGCCTACTGACCTGCCAGCGGCCATCGCGGGAATGCGCTCGCTGGGTATTCGCGGTTGTGGTGTGTCGATGCCGTTCAAAGAGGCTTGCATCGCGCTGGTCGATGAAATGGCCGCTTGCGCTGCGGCCATTGAGTCGATCAATACCATCGTTAATACCGAGGGTCATCTCAAGGCTTACAACACTGATTACATCGCCGTTGCGCAGTTGGTCGACACACATGCCATTGAGCGGACGCGTTTCGCCCTGCGCGGCAGCGGTGGGATGGCTAAGGCTGTGGCGTTCGCCCTGCGTGATGCAGGGTTCACCGACGGCCTGATCGTTGCGCGTAATGAAGCGGCAGGGCGGGCGCTGGCCAGATCGGCCGGATTCCAATGGCAGGCTCAATTGGGCGCCGAGCGGCCACGGTTGCTGGTCAATGTCACACCGCTGGGAATGATCGGTGCCCAGGCGGATGAACTGGCGTTCGACAAGGCGGCGATCGAGGCGGCCGACACTGTTTTCGACGTGGTCGCCAGTCCGGCGCGTACGCCGTTCATTGCGCATGCTGACGCGTGCGGCAAACGTTTGATGACAGGCGACCAGGTCGCAGCGATTCAGGCGCTTGAGCAGTTCATTCTGTATACCGGGGTTACGCCGACCGATGAGCAATATCAGGCGGCCGCTACGTTTGCGCGGGGTGAAGCTCGACCGGATCTGTAGGCGCGCGGCTTGCCTTAATGGCTTAACTTAGTGGCATTAGAGCTTGCCCGCGAAGGCAGCGTCTCAGTTGGGAAAGTTGTGCTAGATGTTCGAGCTGCATCGCGGGCAGGCCTGCCACCCTAAGTTTTAACTTTCCAGCTTCGCCAATCGCTCTTCCAGGGTGGCAATCCGCGCTTCCAATGCATCGATGCGTTCTGCGGTTGCCGAGCTGCCCGCGGACCGCTCCGACACTGGGTGGTGCCGCGCCGCGAGGATCGCCTCCATGTCCGACGGATCGCCCAGCGCATGCATATAGCGGTCTTCTCGCTGCCCGGCCTGTTTAGGGATCAATACCGCCAGCCCCCTGGCAATCAAGCGTTCCAGCTGATGGATCACTTGATCGGTGTCTTCGAAGTCGTGCATGCGATTGCTGCGGGTCAGCAGCTCGTTGACCGTCTGCGGGCCACGCAGCAACAGCAATCCTGTGAGGATCACCTGCGCGGGCACCAACTCTAGCGTTTTATCGACGCGATGCTCCCAGCGATCTGCGCGGCTACCCATCACCAGACGTGTCAGTTGAAGGCCTTCGAGCGCGCGCAGACTTTGTCCGACCTGGCCCTGCGTCAGGTTCATCACGGGCTCGCGGCTGGTCTTCTGATTGCACGCTAACACCAGAGCGTTGAGGGTCAGTGGATAGGTTTCAGGGTTAGTCGCCTGCTTCTCGATCAGGCAGCCAAGGATTCGCGCCTCGGTGCTGTTGAGTTGCAGCTTGCCTGCGTCTTCTGCCGTATTTTTTGAATCCAGCTCGGTGGACATGGTGCTTTCCCTGGGCGTTGAAAAGGCTATGAGGGTAGGGGGTGGATGATGTAAAAGACAAGCCGCGTTCGCATGTCCGACATGCTCATCATTGCGACTCATCTCACCAGGAACCGTTATGACCATCTCCCTGTACGCCGCCTCTCTTCCTGTCTTCAAGCAAATGCTCACTGCTCTGGGGGATGTCCTCGCCAAAGCCGAGGCCCACGCGACCCAGAAAAACATCCAGCCTGACGCCTTGCTGCAGGCGCGTTTGTTCCCGGACATGTTTCAGTTGATCCGTCAGGTTCAGATTGCTGTTGATTTTGCCAAGGGCGCATCCGCCCGTCTGGCGCAGGTCGAGGCGCCGAAATACGACGACTCGGAAACCACCTTTGCCGAACTGCAAGCGTTGCTCGCCAAGACCCTCGCATTTATCGCCACCATCAAGCCTGAGCAAGTCAACGGCAACGAAGAGCTGGAAATTGTCTTGCGTCCAGGCACGCCGAAAGAAAAGCGCCTAAATGCCCAGACGTATCTGCTGCACTACTCGCTGCCGCAGTTCTTCTTCCACGTGACCACGGCCTATGACCTGCTGCGTCACAATGGCGTCGAAGTTGGTAAGCGTGACTACATGGGCTCGTTCTAAGCTTTCGTGGCAAGCATCCAAGCCTGGCATCCCGACGAGGCCAAGGCTGATTCGTTGAACGCCTGATCCCGACCGTTGCCTGACCCTAGGCGGCGGTTTTGCTTTTTATCCGTTGATTCAGCCAATACCCCAAACGCTGTCTGCTACCATCGGTCTCTCGTTTTTTTGTCATACCGACCGATCATTCCCGCAAGGATTGGTCGTTTCGTCGTTTGGAGTTTTCATGTTGTTCCCCATTCTGCTGCTCTCGGCCGCTGGTTTTACCGTGCTGACCACAGAGTTCGTCATCGTCGGCCTGTTGCCGGCCATCGCCCGCGATCTTGAGATCTCGGTGTCCCAGGCTGGGCTGTTGGTGACGTTGTTTGCTTTTACCGTTGCAGCGTTTGGCCCCTTTCTGACGGCGTATTTTTCTCGCTTCGAACGTAAACGGCTGTTCATCTCGATCCTGATTATGTTCGGTGTCGCCAATGCAGTGGCGGCTATGGCGCCGAACATCGTTGTCATGGGACTCGCCAGGCTGATTCCAGCGCTTGGGTTGCCGGTATTCTGGGCGTTGGCCAGTGAAACCGCAGTCGACATCGTAGGACCGGAGTACGCCGGTCGGGCGATTGCCAAAATTGGTTTCGGCATTGTCTGTGCCACCGTGTTCGGCATCCCGGTTGGCACTTTGATTTCCGACGCTTTTGGCTGGCGCACTGCGTTCGCGATCCTCTCGGTGGTGGCGTTCGCCAAGGCGTTGCTGCTGTTTATCTATCTGCCCAGGACCGTCCACAAGGATCAGGCGTCATTTGGCAGCCAGTTCGGCATCCTGCGCAGCAAGTTGATGGTCGGACACATTCTGCTGTCGGTGCTGGTGTTCAGTGGCATGTTCACCGCTTACACCTATCTGGCGGACATGCTTGAGCGCCTGGCCGGGTTCAACGGCACCGTGGTCGGCTGGTGCCTGATGGGCTTTGGCGCGGTGGGCCTGTTGGGCAACGCGTTGGGCGGGCGAATGGTTGATCGTCATCCTCTGATCGCCAGCCTGACCTTCTGCACCTTCATGATCGGCGGCATGCTCGCGGTGGTGCCGAGCATGCATTCCACGCTGGGATTGGCCATGGCACTTGGGGTATGGGGGGTAACGCAGGCGGCGCTGTTTCTGGTCAGCCACGTGCGTTTGATGAAAGCCGCGCCCCAGGCGCCGGCATTTGCTGCGTCGCTGAACATCGCCGGGGCGAATCTGGGCATTGGCATCGGGGCGATCATTGGCGGCCGGGTCATTGATCATCTGGGGCTTGGCAGCCTGGGTTTCGCTGCCGCCGGCATCATCTTGTTGTCGATCTTGCTGGCACTGCTGCTGATGTCCGCCAAGCCCAAGGCAGGTGCCTGTACCTGACGCCCAGGGCCTGTTCAGTCGGTAAACAATTGCCGTCGCGCGCCCTCGGTGATCGCCACGATGCCGGGATGTTTGACTTTGCGCTCCACCGAGATCGCATAAAACGACTCGGTCACCGCGTCAGTTTGCCCGATCAGCTCAACGTCATACTGCGCCTGCACTTCATCGGCGATCACGCTGGGCGCCATGAAAATCCCGCTGCCTGATTTGCCAAACGCCTTCATCAACGCACTGTCGTCGAACTCGCCAACGATCTTTGGCTGAATTTTCTGTTCGGCGAACCAGCGCATCAAGCGGCTGCGTACCACCGTCAGTTGACCAGGAATTAGCAGCGGGGCGCCTTGCATGCCCTGTGGGAAGTCCTTTCCGTATTGCCGCGCCAACGCTTTGGTGGCGAAAAAGCTGACCCCGCATTCCCCCAGCTTCTGGCTGTAGCCCTTGATGTCGAGGTGAGACGGCATGGGGCTGTCGGAAATCACCAGATCCAGTCGCTGGATCGCCAGGTCTGCCAGCAAGCGCTCCAATTGGTCTTCACGGCAACTGATGCGCATCGGCTCGCTAAGCGTCATGGTCGGCGCGAGCAAGCGGTAAACGATGGATTTTGGCACCACGTCGGCCACACCAACCCGAAACAGGATGTGCTGCTCATCGGGCTGCGTGCGCAGGGCGGCCTCCAATTCGTCGCCCAACTGAAACATCTGTTCGGCATAGGGCAGGGCAAGGCGACCGGCTTCGGTTAACTCCAGTTGGCGTCCTACGCGTCTGAACAAGTCCACACCGAAGGTCTGCTCCAGCAAGCTGATCTGGCCGCTGATGGTTTGTGGCGTCAAATTCAACTGCTCACAGGCGCGTACGATGCTGCCGGTTTTCGCCACGACCCAGAAGTAATGCAGTTGTCGGTAATTGAGCATGGTTTTTTTCACTTCGTAAAAATCGAAGTATATACATTAAAAATACGAATTTTCCTGAAGTGTTGCTCTCCCTAGAATGCGCGCTATCTCTTCGGACAGAATCAAGGTTGTTGTGTATGGAATATCTTCTGGAATTGGCTGTAAGCCCCACGGCCTGGGTGGCACTGGCAACCTTGGTGGTGATGGAAATAGTACTCGGTATCGACAACCTGATTTTTATCTCGATCTTGACCAACAAGCTGCCGGTGCATCAGCGCACCAAAGCACGGCGTATCGGTATCAGCATGGCGCTGATCCTGCGTCTGGGTTTGCTCAGCACCGTGGCCTGGATCGTGCAGTTGACCGCGCCTGTGGTTGAAGTATTCGGCCAGATGTTCTCCTGGAAAGACATGATCCTGATCGCCGGTGGGTTGTTCCTGTTGTGGAAAGCCACGACCGAAATTCACCATAGCGTCGACATCAAGACCGACGAGGAAAAGGCGCTTTCGTCTACCGTGGTGCTGGGGATGGCAGCTGCCATTGGTCAGATTCTCATGCTGGACCTGGTGTTTTCCATCGACAGCATCGTGACGGCCGTTGGTATGACCGAGCATTTGCCGATCATGATCATCGCTGTCATCGCGGCTGTTGCGGTGATGCTCCTGGCTTCGGAGCCACTGGCAAAATTCATCAACGACAACCCGACAGTGGTGATGCTGGCGCTGGGTTTCCTGATTATGATCGGCATGACGCTGATCGCCGAAGGCTTCGGTGCCCATGTGCCAAAAGGCTACGTGTATGCAGCAATGGCGTTCTCGGCCCTCATCGAAGGCTTGAACATGTTGGCTCGCCGCGCCAGGCAGAAAAAAAGCCTGACCGAAGAGAACGGCACGCAGAAGGTGTAAATCAGTAGCCGTAAACAACAACGGTCGGGATGGGCACTCCATCACCGACCGTTTTCATTCGTGTTTGCCTGAATTCACGCCCTGTTACCCGCTGTCTCAAGGTGAAGGCGCAGAGCGGTTTTTTCGATCATTGGTTGGCGCAGACTGTGGTGCCTTGTTTCGATGCTGCGGGTGATGATGTCGAGAAATCCTCAGCACACCCCAGAGCATGGCGCCTGCAACCGCAAGCCATCCAGCGATCAACATCCCGAGAGTCAGTCCGAGGCCCATATGTCCCTCCGGCTTCTTTGCCTTTATCGTCGTCTTATCAGTCGACAGTCTAGTACGGCTCATGTTTCCGAAAGTTGACCGGTGGCCAGGATACATGACCGTTTTGTTCTATCGCGCCCACGGCTCTGTGCATTGGCGCTATACCGAAGCGGCTGGCGGCTCTATTATCGGCGTCCAGGCCGGGTCCAGATTGCCCGGCATCCGTACAAGTGAGTGAACGACGTGTCGGTATTATTTCGATTTCATGTCGCTGGTCTTCAGCGCAAGTGGTGGACGCTGGCGATTATCGTCACGCTGAGTGGTTGCGCGGGCACAGTGGAGCCTGAGTACAAACGCCTGCCGGATCGCGTTGAAATCAACTCAGTGCCGTTTTTCCGTGGTGATTACTATCAAAGCGCCCCGGGTGCATTGGCAGGCATGCTGTCAGCGCATAACGTGCAGATCACGCCAGGGCTGATGGAGAAACCGCTAAACCTGCCGGGCGGCGAAGCAAAGCTGGAACAAAGCATGCCGAACCTGGCGCGTGAGTACGGGTTTGTCGTGTATCCGCTGGATGACTCGCTGCCAGCGTTGTTGGCGCAAGTCTCTGCCGGATTTCCGGTGATGGTGCGTATTTCCGAAGGTTCGGTGTGGTGGAAACAGCAGCGCTACGGCGTATTGATCGGTTTCAATCAGCGTAAACGTACGGTTGTGCTTCATGTGGGCGAAAATCGTCGGTCGTTGATGGGCTTCGACGATTTCACCTCGGCATGGCGCAGTGCCGGAAGCTGGGCAGTTCTGATTCAGGGGCCCCGCCAGCTGCCGGCGCAGGTTGACCGTGAGCGTTGGCTGAAGGCCGCCAATGAGCTGGCCCAAGCCGGGCAGGAACAAGCGGCAGGCGAGGCTGTCAAGGCGATCAACAACGTCCACTGACTATCGATTGGCAAATGAACGGCGCCTTCCTTGGCACCGTTTTGTCTTTTCTGGATTCAAAACCCCAGTTTGTCCCGCAGGCTGTAATACCAGGCGCCCATCGCGGTGAGTGGCGTACGCAGCAGTTGGCCGCCGGGGAAAGGGTAGTGCGGCAGGCCGGCGAACGCATCGAAGCGTTCGGCCTGACCGCGCAATGCCTCGGCGAGCACCTTGCCTGCCAGGTGGGTATAGGTCACGCCATGGCCGCTGCACCCTTGCGAGTAGTAGATATTGTCGCCAAGGCGACCGACCTGCGGCAAGCGCGACAGTGTCAGCAGGAAGTTGCCGGTCCAGGCGTAGTCGATTTTCACATCCTTGAGCTGCGGGAACGCCTTGAGCATCTTGGGTCGGATGATGGCCTCAATGTTGGCGGGGTCTCTTGCGCCGTACACCACGCCACCGCCGAAGATCAGTCGCTTGTCAGCGGTAAGACGGTAGTAATCGAGCAAGTAGTTGCAGTCTTCGACGCAGTAATCCTGGGGCAGCAGCGTTTTGGCAAGCGTCTCGCTCAGCGGCTCGGTAGTGATCACCTGCGTGCCACAGGGCATCGATTTGGCCGCCAGCTCAGGAACCAGGTTGCCCAGGTAAGCATTGCCGGCGACGATCACAAATTTCGCCCGTACCCGACCTTGCTCGGTATGCACAACAGGATTGGCGCCACGCTCAATGCGGATGGCTGGCGATTGTTCATGAATGACACCGCCCAGCGACTCCACGGCGGCGGCTTCGCCGAGGGCCAGATTGAGCGGGTGAATATGACCGCCACTCATGTCGAGCATGCCGCCGATGTATTGATCGCACGCCACCACTTCGCGAATGCGGCGCTTGTCCAACAGCTCAAGCTGCGTGTGGCCATAGCGCTCCCACAGCTTTTTTTGGGCTTCGAGATGGCCCATTTGCTTGGGGGTCAACGCGGCAAACACGCCGCCATCTTTCAAATCGCACTGAATCTGATACTTCGTCACGCGCTCGCGAATGATCCGGGCGCCCTCGAATGCCATCTCGCCAAGCAACTGTGCTTGCTTGGGGCCAACCGTGCGCTCGATGACATCGATGTCACGGCTATAGCTGTTGACGATCTGCCCGCCATTGCGCCCCGACGCACCGAAACCGACCTTCGCGGCTTCCAGCACCGTGACCCGAAAGCCGTTTTCCAGAAGAAACAGGGCACTGGACAAACCGGTATACCCGGCGCCGATGATGCAGACATCGGTTTGCACTTCACCCTGCAACGCGGGCCGATCCGGCGCAGCATTCGCTGAAGCCGCATAGTAAGACGCTGGATATGCAGTGTTCGCCATACTGTAACCCCTGTTTTATATTTTTTACGAATGCGCCGATCCTACCTGAGATGAAATCCGGCCACCAGCCAGGGAGCCTCTACGAATGCAGGTCGTCAATTGATAAAAATGGTGCTTATTCAGGGTGTTAGAGGAATAAAGCGATTGACAAAAAAA
>NZ_DASWOT010000199.1:0-10731 GCF_036404235.1 Pseudomonas sp.
ACCTCCACAAACTTGGCCTTTGTACACATCTCCTTCCTGCCCATCGAGCACGCTTCATGTATCTCCAGCGCGCCCGCGCCAAGATCCAGCGCGATACCCACGACGCTGCCCTTGCTTAACTTCCTCGCGACGTTGTTGACCCTTTTTAGCGTTTTCACATAGTTCGTAATCTCACCTGTGTGCAAATAACTTTTGCTGGAAATCCCCAACATCCTTTTAATGGTGGAGTTGTTTTTGAGGCCGGTGCCGAAGCGTCCGATGCCGCGCAGTTGGTCGTCCAGGATTGCGAACAGCTTTTGACGCAAGGCGATGAATTGATCTTTTGAAAGCACCCCTGAACGCCAGCGCTGATAGGCCGCTTCAATGTCTTTGAGCGTGCCTTCAACCTGGCCAAGATGGCTACTCCAGGCGGATGTGGCGCTGCCAATACCGATAGAACTGTAAGACATGATGTTTTGCAGCAAATCGTAGTTATGGATGACGACTCTGCTGCTGGCATGGTCGTTGGCGATAAGGGATTGGTGGATGTCTCGAGCGTAAGCCATCAACTGACTTTCCTCAGGCGTACACATCTGTGTTGTTTGGTCGCCGACGATGATCAACCGCCCCGGCATGACCGCTAAGTTGGGGCTGAAGTCAGGATTGAGTTGATCGAATTTTATTCGTGCGCTAGCGCTCAGCGAGTCCCTGAACCAGGAAAGATGTTGCATTCCATCGTGGATGAATGCGTATGGCCTGGACATGAGTCCATCGTCCTTAATCGACTGGATGAAAGACCGGACGATAAAGATGCGATTTGGTCGATGTCACTAAACAGCGCGTTGAGATTTGCCTGATTACAAGACTTTCAGAAATACCGTCCTGGCTTGCAGATCAAATCCTACAATCCCAGCGGTCCGTCGACTGGGCTGACGGAGCGTCTTATCCATCCGCCACAGGAAACGTGAAGAAATACTTGTCCCCCACCGGCGCGCTATCATGCCGACTTTGTCCGCAGGCACTAAAAAACCCGCCTGTCAGACGTTCGATTTGAGGGAAAGGCATGTCGCCGTGGCTGATAGTCGTGGGAATCGGTGAAGACGGCTACAAGGGGCTGGGCAAGCACGCACGTCACGCGCTGTTAAAAGCACAGCAGGTGTTCGGCAGTTCGCGTCAGTTGGCATTGCTGCCGCCCTGTATTCAGGCGGTGCATCGTCAATGGCCGAGTCCGTTTTCCTTGGGCCCGGTGCTTGAGCTGCGGGGCACGCCCATCTGCGTGCTTGCCAGTGGTGATCCGATGCTGTTCGGCGTCGGCGTGAGCCTGGCGCGTCAGGTGCCGTTCTCGGAAATGCTGGTCTATCCCGCGCCTTCTTCTTTTTCTCTGGCAGCAGCGCGCATGGGTTGGGCCCTACAAGATGTGGTCACGCTGTCGGTGGTCGCGCGTCCTCTGGCCGCGTTGAATGCACAGTTTCACAACGGTTTACGTCTGTTGGTGTTGAGCAACGATGGCAGCAGCCCTGCCGCAATTGCCGGTTTGCTGTGCGAGCGGGGTTTCGGCCCGAGCCGCATGACCGTGCTGGAACATCTGGGCGGCGACGTTGAGCGGCGTGTCGAAGGGCTCGCCAACGAATGGGCCAATCCAGAGATCGCTGCCCTGAACCTGGTGGCCATCGATTGCCGTGCCGACGCCAATGCGCTGCATCTCTCGACCCTCGCCGGTTTGCCCGACACCGCGTTCAAGCACGACGGGCAATTGACCAAGCGCGATGTGCGCGCCATCACCCTCGCCCGTCTCGCGCCCAGGCCCGGCGAATTGTTGTGGGACGTCGGCGCCGGTTGCGGCTCCATCGGCATCGAGTGGATGCGTGCGCATCCGAGCTGTCGGGCATTGGCAATTGAGGCCGACGAAGGGCGCCAGCAGTTGATCGAACTCAACCGTGACGTGCTGGGTGTGCCGGGGCTGCAACTGGTGCGTGGCAGTGCGCCGCAGGCATTGGCGGATCTTGAACGACCGGACGCGATCTTCATTGGCGGCGGTGTCACTCGGCCCGGCGTACTGGAGGCCTGCTGGGAGAATCTGCGCTCAGGCGGTCGCTTGGTCGCTAACGCCGTGACGCTGCAAAGCGAGGCGACGCTGATCCATTGGCGCAAGCAACAGGGCGGCGAGCTGACCCGCATCCACCTCGCCCACGCCAAACCCTTGGGCGAATTCGATACCTGGCGTCAGGCATTGCCGATCACCCTGTTGGAAGCAGTCAAACCCTGATGCGCGAAGAAACCGCCGAACAACCCGCGCCGCTGCGCAGCGGCCTGACCACTGGCAGTTGCGCCACCGCGACGAGCCTTGCGGCCGCGCGCTTGTTACTGGGGGGCGAGACCAACGACGCAGTGGAAATCGTTCTGCCTAAAGGCAAACAGGTGCAAATGCGCCTGGAGTTCTGTCGCCTGCTCACCGAAGGCGCCGAAGCCGGGACGATCAAGGATGCAGGCGATGACCCTGACGTGACCCACGGCGCGCTGGTGTTTTCTCGCGTGCACTTGATCGCGGAAATAGGTGTGAAGTTTGTCGCCGGCCCCGGCGTAGGCACCGTCACCCGGCCAGGGTTGGTATTAGGAGTCGGCGAGCCCGCGATCAATCCAGTGCCGCGCCGCATGATCAATGAACACCTTGGACGGCTCGCTGACGAGTTCAATTACAACGGTGGTTTTGAAGTCACGGTCTGCGTGGAGAACGGCGGCGAGTTAGCACTCAAGACCATGAACCCTCGGCTGGGCATCCTTGGCGGGCTGTCGATTCTAGGGACCAGCGGCATCGTGCGGCCGTTTTCCTGCGCAGCTTACATCGCGTCGATCCACCAAGGCATCGACGTCGCCAAGACCAACGGGTATCGGCACATAGCCGCCTGCACCGGCAACGCCAGCGAAGACACCATGCGCGCGGTCTACGACTTGCCGGACATCGCCCTCATCGAGATGGGAGATTTCGTCGGCGCGGTACTCAAGCATCTGCGCAAAGTGCCTGTGGATAAACTCAGCCTATGTGGCGGTTTCGGCAAGATCAGCAAACTGGCGGCAGGTCATATGGATCTGCACAGCCGCCACTCCAGCATCGACCTGCCGCAATTGGCCCAATGGGCCGCGGATGTGGGCGCAGATGCTGAGTTGCAGCAGGCCATACGCGAGGCCAATACCAGTCAACAGGCACTCGCCATGGCGGCCGCGCAAGGAGTTGCTTTAGGCGACGCGGTTTGCCAACACGCGCTGGATTTCGCCCGCAGCGTGGTGCCTGAGCAGGTTCACGTGGAAGTGTTTGCCATCGACCGTCAAGGCGCGATTGTCGGGCGCGCGGGAGTCCGGGCATGAAGCGACTGTTATTGCTCGGTGGCGTGACGGAAGCATTGGCGATGGCCCGCACGTTAGGCCCACAGCACATTTATAGCCTCGCTGGCGTCGGCCGTGTGCCGACTGATCTGGCCTGTCAGGTGCGCGTCGGTGGCTATGGCGGTGCTGAAGGCCTGGCGCAATTTATCCGCACGCAAGGTATCGATCTGCTGGTGGACGCCACGCACCCTTATGCCGCGCAGATCAGTCAAAACGCTGCGCTCGCCGCGCAACAGGCAGGCATACCGTGTTGGGCGTTGCGGCGCCCGGCCTGGCAATCGACCCCGGCAGATGACTGGCGTGAGGTTGAAGACTGGAGCGCATTGATCACAGCACTCGCGTCGTTCAAGCGGCCTTTATTCACCCTGGGCCGCGAGCCGATGCAGCATCTGCATGAGATCCCTGCTCAGCAGTTCTGGACGCTTCGCGCATTGGACAGTTACCCCGGCAATGAGCGTTGCGAGGTCATCGGCGCGCGCGGGCCGTTTCTGCTGGAGGACGAGCGTGAGTTGTTTAAGCGACGGGACATTGATGTGCTGATCAGCAAGAACAGCGGCAGCGGCGCCACCGAACCGAAGCTGCAAGTGGCGCGCGAACGTGGAGTGCCTGTTTTGATATTGAAACGACCGTTATTGCCGCCTGTGGATCGGGAGTTTTCGACAGTCGAAACATTGCGCGAAGCGCTAGCGCAGGATTTTCTGTAAACCGCCACGCCCATTTTGGACATTACGCAACGCTGGCCATCTCCCGCGCCACTTCCTGCGCCAGCGCGGCAAAATTACGCGCTGGCACGCTGGCGTTGTGCGGCAAGGCAACCGCGACCTTGCACATCGGCATGTCATGAATCACCGGAAATGCCAAACCTGGTCGGCTGTAAAACCGCGCTGTCGACGAGGCCGTGATGCTGATACCGCGTTTGGACGCCACCGCCTGCAATTCACTTTCGACCGTTGACGCTTCATGCACCACATGGGCGCTTTGGCTGTCCCGGTAAAGGTCGCCCGTCCAGTAACTACGCCATGCGCCACTGCCCGGCGCTGCAACAATCGGCTCATTGAGCAAATCGTAAATGCTCACCGATTGCGCTTCTGCCAGACGATGGCCGCACGGCAAACACGCCACGCAAGGTTCTTCGACCAGAGTCATCAGCTCGACACCCACAGACTCGATCGGCGGACGCAGTACCGACACATCCATGCCCTCGTCGATTCCGGATTCAGGTGATGAGAAGTCGAATTCCCGGACCACCACATTGACCTCGGGAAACCGCTCGGCGAACGCGCTCAGTATTTGCGGCATCAGGTCCACACCCGCACCGATCAGAAAGCCGACTTTAAGCGAACCGCGCAGCCCAGCAGCGTGGTCCTTGGCGGTTTGAGCGAAACGTGCGACACGGCCAACGATATCCCGCGCCTCGACCAGCAATGCCTGGCCCGCCTCTGTCAGCGCGACATGCCGGGTATTGCGCACGAACAGAGGAACGTTCAGAAGGCCTTCGAACTGGCGGATGGTCTGCGAAAGGGCCGGCTGTGACACGTGCAATCGCGTGGCCGCACGAACGAAACTCAGCTCTTCGCCCACCATCACGAACGCCTTGAGTAAACGGATATCCAGTGCCGAAGTTTGCACAGTGCCTCCCTTTCGCCATGGTGCGACTGATAAGCCACGCTTATTAATTGCAGCGTAATCCGTCTTTCTAAAGTGCAACCGATACGGCCTAGGATTGAGCCACTCGACGCGACGAGCTTCCCCCGTTCCACGCACTGGAGACAGACATGAATGCCCACAATGAAAACCCTGTGTTGAAAGAAGCAATTGTCGCGCCAGCGGGAAAAATCAATCTGGTGAAGGCCCGTGGCTCGCTGGTCTGGGATGACACGGGCAAGGAATACATCGACTGCACCGCGCAGGCATGGTCGAACAATTTGGGTGCAAACGACCCACGCGTGGTTGAGGCGGCCATCGCCCAGCTACGAGAAATGACGCATATTCGACCCAACTTCGGTTCAGCAGCCCACACCCGGCTGGTCGCTAAACTACGTGAAGTCTCACCACAATCGCTGAACCAGATGGGCTTTGCCCTGCACGGCAGCCTGGCAGGCGAGATGGCCATGAAGCTGGCGTTCAAAAACCGCCCGCAGGCGCAAAACCTGATCGTGTTGCAGGACGGTTATCACGGTCGCTCCCTGGCCACGCTTGGCGCCAGTTGGCCGCACCCGAACAATCCGTTCTTGCCCATCCAGCCACGCTTCACTCGCGTGCCGCACCCCTATCCTTATCGCACGCGTATGGGCATGGACCCGGAAGCAGAATCGCAGCTGTGTCTGGGACTGCTGGAGGAGACCATCCTCAAGGGCGTCGATGGCCCGGTTGCAGCGGTGATGATGGAACCGATTCAGGGCAACGGCGGCCACATCGAATTCCCCCGTTCGTACTACAAAGGCGTGCGTGAGATCTGCGACCGCCATGGCGTGCTGATGATTTTCGATGAAGTCCAAACCGGTTTCGGGCGCATGGGCACCATGTGGGCAGCCGATTACTACGATGTCGCGCCGGACATCATCATCTTCGGCAAAGGTGTGGGTGGCGGCTTCCCGCTGGCGGGGATCCTGGCCCATGATCGGTTGAAGTGGTTCGATGAAGGGGAAGAAGCGCTGACGTTTGGGCACTTCCCGGTGTCGCTGGCAGCGGGCTACGCCACCGTTGAGGCGATTGTCGCCGATGGTTTGTGCGAAAAAGCGCGGTTGTCCGGCGAATACGCCACCGAGCGTTTGCTGGAGATGCAGACGCGTCACCCACTGATCGGCGATGTGCGCTGCCCAGGCTTGATGGCCTCCATTGAATTGGTCAAAGACCGCACCAGCAAAGAGCCTGCACGAGGCGAATCGCAAGAGGTGTATCGCCTTGGCCTGGAACGTGGCGTGTTGTTCGGCGAAAGCCGTTATGCAGGTCTAGGCAATCTGATCAAAGTCAAACCACCGCTGGATATCGAACGCGCGCAGTTGTCACGCGCCCTCGACGTTTTGGACGAAGTCATCGGCATCATCGAGGAGCAACGGGCATGACAGCGACCATTGAAAGCAAGCTCTCCACCGATGCAGGGCAAGCCAAGCCGCTTACGCTGTCGAGTGACGACGCCGACCTCGCGTCTCTGGGTTACGAGCAGAAAATGCACCGAACCATGGGCTCGTTCACCTCGTTCGCCCTGGCCTTTTCCATGGTCTCTATCAACACCGGCGTGGTCACGCTGTTTTCCGACCCGTTCACCCGCGTCGGTGGCATTGGCATTCTGCTGTGGGCGCTGGTGATTCCGTTGGTGACGTGCATCGTGCTGGTCTACTCGCACCTGGCCGGGCGCATCCCGCTGACCGGCTATGCCTATCAATGGTCAAGCCGTCTGGCGGGCAATCACTTCGGCTGGTTTACCGGATGGGTGGCGTTCATCTCGTTCGTCGCCGGGACCGCCGCAACGTCGGCCGCGATTGGCAGCGTGTTCGCGCCCGAGATTTGGCCCAACCCGACGCAGGGGCAGATTCAGGGCTTGAGCATCGGCGCAACGTTGGTGGTCGGTCTGCTGAACATCTGTGGCATCCGGTTGGCGACGCGCATCAACGACATCGGCGCGATCATCGAAATCATCGGCACGGTACTGTTGGCGATTGCGTTGTTCCTCGGCGTGTTTTTCTTCTTCGAGCATACCCAGGGCGTGGCGATTCTTACCTCAGTGGTGCCAGTCAGCGGCGAGCCGGTGAGCTTCACGACGATGGCGTTGGCGACCTTGTTGCCAGTGTCGGTGCTGCTGGGCTGGGAGGGCGCGGCGGATCTGGCGGAAGAAACCAAGGACCCTCGTCGCAGCGCACCTCGGGCAATGATTCGCGCGGTGGTGGTGTCCAGCGTGCTGGGATTCATCGTGTTTGCGCTACTGGGGATTGCGATTCCCGGTAACGTCGCCGACCTGTTCGCACAACCGGAAAACCCGGTGATCAACATCGTGCGCATGCAGTTGGGTAACGTCGCGGGGAGCATCATGATCGTCATTGCGTTTGCATCGATCCTCGCTTGCCTGATCGCCAACATGGCGGTTGCAACGCGTATGACCTTCGCCTTGTCGCGGGACAACATGCTGCCGGGCTCCAAGGCGCTGTCGACGATCAACAAGCATTTCGGCACGCCTATTGGTGCAATCATCCTGATTACCGCGATTGCCGTGTTGCTGAATCTGGCCAGCGGCGGGTTCGTCAAAGCGATCTATTCAATGGTCGGGCTGACGTACTACTGCACATATCTGCTGACGTTGATCGCCGCGCTGATCGCCTACAAAAAACGGCGTATGCCGGACGCGCCAGCCGGCGTGTTCAGCCTGGGTCGCTGGCTGATGCCGATGATCATCCTGGGTGGATTCTGGGCGGTGGCGGTGATCTTGACCCTGAGTTTGCCGGAGGAGAATCACGTGGCGGCAGTGACCACCGGGATCACCCTGGGCGTCGGTGCGTTGTGGTGGTTGTTCTCGCTCAGAGGTCGGCTGAATGCCGGGACGGCTGGGCCGAGCGTGAAACGCTAAGGCTGCAAACCTGGCGTACGCGTGCCCGCGATGGCAGGGGTGAATCCGGCATTTATCACCGGGAATAGCTATCGCGGGCAAGCGCCTTGCGATAATGATCGCGCTCTAATTCAAAGCAACTTTGGCAGTCCGCTTTCCAGTTCGGCAAAGCGATTGCGCAGCAGCGAATGCAATTGCTGAATCGCCGGCGAAAACTGCTTGCGATGAGGGCATACGAGATTGAGCGGCGCAGGCTCACCGGGATAGTCCTGCATCAGTACTTCCAGACGCCCGGCGCTCACGTCTTCGCTCACATCCAGCCAGGATTTATAAGTAATACCCTCCCCGGCCACCGCCCAACGACGGGCCACATCGGCGTCATCGCTGAACAGCGCTCCCGATACCGTCAGCACGCGGGAGCCGATCCGCCACTTGTCATACATGCGCCCGCCGAGGGTGTAAAGCAGACAGTCGTGGCGCAGCAAGTCGTCCGGCTGCAACGGGCGTCCGTGACGCGCCAGATAATCCGGCGAAGCTACCAGCACTCGACGATTCCATGGAGCTAATGACAACGCGATGTAGTTGGCGTCTTCGATGACGCCATAACGAATCGCCACATCCACCGGATCACGAAACATGTCGGCGACTTGGTCGGACAAAAATAAGCGCATGCTCAACGCAGGGTGTTGCCGGCGAAACGCCGACAGCCACGGCAACAACATATTGCGCCCCAGATCAGAAGGCGCCCCCACTTGCAGCACACCACGCAATTCAGCGCTTTCGCGACGCAGTTTCTCTCGGCCATCCTTCAGCGCATCCAGGACGGTTTGTGCCGTCGGCAGGTACTGCTCGCCCTCGGCAGTCAGCCGCAAACTACGCGTCGAGCGCGCAAACAGGCGAATATCCAGCTCACGTTCCAAGCGCTTGATCGCTGCAGCGACTTGCCCCGCAAGCAGATCAACTTCTCGCGCGGCATTGGAAAAACTGCCCAGCGCTGCGGTGCGCACGAATAAAGAGAGGTCATCGATGCGGATCATTTTCACTCCAAGTGTGAAAGTGTTCGTGCATTCTGCCGGTTTTTCTTTGCAACAGCGAAGGTGAAGATGGCCTCAACGTTTTGAATGAATGTTCTGCCGGAATGTTCGAATACCTTCACGCCTTAAGAGAAATCGCCATGAAAGCCATCGCCTTCACCCAACACGGCCTGCCCATCGAAGACCCAAGCGCACTGATGGACATGGATCTGCCAAAACCAACCCCGGGGCCCAGAGACTTGCTGGTGCAAGTGCGGGCTGTTTCGGTGAACCCAGTGGACACCAAGATTCGTGCTGGCACCGCCAGCACCGAACCGAAAGTGGTGGGTTGGGATGCCGTTGGCACAGTGCGTGAAGTGGGTCGCGACGTGACGCTGTTCCAGCCAGGTGATGAAGTGTTTTATGCCGGCTCCATCCTGCGCCCCGGCAGCTACAGCGAATTTCATCTGGTGGACGAGCGCATCGTCGGGCGCAAACCGACATCGATTGATGACGCCCACGCAGCAGCGCTGCCGCTGACTTCGATCACCGCGTGGGAATTACTGTTTGATCGCCTGGGCGTGCAGGAAAATGGTGGCGAAGGCGACAGCTTGTTGATTGTCGGTGCCGCTGGCGGTGTGGGATCGATCCTCGTTCAATTGGCGCGTCGGCTGACCAAAATGACCGTGATCGGCACCGCATCGCGCCCTGAAACCAGCGATTGGATCAAGCAACTCGGCGCTCATCATGTGATCGATCACAGCAAGCCATTGGTGGAGCAATTGGAGAAAATCGGCGTTGGCCAGGTCACTCACGTCGCCAGCCTGACCCACACCGACAGCCACTTCCTACAGTTGATCGAAGCCCTTCGCCCACAAGGCAAGCTGGCACTGATCGACGACCCGAAAACCCTCGACGTGATGCCGATGAAACGCAAGGCGCTGTCGCTGCATTGGGAGCTGATGTTCACCCGCTCGCTGTTCGAAACCCCGGACATGATCAAGCAACACGAACTGCTAAACCGCGTCGCCGACCTGATCGACGAAGGCGTGCTGAAGACCACATTGGGAGAGCATTTCGGCACGATCAACGCCGCCAACATGCGCCGCGCTCACGCGCTGATCGAGAGCGGCAAAGCCAAGGGCAAGATCGTTCTCGAAGGCTTCTGACCGTCCCAACCTATCGATTATCGCGGGCGGGGCCAGCACGCATTGTAGGAGTGAACTTGTTCGCGAGGCGGTGTTTCAGATACACCTCATGGGTCGCCTCGCCAACAAGTTGGCTCCTACAAGTCGTCATCGCAAATGCTGTATGGACGGGTCCGCAGTTCACCCCGGCTCGTACATGCGGGGCGGGGCCAGCACGCACTGTAGGAGTGAACTTGTTCGCGAGGCGGCGTTTCAGACACACCTCATGGGTCGCCTCGCCAACAAGTTGGCTCCTACAAGCCGTCATCGCAAATGCTTTATAGACGGGTCTGAAGTTCACCCCGGCTCGTGCATGGCGGGCCGGGGCCAGCACGCATTGTAGGAGTGAACTTGTTCGCGAGGCGGTGTTGCAGACACACCTCATGGGTCGCCTCGCCAACAAGTTGGCTCCTACAAGTCGTCATCGCAAGTGCTGTATGGACGGGGCTGAAGTTCACCCCGGCTCGTACATGGCGGGCCGGGGCCAGAACGCATTGTAGGAGTGAACTTGTTCGCGAGGCGGCGTTTCAGACACACCTCATGGGTCGCCTCGCCAACAAGTTGGCTCCTACAAGCCGTCATCGCAAATGCTTTATAGACGGGTCTGAAGTTCACCCCGGCTCGTGCATGG
>NZ_DASWOT010000200.1:0-8551 GCF_036404235.1 Pseudomonas sp.
CCGACCGACAAAACGTGCCGCTCGTCCTAAACCCGCGAGGTCGGCCAACTGTCCGTAACTGACGACTTTGCCTTCTGGCACTTGGTGCAGAGTGAGGTAAAGCGCTGTTTTTCGGGCTTCTGCGGGCGATTGGCCGCTGGGGTTTTCAAGCGCCGGAGACTGTTCGGTCACGCGTTCTTTCCTGTTAAAAGAATAAGTGAGAGTTTTCGATAAGGAACTAGGGAAATTTCCTACGGTCATTGATACCTGTGCCCGGTGGTCCTCGGATTGCCTAGACGTTGTCCTCACGGATAATGCCCGATTATTCGCAAACACGAGCCTTGTCGCCGCTTATGCTGTCCAGAACCCTGTTGTGCCTTGCTATTACCAGCGCTTCTTCTTCCTTGCTTGCCGATACCGTTTGGTTGAAGAACGGCGACAAGCTGACGGGTACGATCAAAGTTTTCGATGGCGGCAAGTTGCTGTTGAACACCAAGTACGCGGGTGATATTCCGCTGGACTGGAAAGAAGTCAAGACACTGGAAAGTGATCAGCATCTATTGGTCAAGCAGGATGCCTACAACGGCGAAATCTCCAAGTCCCTGCAAGCGTCTGACGACGGCAAAGTCACGCTGGCCAATGGCGACTCACCAAAGACGGTCGACCTGGCCAGTATTCATCAGATCATGAAGCCCAAGCCTCTCGTCACCGACTTGGTCTGGAAGGGCAATATCGATGCAGCGCTGGATTTTCAGCGCGCAGAAAACGATACCGACGATTACAACATCGCGTTCAGGACCTCGGCGACCCACGGCAGATGGCGGCATAACGCCAAAGGCGAGTACAACCGCGAGTCGCAGGACGAACGGACCACCACCAACAACTGGGAAGCCGAATACTCGGTCGACCGTTTCATTACCGACAAGTGGTTCTGGGACGGTCGCATCACGTACAAACGCGACACCATTGAAGACCTTGCGCGCCAGCGCGTGGTGGGTACGGGTCCGGGCTATCAGTTCTGGGATGACGAGTTAGGTGCTTTCAAACTGGGCGCACTGGTCAACCGCACGGACTTCGAATATTCCAACGGCGCGAAAGACAATTTCTACTCCGTGGCCGGTACCTGGGATTACAACCGTTATCTGATAGGTAAAAAGTTCGAGTTCTTCACCAACGGTGAACTCGGCAAGCCGATCAGCGGCGTAGCCGATTACAGCCTCGAAAGCGAAGTTGGCCTGCGCTATAAGGTCACCGAGTGGGCCTCGCTCAACGTCAAGGCTGAGAAGGACATCATCAGCGGTTCCTCCGATGGCGACCTGGATAGAACCCGTTACACCGCAGGTTTCGGTGTGGCTTGGTAAACGCCTCCCTGAGCGAATTCATTCGCGAGACGACGGGCCAGACAACCTGATGTGTCGGATGTACTGGCCTTTCGCGAATGAATTCGCTCCTAAGGTCAGTCTCTCTGTCCCTTCTCAAACTGGCACCCGCCAACGATAACGCTTATCGTATCTGCCCTTCGCTCGGCGTTTGCCAGCGCTTCTTTTGCGCGTTCGTCGGATTCAATTTCAGGAGCCTCCCATGAGCATTAATGCTACCCGGCAAGCCCGAGAGTTGCTGCTTAAGGAATATCGCGGCGTGCTGTCGACCCATTCCAAATCGATGCCCGGCTTTCCCTTCGGTTCGGTCGTGCCGTATTGCTTTGACGATAATGGGTATCCGTTGATCCTGATCAGTCGTATCGCCCAGCACACGCATAATCTATTGCTCGATAATAAATGTTCATTACTGGTGGGCGAGCGGGGCGCTGAAGATGTTCAGGCAGTCGGACGTGTCACGGTGATGGCCGAGGCGGCAAAAGTAACCGATGAGGCCGCCATCCAGGCTGCCGCGCAACGCTATTATCGCTACTTCCCTGAATCGGCCAGCTACCACAGCGCTCACGATTTCGATTTTTGGGTATTGGTGCCGGTCCGTTATCGGTTCATCGGTGGTTTTGGAGCGATTCATTGGCTCGACAATGTTGCGCTGGCCAACCCCTTTGCCGGGGCCGTCGAGACCGGCATGGTCGAGCACATGAATGAGGACCACACCAAGGCTATCGCGCATTATGTCGAGCTGTGCGGTTTGCCTAAGACCGAACCAGCAATACTGGTGGGGATCGACAGCGAAGGTATGCACCTGCGTATCGGTCATAGTCTGTACTGGCTGGGTTTTGGCGAGCCTTGTAATACTTCTACACAAGTACGTCAGGCCTTGGTTCAGCTGGCTCACGCTGAAAAATGGCCAACCGCTGAAGCGCTTGAGGCTTGAATTCACAAGCTTGCGACGTCACGTAGGGTCTACTGGAAGGCATTCTTCCGTTGAGGAACTCATTTGATGCGTGTTTTTTTGTTTCTTTTGCTGCTTTTTCCGGTGCTTGAGCTGTTCGTACTGGTGAAAGTCGGAATGTCCATTGGCTTCCTGGCGACGTTCCTGTTGGTCGTCGCAGGATCAATGTTGGGCGTGTTCGTGATTCGCGTTGCCGGGTTTGCAACGGCGATGCGTGCCCGCGAAGCCTTGTCGCGTGGCGAGTTGCCCGCGCAGCAGATGATGGACGGGTTGATGATGACGGTCGGTGGCGGTCTGCTGCTGTTGCCGGGCTTTATCAGTGATGTGCTGGGCTTGATCTGTCTGCTGCCGTTTACGCGTAATATTTTGGCCGCCAAGGTGCGTCAGCGCGCCGAAGATCAGGCCATGCGCCAGCGGGCATTTGCCGACGATCCCTTCGCCCAGGGTTCTTCCCAGCACGGCGCCGGTCGTCCAGGCGGGCGCAAGCCCGAGGTGATCGAAGGCGAAGTGATCGAAGGCGAATTCGAACATCGCGACAAGTGATCCGGCCGGTAGAGCCTGCGCGGCGCCTTTGGGCGCCGCATCTGTTTTTGGCGGTGTGGATGTCACAAAAATTTTCTACCCTGAGCCTTGTAATCAGCTTGCTCGCCCTTATGTATGGGTCACCGCAAGGTTTCTGGCGCGTTTCGCCAGACCGTATTCTGCGGTTCGCTCGCGAACCGTAACCGGCAAGCCCGGATGTTTAACCCGCCGGTGTCATACCGGGCGTTCAAAAACCATAATTAGGAGATCGACAATGAAGCTTCGTCCTCTGCATGACCGCGTCGTAATCCGTCGCAGCGAAGAAGAAACCAAGACTGCTGGCGGTATCGTTCTGCCGGGTTCGGCTGCTGAAAAGCCAAACCGTGGCGAAATCCTCGCTGTTGGTACAGGTCGCGTCCTGGACAGCGGTGAAGTTCGTGCGCTGGCCGTGAAAGTGGGTGACAAAGTGGTGTTCGGCCCTTACTCCGGCAGCAACACCGTGAAAGTAGACGGCGAAGACCTGCTGGTGATGAGCGAGAACGAAATTCTCGCCGTCGTCGAAGGCTGAGTGATTCCCCGCGCATTTCCCGTTACTACAAAGTATTTAAGGAATATCGATCATGGCTGCTAAAGAAGTTAAGTTCGGCGACGTTGGCCGTAGAAAAATGCTCGCCGGTGTAAACGTCCTGGCTGACGCAGTAAAAGCAACTCTGGGTCCAAAGGGCCGTAACGTCATCATCGAGAAAAGCTTTGGCGCTCCGCTGATCACCAAAGACGGTGTGTCGGTTGCCAAGGAAATCGAACTCAAAGACCGTTTCGAAAACATGGGCGCGCAGCTGGTCAAAGACGTTGCCTCCCGTGCCAACGATGACGCAGGTGACGGTACAACTACCGCGACCGTTCTGGCCCAGGCAATTGTCAACGAAGGCCTTAAAGCCGTCGCAGCTGGCATGAACCCGATGGACCTCAAGCGCGGCATTGACAAGGCGACCATCGCCATCGTCAAAGAGCTGCAAGCAATGTCCAAGCCTTGCACCGACACCAAAGCCATTGCTCAGGTCGGCACGATCTCGGCCAACTCCGATAGCTCCATTGGTGACATCATTGCTGAAGCAATGGAAAAAGTGACCAAAGACGGCGTTATCACCGTTGAAGAAGGCTCGGGTCTGGAAAACGAACTGTCGGTTGTTGAAGGCATGCAGTTCGATCGTGGTTACCTGTCCCCGTACTTCATCAACAAGCCGGACACCATGGTTGCCGAGCTGGACAGCCCGCTGATCCTGCTGGTCGACAAAAAAATCTCCAACATTCGCGAAATGCTGCCAGTTCTGGAAGCAGTGGCCAAAGCCGGCCGTCCGCTGTTGATCGTAGCTGAAGACGTTGAAGGCGAAGCCCTGGCGACTCTGGTTGTGAACAACATGCGCGGCATCGTTAAAGTTGCAGCGGTCAAGGCTCCTGGCTTCGGCGACCGTCGCAAGGCAATGCTGCAGGACATCGCAGTCCTGACCGGCGGTACCGTTATCTCCGAAGAGATCGGCCTGAGCCTGGAAACCACTACCCTGGAACACCTGGGTAATGCCAAGCGCGTCGTGCTGAACAAAGAAAACACCACCATCATCGACGGTGCTGGCGTTCGTGGCGACATCGACGGTCGTATCGCTCAGATCCGTCAGCAGATCGGTGATACTTCTTCGGACTACGACAAAGAAAAACTGCAAGAGCGTCTGGCCAAGCTGTCTGGCGGCGTTGCAGTGATCAAAGTCGGTGCTGGTTCCGAAGTTGAAATGAAAGAGAAGAAAGCCCGCGTTGAAGACGCCCTGCACGCAACTCGTGCAGCCGTTGAAGAAGGCGTGGTACCTGGCGGTGGCGTGGCACTGGTTCGCGCTCTGCTGGCTATCGCTGCTCTGGAAGGCGACAACAGCGACCAAAACGTCGGTATTGCTCTGCTGTGCCGCGCCGTAGAAGCTCCGCTGCGCCAGATCGTAGCCAACTCCGGCGGTGAGCCGAGTGTTGTTGTCGATAAGGTCAAGCAAGGTCGCGGTAACTTCGGTTACAACGCAGCTAGCGGCGAATACGGTGACATGATCGAAATGGGTATCCTGGACCCGGCTAAAGTGACTCGTTCTGCTCTGCAGGCTGCGTCCTCGATTGCCAGCCTGATGATCACCACCGAAGCGATGATCGCTGATGTGATTGACGACAAAGGTCCAGCTGGCGGCGGCATGCCAGATATGGGTGGCATGGGTGGTATGGGCGGCATGATGTAAGCCAGCCGTACCCCGATGTACAAAAAACCCCGCTTCGGCGGGGTTTTTTTTGCTTTGAAAGGAGGATCAATACCCCATGTTCGCAGCCTTCGGCAGCTCCTAGACGGAGTATTGTGTGTCACTCATCCCGAAACTGTTTGGCTATTCAGCACCTGGGCTTTCTTCGGTACCGGGCGATACAGCACGGCATAATAGGCGCCCAGGCAAATCAGCCAACAAAACACGGCCGTCCAAATGTTGTGCGAGAAGAAGTGCGCCCCTTGCAGCATGCGACCGATGGAAAATATTGTCCCTAGACCAAAAGCGAAGATCAGCCCCATTCTGGCGAGTTTCGGTTTGCGGTCACGCAATACGAAGAACAACGCAAACAGCGTAAAACCGGTGGCAGCATGACCGCCAGGCCAGCAGCGGCCAGGTTTGTCAGTCTCGGGACGAGGGCTTAGCAATTCGCTATAGGTTTCCTTGCCGCCAAACTCGGTGAGACTCCATGGGCACTGCACGGAAGTAACGACCTTCACGGGGGTCACAAAACTGGTCGATAGTGCCATCGACAGCACCAGACAACCCAGTTCGCGGCGCCAGGGTTTGAGCCGTTGAATGAAGAACGCCCCGACAAACCCCACAAACGACAATACGGCCAGCGCGATCACTACCTGTTTGGCACGATCATGCAGCACGTTTTCCAAAAAATAGCTGTGACGACCGATGAAGTTGCCGCTGAGCGGGTCATACACCATTTTGGCGATGTCCATGTCCAGCGATGTGAGTTCCAGCAGGAGAAGCACCATGGCCGTTATGGCCGGTATGCCAAGGCATACCCATAAATTAAGCGGACGTGAGTAAGGCCGTTCGAGGGCTGTTGGCATGTCTGATCCAGAGATGATGTCAGGAAGTACTCGGACATGGGCCGAGGATGGGCGGCAGAATATATGGGATGCTGTCGCCAGCCTGTGAACCGGGAGTGAAAAAAACGTTATGCATTGCGGCGCTTTCCCTGTGGGCCACTTCGCCTTAAGCTGCCGCCAACTCTGACTTTGTCGTAGCCCTGTGCGGATTGATTCATACCGACGCGAACGAAGAAAGCTCAGCTCATACACAGCATATGGAGAACGTGCGCCCATGCGAATTCTGCTGGTTGAAGACAACCGCGACATCCTCGCAAACCTGGCTGATTATCTGGGTTTGAAGGGCTATACCGTCGACTGCGCGCAGGATGGGCTGTCCGGACTGCATCTGGCCGCCACCGAGCATTACGACTTGATCGTGCTCGATGTCATGTTGCCCGGCATTGATGGCTACACCTTGTGCAAGCGTCTGCGTGAAGATGCACGGCGCGATACGCCGGTGATCATGCTCACTGCGCGTGACCAATTGGACGACCGCCTTCAGGGTTTCCGTTCCGGTGCCGACGATTACCTGCTCAAGCCTTTCGCGTTGTCTGAGTTGGCCGCGCGGATTGAGGCCGTGCTGCGCCGGGCTCAAGGTGGTGGCAAGCGCACATTGCAGGTCGCCGATCTGATCTACGACCTCGACACGCTGGAAGTGACACGTGAAGGCCGACTGCTGAAACTCAACCCCGTCGGCCTCAAGTTGTTGGCGGTCTTGATGCAGAAAAGCCCGCACGTGCTGCGTCGGGAAATCCTTGAAGAGGCGCTGTGGGGCGACGACTGCCCTGACAGCGACAGCTTGCGCAGTCACGTTCACCAATTGCGTCAGGTGATCGATAAGCCTTTTGCCAAGCCTCTGTTGCAGACGGTTCATGGCGTGGGCTATCGCCTGGCCGAGGGCCGTGATGGAGTTTAAGCAAAGCCTTGCCCAGCGGATCATCATCGCCTTTGCCTTGATGAGCGCGTTGGTGGCCGGGTCGTTCGCCATGGGTATCGTTGCCACAGTACACCTGGTGGAAGAGAAGCTGATTTCAGCGGGGCTGGGCGGCGACCTGACGCGTCTACTGCTGATGGACAACGTCAGCGACTGGAGTCATCGCCCCGAGCCGGATCAATTGTTCTATTTCAGCGGCGGGCCGGGTGATTTCGATCTGCCAAAAGACCTGCGTCATCTTGAGCCAGGCTTTCATGAAGTCTTTCGTGGCCCGTTGTCCTACCACGCCATGGTTGAAGTGGTAGACGGCCGTCGTTACGTATTGCTGCAGGACCAAAGCGATTTTGAAGAGCGCGAGCGTGTCTTGTTTGCCGTAGTGCTGGTCGGCTTTGTATTGGCATTGGCGTTGGCAGTGTTTCTGGGCTGGATTCTCGCCCGACGTGTCATGGCGCCAGTGGTGCGGCTTGCTCGTCAGGTCCGCCACCGCGACCAGTTGCTGGGTCTGGCTCCACCGCTTGCACCGGATTACGCCGCCGATGAAGTCGGTGAGCTGGCCGTGGCCTTTGACGCTACCCTGGGGCGCTTGCGTGACGCCTTGACCCGCGAGCGTATGTTCACCAGCGATGTCAGTCACGAATTGCGCACGCCATTGATGGTGCTGGCCAGTTCCTGTGAGCTGCTGCTTGAAAACCCGGCGCTCGATCAGCGTGCCAAGGCTCAGGTAGAGCGAGTAGCTCGGGCCTGCGAGGAAATGCGCGATCTGGTGCAGACATTCCTCATGCTGGCGCGCACTCAGCGGGACGACGCCGGTATGAATCCACAGTTGACGCTTCAGGCCGCCGCCGAGCAACTGATTGCGTTGTGGCGTGAGCCGATCGAATACAAGGGGCTGCAGTTGATTTACTCGCCCGGACGTTTATCGGACACATCCTATAACGCAACCTTCCTTTATGCCGTCATGGGTAACCTGTTACGCAATGCTCTGCATTACACCGACAGCGGTTTCATTCGTCTGACACTGCACAGTGACGGATTTCTCGTCGAGGACAGCGGCGTGGGTATCCCTGAGGAGAAACGCGAGGCTATGTTCAAGCCGTTCGTGCGCGGCAATGAGCAACGCGGTGAGGGACTGGGCTTGGGGCTGTCGCTGGTGCAGCGGATTTGCGAGAACCAAGGCTGGACCGTAAGCCTGGAAACGATGGAGCCCAATGGTTGCCGTTTCAGCGTGGGGTTGAAAACAACAACAGGTTAATTTTTGCGGTTTTAGGGTCATTCCCAGAAGAGTATGGCGACATTCTGCGGAAGTGGCCCTTTGCTAGCTACAAAACATTGTAAAACCCCGTAACATTTTCCCGGTCGCCGTGACATTTTTTTCACGCCCGCGTGACCTGAAGATGACGCCTCACTGTTTACCGTGACATCGGTATCTTCAGGAGTGGCGCTCATGAGCAAGCGGATAGAGCTGGATTTTTCGCGTAAATATGATCAGGACCATGCGCGAAAATATTTGCACAAGCATAAGGATGGATTGGCGCGCACGCTGTCTCATCGCCGGGATGAACAATTGGCCAGGCGCGCACTGGCATTAGCGGGTGAGCCAGGCCTGGTGATGGACTTGCCCTGTGGTGCCG
>NZ_DASWOT010000201.1:0-25129 GCF_036404235.1 Pseudomonas sp.
AACTCTGGGACGGACTTGGGCTGGTTTCAATACTGGATACGATAAACCGGCTTAGCCGCCTGACCTGAACCGCCGTATACGGATCCGTACGTACGGTGGTGTGAGAGGACGGCGGATGTAAATCCGCCTCCTACTCGATGCCTGGATTTTTGCTGCCAGTACCGGCATCGCGGGCAAGCGTCGGCCCAGGCAACATCCGCTTTGGTCAGTATTACTGGTCTCTACGGCCATTGCCGCTTCACTTTCAGGCACCTACTCTAAACCCAAGCCAATCGGCATCAATGTACCGAGGTTTCCCCATGCAAGGACCGCGGTCATCGCTGAAGATCCTCGATTTTTCGACCTTGCTGCCTGGCCCCTTCGCGTCGCTGCTGCTGGCTGATATGGGCGCCGAGGTGCTGCGGATCGAGTCACCCGCCCGTCTCGACCTGCTTCGTGAGCTGCCGCCCCACGACCAAGGCACCTCCGCCAGCCACGGCTACCTCAACCGCAACAAGCGCAGTCTGGCGCTGGACCTCAAACAGGCTCAGGCGCTGGACGTGGTGAAACGTCTGGTGATGACGTATGACATCGTCCTTGAACAGTTTCGTCCAGGCGTGATGGATCGGCTGGGGATTGGCTATGAAGTGCTGAAAGCGATCAATCCCAAGCTTATTTATGTGGCGATCACCGGGTATGGGCAAACCGGTCCTTACCGTGACCGCGCCGGGCATGACATTAATTACCTGTCGCTGGCGGGCGTTGCCAGCCACACCGGGCGCAAGCAAAGCGGTCCGCTGCCGTTGGGCGTCCAGGTGGCGGACGTCGGCGGCGGCTCGCTGCACGGGGTTATTGGCCTGTTGGCTGCGGTGGTGGCGCGCCAGCAAACGGGGCGCGGGCAGTACGTCGATGTCAGCATGAGCGACTGCGCATTGAGCCTGAATACGTTGGCCGGTGCTGGGTATCTGGCCTGTGGTGTCGAACCGGATCGCGAGAGCCAGATGCTCAACGGCGGTAGTTTTTATGACTATTACCGCAGTCGAGAAGGGCGCTGGTTCTCAGTGGCAAGTCTGGAGCCCGCCTTTATGAAAACGATGTGTGAGGTGTTTGGGCGTCCGGAGTTGGCCGGGCTGGGTCTGTCGCCAGAGCGCGGAGATCAGGCAGCGCTCAAATATCAGTTGCAGGTCGAATTCGAACGACGCAGTTTCGAGGAGCTGCAGGCGTGTTTCGCTGAAGTCGATGCGTGTGTCGAGCCGGTGTTGACCTTTTCACAAGCGGTGCAGCACCCCCAGTTCAAAGCGCGTGAGATGGTTCGCCAAGTCCCGCGTGAAGATGGCAGCATGCAGGCGCAGATGGCTTGCCCGCTGAAGTTTTCCGACGGCTTGCCTGAGCCCAGGCACATCGGCGTGCCAGTCGGGGCGCACAGCGAGGCGGTGCTGGCGGAAATTGGTTTCAGTGCAAAGCAGGTTGCCGCAATGAGGCAGTTGGGTGTGACCCTTTAATAGTCGTCACAAAAAGCCTGTGGATACTCTGTTGCGGGTCAAGCCTGGTTGATCAGCGGCAGGAAATCGCCGTCGTCCATACGCCGCGCTGTCGCACAGCACATGTAAGACCCTTTGGCGAGGCTTGCCCGCGAAGATTCGTCAGGCGCTGAAAATGCGCCGGATGTACTGACGTCTTCGCGGGCAAGCGGAACGCCGCCCGGCCTCGCTCCAACAGGTTGTTTATTGCCGGTTAACTCAATGTTTGAGCAAAGTGAACTGCGGTGTCGCACTTCATTCCACCCGTGTCTCCCCGCTGAACACCAATACTTCCCGACAGCTGCGGCACAGGTATCGCCGTCCCTTTCTGACCAGCTTGTGTCGCTGGCTGGAGAACGGGAAGTCACTGTCCGGGCATGGGCAGCGGTAGATATAGCGGGTCACGCTGCGGCGTTTGATTTCGTAGGTGTGGCAACGGTTGGGCGGCAGTTCGTAAACGCCACGCATGATCAGTTGCCATTCTTCGCCATGGGGCGCGATGGTGTCGCCAAATAACTGATGTGCGACCAGGTGCGCGACTTCATGGGCGACCGTCTGGCGTAGGAAGTCTTCGCTGTTCTCGCGATAGAGTTGTGGATTGAAGCGCAGTAGGTTTTCGTGCAAATGCGCGACACCGGCCTTTTGGCCGCGTAGCTTGAGGCTGACGACAGGGCGCTTGAAGGGACGTTTGAAAAATTCTTCAGCTTGCTGGTAACAGGTTTCAACGCGGGTATTGAGTTGCTCGAGCATGCTTCATCGGTCTCCTGAGGAAGCGAGTATGCCGCAAAAGCTGGGATTATCGAAAACTCAAGCAGCCGAATGGTCAATGAATCGATGCGTGCGAGGGCATGACGGCGCGCATGACCAAACACGCTCTCTGTAGGGGCGAACTTGTTCGCGAAGCGAGGTATGGGGCACACCGCATTGCCTGCCTCGCCAACAAGTTGGCTCCTACCGAAAACGTCGTTTCAATTGGTGTATTCCGGCCCGACGCCAATACCCCACAGCACCACGGTAAAGGCCATGATTGCCACCAGCACGACCAGTCCCACCGCCAGCACCGAGCTTGAGAACATGAAGCCTTCGTCGGGGGGGATGTTCATGAACACTGGCAAACCGACATACAGCAGATAAACCGTATAACAAACCGCCGCCAGCCCGACCAGCATTCCCAGCCACATGTGCGGATAGAGCGCTGCAAGGCCACCGATGAACAGCGGTGTGGCGGTATAGGTGGCAAACGCGATGCAACGCGCCAGGCTGGGGCTGGCGTCATAGGTGCGCGCCATCCAGTGAATGAACCCTCCCATGACTGCGACACCGGCAAGCATGGCGATGTAAGACATGATGGTCATCCAGACCGCACTTTCGCTGGTTAGCATCACTGGCGCACGGTTGCCGATTACCCAGCCGACCTCGGTCGTGCCGATGTATGCAGAGATGGCCGGAATCGCGGCCAGGATCAGGGTGTGAGTGAGGTACATGTGGCCGATGCTTTCTTCTTTCTCGCCACGTATCTGTTGCCATTGTTGATCGGGGTGCGTGAACAGCCCTAAAACGTGATGGATCATGCCCGTTTCTCCTCATCGTGAATGCCGTCGCTTGCAGGCAAGCGCCTGACCGGCAAAGTGCCGTCAGGGGGAAGGCCACATCGCTACATAAGGGAATGGCTGCGACCTCATCTGCGAGTATAGAAAGCTCAAGGCCAAGAAAAACGTGGGCTTTAGAGTAATTGGGGCATTCAAAACCACTGCTAATAGCTGTTGGCGATCAGAAAGCCGCCGCGCACCGACGAATGGCACTTTGCGCGGTGTCAGGCGAATCGCTTTACGGCCGTCATAGCGATACACCGCTCCTGCAAGGGCATTACCGGGCACACGGTTTATGCGTAAAATACGGGCCTTTTCCAGAGTCATCGCGAGCGGACACCAGCAGACATGGGCACCCTTTCAGTCAATCAAAACAAACTGCAGAAGCGTCTGCGTCGACTTGCCGGCGAAGCCGTAGCCGATTTCAACATGATTGAAGAGGGCGACAAGGTGATGGTCTGCCTGTCCGGTGGCAAAGACAGCTATACCTTGCTCGACGTGCTGATGCATTTTCAGAAAGTTGCGCCGATCAGCTTTGAGATCGTCGCGGTGAATATGGACCAGAAGCAGCCGGGCTTCCCGGAGCATGTGCTGCCTGCCTATCTGGAAACGCTGGGCATCGAGTATCACATCGTCGAGAAGGACACGTATTCGGTGGTCAAGGAATTGATCCCTGAAGGCAAAACCACCTGTTCGCTGTGCTCGCGTCTGCGTCGTGGCACGTTGTACACCTTCGCCGATGAAATCGGTGCGACCAAGATGGCCTTGGGGCATCACCGCGACGACATTGTCGAAACGTTCTTCCTCAACATGTTTTTCAACGGCTCGCTTAAAGCCATGCCACCGAAACTGCGCGCCGACGATGGCCGCAACGTGGTGATCCGGCCGTTGGCGTACTGTGCCGAGAAGGACATCCAGGCCTACTCGGACCTCAAGCAATTCCCGATCATCCCGTGCAACCTGTGTGGCTCCCAGGAAAACCTGCAGCGTCAAGTGGTCAAGGACATGCTGCTGGAATGGGAGCGCAAGACGCCTGGCCGCACAGACAGTATTTTTCGCAGCTTACAGAACGTGCAGCCGTCGCAATTGGCTGATCGCAACTTGTTCGATTTCAGCCAACTGCGCATCGATGAAACGGCAGCTTCGCGGTTTGTGAATATCGTCAATCTGTAATACGTCCCTTCAGGGTCTGTTGCCCAGAATCAAGACTCCAACTGCCCCCCTTTTGCGATTACGCCGTCCTTATGGAGGCGTAACACTTCGTCCAGCCGTGCGCATTACCGTATCTACGACTAATGTCGTTCTAATACTAAGGTCGTCTGGAGTGCGCTCCAGAGCAGGCTAAAGTGGGACGCGTGACATCTCATCTGTTGTGCTGCGAGGATAAAAACAATGAACGACAGCATTTACCTCTCGATTCAGAACAGCCCGCGTTTTAAGGAACTGGTCTCGAAAAGAGAAAGATTCGCCTGGATTCTCTCGGCGATCATGCTTGGACTGTATGCCGCATTCATCCTTTTGATTGCGTATGGGCCTCATATTCTGGGGGCGAAACTAAGCCCAACATCGACAATTACCTGGGGAATGCCGATTGGCGTCGGGCTGATTCTCTCCGCGTTCGTGTTGACAGCTATCTATATTTATCGTGCCAACGGTGAATTCGATGACCTGAACAACGCGATCCTGAAGGAGGCACAGCAATGATCCAGCGCTTATTTGCGGCCCTCGGCCTTGTTGCTTTCACTCCGGCCCTTTGGGCGGCGGAAGCATTGACAGGTGAAGTACAGAAACAACCCCTAAACCTGTCAGCGATCATCATGTTCGTGGTCTTCGTTGGGTTCACCCTATGCATCACGTACTGGGCTTCCAAGAAGAACAAGACGGCGGCGGACTACTATTCAGCCGGCGGCAAGATCACCGGTTTGCAGAACGGCCTGGCCATCGCTGGTGACTACATGTCAGCTGCGTCCTTTTTGGGTATTTCCGCGCTGGTTTACACCTCTGGCTACGACGGCCTGATCTACTCGATCGGCTTCCTGGTGGGTTGGCCGATCATTCTGTTCCTGATCGCCGAACGCTTGCGTAACCTTGGGAAGTACACCTTTGCTGACGTGGCGTCCTATCGCCTTGGCCAGAGGGAAATCCGTACCTTGTCGGCCTGCGGTTCGCTGGTGGTGGTGGCGTTTTACCTGATCGCGCAAATGGTCGGTGCTGGCAAACTGATTCAGTTGCTGTTCGGCCTTGACTACACGGTAGCGGTGGTACTGGTCGGTATCCTGATGTGCTTGTACGTGTTGTTCGGCGGTATGCTGGCGACCACATGGGTACAAATCATCAAGGCCGTGCTGCTGTTGTCTGGTGCGTCATTCATGGCACTGATGGTCATGAAACACGTCAACTTCGACTTCAACACGCTGTTCTCCGAAGCGGTCAAGGTTCACCCTAAAGGTGACGCGATCATGAGCCCGGGCGGTCTGGTAAAAGACCCGATCTCCGCGTTCTCGCTGGGGCTGGCACTGATGTTCGGTACCGCAGGCCTGCCACACATCCTGATGCGCTTCTTCACTGTGAGTGATGCCAAGGAAGCTCGTAAGTCTGTGCTTTATGCCACCGGCTTTATCGGCTACTTCTACATCCTGACCTTCATCATTGGTTTCGGCGCGATCTTGCTGGTCAGCACCAACCCTGTGTTCAAGGATGCGGCGGGTGCGTTGCTCGGTGGCAACAACATGGCAGCGATTCACCTGGCCAATGCGGTCGGTGGCAGTCTGTTCCTGGGCTTTATCTCGGCAGTGGCGTTCGCAACCATCCTGGCGGTGGTCGCGGGTCTTACCCTGGCCGGTGCTTCGGCAGTGTCTCACGACCTGTATGCCAGCGTGATCAAGGCAGGCAAAGCGAACGAGAAAGACGAGATCCGCATCTCGAAGATCACCACCATTGCATTGGCGATTGTGGCGATCCTGTTGGGTATCGCCTTCGAAAGCCAGAACATCGCGTTCATGGTCGGCCTGGCGTTCTCTATCGCTGCGAGCTGCAACTTCCCTGTGCTGTTGCTCTCGATGTACTGGAAAAACCTGACCACTCGTGGCGCCATGTTCGGCGGTTGGATGGGCTTGATCAGCGCCGTGGTGCTGATGGTTCTCGGCCCGACCATCTGGGTGCAGATCCTGCACCACGAGAAGGCTATCTTCCCGTATGAGTACCCAGCGCTGTTCTCCATCGCTATCGCTTTTATCGGCATTTGGTTCTTCTCCATTACCGATAAATCGAAAGCGGCTGAAGGCGAACGTGCCTTGTTCTTCCCGCAGTTCGTACGCTCGCAGACTGGCCTGGGTGCCAGCGGAGCGGTATCGCACTGATGTGAGGTAACGCGCAACAAAAAACGCCCCGCTAAGTCGGGGCGTTTTTATGTGTGCCGATTGATAGGCGCAATAGGCGCTGTGTCGGTTTCGCGGCTAATAAAAAACCCCGTCAACCGACGGGGTTTCCTAGATGTTGCCAGGGGGTTATATCCTGCCGAGCAACACCAATATGAGCAGAATCACCAGAATCGTACCGATGATGCCGGACGGCCCGTAACCCCAACTTCTGGAATGCGGGAACACTGGCAAACCGCCGATCAATAGCAAGATCAGAATGATGATAAGAATTGTGCCGATGCCCATGATGAGTTCCTTCTTTTGCACTTGGAAGATGGCGATGCGTTCACTCTTTTGCTCATGATGGCGAAAAGATGTGCCGCTTGTAACATCCGACTCTGCTCGTTTCTGAAAAGTTCGTACGCAGAGAAATAAAAAATAACAATTTTATAAAAGTCATTTAAATTCAATAGGTTGGGTGTATTTATATCGAGTTTAAAGTGACGGTGTTAATGCCAAAACTGTAATTTAATCAATTGGTTAACATGGAACTAACGAATCAGGTACAGGTCAGGGCTGATAATAAAAAGATAGCACGCTATGGTTTATCAGCTTGGCCGATGACCGAGTAGCGCTGATTCATTTTCGTTTTAGAGTGTTCGTCATGTTTGGCAGACTTCTCGCTTTACGCTGGAAGTGGCTGGTTGGATCACGGCTGTCCGCAACGGCATAGCAGGCCGTTGCAACGCCTGAGGCGCAGGTTTGTCTTGCATATTCAGCGAGTTGATGGAGGGTTTGTAGGACAATTTGTCTGGTTAAACTGCACGCATCTTCCTCGTACTCACAAGGCAATTCCTATGCAAAATCGCATCATGATCACCGGTGCCGGGTCTGGCCTGGGACGCGAAATCGCACTGCGCTGGGCTCGTGAGGGTTGGCAGTTGGCACTGTCGGACATTAGCGATGAGGGGCTTGAGGAAACACTGAGGTTGGTGCGCGAAGCTGGCGGGGAGGGTTTTGTTCAGCGTTGCGATGTGCGTGACTACAGCCAGCTCACTGCGTTCGCACAAGCGTGCGAGCAGAAGCTTGGAGGCATCGACATCATCGTCAACAACGCAGGCGTGGCGTCTGGTGGTTTCTTTGGTGAGCTGTCGCTGGAGGACTGGGACTGGCAGATCGCGATTAATCTGATGGGCGTGGTCAAGGGGTGTAAGGCGTTCCTGCCCATGATTGAAGCCAGCAAAGGCAAAATCATCAATATTGCGTCCATGGCTGCGCTGATGCAGGGCCCGGCGATGAGTAACTACAACGTGGCCAAGGCCGGTGTTGTGGCGTTGTCTGAAAGTTTGTTGGTTGAATTGCGTGAGCAGGACGTTGGCGTGCATGTGGTGTGTCCGTCGTTTTTCCAGACCAACCTGCTGGACTCCTTCCGTGGCCCGACCCCGGCGATGAAGGCTCAGGTCGGCAAACTGCTGGAAAGCTCGCCGATCAGTGCCAGCGACATCGCTAATTACATCTATGAGCAGGTGGGCAAGGGCGAGTTCTTGATCCTGCCCCACGAGCAAGGGCGTATGGCCTGGCAGATCAAGCAGAAGACCCCGCAATTGATCTACGACGAAATGGCGACCATGGCCGAGAAGATGCGCGCCAAGGTGAGCCAGGGGCGGGGGTGATCGGCCTGTCGGAGATATTCGGCTGAGCCTGACTGAGGCGAGGTATTCCGACTCTCCAGGAAATTTCTGATAGGGTTGGCCGCATCTTTCCGGCCTCCTTTGAAGAGAATTCAACGTGCTTAATTACCTGTGGTTTTTCCTTGCCGCGCTGTTCGAGATTGCCGGGTGCTATGCGTTCTGGATGTGGTTGCGACAGGGCAAAAGCGCGTTGTGGGTGATTCCTGCGCTCATCAGCCTGACCCTGTTCGCTGTACTCCTCACCCGGGTTGAAGCCGTCTACGCCGGACGTGCTTATGCGGCGTACGGCGGGATCTACATCATTGCCTCGATCGCCTGGCTTGGCATCATCGAGCGAGTTCGCCCGCTCAGTTCAGATTGGATCGGCGTAGTGTTCTGCGTCATGGGTGCAACCATCATTGTGTTTGGACCGCGCTGGTCAGAATCTTGAAGTCGGCCACTCGGATAAAAACCTGCGCACGTTAGGAAATTTCCGATGATGATGGCTTTTTGTAGGATTTGGCTGTCAGCCTTCGCTGATTAAGCTTGAAGGGCATTGCTGATTTGCTCGCAGTGCATTGTAGCGACCCACTTAGGCAGGCAACCTGCGCCCCTGGTAGTGAACAAGGGAGTAGGAAAAATGCTGGTACTGACTAGGCAAGTGGGTGAGTCGTTTTCTATTGGTGATGACATCACCATCCAGATTCTCGGCATCACCGGCAATCAGGTACGGCTTGGCATCGATGCCCCGGTTCACATCAAGATCCACCGTACTGAAGTCTTCAAGCGCATTGCCGCCAAATTGGAGCAGTTGGCGGCGCAGCAACCGGTTTCACAGCTGCCCCCCGAATAATCACTACGGGCCGTGTTATTTCTCGAAAAACTCTTTGGGCACTTCATGCTTGAGCATCAGTTGGCATTGCTGGCTATCGAGGTCAAAAAAAATCACCGCCTGACCTTTGCTCAGCGCATGGCGTACGCGTAATACCCTGGTTTCAAGGGGCGTATCGTCGCCGTTATCGGTGCCATCACGGGTCACGAAATCCTCGATCAGGCGCGTCAGGGTGTCGGCTTCGAGTTGGTCGTGGGGGATCAGCATATAAAGGGCTCGCAACGGAGGTATTGATCAGAGGGAGCGATGCTAGCGCGCTCTATGGCGGCAGGCTACCTGCGCTGTTAGCCTTTCACGTTCGGTAGCTCGCCGCGAACCCGTAGATACTCTGTTCGCGGTCAAGCTTTCAGCCGGTGTTATCCGCTGAAAAGCTTGACCGTATCAAAAGGCCCAGAACACACGGTAGGGCTAGAACGAACTGTAGGAGCGAACTTGTTCGCGAGGCGGAGTCTCAGGCGCACCACGTTGCTTGCCTCCCCAACAAGTTGGCTCCGACATGCCGGGAATGTCCTTAATTCTGCCCTACCAACGTGTCCACCGCGGGCACCCGGGTTTCGGTTTCCATTTGCGTATCGTGTTCCAGTTGATGACTGAAGTTTTCCAGTGAAGCTTTTGCAGGTTGTGCGTCGCTGGCGAACACCGGCGGGCTCATGATATAGGCGCTAAGCAGGCGACTGAGGGTATTGAGGCTGTCGATGTGCGTACGCTCATAGCCGTGGGTCGCGTCGCAGCCGAACGCCAGCAAGGCTGTTCGGGTGTCGTAGCCTGCGGTGATCGCCGAATGGGCGTCGCTGTAGTAATAGCGAAACAAGTCGCGACGTACGGACAGCTCTTTCTCGGCGCCCAGACGCAACAAATGGCGTGACAAGTGATAGTCATAAGGCCCGCCAGAGTCTTGCATTGCCACGCTTACCGCGTGCTCGCTCGAATGCTGGCCTGGGGCGACCGGGGCAATGTCGATGCCCACGAACTCGCTGACATCCCACGGTAAACCGCCTGCTGCACCGGTGCCGGTTTCTTCGGTGATGGTGAACAGGGGATGGCAATCGATCAGCGGTTCGGCGCCGCTGTCGACGATGGCTTTCAACGCCGCCAGCAGGGCCGCAACCCCGGCCTTGTCGTCCAGGTGGCGAGCGCTGATGTGGCCGCTGTCGGTGAATTCCGGCAGGGGGTCGAAGGCCACGAAGTCACCGATATTGATGCCCAGCGACTCGCAATCGGCGCGGGTGGCGCTGTAGGCGTCCAGGCGCAGTTCGATGTGGTCCCAACTGATCGGCAGGGTGTCGACGGCTGTGTTGTAGGCGTGACCGGAGGCCATCAGCGGCAACACGCTACCGCGAATGACGCCGTTGTCGGTGAACACGCTGACGCGGCTGCCTTCGGCGAACCGGCTCGACCAGCAGCCGATGGCGGCAAGGCCCAGGCGGCCGTTGTCTTTGACTTCACGCACACTGGCGCCGATGGTGTCCAGGTGTGCGGAAACTGCGCGGTCGGGACTGTTCTGTTTGCCTTTCAAGGTGGCGCGAATGGTCCCGCGCCGGGTTAATTCAAAAGGGATGCCCAGTTCTTCCAGGCGCTCGGCGACGTAGCGCACGATGGTGTCGGTGAAGCCCGTGGGGCTGGGAATCGCGAGCATTTCCAGCAGGACTTTCTGCAGGTAATTCATATCCGGGTCGAGGATTTTCTGCTTTGCAGTGGTCATGGGAGGCTCCTGAATTTTTGGGAACGACACAACGCCCTGTAGGAGCCGCCGAAGGCTGCGAGACGTCAGCACATTCAGCATCGACGGCGCCTGAAATATCTCTATCGCAGCCTAATGGCAGTTGCTACAGGGTAGGCATGCCTCAATGTCAGCCATGAACGGGCAGACTGTGGGGAAATAGTAGATCGACGAAGCGTTCGGCTGTCGGTTGCGGCTCATGATTAGCCAGCCCGCAGCGTTCGTTGGCTTCGATGAATACGTACTCGGGTTGGTCGGCGGCACGAACCATCAGGTCCAGTCCAACCACCGGAATGTCCAGCGCACGGGCGGCGCGGATGGCGGCATCCTTGAGCACCGGGTGCAAAATAGGTGTGACATCTTCAAGACAGCCGCCGGTGTGCAGGTTCGCCGTGCGACGCACCGCCAGACGCTGATCCGCTGGCAACACGCTGTCGAGGGTGAAACCGGCATTTTTGACGGTGCGACGGGTTTCCTCGTCCATTGGGATCTTGCTCTCGCCGTCCGTGGCTGCTGCACGACGGCGGCTTTGCGCCTCGATCAGTTGAGCGATGGTGTGGTGGCCATCGCCCATGATTTGTGCGGGTTGCCGGATGGCTGCCGCCACCACGTCAAAACCGATGACCACGATGCGCAGGTCCAGCCCCTTATGAAAGCTTTCCAGCAGCACGCGCGTGTCGAACTGCCGGGCGTGCTCGATGGCCGCCTGAACATCGTCGATGTCGTGCAGATCGACCGCCACGCCCTGACCCTGCTCACCGTCCAGTGGTTTTACGACGATGCGCTGGTGTTCATCGAGGAAGGCCAGATTGTCGTCGGCATTGCCCGCCAATTGCTGCGCGGGCAGTTCCAGGCCTGCCGCTTTCAAGGTGCGATGGGTCAGGCTTTTGTCCTGGCACAAGGTCATGCTGACAGCGGTAGTCAGGTCGCTGAGGGATTCGCGGCAGCGAATTCGGCGACTGCCATGAATCAGCGTGAACAGCCCGGCGTTGGCGTCGTCCACCTGCACCTCAATCCCCCGGCGATGCGCTTCGTCGACAATGATCCGCGCATACGGATTGAAATTCGCCTGCGGACCGGGGCCGAGAAACAATTTCTCGTTGATGCCGTTTTTGCACTTGATGGCGAAGGTTGGCAGGTTACGAAAGCCCAGTTTGGCGTAGAGGTTTTTCGCTTGCTGGTTGTCGTGCAACACCGACAGGTCCAGATACGCAAGGCCACGGCTCTGGAAGTGCTCGATCAAATGTCGCACCAACACTTCACCTACGCCAGGCCGGGTGCATTGCGGGTCAACCGCCAGGCACCACAGGCTGCTGCCGTTCTCCGGGTCGTTAAAGGCCTTTTGATGATTCAGGCCCATCACGCTGCCAATCACCGCATGGCTGCTTTCGTCTTCGGCAATCCAGTACACAGGGCCACCAAGGTGGCGCGGGGTCAGTAATGTGGGGTCGATGGGCAGCATTTCACGGGCGAGGTACAGGTTATTGATGGCTTCCCAATCGGCCTGATTTTGCGCGCGCCGAATACGGAAACCACGGAACACGCGCTGGGCTGGGCGATAGTCGCTGAACCACAGGCGCAACGTATCCGATGGGTCGAGAAACAACTGCTGCGGGGACTGCGCCAGCACTTGTTGCGGCGCGGCAACGTAGAGCGCGATGTCACGCTCGCCAGCCTTTTCGTTGAGCAAATCGTTGGCCAGCGCAGCGGGATCGGGGTACGTGTGGCCGATCAACAGCCGTCCCCAGCCACAATGCAGGGCCAAGGGCTCTGCGTCTTGATCACTGCCATCTTCGGCGAAGCGCGCTTGCAACCGTTCATAGGACGGCGACTGGCCGCGCAACAAACGTTGGTTGTGAATCGAGGCATTGGCTTTCATCGGTCAGAATCCTTGTTCGCTGAGCCACAGGTTCAGCGCCGCAAGCTGCCAGAGTTTGGAGCCACGCAAAGGGGTCAGTTGCCCATCGGGATCGCTCAACAGCTTGTCGAGCATGGTGGGGTTGAAAATGCCACGGTCCTGGCTGGGATCAAGTAGCAGGTCACGCACCCAGTTCAGCGTGTCGCCTTGTAAATGCTTGAGGCCAGGCACCGGGAAATAACCTTTTTTTCGGTCAATGACCTCAGACGGAATCACCAGACGCGCCGCTTCCTTGAGCACCTGTTTGCCGCCGTCCGGCAGTTTGAACCGCGCAGGCACACGGGCCGACAGCTCAACCAGGCGAAAATCGAGAAACGGCGTGCGTGCTTCCAGCCCCCAGGCCATGGTCATGTTGTCGACGCGCTTGACGGGGTCATCGACCAACATCACCGTGCTGTCCAGGCGTAGCGCCTTGTCCACCGCCGCCTCCGCGCCCGGCATGGCGAAATGCTCGCGTACAAAATCACCGGCAGCATCGCTAGGCGTCAGCCATTGAGGCATGACAGTGGCGGCGTATTCGTCGTAAGAGCGATCGAAAAACGCATCGCGGTAGGCGGTGTAAGGATCGCTTGCGCCGTCGACTTGCGGGTACCAGTGGTAACCGGCGAAAAGCTCGTCAGCACCCTGGCCGCTTTGCACCACTTTGCAATGCTTGGCGACTTCGCGCGACAGCAGGTAAAAGGCGATGCAGTCATGGCTGACCATCGGCTCGCTCATGGCGCGGAACGCCGCAGGCAATTGCTCGATAATCTCGCTTTCCTGGATGCGCAATTGATGGTGATGGGTGCCGTAATGCTTGGCGATCAGGTCTGAATATTGGAACTCGTCGCCACGTTCGCCACCGGCATCCTCAAAACCGATGGAAAACGTGGAAAGGTCCTTGACCCCGACTTCACGCAACAGGCCGACCAGCATGCTGGAGTCGACGCCGCCCGAGAGCAGCACGCCGACATCTACCGCCGCCCGTTGCCGAATCGCCACGGCGTCGCGGGTGCTGTCGAGCACACGGTCGCGCCAGTCTTCCAGGGTCAGGTTTTGCTCATCGGCATGCGGGCCGTAAGGCAGTGTCCACCAGACTTTCTGCTCGGTTTTGCCATCAGCGGTGATGCGCATCCATGTCGCTGGCGGCACTTTCTCAACGCCGACCAGCAGCGTGCGGGGTGCGGGCACCACAGCGTGGAAGTTCAGGTAATAGTTAAGCGCAATCGGATCAAGCACCGGGCTGATATCGCCGCCTTTGAGCAGGGCAGGCAGCGTCGAGGCGAAACGGACGCGTTTGTCGGTACGCGACAGGTACAGCGGCTTCACGCCCAAACGGTCACGGGCGATGAACAGCTCGCGCGTGTCACGCTCCCAGATGGCGAAGGCGAACATGCCATTGAGCTTGGGCAGCAGGTCTGCGCCCCAGGCGTGATAGCCCTTGAGCAGCACTTCGGTGTCGCCACCGGAATGAAACTGATAACCCAGCGCTTCCAGTTCGGCGCGCAACTCAGGGAAGTTATAGATCGCGCCGTTGAAGGCCAGGGACAAACCCAGTTGGCTGTCGATCATCGGCTGCGCCGAGCCGTCGGACAGATCCATGATTTTCAGGCGACGATGGCCCAGGGCAATTGGCCCCTGGCTGTGAAACCCCCAGGCATCCGGGCCGCGAGGCGCCAAATGGTGGGTGATTCGTTCTACTGCGGCGAGGTCCGCAGGTTGGTTGTCAAAGCGCAATTCACCAGCTAATCCGCACATAAAATCCTTACCGGTCTTCCGTTGGGGAATGTGGACGGAACGTCCGGCCACCCAAAGACTGACCTACAGGATTTATGAGAGTTTTAGATCGTTCGGTTATAAGTCTGGGAACGATGCTGTCGCAGTGCGGGCTAACTGTAGAAGCTACCGAAAAACTCGAGAGGCCGTCACCGTTAATATCCTCGGCGTTTGACACACCGAGATCGCAGCCTTCGGCAGCTACAGGAGAATGCGCAAGGTCATAAAGATGAGCCGCTCAGTACCCCGTCATCTCCAGATACCCCACACCTTTATGGCTGCCAGTCAAGGTAACCGGCCCCTCCCAATAAGGGATGCGCAAGTTCATCCAGGCTTTTGGATTGAGGGCGGTGGTGGTGATATCCAAACCCTTACCGGGGATCTTTACCGACCAGCGGGTCGGCATTGTGTGGCCTGCAACTTCGGTGGTGTCGGTTGGCGTCAGGCTGATGTCTTTGCTGTCGAGCTGCTCGGTGCTGCCATCGCCATTGATCCAGGTGCCGGTTAGATAGGGTTCGCCTTGTTTTTGCCGCATGCGATAGAGCATCAACTGCGCACCGTTTTCAAGGTGTACCGAGAACCAGTCCCAGCCGGTCTGGTTGGCGGTCAGCGGCTGGCTGCTCCATTCCCGGTCCAGCCAGGCTGAGCCCGTGACGTGATAGCGCTTGCCATCAATCGTCACGCTGCCGTCGGCGTCGAAAAACGGTTGGCTGTAGTAATACGACGCCTGGCCTTCTTCGGATTTTTGGCTGAAACCCTGATTGCCCTGCAGCACCAAAGGTCGGCTGGAGGTCAGGTGTAAGCGATAGTTGAACTGTGGGCCGCTGGCCTGCAACTGCATGTCGGCCAGAGGACTGCTCGCGCCCGGCTGGCTGCGCAATGACCAATCGTCGATCCACGCGGTGAACGGGACCGCTGTCACGCCAGCCTGTGCAACACCGCCACGGGCATAGCGCTCGGTGGCGTAATGCTGGGTGGCGGAGGTGACTGCCGCGTGGCCCATCCACAGGTTGCGGTTGCTCCAGCCTTGATCGTGCGCCAGCGTTGCCGACGTGCGCGGCAGGGCGTTGCGAAACAACGTCCACTGCACGCCGAAGTGTTGGCCTTTGTCGTCCTTGAGGTTGGCAGTGATGTACCACCATTCGATGCGAAAGTCGTCGTGTGGGCCGTGATCGTCGGGGAAAACGAAACGTTTACCCGACGTGACCTGTGCATAACTGGCAGCATCGTCAGCCAGGCCAGCGAAGCCTTTTTCGGTATCCGTTTTATCGTCGCAGCCGGTCAGCAGCAGCGCGGTTATAAAACAGGTGGCCCAGTTAATCCTCATTGGCGAATGTCCTGAGCAGATCGGCCGGCTGCGTGCGAAACAGTCGATACAGCGGCCATGCCGACGCCAGCAACGTGGCCAGCAGCGCCAGTGCCATCAATTGCAGCAGTTGCAGGGGGAACACTTGCAGCGGCAGACGCCAACCAAAGGCTTGCACATTGATGACCGCATCCAGGCACCAGGCCAGCAGCAGGCCCAGCGGTAACGCCAACACCAGCGTCAACACCGCGAGCAGCCAGGTCTGCGCCAGGTTCAGCAGCATCAGTTGACGTCGCGTCACCCCTAAAGCCCATAGCGGAGCGAGTTGCCCCAGCCGGCTTTGGCTTTGCGTCAGCAGGCTGATAAACAACGCCACACCGGCCACGCCCAGCGTCAGGCTGTTGAGTGCAGCCGTGGCCGCGAAGGTGCGCTCGAAGATTTGGGTCGACCAGGCTTTGAGCTGGGTCTGATCGATGATGTGGTTATCGTCCAGCTCGAATTTACTGTGCAAAAGACGCAGCAGTTGTGGCACAGCGTGACGGTCGATGCGCAGGTTGAAGCGGCTGGGCGTCAACTGTGGCCAATGACGCAGCAAGTGATCGGCGTTGACCAGGATGTGCCCTTTGGGGTTGCCATAATCGGCGTAGATGCCGACCACCTTGAGCGGCCATTCACCGTCTGGCGTGGGCAGTTTCACGGTGTCACCGACCTTAACCTTGAGGCGCCGTGCCAATTGCTCACTGAGCATCAATGCTTCGTCTGTTGCCAATTGCGCCCAGGCATCGCCGCTTACCGACTCCAGCAGCGGCCAGTGTTGGCGGTAATTGGGGTGATCGATGATGCCGTACAGTTCGGCGGGCCAGCCTTGCAGTTGGATTGACACCTGCCAGTTGGGCAGTACGGCAGAGATCAACCCTTGCTGGCTCAACCAGGTCTGCAAGGGTAGCGCCTGGACGGCGTCGGTCGGGTTGACGTAAAGCTCGGCGGTCAGGCGTTGTTCCAGCCAGTTGTTGAACGTCTGACGAAAACCGGAGGTCATGCTGCCCGCGCCAATGTTCGCCGCCATCGCTAACAGCAGCGCCATCAATGCCAGGCTCAGGGCGGGCAATTGCTGACGGCAATCGGCCAGGAACCATTGCCCCAACACCGAGCGGCTTCGGCCCAGCAAGCCATTGAGCAGACCGTTGAGCAACACCGGCAGGCCCAGCGCAGCGCCGAGTAAAAGGCTTGCCATCAGCACGAAACCCATTGCCAGGCTGTCACCGAACATCACCGCCAATACCGCGATGACGATGGCAGCGCCAGCGATCCAGCCCTGACGCCGTAGCCAGCGCGAATGCTCGTCGTGCCACGCTTGCGCATTGGCCAATGCCAACAACGGCAAGCGCGTGGCGCGTAATAAGCTGTTGGCCCCGGCGAGGAATGCTCCGAGCAGGCTGACGCCCAGGCCACTCAACCACCACAGCGGGCTGAGCGTCAGTTGCCCGGCGACTTCTGCGCCGTACAAGCCGCGCAGGCTCGCGGCGACATCAGGCAGCAATACGCTCGCCAGCCAATAGCCGCTCATCACGCCGGCGATACCTCCGAGCAACGCCAGGGCGCCCAGCTCCACCGCCAGGCTTGCGATCAGCAAGCGCGCGCTGACGCCGCAAGCTCGCAGATTGCGCAGCAGCCCGCGACGTTGCTCCAACGCCAGGCCGATGGCGGCATGGACGATGAACAGACCGACCACAAATGACAGAAACCCCAAGGCATCGAGATTGAGGTGAAAGCTTTCGGTGAGCCGCGTAAGGTCGTTTTCTTCGCCGCTTTTTTTGATCACCAGTTGCCCGGCGACGTCTTCAGGCAGCGGCGGTGGGTTGGCCGCGAAATCCTTGGGCAACAGCAGGTGCGAAACCTGCTGTGGCATGTTCAACAGTTGTTGGGCGAAACCGATGTCTACCAGCAACAACCCTGGCGCCATGTCGGCTTGAGCGTGCAACGGCGGTAGCGTTTGGCCGGATTCGGTGAGTGGTTGATCGCCTTCGTGCAAGCCCAGGGCTTGCAGGGTTTGTGGTGATACCCACGTCCTGCCAGGAGGGGTGAAGAATTCGACAATCTGCGCGGTGTCCAGCGTCTGCCCGGCCAATGCGGTGCCGACGGGCATCGACACCGGCTCGATACCCATCAACTGCAAGCGTTGCTCGGGCTGGTCTTTGAGGGCGACGCGGCCACGCACGATGGGGGAGACCGGCCAACCGGCGCGACGCAGGCTGACAAACAACGCCTGGGAGAACGGCGCGCCGTTGACCGATACGAGGGTGGTCTGCGGTGCGCCGCCGATCAATTGGCTGGCCTTGGCGTAACTGTCCCGCGCCTGACTGTTCAGCGCTTGCACGCCGGTCAACAAACTGGTCGCCAGCCACAGGCCGGTGAGCACGCTGAAAAACTGTACTGGATGCCGTCGCCAATGGCTGAGCAGCGCTCGCAATGTCCAGTAGAAAACCGGCATTTCAGCGTTCGCCTTCAGCGGCCAGGCGTCCGTGATGCAGCACGGCTTGCCGCGAAAGGCGCGCTGCAACCCGAGGGCTATGTGTGACCATCAGCAGGCTGGTGGGGCTGTCGGCGAGCAGGTCCAGGAGTAATTGCAGCACATCGTCACTGGTGGCTTCATCCAGGTTGCCGGTCGGCTCGTCTGCCAGCAACAGGGCCGGGCGAGAGGCGAGGGCGCGACCGATGGCAACACGTTGCTGTTGACCGCCGGAGAGTTGTTCGGGGTAGCGCTTGAGCAAATCGCCCAAACCCAGACGCTCCACCAACTGAGCCTGCCACTGCGGCTGGTAACGCCCGGCGAGGCGAGCTTGAAATGCCAGGTTGTCGTCGACTTTCAGGCTACCGATCAGGTTGAACTGCTGGAACACCAGACCGATTTGCGTGCGTCGCCAGTTGGCCAGTTGCGCTTCGTTCATCCGATCCAGGCGCTGACCGGCAATTTCGATGCTGCCGCTGTCGACCTGATCGAGCCCCGCGACCAGATGCAACAGCGTGCTCTTGCCGCTACCGGATTCGCCCATCAACGCCAGGCTGGTGCCTTGTTCCAGTTGCAAATCCGCGCCTCGCAACACCGCCAACGGGCCTTGGGCCGTGGCATAGCTTTTAAACACGCCCTGGACTTGCAGCATTGAGATTCGCCTGAGATGGAGTGAGGCAGAGAATAAAGGTATTCATCGCGCTCGTCGTTGACTGAAATAGCCTTATCGCGAGCAAGCAACCTCCCATCAGACAAAAAACAGGTCATTGATTTAACCGGCGATAAATCACCTGTAGATACTCCGTTCCCGGTCAAGCTTTGAGCCGATGTTTTTCACTGAGAAGCTTGGCCGTATCAAATGCTTCACCTCTGGCTGGGCCAGAGCGCACTGTAGGAGTGAACTTGTTCGCGAGGCGGTGTTTCAAACGCACCGTGTTGCTCGCCTCGCCAACAAGTTGGCTCCTACAGGTCCGGTGTTGCTGCACGACGGGCGATCTTCTGCGGGGCATTGCTGCGATCATGCTTATCTGTGGACGAGGCAGAAACGGGAGGGCTGTTACTCTGTTCCCGGTCAAGCTTTCAGCCGGTGTTCTTTGCCGAAAAGCGTGGCCATATCAAATGCTTCACCTCTGGCTGGGTCAGAGCGCACTGTAGGAGTGAACTTGTTCGCGAAGCGGTGTCTCAGACGCACCGCGTTGGACGCCTCGCCAACAAGTTGGCTCCTACAGGTCCGGTGTTGCTGCACGACGGGCGATCTTCTGCGGGGCATTACTACGATCATGCTTATCTGTGGACGAGGCAGAAACGGGGGGCTTGATTTTACGTGTTAGTGCTTCGTCGAAAATGAATCTGTCCCCCGGATTGTGATGTCACTTCCCCCGTATCAACTGCCGCAACATAAACCGATTCGGATCGCTGCCACCCCACTCATGGCGCGTCTGAACAACCGGTCTTTGATATCCACCACGTCGGCGGTTTCAATCCAGACCTCCATGTAGTTGGGCGCCAGGAAACCCAGCCGCCAGGCGTCATAGGGCAACTCGGCTCCGTAGTCATTCTTGCTACTGCAACCGCTGAGCAGCAGCGCCATGAAAAAAGCCAACAGATGCTGTTTACCGATTGCCATGGGAAATCCGCTGATGGCCGTCGGCAGGGCGGTTAACGAACAAGATGAGCGTTAGCAAGGCTCGGTATTCCTCACCATGAGTCATAGGGAATGCCGAATTTGTCGATGTAGGCCTGGGATTCAGGCTCCAGTTTCAATCCGTACTGCCCGCCGCTTTGGCCAAGATAGGGGCCCTTTTCTACGACTTTTCCTTGCACCCGGCTAACCTCAATAGGGTCCAGGCAGGCCCCACTTATCCAGGTTTTGGCGACACCGCCTGGCGCCAGACCAATCACCAGAAGTTCGCGGTAATCCTTGATCCATTTTTTACTTGCCTTGCAATAGGTTTTTTCCCGGACCTCAAGCATGGTATGTCGAATAGATTCAGGAATGTCGATGTAAGCCTCGTAAGTCTGAGGCTCTGCCAGGGACTGCCAGCGGACATAGATCAGACGGGGAACATCGGCGCCAAACACATGTTTCCCGGCTCCATCCCCCGGTCGTTTGGGCCAGCCTCTTGGATTACCCCTGAGGTTGGGAGGGGTCTGGATCGCAGCGACCCCACTCATGGCGCGTCTGAACAACCGGTCTTTGATATCCACCACGTCGGCGGTTTCGATCCAGACCTCCATGTAGTTGGGCGCCAGGAAACCCAGCCGCCAGGCGTCATAGGGCAACTCGGCTCCGTAGTCATTCTTGCTACTGCAACCGCTGAGCAGCAGCACCATGAAAAAAGCCAGCAGATGCTGTTTACCGATTGCCATGAGAAATCCGTTGATGGCCGTCGGCGGGGCGGTTCACGAACAAGATGAGCGTTAGCAAGCCTCGGTATCCTTCACCATGAGTCATAAGGAATACCGAATTTGTCGATGTAGGCCTGGGAGGCTGGATTGGGCGGACGATAGTACTTACCAGCCGAGTTACCATCGAAGGGTCCTTTTTTAACCACCTTGCCTTGCACTCGGCTGACTTCAATCGCATCCAGACAACCGCCATGCACCCAAGTCTTGGCCACACCGCCAGGCGCTAAGCCAACAGTAATGGCCTCCCTATAGCCTGTGATCCATTTGCCATCAGCTTTGCAAAACGCTCGCTCACCTTTGAGCATCACTTCTCGAATGGTCTCGGGTATCTCGATGTAAGCCTGATAGGTTTGCGGCTCTGCCAAGGATTGCCAGCGCACGTATATGAAGCGAGGAAGATCGGCACCTGGAACCTGTTTTCCCTTTCCCGCCCCGGGACGTTTTGGCCAACCTCTCGGATTCCCCTTGAGATTGGGAGGAGTTCGAATGGCTGCCACTCCGCTCATGGCACGCTTGAACCATCTGTCATTGATATCCACAACGTCGGCGGTTTCGATCCAGACCTCCATGTAGTTGGGTGCAAAAAATCCCAGGCGCCACGAATCGTAGGGCAACTGCGCGCCGTAACTGTTGGTACCGCTGCACCCGCTGATGAGCAATACCAACACGAATCCCAATACCGCCTTGAATTTATTTATTGCCATGGGAAATCCGCTGATGGCCGTCGGCAGGGCGGTTAACGAACAAGATGAGCGTCAGCAAGGCTCGGTATTCTTCACCATGAGTCATAGGGAATACCGAATTTGTCGATATAGGCCTGGGATTCAGGCTCCAGTTTCAATCCGTACTGCCCGCCGCTTTGGCCAAGATAGGGGCCCTTTTCTACGACTTTTCCTTGCACACGACTGACCTCGACAGGGTCTAGACATATTCCCCGTACCCAGGTTTTTGCGATACCGCCTGGCGACAGACCAATCACAAGAAACTTCCGATGATCTGTGATCCATTCTTTAGTCGCCCTGCAACGGGTTTTCTCCCTCACCTCAAGCATGATATTTCGAACCGACGCAGGAATGTCGATGTAGGCCTCGTAAGTTTGAGGCTCTGCCAGGGACTGCCAGCGGACATAGATCAGACGAGGCACATCGGCGCCAAACACATGTTTCCCCTTTCCATCCCCCGGTCGCTTAGGCCAGCCTTTTGGATTACCCCTGAGGTTGGGCGGCGTTTGGATCGCAGCCACCCCACTCATGGCGCGTCTGAACAACCGGTCTTTGATATCCACCACGTCGGCGGTTTCTATCCAGACCTCCATGTAGTTGGGGGCCAGGAAACCTAACCGCCAGGCGTCATAGGGCAGCTCGGCTCCGTAGTCATTCTTGCTACTGCAACCGCTGAGCAGCAGCGCCATGAAAAAAGCCAGTAGATGCTGTTTACCGATTGCCATGAGAAATCCGTTGATGGCCGTCTGCGGGGCGGTTAACGAACAAAATCCTCACATCAGAGTTGTGCCGTTCCTTGACTGCGTTCCAACTGGCTGAAAGGTGTATGTATCGGCGAAGTAGCAGCAATTCCTCTTCGTTGGTCAGTCCAAGGTCGGTTGATTGGCCCAACGCATAAGCCTGAAGTTTCTGATGCACGGGTTTTAGTTCATCCGGCAACCTCAAGCGGGGATCACGTTCGTCAATGGCTCGTAACGGCACGCGGTGCTGCACGGCGATCTCGCGCATTACCCGCAAATAGATTTTAGACAGATCCCCATCCACCTCACGGTCAAGCCTGGTCACGACATAAACATGTTTTCTATCCGGGATCAGATTGTCGCGGGTGCGCGGCACGTCCACCGACCAGGTGTGCATGTCCAGTTCCACGCCCTGTTCAATCAAGCGGCTGACCAACGGGCCGATAGCGCTACGAGCCTGGGAATACGCGACCGAGCGTTCGTTGGGAGTGGTCTTCATCTCCAGGCTGCTCGTCGGTTTGGCGACCAGCAGCCGTTCACGCATGCGCGGCCGATAACCGCCTCCAATATCCGAATGGGAACCGGGCAAGACGATGTCGTGGTCAGTGCGGATCAACGCGAAATTCAGGCGATGCTCATCTCGGGCGACCAGTTGCACGATCTTGCGTGCAGCACCTTTAGGCAGTCCAAGATTGAGGCCGGGATTGCGATCGTTGCCCGGGCTGAAATCCATCACAAGCGGCGAGACGATACCTGGCACGGTGTCGAACAGGCCGATGAAATTCAGGCGGATATCACGCCCCACCTGCCATGCGAAACCATCGGCGAGTATTGATGAGCCAACGGGAAAAGCCTTGGACAACAGACTGTGCATACCTTTGCGCAGATCATTGATGAAATGCCGAGCCGCTGCCGCGCCTCGACTGAAACCGAATACGTCGATTTCGAGGCGTTTTACTTTTACATCTGGGTTATTGTCTTCGAATACCTTCATACGCTCCAGAATCAACCCCGGAGTTTGCTCTACCCGCGCAAGCACCCCTGTTTTTCCCCCTCCCGTCGCTTGAGCATATAAATGATCAGCACCTCCACTGACAGTCCCAATGCCTTCGAGATACACCGCGATCGCCGCCTCATCAGCCTCCGGCCCAATGGATTCGTCGGTCTGATCCCTATACAAGTCATACAGCCGCCCGACATTGGTCGTGTCATTCCCGTAACTGTCGTCCGGCGCACTGCCATCGATGCCGTAGCCATGCTCCGCACAGAAGCGCTGGATTTCCTCGGCTTGCTCCTCCAGACCGACATCCCGCGCCATGCAGCCGGCGACGCTTTCGCTGTTCGACTGGTTGTTGCCGGTGCCGTCGAAGAACACGCCCAGGCGCAGGGTGATCAGTTGCTCCTGCTCGACTTCTTCCTCCTCTTCCTCGGCCTCGGCAAACTCGTTCGTAAAAACTCGATCACGGTTTATCGCTGGGGAAGGGGCGTTGTGAGGCGGCGCTGCTGTCGGGGACTTCGCCCTGACCTGCGGCGTCGGGCTGACGTCTACGGTGTAGGTGGCTGTAAAGACTGAGGGGCAAAGTTGGGCTTTGCAGGGGCAACCGCTGACACTGTGTAAGGTGCCAGCCACTCGCCTTCCGTTACTGGTGAAGTGCTGGAATCCACCGGAGATACGGTAAATCTTGCCGTCCTTCCCACAGGAGACCCGATCACCTTCGTGAGCATGGACCAGACCGTTCCAGGTGAGAGTGTTGTCACCCTCCTGAACCTGGCCACCACACGTGGTTTTGTCTCCTACGCCAATGAAATATCCCGTCGCCATCGTGTGTTTCTCCCTGTTTACCTTTCGCATCCATGCGTTTTTTGAGTGTCAGCTATGACTGTTAGCGTTAACGCGACTGAGCTGAGTGCCTCGGGTAAAAGCTCTGATAAGGCTTTGGTACATCTCAGCTGTCGACAGGTGGCAAGAAATCATCGGCCATGGGCACACCGTTACGCTCGACCCACAAGCCGCAGCCTTGCAGGGTGTTGATGATCTCGTCGCCGTTGCTCAAGCGGCTTCCTACCAGCGCGTAATCACTGTTGCTCTGCCCTGCTCCGGTAACGATCTGCGCGGTGGTGCCATCTGAATACATGACGTAATCGCCTTTATGCGCCGCGTTAACCTCCTGGCCGTTATCCAACGTAAATGTCAAAAATGACTGGGTTTTTTTAACGACCCCACCTCGCTGGGTCTGGCTTCCTTCCGTTGCCAGCCGAAAGATGCCAATAGGTGGATGGGCTGCGGTATAGGCCTGCTGTTTGCGAAAAATTGCCAAGGTTTCCTCGCTGAAGCCAGCAAGTTGCTCCTCGGTAAAGACCGATTTATTCAGAGTGCGGAGATATTCAGCAGAGACTTCGTTGGTGTACGACGGGGTCAAGGGTGCATTCATTTCCATGATCCTTGGTTGAATGGGGGCGCATGCGATGCAGGTAGCGCATCGCAGGCGAAGATCATGATTGAAGGCAGCGGGAGTCAGGTAGCCGTTGATCAATCAGTGACGTGAGAAAACACCGTAAATTCTGTAGTCCCATTCGTACGTGAAGCGCCCTCAATCCGGTTAATGCCACTCGGGTTGATCCGACTGGTCCAAGGGGACCGATCTTGTTTTCAGCGCTTCATCGAAAATGGATCTGTCCTGATTGTGATCCGATGGTGATCACTTCCCCCGTATCAACTGCCGCAACATAAACCGATTCGGATGGCAGGCTTCTGCGACGGCGCGGGGCAAGGGCAGTGGCTCGTTGTCCAGCCAGGCGGCAATCAACTCCCCGGACAGCGGCGCGGTGATCAAGCCGCGCGAGCCGTGCCCGCTGTTGATGTACAGGCCATCAATCCAGGGGCATTGAGTCTCGGGGACCTGGCGTGCATCTTTGCCAAGCACCGCGTAGGCGGTGAGAAACGCCGCACGATCGGCCAATGGTCCGACAATGGGTAAGTAATCGGGGCTGGTGCAGCGAAAGGCTGCACGCCCTTCCAGCTGTTCTGGCGTCAGTTGGTC
>NZ_DASWOT010000202.1:0-58577 GCF_036404235.1 Pseudomonas sp.
GTTGCCTAAAGTGCTTCACCCCGTGGCGGGTGACTCGATGCTCGGCCATGTTATCCACAGTGCCCGTCAGCTCAGTCCTCAGGGGATTCATGTCGTCATTGGTCATGGTGCGGACATCGTGCGGGAACGGCTCGCCGCAGACGATTTGAATTTTGTCCTGCAAGACAAACAACTGGGCACTGGCCACGCCGTTGCTCAGGCGGTGTCTGCTTTGACCGCCGACACGGTATTGATTCTTTACGGCGATGTACCGCTGATTGAAGTCCAAACCTTGCAACGGCTGCTCAAACAGGTGAATGCTGAACAGCTTGGCTTGTTGACCGTGATCCTTGATGACCCCACCGGTTATGGCCGCATCGTTCGCGATGAGCAGGGCCGCGTCAGCGCCATCGTGGAACACAAAGACGCGACAGACGCCCAACGGGCGATCAAGGAAGGCAATACCGGCATTCTCGCTGTCCCTGGCAAGCGCCTTGCAGATTGGCTGGGTCGTCTTTCGAACAACAATGTTCAGGGCGAGTATTACCTGACCGACGTGATTGCCATGGCCGTTGGCGATGGTCTGGTCGTGGCCACCGAGCAGCCTTACGATGCGATGGAGGTGCAGGGTGCCAATGATCGCAAGCAATTGGCCGAGCTGGAGCGACATTATCAGGCGCGGGAGGCACGTCGACTGATGGCGCTGGGTGTGACCCTGCGTGATCCGGCACGGTTTGACGTTCGGGGTGAGGTCAGCGTGGGGCGTGATGTCATGATCGACATCAATGTCATCCTCGAAGGCCGGGTCGTCATCGAAGATGACGTGATCATCGGCCCCAACTGCGTAATCAAGGACAGCACTCTGCGCAAGGGGGCGGTGATCAAAGCTAATAGCCACCTGGAAGGCGCAATCGTGGGCGAGGGCGCTGATGCGGGTCCGTTCGCGCGACTGCGACCGGGTAGCGTGCTGGATGCCCGGGCGCATGTGGGTAACTTTGTCGAACTCAAGAACACGCACTTGGGTGAGGGTGCCAAGGCGGGCCACCTCACCTACCTGGGCGATGCTGTGATTGGCGCAAGGACTAACATCGGCGCAGGCACCATCACCTGTAACTACGACGGCGCCAATAAACACAAGACGGTCATGGGCGAGGATGTGTTCATCGGCTCCAACAACTCGTTGGTCGCGCCTGTGGATATCTCTTCCGGAGCAACCACTGCCGCAGGGTCAACGATTACCCAGGACGTTGAGCCTGAGCAATTGGCAGTTGCTCGCGCCCGTCAACGCAACATCGACGGTTGGAAACGCCCGGTCAAAATCAAGAAAGACTAAAGACGCCTGCGTTCTTGTCGGACGCTGAAGGCTGCGATCACGCGTGTATAGCAGGCGAATCGCATCGCAGCCTTGGCGGCTCGGCAACTCCATAATATCGGACCCCTGTGGATAACTTTTCCACACTCTCAACATTTTTCGGCTTGACTGAAATCTTTCAATAGGTTTTGATTGCCTTCGTTATCTTTCGAAACGAAACTTAAAGCCCTCATGTCGAAACGAAATACACCTCAACGCCGCCACAACATCCTCGCGTTGCTCAATGAGCAGGGCGAAGTCAGTGTGGATGAATTGGCCAAGCGTTTCGAAACCTCGGAAGTGACGGTTCGCAAGGATCTGGCTGCGTTGGAAAGCAACGGCCTGCTGCTGCGTCGATACGGTGGTGCGATTTCCATCCCCCAGGAATTGATCAGCGATGGCATCCAGCCGATTTCCCGATACAAACAGGCTATCGCTCGCGCTGCAGTCGGACGAATCCGCGAGCACGCGCGGATCATTATCGACAGCGGCAGCACGACCGCAGCGATGATTCCCGAGCTAGGCTTGCAGCCAGGTCTGGTGGTAATGACCAACTCGTTGCATGTGGCCAATGCTTTAGGTGAATTGGAACACGAGCCGGTGCTGCTCATGACCGGCGGCACATGGGACCCGCATTCTGAGTCCTTTCAGGGACAGGTCGCCGAACAGGTATTGCGCTCCTATGATTTCGATCAGTTGTTTATCGGCGCCGACGGCATCGATCTGACACGCGGAACCACCACCTTCAACGAACTGCTGGGCTTGAGCCGCGTCATGGCAGAAGTTGCCCGCGAAGTGATTGTGATGGTCGAAGCCGACAAGGTCGGTCGCAAGATTCCCAATCTGGAGCTGCCCTGGAGCAGCATCCATACCCTTATTACCGATGATCGTCTGCCCCAAGCGGCACGCGATCACATTCAGGCCCGCGGCATTACGCTGATATGCGCCGCTGTTTCCTAGGAGAAGACCATGTGTGGAATTGTTGGCGCAGTCGCTGAACGTAATGTCACTGCCATCCTGCTGGAGGGCCTCAAGCGTCTTGAATACCGCGGCTACGACAGCGCCGGTGTGGCGCTTTTCACCAGCGCTGGCGTGCTTGAGCGCTGCCGTCGCGTGGGCAAGGTCAGCGAACTGGAACAAGCGCTGGCGGGCAAGCCGCTGGTGGGCCGCCTCGGTATTGCTCACACCCGTTGGGCCACTCACGGCGCACCGACTGAACGCAATGCACACCCGCACTTCTCCAACGGTGAGGTGGCCGTGGTCCACAACGGCATCATCGAAAATCACGAAGTACTGCGCGAGCGTCTGAAAGGTTTGGGCTATGTGTTCACCTCGGACACAGACACCGAAGTCATTGTCCATTTGCTGCACCACAAACTGCAGGACATACCCGATCTGACCTTGGCCTTGAAGGCTACGGTCAAAGAACTGCACGGCGCTTATGGTTTGGCGGTGATCAGTGCTAAACAGCCCGATCGTTTGCTAGCAGCCCGCAGCGGCAGCCCGCTGGTAGTGGGCTTGGGGTTGGGCGAAAACTTCATCGCCTCCGACCAGTTGGCGCTGCGGCAGGTAACTGACCGCTTTATGTACCTGGAGGAAGGCGACATCGCCGAAATACGCCGTGACAGCGTGCAGATCTGGAACGCCGATGGCTTGTCGGTAGACCGCGAAATCGTGCAGTACCGCGAGGGCGCCGAGGCTGCCGACAAAGGTGAATTCCGTCACTTCATGCTCAAGGAAATCCACGAGCAACCGAAAGTCGTGCAACGCACCCTTGAAGGCCGTCTCGGCGAGCAGCAAGTGTTGGTCCAGGCATTCGGTCCGCAGGCCGCCGAGTTATTCGCCAAGGTGCGTAACGTTCAAATCGTGGCCTGCGGGACCAGCTATCACGCTGGTATGGTCGCGCGCTATTGGCTGGAAGGGCTGGCGGGCATCCCGTGCCAGGTTGAAGTCGCCAGCGAATTCCGCTATCGCAAAGTGGTGGTGCAACCGGACACCTTGTTCGTCTCCATCTCGCAATCGGGTGAAACCGCCGACACGCTTGCGGCGCTGCGCAATGCCAAAGAACTGGGTTTCCTCGCCAGTCTGGCGATTTGCAACGTCAGCATCAGTTCACTGGTGCGTGAATCCGATCTGACCCTGCTGACCCAGGCCGGGCCAGAAATCGGCGTGGCCTCGACCAAAGCGTTTACCACCCAACTGGTGGCCTTGCTGTTGCTGACCTTATCCCTAGGGCAGGTCAAGGGCACGTTGGAGCAAGGCGTTGAAGCGCAACTGGTGGAAGAACTGCGCCGTCTGCCCATCCGTTTGGGTGAGGCATTGGCGATGGACAGCACCATCGAGAAAGTTGCCGAACTGTTCGCCGAGAAAAAACACACGTTGTTCCTCGGCCGTGGTGCGCAATTCCCTGTTGCAATGGAAGGTGCGTTGAAGCTCAAGGAAATCTCCTATATCCACGCCGAAGCCTACCCGGCGGGTGAGTTGAAGCACGGTCCGCTGGCGCTGGTAGACAGTGACATGCCAGTGGTTACCGTTGCGCCGAACAACGAACTGCTGGAAAAACTCAAATCCAACCTGCAAGAAGTCCGCGCTCGTGGCGGGGAACTGATCGTCTTCGCCGATGAACAAGCTGGCCTGCACAATGGCGAAGGCACCCACGTTATTTCCATGCCGCACATCATCGATGCCTTGGCCCCGATCCTCTACACCATCCCGCTGCAATTGCTCTCGTATTACGTTGCAGTCTTGAAAGGCACCGATGTCGATCAACCGCGTAATTTGGCGAAGTCGGTGACTGTGGAATAAGGTATTCGTCGAACAACGGAGTTGGTGAATTTAGAGAATTAAAGCTGTCGCCGGGGAAATTGCTGGGACTGCGCCGATGGAGCGGGTGTTCCGGAGTTTGTAAACTGAATGGATACCGACCTTAGGCTATAGAGCTGCGCAGGAAGCACAGCGCGGCATCAGCCATTTTTTGATACATCGGTACAACTGGATCCGGCCGCATCAGTTTAGCTGTGGGCTGGTGCCAGTTTGGGCCGAGGAAAAACTTAACGTCGTGTCCGGAATTAGTTGACCACTACAATGAGATTACATGAAGGATCAATCTGGCCCTATCCCGCTTGTTATCCTTGACGTTCAAGATGCCATTGATCGCCCGAACTGGGATGGCAAAAATAATCCTGACTATTTGCCGGCCATCCTACGCCTTCTCAATCACTGGCGATCAATCGGTTGGCCGGTTCTTCACGTGAAGCACGATGAGCAAACTCCTACATCCAGCTACTACGTCCATGGCCCATGGAACGGCATTAAGAAAGAAGTTGCTCCGATAAAGGGAGAAACCGTCATCACCAAACAGGAAAACTGCGCGTTCATTGGCACCGAATTAGACTCCATTCTTAAACAGATGCAGGTAAAGCGATTGGTGCTGACGGGTGTTGTCATTCACAACAGCATGGATGCCACAGTCCGTGCGGGAAAAGCACTTGGATACAGCATCATCCTTCCCTCAGACGCCACGACAGCCGTACCCGTCATCGGGGCGCACGGAAAGTCATGGAACGCCACAACCGTCCATGAATTGACCTTGGCTATACTTGGTGGTGAGTATGCCGATGTCATGTCATCGGATGAAGTGGTCGCACAGTTCACCCTATGAAGTTATGTGGTACCCACCGATGCGGCAGCAGTTGATCAATCTCACTGGCACGCTGTGTTGGCAGGCGAGTCAGCACATCTTTGAGATAGGCATATGGATCATGCCCATTCATGCGCGCCGACTGGATCAAGCTCATGATCGCCGCTGCTCGTTTGCCGCTGCGCAGTGAACCGGCGAACAACCAGTTGGAGCGGCCGAGTGCCCACGGCCGTATCTGGTTTTCCACTGGATTATTATCTATGGGTACAGCACCGTCCTCGAGATATCGAGCCAGTGCCGTCCAGCGCCTGAGGCTGTAATCCAGCGCTTTGGCGATAGCCGATCCTTCGGGCACAAGATCGCGCTGGGCCATCATCCAGGTATGTAGTGCGTCGATAATGGGTGCCGCTTTTTCCTGACGTATTCGCCAGCGATCTTCGTCGGTCATTTCCCGCGCTTGCCGTTCGATTTCGTACAAGCCACCAATTGAGTGCAGCGCCTATTCGGCCAGTTGGCTTTTGTTCGTCGCGTGCAGATCGAAGAACTTGCGGCGGGCATGCGCTATGCAGCCGATTTCGGTGATGCCTTGCTGAAAGCTTGCTTTGTAGCCGACGAAATCATCGCACACCAGCTTGCCGTTCCATTGCCCAAGGAAGTTGCGGGCATGCTCACCCGCACGGCTCGGACTGAAGTCGTAAAGCACTGCCTTGAGCGCCGAAAACGGTGTAGTGCAGTAGGCCCAGACATAAGCACGATGGGTTTTCTTCTCACCCGGGGCGAGCATCTGTACCGGGGTTTCGTCTGCGTGGATCACTCCTTGGGCAAGCACGGATGTATTTACACACTCTGGGCCATAAGCAGCCTGTCAAACCACGACCTACAGAGCCGCGGATAGGTGAGGCGCTGCTTTTTACAGTGTCGCCGGTACAAAATCGACACCCTCAACTACATAGCCTCAACCAATATCATGTCGGAATCAGATGGACCCGAACTGAACGCGCCACAACCGGTGTGCTGCGCATCTGCGCATATCTCTCGTATACTTCGGCAAAGTTTTTGAGTGCTTGCCTGTGACACGACCTATTGCAAATCCCTCCGATAAGTTAGCCGAGCTCGCTTATCAAACGCTTCGCCGGATGATCCTGGAAAAGGTGCTTCGTACCGGCGGCCCCGTCGTAGAAGGTCGACTCGTCGAAGAGCTGAACATTTCACGCACGCCGCTTCGTGAAGCCCTGCTGCGCCTGGAAGGCGAAGGGCTGCTGGTGCGCGGGGGCGGGCGCTCATATTCGGTTCGGTACGTCAGCGCGCAGGAATACTTTCAAACCATGAAGGTTCGAGAGCTGCTGGAGATGGAAGCCATCGGGCTAGCGATGGGCAAGATCGACAAACGTCAGATCGAGCAGCTGATCAAAAAACTCAAATCCCTTGGCAAAGGGCAACAGGAACCGGCGCACTGGCAGATCGACGATCAAGTGCACACGATGTATGCACACGCGTCGGGCAATCCGGTACTGGCCCGGCTGATCGAACAGGTGCGCACCCACAGTCGCCTTTTCGAATTGGTCAGCCCGTTTAACCGAATCGAGGAAGATCGGGCTGAGCACCTGGCCATTCTCGAATCCTACCTTGCCGATGATGTCGAGGCGGCCCGCAACAGTGTCCGCAACCACCTGCAAAACCTGCGGTTGTTTGTACTTGACCGGATCAGCTAGGGCGGTTGGCGGAGCCGTGGCCCCGCCAGCGTTGTTTTTTCAGCCCGGCGTCAGCAGATCATTGAGCGTGATCGCGATGGTCTGGGTGGCGATTCGCAAATCTTCCAGCACGATTCGCTCGTCCGCGCGATGCCCATTGGCTTCCAGCAGACTGCGAGGCCCCGCGCCATAAATGACCGTCGGTACGCCCGCCTCGCAGTACAGACGCGCGTCGGTGTACAGCGGCACGCCCTCGGTGGGAATGTCCAGGCCCAGGGTCTGCTTCGCGGCGCGTTGCAACGCAAACGTCAGACGCTCGGCACCGTCGAGCATGTACAGCGGCGAAGTCACCAGTACCTCCCGCACCTCGGCGGTGATGCCCGGCAATCCTTCAACGGCAGACGCGATCAGCGTTTTGAGTTCAAGCAGCACGGTCTGTGCTTTCTCTTCAGGGATGACTCGTCGATCAAGACGCAGGGTCACGCGGTCGGGCACGACGTTGGTATTGATCCCTCCCTCAATCAAGCCCACGACCAGTGTCGGATGATCGATGCCCGGTGTCTGCGAACGGGTGTTCACCAGCGTGTCGCGATACCCGTATAACGCGGTCAGCAACTTGCTCGTGGCCTCCATGGCATCGTGGCCCGTGTCTGGCCGCGCGGCATGGGCCGACTTGCCACGGACAACAATTTCCAGGTGAATCGCGCCGTTGTGGGCCGTGGTGATCGCGTAAGTAAAACCGGCGCAGATGGCGTAGTCGGGTTTGACGATACCGTTCTTCAACAGCCACGCAGGGCCGATCAAACCGCCGGTCTCTTCATCGTAGGTCAGATGCAGTTCGACCGTGCCCGCCAGTGGCGCGCCCGTATCGATCAACGCCTTGAGCGCGAAGGCGTAGGTCGCGAAATCGGACTTGGACACGGCCGCCCCGCGCCCGTACATCATGCCGTCGCGAATCTGCGCGCCGTAGGGATCGGCAGTCCAGCCCTCTCCAGGGGGAACGACGTCACCGTGGGCATTCAGAGCAATGATCGGGCCGTCGCCAAAGCGATGCCGAACGACCAGATTAGTCGCGCTGAGCATCCCGGCGGCCGTCACTTCGTCCTGTGGCACGCGATGGCGTTCCACTGCAAACCCCAGCGCTTCCAGCGCAAGCGCGGTGGTTTCGGCGTGCTCGGCACAGTCGCCTGCCGGGTTGTCGGAAGGACGGCGCACGAGGTCAGCGAGAAATTCGATCTGCGTTGGAAACTGGTCGTCGACTGCGGTGCACAGCAACGTGGATGAAACCGTCTGGCTCATGAAAATGTCCTTGGAAAAATGTTAATGACGCAGGATCTTGCCGACGAATTCCCGGGTGCGTTGTTCGTTGGGCGCGTCGAAAATGAACTGAGGCGAGCCGACCTCGACGACGAGGCCGTCCGCCATGAAAACCACCTTGGAAGAGATTTCCCGCACGAAACTCATTTCATGGGACACGATGAACATGGTCATGCCCTCGCCCGCCAGCTCACGAATGGTGTCCAGCACCTCGTTGACCAGCTCCGGGTCCAGTGCCGCCGTTACTTCGTCTAGCAGCAATACCTTGGGCTTGACGGCCAGCGCACGGGCAATCGCTACGCGCTGCTGCTGACCGCCCGACAACTCATCGGGATAGGCCTTGAGTCGATGCCCCAATCCGACACGGGTCAACAGCCGAATCGCATCGGCCTGCACTTGCTCCCGGGGCCAGCCTTTGATTTTTGTGGGCGTGATCATGACGTTTTCCAGCACCGTCATGTTCTGGAACAGGTTGTACTGCTGAAACACGATGGCAATGTCTGCGCGCAGGGCACGGACGCTACTTTTATTAGCGTAGTCCACGGCCTGTCCATCCAGCCGAACGCTGCCCTGAACCGGGGGCAGCAACCCCATCAGCACCCGCAGCAGTGTGCTTTTGCCTGAGCCTGAAGGGCCGATCAGGCTGACAATCTCGCCCTTCTCGACAGACAAATTGATGTGTTCCAGCACGCTCTGTGCGCCGTATGACGCCTTGAGTTCAACAATTTCGAGTTGCGGCAAGGTTTCTCTCCAGACGCTTACCAAAGCGCGATAACGGGTAAGAGAGCGCGAAGTACAGGACCAATATCGTGCCGTACACGAGCGCCGCGGAAAAGCCTTTGCTGGTCAGCACATTGCTTGCGGACGTCATCTCCATCACGCCGATCTGCGAGGCCAGCGCGGTGTCCTTGATGAACATCACAAAGAAGCTGAACGTCGGTGGAACGATGATCCGCCAGCCCTGGGGCACGATGACGAAGTGCAGCGTTTCGAGGTAATTGAAGTTGAGGGTCTGCGCCGCTTCCCACTGATTGCGGTGCACCGATTCCAGCCCGCTGCGGATGATTTCCCCCAGATAGGCCGCCGCGATCAGGCACACACTGACCAGCGCTACCGAGAACGTCGACAGCCCGAGTTTTGAGGACTGGCTGGCGAAGAACACCAGCATCAAGGTAATCAGGAACGGGATCCGTCGGAACAGAAAACAGTACACGTACGCCAGCGCGCGCAACGGTGCCATGGCTGACGAGCGCGTCAGGCGCACGACAGCGATCACAAACCCGAAGATGAACCCGGCCAGGCATCCCACAACCGACAGCACGAACGTGGCGACCAGACCTTTGAGCAACAACAGCACGTTGTAATAGGAGAACAACTGCACGATTTCGGGGATATGAGCGTCGGACATCAGAAAGCCTTCAACTTGGCACGGAAGACGTAACGCCCCACCGCCGCCAGCAGTAATGTCGCGATCAAGGTAATGACGATGTACAGCACGGCGGCGACCGAGAAGGCTTCCACCGACAGGTACGTCTGCGAACTGAGGTTGAAACTGCGCCCAGTGAGTTCTTCCACGCCAAAGATCGAAGCCATCGACGTCCCGAGGGTCATGACGATGAATTGATTCGATAGCGGTGCAAACATCACTTTCAGGACATGGGGCAGGATGACGTAACGCACGATCTGCACACTGGAAAACCCCATGACTTCGGCCGCCTCGATCTCCATCCTGCGCACGGAATCAAAGCCTGCACGCTGGATCTCGCACAAGTAGGCACCGGCATTGAACGTCGCGCCGATCAGCACCGCCGTGAACGGCGACAGGGTGATGCCTACTTCGGGCAAGGCAAAAAACAGAAAGTAGATTTGCACCAACTGCGGTGTATTGGTGGCGAAAATCACATACCCGCTGACGATCTTGCGCAACCAGCGTGGCCCATAGCGCAGCACCGAGGCGCACACCAGCCCGACAATCATGCCTAACGCAAAAGCTGACACCGCTATTTGCAGGCTGATCCAGGCGCCGCCCAGCAAATAGGGCCACTGCTCAAGCAACGGTTCAAAATTCAAATTCATTCAGGGAGGGTTCCTGCCATGCACGAGGCGCGCTTGCTCCATCAAGCGTGCCCCATCATGGCTGTAATTGAATTACTGAGCCGTGGGTGAGCTGGTGGGGTCGTGCAACATGTTGCTGCCGAACCATTTCTTCCAGCTCGTGGCAATGAAACCCGATGAATGCAGTGAAGCCAGTTCGGTGTTCAGACGAGCCGCCAAGGCCGTGTTGCCCTTCTGAATACCGATGCAGTCATAGTCCACTTCGATGGGGGCGTCGACCACCTTCCACTTGGTGGAATAGTTCTTGGTGTAGCTGAGCATGAAGTCCAGCACATCGATCAGTGCATCAGCTCGGCCCTGGGAAATTGCACGCACGGCGTCTGGGTAGTTGTCGAGAATCAGCAATTGGGCCTTGGGCAGTTTTTCCTGGATCAGCTTGATGGGCGTGGTGCCGCGCACCTGCACCAACCGCACCGCCGGGTCGTTGAGCTGGGTCCAATCCGTGTAAGGCTTGCTTTCGGTGGTCAGGACACCTAGCACCTCGGTGTTCACCGGGTTGGTGAAATCCACCACTTTCAACCGGTCGGCGTTGCGCGTCATGCCGCCCATGACCGCATCGATCTTGTCGGCCATCAGAAACGGCACTCGATCATTGGACCCGATCGGCACGATTTCAAGTTTTACGCCCAGCGAGTCGGCGATCTTCCGGGCAACGGTGACATCGAAGCCGTCAATGTTGTTCTGGGCGTCATACACCCCGAGCGGGGGCAGGTTCGGGTTCACGCCGAAGATGATCTTCTTTGAAGCCATGATCTCATCAAGGGAGCGCGCGCTGGCGTCCATGGCGCCCAGAAGCGCACAAGCGACAATCCCTGCGGTGAACAAGCGGCTCAGGGTAGAGGGTGATCTCATATCTGTTGCTCCGGGAAGATACATCAGGTCAAGGGGCGAAACGGGCGAAAAGACAAGAAAATCTATCGTTCGAGTATTTTGCGTATACCGAACATATACGATAGCATGGCGAATCGCTTGTCAAGCAGGCCCTTGTTCAAGGCCTGGTCGAACCATAGGAAACGTCATGCAAGATGCACACCGCAGCGTTACAGTCGCTTTCCGCTTTGATGGCACCGCCTACACTGCGCTGTCCGGACAAAGCGTTGCTGCAGCCCTCTTCGCCAGCGGCGTGAAAGTGCTGCGTGCAAGCCCCAGGGCGCAACAGCCCAGGGGAATGTTTTGCCTGATGGGGTCGTGTCAGGAATGCCTGGTGATGGTCGATGGACGTCGAGTGCTGGCGTGCCAGACGCCCGTCGCAGCGGGGCTGAGCGTTTCAGTGGTGCCGCAGGCAGGTGCGCATGACTGACTTTGACGTCATCGTGCTGGGCGCAGGCCCTGCCGGCATAAACGCTGCGCTGGCCGCCGCCGCTACCGGATTGCGAGTTGCGATTGTCGACGAAAACAGTGCAGCGGGCGGACAGGTCTACCGGGCCCCGGCTGTTGTCGACAGTTCGGATGACAGCCCAGAGGCGGCCACCGGCAATGCACTGCGCGCAGCGCTGAGCAACAGTTCAGTCAAACCTTACTTCGGATATGCGGCCTGGGCGGTTACCGCTGACTTTCAGGTGGACGCCGCGGGCTCCTACGGCCCGATCAGTATTTCCTCGAAAGCCTTGATCGTTGCGGCAGGCACCACCGAGCGCGTCGTGCCCTTCGAAGGCTGGACCACGCCCGGCGTGATCGGTCTTGCGGCTGCAACTATCCTGCTCAAATCGCAGAAGATCCTTCCGGGCAAGACCACCCTTGTCGCGGGCTGCGGCCCGTTACTGGCAGCGGTCGCCGCTGGCACGCTCAAAGCAGGCGGCACTGTCGTGGCCATCGCCGACCTGGCGGGTCCGCTTGACTGGGGTCGTGCCATGCCTGCTTTGTTGTCGCGTCCGGACATCCTGCGCCAGGGCGTCAAGTGGGCGCTGGCGATTCGGCGTGCCGGAGTGCCGTTGCACGCCCGCCACACGTTGGTCAGCGTCAGCCCTGAAGGACAACAATTGCGCGCCGTCCTCGCCCCCTGCGACAGCGCGGGCCGGCCCGTTGCCGGCGAACGAATTAGCCTGCTTGCCGACTGCATAGCCGTCGGCCACGGCTTGACGCCCTCCACCGACATCACTCGCCTGCTACGTGCTGAGCATCACTACTACCGCGCAGCGGGCGGATGGGTCGCGAAAACAGATGCGAATGGGCTGACTTCCCGTGAACGGCTGTATGTTGTGGGTGATGGCGCAGGCATCGCGGGCGCAGCGGCGGCGGCCCATCATGGTGCAATGGCGGGCCTGGCCTGCGCGCTGTCGCTGGCTGCCGATCCTTCCGGACAATTAAGTAACACGCTCAAAATAACCCAACGCCAGCAAGCCCGGGCGGCGCGTTTTGGTCGGTCGATGGCGCGGCTGATGGCCTTGCGTCCCGGTCATGTCGACAGCATTACCCCAGACACCATTGTTTGCCGATGCGAAGACGTGACCCGCGCCGACATCGATGCCGCCTGCGCTGCAGGCGCCCGTGACGTCAATCAGTTGAAAGCCTGGACGCGTTGCGGAATGGGGCCCTGTCAGGGTCGCACCTGTGGCGACGTGGCGGCGGAACTGCTTGCCGCGCATCACCGGACAGCGCGTGATCAGGTGGGGATTTTTTCCGCCCGCACGCCCCTTCGCCCTCTGTCCATTGCCGCCCTTACGGGTACTTTCGTTTACGCCGACATCCCGATTCCCAAGGCGGCTCCGCTGTGAACAACACCCACTCGATCGCTCATAGATTCGATGTCTGCGTAGTCGGCGGCGGTGTCATGGGTTGCACGACCGCACTGTTTTTGGCGCGGGCGGGTATGCGCGTAGTGCTGGTTGAACGCGATGGGTTGTGTCGCGGTGCGTCCGGGGTCAATGCCGGCACGCTGACCTTGCACATGACCCGTGCGGCCCTGGTGCCCTATGCCATCAAAGCCTGGGAAATGTGGATGCAGACTGACGCATGGCTCGGACAGGGTGTGCTGGCCACGGCGGCACCCGGACTGTCACTGGCTTATACCGACGGCGAACGGGACATTCTCAAGGCCCGTGCCGCAGCCCGGCGCGAATACGGTGCCCAGATTGACCTGCTCAGCCCCGCTCAGGCGCGCGCCATCGAACCGGGCCTGAGCGATCAGGTACTGGAAGCGGCCTACTGCGCCACCGACGGTTTTGCCAGCGCCTACCTGACCGGGCGCGCCTATCACGCGGCGCTAACAGAGGCCGGCGTGCGCATTGTCGAGCAAACACCCGTCAGCCGCATTGAACGCATCGAGGGTCGCTATCGCGTTTACAGCTCCGCTACGGACAGCCAGTTCGAGGCCACCCGACTGGTGATGGCAGGTGGCGTCTGGCTTGAGCCGCTGCTGGAAATGCTCGGCCTGCACATCCCGGTGAAGACGTTGGTCAACCAGCTGATCGTCACCGAACGTATGCCCACGGTGATGCGTTCCGTGCTCAGCATCGCCAGTGGTTTGCTGTCGATGAAGCAGTTTGCCAACGGCAGCGTGCTGATTGGCGGCGGCTGGCAGGGCATCGGCGATCGCCAGCGCGGAGGGGTCGAGACGATCCCCAAAAACCTGATCGGCAACCTGCGATTGGCCCAACACGTCATTCCCGAGTTGGCCAATGCCCGGGTAGCGCGCATCTGGCTGGGGCTTGAGTCGGAAACCGCCGACGCCATGCCGATGCTTGGCGCCCTCCCGGGGCTCAACAACGCCTACGTCATCGGTTGCGTGCACTCCGGCTACACCAGCGGGCCTTACATGGGCAAGTTGCTCGCCCGACACATGCTGGGAGAAACCACCGAATTGCCCCTTTTCGATCCGGCTCGACTGCTCCAGACGCCTGCCGCCACTGCTCCGAACACGTGAGAGTATTGCCATGATCCCTGCGCATTCAAATCCGTTCAACGGCGTTTACGCCGCCACTCCATGCCCGCTGGACCACGACGGCCGCCATCTAGATGAAGCAAGTCTGGAACGGTATCTGCGCGAGATCGCTTCGGTAGATGGCATCTGCGGGCTGCTGATCAATGGACATGCCGGTGAAAATGTTGCCCTTTCGCGCAGCGACAAGCGTCGGGTCGTGGAGATTGCCAAGGCGGTCTGCGGCAACCGGCTGATCCTCGTCGCCGGGGTCAATTCCGAAGACAGCTTTGAGGCCCAGGCCCATACCGATGACGCGAAACAAGCCGGGGCGGATGTGGTGCTGTTGTTCCCGCCCTACTCCTGGTCGTTGTCCACCGACGTGGCGACGGTGATGACCCACCATCGCATCGCCAATGCCAACGCGCGGCTGCCGATGATGCTTTATCAGGCGGGCGTCGGCACCGGCGGCATGGCCTACACACCAGAAACGCTCGACGCGCTCGTCAGGCTGCCGGAAGTGATCGCGGTCAAGGAAGGCAGCTGGGAGACCGCCGCCTACGAAGCCAATCGCCGCCTGATCCACGAAGTCGCCCCTCATGTGGCGGTCATGGCATCGGGCGACGAACACCTGTTGACCTGTTTCATTCTCGGCACCGAAGGCAGCGTGGTCAGCCTCGCGGCTGTGGTCCCGGAACTGGTCGTCGCGCTTTACCGCGCCGTGGCCGACAAAAACCTGGCCGAAGCCCAACGCCTGCACGGTTATGTTTACCCGTTGGCCCAGGCCATTTATGGCAAGGCGCCGGGTATGCACGCCAACGCGCGGCTCAAAGCCTGCCTGTACATGCTCGGCCTTTTTCCTGAAGCCGCCGTGCGTCCGCCGGTGCCACTGCTGGATACCCGGCAGTACGCGCACCTTGAAAATGTGCTGAATCACGCCTGCGCGTTCAACACCGACACCCTTGCAGCCCGGAGTGCGCTATGAGCCTTACCTTGATACGTGGTGGCCGCATCATTACGGCCGTCGACGATTACGTCGCTGACATCCTGGTGGACGGCGAAGAGATCGTCAGTATCGGCCGTCAGCTGTCCGTGAGTTCAGACACGCAGGTGATCGATGCGACCGGAATGATGGTGTTTCCAGGCGGGGTCGATTGTCACACCCACATGGAAAACACCTTCGGTCCTTCGGTGACCGCTGACAACTTCGCCTCTGGCACCCGCTCTGCAGCGTACGGCGGCACCACCACCATCATCGATTTTGCCTTGCAGTTAACGGGAACCAGCCCGCTGCAAGCCATCGAACGGGCGCAAGCGAAAGCCGCCGGTGCGGCCAATATCGATTACGGTTTTCACGTCATCATTACCGAAGTCGACGCCCAGGTGCTGGCAGACATGCAGCATGCGATCCGCCATGAAGGGATCTCCAGCTTCAAGATGTTCATGGCGTATCCAGGCACCGTCATGTCAGACGATGCCTCGATTTTCCAAGCCATGCGCATGGTCGGGCAGCATGGCGGCATGATCGCGCTGCACGCGGAAAATGGCACGGTGGTCGACCTGCTCATTCGCGAAGCCATCGCCAAAGGCCATACCTCACCTCGCCACCACGCACTGACCCGACCGGCAATACTCGAAGCTGAAGCCACCCACCGTGGCATCAAGCTGGCCGAGTTGGCCGAAGCCCCGGTGTATTTCGTCCATTTGTCGGCCAAGGAAGCGCTCAAGCATGTGATCGAAGCACGCGACCTTGGCATTCCGGTCTTCGCTGAGACCTGCCCGCATTATTTGTTTTTCGATGAATCCTCTTACGCAGAGACCGACGAGCAGGACAGTTACGAACACGCACGCTTCGTCATGAGTCCGCCACTGCGCTCCAAGGATTCACAAAACGCGTTGTGGACAGCCTTGAAGACTGACGATCTGCAACTGGTGTCAACCGATCACTGTCCTTACTGCCTCAAGGAAGGGCACCTGGGCAAGGTCAATCAAAAGCCGCTCGGCCGTGACGACTTCTCGCAAATACCCAACGGTGTGCCGGGGGTCGAAACCCGCATGACAGTCGTCTATGACGGCGGCGTGCGTACTGGCCGCATCTCGCTCAACCGCTTCGTCGAATTGATGTCCACTGCCCCGGCCAAACTGTTCGGGCTGTTCCCACGCAAGGGCACGATCGCCGTCGGCAGCGATGCCGACCTGGTGATATTCGACCCGAATGAAGCGCACACCATCAGCGCCAAAACACAGCACAGCGATTGCGATTTCACCTTGTTCGAAGGCCACCGTGTCCACGGGCGGGTCAAGAAGGTGCTGCTGCGTGGCCAGTTATTGATCGATGGCGACACCTGGGTCGGCAGCACGGGCCAAGGTCAGTTTATGGCCCGAGGTGAGCTGGGCAAGTACTGGTAACCGACCTCCGGGGACAGCATCTACCATGGGCATCTATGAGTACCAATGTGAACAGTGCGGCGTGTTCGAAGAACGGCGCGCGGTGGAAGATCGCAATGAGCCTGCTCATTGCGGAAAATGTGGCGCCCTTTGCTTGAGGGTCCTCAATTTGCGGCCGACGTTGCTGACGCATCGCGTGGCGCGGTCTGATCCTGACAAGCCGCTCGCCACAGCGCTCCACTCCAAGGGTTGTCCGTGTTGTTGAGCGCGAAGGAGCTGAACTGGACGGAGGGCAACGTGTACCTTCGCCCCGTGCTCATTACTGAGCATCAATCAGGACATGAGAGGCTGGTATCGGCCGATTCTGTTGAAAAAGTCGGGATTTCAGACCGGAAGACTTCGAGGCTGATTGTCTCTTCAGAACCTGTTCGCCACGTTGAGTGGCTTTTCGGTTCTGCTTAGCTTACGGCACGGGTACTCAGCGACGGATCGCTCCAGTTGACCTCTTCGTTGCCGGGTACACCACGTTGCCGACTGGCCTGCGCCTTGATGACGCTGGCGTCCACAGCAAAGCCTTCGCCCTTGACCAGACCTGCGTCCATGCAGCGACGCAGGACTTCGTTGAAGAGCCAGCGAAACATTGAGCTGTCGCGAAAACGACCGTGGCGATTTTTGGAAAACGTAGACGACCAGTGAATCGAGTCTAGACGGACATGGAGATTACGCAGGGTTCCCGCCAAATAGGCGAGAGGCAATAACAGGTTTTATTCCTTACGATCACCGAGTGCTTGGACCCTGACGCAGAGCCCTATCAGCAGCGCCGCAAGCACGGCCTTGGCGGATTGATGCCTGGCCTGATGCTGATTCGACGCCAGGGGGCAGCGTTACCTGGGCTTATGCCGATTTTCGCCGCCATGGAGCGTGAGGTCAGCTGCGCGCGCGTCGGCTTTGCTGGCACCCTCGCCTTTACGCCACCTTCACCGGATTTTCAGCTTCCCGAACATGGCCATGCGCCGATTTACCGGCCTGTTGCACAGCCCATTTCATGAACGCATCAATCGCCCATTCTTCCCGGCGTTCTTTGGCGCAGTACACGAAGTAATCGAATTTCAGTTCCGACGTCGCATCCAATACCTGCACCAGTCGCTTGGACTTCAGGGCCTCGCAGGCGAACACGTTGTTCACCAGGGCAATGCCTTGACCGGCACACGCGGCGCTGATCAGCAGTGACTCGTCGCCATAACTCGAGCCCTGAATGATCTTGCGGTTACCCATGCCGAACGCGTTCATCCACACTTTCCAGTAATTGCGCTCGGTGTCCTGCAGCAACGGAAAGGTCAGGCAATCCTGCGGCGTTTCGATGCTGCGCTGTTTTTCCAGCAGTTTAGGGCTGCACACCGGGATCAGGTACGAAGACCACAGTCGCGTGGCGTGATTATCCGGGCTGCTGGCGACCTCGCGCTGGATGGCGATATCCACATGACCATGTTTGAGATCCGATAGACCGGAGCAGATCTGAATCGAGATCTCGATGTTCGGGCAGCGCTCCTTGAAGTCGCCCAGCGCCGGGATCAGCCAGGAACTGGCGATGGTCGAGGTGGTGCTGATCACCAGTCGCGTTTGTCTTGGGAGCTTGAGCGCTGCCCCGGACCAGGCTTTTTCGATCACGTCAAAAGTGTCAGACAGTTCGTCGAACAACGTGCGACCACTGGCAGTCAGTTGAATGCCTTTGGCATCGCGCTCAAACAGGCGTCGACCGATCTGATCTTCCAGCCCTTTGATCTGCTGACTGACCGCGGCGGGAGACACGCACAGATGGTCGGCGGCACGTTTCATACTGCCGACCTTGCACACTTCGACAAACGTGCGAAGGGCAATCAACGGAATCGCTCTGCTCATCTTGCATACCTCGCCCAGATGCAACAGCCCATGATCTGCGTGGCGAATGGGATAACTTTTGGTGCGGTGTTCATCTGTCCACGCGCTCTACTGCTTAATGCCCGACGAGGTTTTCAAGGCATGGCAAAGCCCCGTCTGGCCATCGCCGCCAGACACCTGTGTATAAAAATCAGCTGTGGATAAGTTGTCGGATCAGCTTGTTGCCACGTTCTGCCCGGCAGGTTCCGGTTTGGGTTTGCTCTTGCTGAGCACGAACCAAACGGCCAGGCAAATCAATCCGCCGCCATACAAGTGTGCGGTCGAGAAACTTTCATCGAGAAACATCACGCCCCATAACACACCGAAAGGTGGGATGAGGAAGGTCACGGTCAGCGAACGTACCGGCCCGATATCGGCAATCAGGCGGAAGTAAAGAATGTACGCACAGGCCGTGCAGATAAAACCCACGGCGGCCAGGGCGAGCCAGACGGTAGAGTCGCCCCAACTGGCCGGAGGATTAGCCGTGGCTGAAATCGCGAAGAACGGCGCGAGGAACAAGGTGGCCCCAATCTGACTGCCAAAGGCGACCAGTTTGGCGTCGAGTCCGCCTTTATCGGCCACCCATTGTTTGGTCAGGAAACCCGCAGCACCATAGCAACTGGTGGCGACCAGGCAAGCCATAGCGCCCATGACCACAGTGGTTGAAAGCGTGACTGGGCCGGTGGTGGTCAATAGGGTAATGCCCACCAGGCCAATTAACACGCCTGCAGCTTTTTTGCGCGTCAGTGAATCATTGAAGAACATCGAGCCGATCAGCACGCCCATTAACGGTGTCGTTGCATTGAGGATGGCTGAATAACCGGCTGGCAATAACAAAGCAGCTACGCTGTACATCAAAAAAGGAATACCAGAGTTAATGACGCCCAATACCATCGTGGCCTTTAATTTGCCTTTGAAATCAGCCTGAGTTTTGAGGATCAAGAGAATAACGGCCAGACCAATAGCCCCCAGTAACACGCGGAAGAATGCAGTGGGTAACGCACCTAACACTGGAGCCGCGACGCGCATGAAAAGAAAACTGGCACCCCATATCGCGGCCAGAAGAAGTAGTCGCACATAATCGGATAATTTCATGGGGCTACCTTTTACGCGGGCCGATTACAGAAAAAATGACTTGAGAGTGACGGCATTGACGCTTGTCGAGTCAGGGTGTGATGATTTGAACAGTGTCTGTAGCAGTGCTCAAGCGAGCTTTTCTTAAGCACATTAGTTTTTCTTAACTGAGGTCAGACATGAAATTCCCGCCCTTGCACGCCTTGCTCTGCTTCGAAGCAACGGGGCGTCACGCGAGCATGAAGAGCGCAGCGGGCGAGCTTTTCGTCACGCCTGCGGCAATCAGCCAGCAGATTGCCAAGCTGGAAAAAGCAGTCGGCGTGCAGTTGTTCATCCGCAATACCAAGCGCCTGGAATTGACCGCCGCAGGCAAGATTTACCTGCGGGCCATTCGTCCGGCATTGAGCCAGATCGCCGACGCAACCCAGCGGCTGATGAGCGATAACGGACCCAACACCATCACCATCAGTTGCACCAGCGGCTTTGCCATGCAGTGGTTAATGCCCCGCTTGCCGGATTTTCAGACAATCTGCCCGGATGTCGAAGTGCTGATCAGCACCACCAATCGGCTTGTCGACTTGTTAGGCGACGGTGTCGATTTTGCGGTTCGCCACGGACTGGGGCGTTATCCGGGGCTTGAAGTCCAGATGCTGATAAACGACCGACTGCAACCGGTGTGTAGCCCGGCGCTGCTCCCCGATTCGAAGTTTTTGTCTTCGCCCATCGACCTCAAAAGTTACACCCTGCTGCACGACGAACATCGAGAGGACTGGGGGCTTTGGTTGCGGGCTGTGGGGGTCGAGGACGCCGAGGCCGCCGTTCATCGCGGCTCGGTGTTTGTCGATTCCAACGGCGTGATCGAGGCAGCGCTGGCCGGGATGGGCATTGCTCTGGTGCGCCGTTCGTTGATTCATGACGAGCTTGCTTCGGGCCGTCTGGTGGTCCCGTTTCGGGCGACAATCGAAACGCCAATCGCGTATTACCTGGTCTATGACGAAACGGCGGTCCTGCCAAAGTCGAGCCGGCAGTTTCGCGATTGGCTGGTTTCGCAGGCCACCTCCAGCCAGCGGGAATTCACCAGGCGATAGTTCAATGACACGAATTTAAACACGGCGTTTATTTTCGATGTTTACTTAAGTCTTACTTCAGTGTCCGCTGATGAGACAGTTACTTCCTTAAAACGCGTTAACGTACTGATTATTAAATCAATTAGCCGATTGCCAGTTAAGTCAAACTTAACTGGCAATTGTTTATTCGTTGTTTGCTCAGTCCTACAAATTTCTTCAGCTTATCCACTCATTGACGGGCGTTATTGCTTACCTGCTGACGTCGAGAAAACAACGAGCAAGGACGCTCACGGCTGAAGGAAAACATCATGACGGACTTCCAAATTTTTCGTCCAATGGCGTGGGACAAACTGGTCCATGAATATGATCTGGACGGTGCCAGGCTGCTGCCCTGGGCCGGGTATCCGACACCGATTGGTGGCGGTTGGTGCGTCGTACGCCCTCATACCAAATCCTTGTCGCATACGCAGATCGATCAGGAATTCTTCATCGGCATCAAAGGCACCGCCAAGTTAGTGGTAGGTGAGCAGACGTATCCGTTTGCCATGGGTGATATTGCCGCCATTCCCAAGCACACCGACCATTACGTATTCAACGACACCGACGAAGATTTCCATTTTTACGTGGTGTGGTGGGATCGAGATTCGGCCAACCGTTTTCTCGATGAAGACGCTCAACATTCCTCTGACGTGCAGCACGTTTCGCTGCAGCACGCGACGATTCACGACGTCTCAGAACAGAGGGCGTCTTAATGGCTAAGTTGCTTGTCACCATTACCCCACCCACCCCCAATGGCGATTTGCACATCGGGCATATGGCCGGGCCGTTTCTGGCGGCTGATATCTATACCCGTGCGCAACGCCAGCGTGGGCATGAATGCACCCTGGTTTCATACTCCGATGACTATCAGTCCTACATGCTGCGCCGGGGCATTGAGCTGGATCGCTCGTCTCAGCAATTGGCCGTAGAGAACACCGACAAGATCAATGAAACGCTGAACAAGATGGGCATCGAGGTTGATTTCTGGATGCGCCCCTATCGCAATAATTATTTTAAAAAAGCTGTTGAAGAAATGTATGAGTTCGCCATCAAGGCGGGCGCTGTTTATAAAAAGGTCAGCCAGGAACCCTATTGCGAGCACTGTGATAAATGGGGCTACGAGGCTTTTGGCCGAGGCAATTGTGATCACTGTGGGGCGGATTCCGATGCCAGCCAGTGCGAAGAGTGCGCGCACACCCCTAACGCGTCGAAGATGACCAATTTTCGCTGCAAACTGTGTTCATCGAAGATGATCTGGCGCCCCATAGAGCGCGAGTTTCTGGCGTTATCGAACTTTCACGACTACCTGCAGAGCAGTTTTGAGCACGCACCCTTGCGGCCCTTCATTCGGCGCTTCCTTAACGAGGAATTGCAGCTGGGCCCGGCCGACTGGGGCATCACGCGACCTCACGATGGCGGGCTTGACCTCAAGCCCGATGGCACTCGGCGGATTCACACCTGGGTGATGGGCCTGGCGGGGTATCTGGCCGCTTTTCGCGAATACCTCAACGAGCACAAACACGCGCCTTGGGAATACGACGAGTACTGCCGCTCGGGCAAAGGCCGGCTGGTGCATTTCCTCGGTTACGACTGCGCATTCAGCCACATGGTGGTTTACCCGTCGCTGCTGCACACCATGCACGGCTACCGCATGCGTCAGACGTTCTACACCAACCAGTTCCTGACGCTGAACGGCAAGAACCTCTCCACCAGCCGCAACTACGCGATCTGGGCTCGCGACCTGGTCGCCGACGCCTGCACCGACAGCGCGCGTTTTTACCTGGCGCTGATTGCGCCCGAGCAGGACACCGATGATTTCGACGTCGAAAAATTTGCCGCCTGGCGCGATGAAACCTTTAACGAAGTGCTGGTCAAGCTGGCCGCCCAAGCAGAGCGCGAGCGTGTCGACGGCGACAGCCTGAAGGTCAATTCGGCCGACGCGGCAGCGATCAAGATTCTGGTCGCACGCTGGTTTGAGGTGACTTCGGTGGACCATTTCTCGATGAAGGGCCTGGCCGTGTTGTTGTCGGACGTGATCAATGCCGCGCGCGACCGGCAATCCATGGGCAAGCGCATCTTGCCGTACATGGCACTGATCGGTGCCATCGGTGCGCCGGTATTCCCTGATCTGGCCAAACAGATCCTGCGGTACTGCCGTTTCACCGAAAAGGAAGTGTTTCAGCAGCTGGTTTACGTCAGTGCTGTCGAGTACGAAATCTGACAGAGGAGTTCGCGACGATGAAAACCTCATTTGATGTGATCGTCATCGGCGCCGGCGTGATGGGGGCGTCGATTGCGGCGGCGCTGGTGGAAAATGGGCTGGATGTCGCGCTGTTGGAAAAGGGCATTGGCGCGGGGCAGGGTGCCACGCGCTACACCGGCGGTATCGTACGCGGCCTCGAACTTGATCCGGCGTTGCGGCCGTTGACGGCCAAAGGTGCGCACACCGCAGGAACAGGGATTGTTCATGCGCTATTTGAGCAATCGATGAAGCGTACCGGCGTTGCCTATATCGCAAGCGCCGACATCTGCGCTGCATACCTTGATGCCATGGGCAGCGAAGACGCGTTGAATGTGGAGTTGCACGCGTCGGTCGATGCGCTGGACAACGGACGTTTCACGCCTTTCTGCGCAGGCGAATGCATGGTCATTGAGCGTAACGGCGGCATTGTCGATGCGCGCATCAGTGTGCTCAACCTGTGCCGTTATGTCGGCGAAAAGGGCTTGATGCTAGATAACCTGGCGGTCGACCGCTGCGAGGAAGGCGACGGTCACGTCAAGGTTCACGCAGGTCTTTTGTGTCTTGAAGCGACGTGGGTGGTAGACGCCTGTGGCGCGAGCGGATCGCTGGCAAGGCCCGAGCATGCGCTGCATGCGCGGACCATTCCGTTCACCCGTTTCGGCTGTGATCAGGCGCCGAGCATGCCGATCATCGCGCACACTCTGAACACCTACGTGCTGCCGCTCGGCAGGCATCTGGCACAGGCTGGAGGCCAGCGTCGCAATCGCGCCGAACACGCCAGTGAGCTGAATCTGGCGGTCATGGATAACGAACACGATGTCATGGAGCGCATGGCCAGATTAGGTTATGGGCCCAGCAGCATGCCGCTGGTCACCAAGGTTGCCAGCGATGCTTATACCGAGGACGGACGTCCGCTGATTGGCCGCTCCAGCCCAAACAGCCACATCTACCTGGCAACCGGCTTTTGCGGTATTGGCTTCAAGATGGCGCCCCGCGTGGCCGAGTTGCTGGCGTATGAAGTCGGCGGGCAAATGGCCGGGCTGCAGATCGATGCGCCCCACCGTGCAGTGATGGAGGCGTATCGCCCTTCGCGATTTGCCTCGGTGGCGATGTCGTGATGCGCCTGGGAATTTGCGCGGCGCTCGAGGTGGGCACGACATTGCACGCCAGAAGTTTCCTGCGTGGCGTGTACCTGGCTTCGCACTTGTTCGAAAACGTGCGCCGCGCGCGGCACGTTTATTTCGACGACAACGCCAATGCGGACGGTGGCAGGGCAGCGGCGAAGCTGTTCATCGATGAGAAAGTCGATGCAGTCATCGGCCACTTCGCTTCTGAATCTGCCGCAGCGGTCGTGGAAAGTTATGCACAGGCTGGCATTGCGTTGATTCTTCCTGCCTCGACCTGCGCCGCGTTAACCGAAGACGGCAGCACGACGTTTCGCGTTTGTGCATCGGATCGCGTGCTTGCTCAACAACTGTTGGCGTTTTCTGAACGTCAGGGTTTGCGTCGGCTCGCTTTGTTTGCCGACGAGAGCTTGCACGGCCAGCAGCAACTGCATGAGATCAAGGCTGCGCCGAAGTTATCCACAGTGCTTGTCGACGACGCCGCTCATGCGGACGCGCTGGTGTTCTGTGGCCGCTTGAAGGCCAGCCATCAGTTTTTGCGGGGACAGCGTGCGGCGGGTTGCCAGTTGCCGTTGTTTTTTACCGATGACGCGGCGTCGCCCGCGTTGGTGGGCGGCGTAAGCCAGCTTGGGACGGTGTACGTGGTCAGCTTTCCCGTTGCCTGCGACCTGCCTGAAGCGCAATCGGTCGACCGTGCCTACCAGCGGATTTTCGGCGAGCAGGCTCCGGTGTATGCCATCGAGACGTTGGCGGCCTTTGCACTGGTCGATCAGGCGGTACAACAACCCGAGGGCCTGCTCGACGCACTCAGGTTTCAACACTTTTCCACACCTACCGGCCCCATCAGTTTTACCAATGGGGAAAACGATCGCGCCAGGGTTTCGCTGTGGGTCTACGCCGACAAGCGCGTCCACGAACGTCGACTGCTCTGTTGATAACGGCTGCTCTACAGGCTCGCCACGTCTTTAACCATTTCAGGAAGAACCGCTATGAATCAGTTTGAAATCGAGGGTTTTCGTCAGGATCTGGACGTCGCATCGGTCGGTTTCGGCCCAGCAGGCATCGCATTGGCGTGTGCGCTGGAAGACGAAGCCGAAGACAGCGGCAAGAAGCCCTATCAACGTGTGCGCTTCTTTGAAAAGGGCCGCGATTCGACCTGGCACGGTTCGTTTCTGCTGGCCGGAACCGACATCAATCACCACGTCTTTCGGGATTTGGTGACGCCGCGCAATCCACGCAGCCGATTCTCTTTTGCCATGTACCTGAAGGAAAAAGGCCGTCTGTATAAATTCGGCCTGCTGGGACGTCCCGCCAGCCGCGTTGAATGGTCTGACTACATCACCTGGGTGGCGGCGCAACTCAAGGATTACGTGTCCTACGATGAGGGCGTGATCGACATCCTGCCGGTCACCGAAAATGGCACGCTCCGAGCGGTGGACCTGGTCACGACGCAGGGCACCTATCGCACACGGCGGCTGGTGCTTTCCCACGGTAGTCTGCCCCGTATTCCCGAAGCCTTCAGCGCGCACCTCGGCGGTCGGGTATTCCACACCTCGCAATACCTGAAGAACATTCATCTGGGCGGCGGCCCGATTGCCCAGCGCTGGTTGGTGCTGGGCTCAGGCCAAAGCGCAGGGGAAGCGGTGGCGCATTTGCTTGGCGCCGCGCCCACCACTCAAGTGCATTGCGTGCATCGTGGCGTGGGTTTTCGCGTCGGGCAATTGGGGCAATTTCCCAACATGGCGTTCTTGCCGGAGCAGGTCGATTACTTTTATCAGCTGGAGCCTGCGCGCCGGACCAAAGTCTTCGACGAGATTCGTTCGACCAACTATGCCGGCGTCGACTCCGATGAGAGTCAGGCGTTGTACTCCTTCCTGTACGAAGGCGAAGTCACCGGTCACCAGCGTTTGAACCTGCATACCTGGTCCAACGTGGTCTCGGTGGAAAAGGTTGGCGACGCCTATTCAGTCTTGCTGCGCGACAGCAACACGGGCCTTGAAACCACGCTTTATGTGGATGGCATCGTGCTCGGCACAGGCTACGAACAACTGCCGGTGCCGCCGTTGTTGACCCTGCTCCAGCCTTGGCTGCTAAGGGACGAAGACGGCACCTTGGCGGTGGATCGTCATTACCGCGTAGGTTTGCACAACAGTGACGGTCTGCAGATCTTTGCCAACGGCACTTCCGAGAAAACCCACGGCATCAGTGACGCGCAGTCTTTTTCGATGGTCGCGCTCAGGGCCCAGCAATTGAGCGACGCGCTACTGGCCTCACAACCGAGGGTACTGACCAATGTCGTGACGCATCCGGCGCTGACCCCCAAGCTGGCCAAGCCTTCGCGGGTCGAGGCCCGGCCATGAACGTCATTTCTCATATCGTCGGGGATTCAAACTTTGTCCGGCTCAAGGGTCTGGGTTTCGAGAACCTTCATCTGAAGCTTGAATCCTGTAATCCGGCGGGCTCGATAAAGATGAAAACCGCCATTGGGCTGATTGATTCCTACGCCGAACGCAGACTTATCCACAAGGACACGGTGCTGATTGAATCGTCATCCGGCAACCTCGGCGTCGCATTGGCGATGATCTGCGCTGAGCGCGGTTACCGCTTTTGCTGCGTGGTCGATCCGAACACCAACCTGCACAACATCAAGATGATGGAAGCCTTCGGCGCGCAAATCGTGATCGTCACCGAGCGCGACGACAACGATGGTTATCTGGGCACGCGGATTCGCCATATACGCGACACGGTCGCTCGTGATCCGCGCTACCTGTGGCTCAACCAATACAGCAACCCGGCCAACGCGAAGACTCACGAAAACACCACGGCGCGCTCGATTCATATCGCGTTTCCGGCCCTGGATTACCTGGCCATTGGCGCTGGGACCACGGGAACGTTGATGGGATGCGTGCAGTATTTTCGCAAGCATTCGCCGCGCACCCGCATCATTGCGGTCGATAGCGTTGGCTCGGTGACCTTCGGCCAAACCCCTGGCAAACGGTTCATTCCGGGCCTGGGGTCGAGCCAGATGCCGCCGATCTTTCGTTCCAACCACTTGTTCAAGCAGCAAGTGGTGGACGAGCGTGCAACGGTTGCGATGTGCCGCTGGCTGGCGAAATCCAACGGCGTTTTGGCAGGCGGTTCGACCGGCAGTGTGATTGCCGGGCTCGCCGCGCCTTCGCTGAGCATTCCCCGTGATGCCGTGGTGGTCGCCATCTCGCCGGATGCAGGCGAACGCTATTTGGACACCATCTACAACGATGAATGGATCATGCAGAAGTTCGGGCGGGCCGAGCTGTCGGCGCTCAACTCCCAACCCATCGGCAAGTACCTCAAGTCCTACGTACATACGTTCGAAGGGGAAGAGCTAAATGTCTGATTTTCACGTAATCCCCGGCGCTGTCATCAAGGACATTCTGCACGCCCACTTGCACAGCATGGTTGCTCGCGTGGAGCAAGTGTATCTGCAGCATCACGATGGACAGACGATCAACCCCGACAGTTACTTCCTGCGTTTCCCACAGCAGCCTGCCAACCGAATCATCGCGCTGCCCGCAGCACTGGACGGTACAGACGCCGTGGCTGGGATCAAGTGGATTTCCAGCTTTCCCGGCAACGTCGCCCAGCAAAAACCACGCGCCTCGGCCGTGGTGATTCTGAACGACCGCGAGACGGGCTACCCCTACGCGTGCCTTGAAGGCGCGCAGATCAGCGCTGTAAGAACCGCAGCGTCGGCGGTGTCGGGTGCTTATTGGCTCAATCGTCAGTCGCGCAAGGCTGCGTCCGTGGGATTCATCGGCGCAGGCGTCATTGCCCGCACTGTCGCGCGGATGCTCGCCGTTGAAGGTTGGGAAATAGGCCACGCGGTTGTGCATGATTTCGACGCTGCATCAGCCAATGCGCTGACGCAATACATCGAGCACACCGACTTATGCACAGCCCGTCCCGGCACGCTGGATGAAGCCGTGGCGGCTGACCTGGTGATCTTCGCGACCACGGCGGGCGAGCCTTATGTCACGCCGCCCATGGCATTCCGCGCAGGCCAAGTGGTGCTGAACATCTCGCTGCGGGACATCGCGCCGCAGTTGTTGCTGGCCGCCGACAATATCTGTGACGACGTCGAGCACTGCATGAAGGCCAATACCTCGCCGCATCTGACCGAGCAACTATTGGGCAATCGTTCGTTCATGAAGGGGACCCTGGCGGGATTGATCAGAGGGGAGATCGCGCTGGATGACAGCAAGCCCGCGATCTTTTCGCCGTTCGGGCTGGGCGTGCTGGATCTGGCGCTGAGCAAGTTCATCGTCGACACCGCGTTGCGTGAGTCTCGCGCCGTGGCCATTGACTCGTTCTTTGGAGAGACATTGAGATGGAGCTGAACAGGGACGACTCAGGCGAAGAAACGGCGATCAAAATCGGTATCGTCGGCTGCGGATCTCGCGGCCTGACCGTGCTTGAACGGCTGTGTGCATTGGCGGCCATTGGTTCTCGGCCGGTCGAGATCACGGTCTACGATCCACATCGACCGGGGCCTGGCGTGCATTCGGTGGAACAGCCGGAATATTTGATGCTCAACACCGTGGCATCGCAGATTTCCATGTTTCCCGACCAGGCCGCCCTGGGTGGATTCGGCGGGCGCCAGGGCCCGGATTTTTATGAGTGGTGTGTGCGTTTCAAATCCACCGGCCGTGCCTTGCGCGCCAATGAGTTCTTGCCCCGGCAGTGGCTTGGCGAGTACCTGGCATGGACCTATGACGTGGTGATCGCTGGGCTTCCCAGCCATGTAACAGTCATTCATCAAGCCTTGGCTGTGGATAACGTGGAGCGTGATGACGCAGGCGGGTTTGTGCTGACCGCACAGGGAAGCAAATACAGCGTCGATTGGCTGGTGCTGACCGTCGGTCATGCGGCGGCAGCGCCCGTTGTGGATAACCGCGCGCAGGTGACGCGTCTGCATTGGGCTTATCCACAGCCGTTTTCGTTGGAGGGCATTGATGCCGGTATTGCTGTCGGCGTCGAAGGCTTGGGTTTGTCGGCCATGGATGTGGTCGCCGGGTTAACTGTCGGGCGAGGCGGACGCTTTGTCCACAATGCTGACCAATCGTTGCGTTATGAGCCTTCAGGCAACGAACCCAGAGTGTTCATGTTTTCCCGCAGTGGCCTGCCATTTCGCACTCGGCCCGACATTCACGCGTATCGGGTGGCAGCGCCAGCGTTGATCTTCACCCTCTCGGCGGTCGACGAGCTACGAGCAGCCCACCCGTTGGGCCTGGATTTCGAAGCCCACGTGTTGCCGCTGATCAAGGCCGAGATGCTGGCGCACTATTTCGGCATGATCGGCGCATTACGGGGCGAGTGCGCAACGTCAATCATGGAGGAAGTGGCAGCGGCGTTTTACTCGCAAAAGGTGCAATCGAAAGCCGCCGAGTTGGCACAACGTTTCGGCGTCCAGGGATTGGACCCGAGCGTTTTTGATCCGCAATACCTCACCGCGCCCGTCGAGCACTATCAGGATTGGGTCAAGGCGTTCATCTCAGCAGATGTTCAGGAAAGCCTCGCCGATCTGGATCACAGCCCGGTCAAAGCGGCTGTGGAAGTGTGGCGCAGTTGCCGTGAACAACTTCGGCGGGTTGTGGATAACCATGGGCTGACAGCTGATTCACACCGTGTGTTTTTCAGCCAATATGCACCGCTGGTCAACCGTATGGTCGCAGGGCCTCAGAAAGAACGTCATCAGGAGTTGTTGGCACTGGCAGAAGCAGGGATTGTGCAGTGGGTCCACAGCTCGCGAGTACTGCGTAACGAGGGTGATCGGTCGGTTTCGATCAGGGCGCAGGGTAGGGGAGAGGCTGTCACGCTCGATGCGCTGGTTTACGCCCATGTGCATGACAACAGAAACGCGGCCAACCAGCCGAAAGTAGTCAGCCATCTGCGTGAAATCGGGGTTATTCACAGCCTCACGCCAGACGGTTTCGGTCTGAACGTGGACGGGAACTGTAAGGCTTTGCCAAATCTGTGGATAACCGGGCCGATTGTCGAAGGCGCTACGTACTACAACCATTACGTGCCGTCGTCCGGAAGTTATTCGCGAGCGTTCGTGGATGCCGACCGGATTGCGCGAGAAATATTGGGCCTGTGAATAGGGCCGCGTGTGAATAAGTTATCCACAGCGTCGTTCTATAGGCGCCGCCGAAGTCTGCGCTACGGCATCACAGATGCCGCGAGGAGATGTCGCCAATGTGCCGCGGGTGGCTGACACTGCAAAATGGGTAAAAATAAATACAAAAAAGCCCGCGCTGACACGTCAGGCGGGCTGGGAAATGGCGGGATTACTCCCGTCGGTTATCGACTGTTGGAATTTTAAGGACGTGCGGTTATTGGCCTCAATACTGCCCAATGGCGGCGCTGATCTGATTACCCACACGGTGCGTGCCGACCAGCGCAGGGTTTTGTTTGCGTAATTCTGGCATCACGTAGTTTTTCACGATGTACAGCGATCCGGCCGAGCTCAAGTGGCCTGAGTCGATCTGCAGCAGTGAGTGCTCATCCTGCAGGCGTACCAGGCAAGAGTTGGCGACACACAGCCCATCGATCAACGAAACGAAATCCACCACTTGAGGGTTGATCATGCGTCGTGTTGCCTGGTCGGTGGCGATCAGCCCGGTGTCCATCGCAGCGTCGATGATGTGTGACTCATCAACTCCCCAATGACGGTTGGCGATGACGCTGGGCAATGACGGGCTCCATTGCGGCAGAGGCCCCATCAGCACCACCCGCTTGACGCCCAGCTCCTTGAGGCGTGCCGCCAGTTCATTCCATTGAGTCTTGTCGTGCTGGTCTTTCTGCGCAATCACCACCACTTCAGGTTGCAGTTTGGCAATCGATTGCAGGGCTGTGGCGTTGGAGTAATTGCAGGTCATTCTCGGTGGTGTGTTTCTTCCGGGGTCTTGGGTCAGGCTGGGTTTGCATCCCGCTGACGCCACTTGATAGAACGGCGTGCCTTTGGCTAGCAAGGTTCTCAGGCCCAGCGAAAGTGCTTGAGCGTGCGAGTCGCCCCAAAGGAACACACCACCTTCCCCTTGTTTTTGGGTACAGGACTCATCGATCCCGGACAGCCCGCGCTCGGTGAACGCTGAAAAGGCGTCGCACTTGAGCCAATAGCTTTCGTACAGGTTCTTCTGGCGGTTGGCGTAGTCCTGAACGAAGCGCGCCTTGTCCGAAATACTCACCATCCGCAGCGCCGACACTGCACCATCCGTGGCGTTGACGGCCGTTGCGCCAACGAAAACCAACGCAATCAGAGCGCTGACCGAGGCAAACTTCCAGGGGCGAACGGGGGCTTTTTTGGCTGGCGCTTTTTCGATCAGAGCGTACGAGAGCTGGGCCAGGGCAAACGCAGCGACAATCCCGAGCAACGCGTTGCGCGTGTCGCCCAGATAACCGGCATAGCTCATGAATACCACGACCGGCCAATGCCACAGGTACAACGAATAAGACAGCTTGCCGGTCCACTGTGAAAACCGGTTATTGGTTGTGACCGAGTCCTGACGAGCCGCCACGATCACCGCGAAGGTGCCCAGCACCGGCATCAGCGCCAGGTAGCCGGGCCACACCACGCGCTCAGAAAGCAATGCAAAACTGGAGGCCATCAAGCCCAGGCCGATGGCCTCCAGCACACGCTGTTCCGTGCGATTCAGTTTGACCGGGAACAGGCACGCGACGCCGCCCAATAGCAGTTCCCAGGCGCGGGCTGGCAACAGATAAAACGCAGGTTCGGGCCATTTGATCGAGGCCACCACGCAGAAGGCGAAACCCACGACGCAGGCAGCCAACACCATCCAGCGCAGGTGGCGCAGGGCAACGACTTTGCTCAAGCCCAGCAGAACGATGGGATAGAGCATGTAGAACTGCCATTCCACCGACAGAGACCACGTGTGCAGCAGCCATTTTTCGTGGGCGCCGGCGGTGAAATATCCCGCTTCCGACCAATAGGTGAAGTTGGAATAGAACCCCAGGCTGGCGGCAATGTGTTTGCCCAGCTCGTTGTATTCCAGGGGCAGCAGGTAAAACCAGCCGAGTACCAGCAGCACGCAGCACATAGCCGCGAGCGCCGGGATGATGCGGCGCGCGCGCGACTTATAGAAGTCGACCAGGCTCAGGCTGTGTTTTTCCAGGCTACGAAACAAAATCCCAGTGATCAGGTAACCCGAGATCACGAAGAAAATATCGACGCCCGAGAAACCGCCCGGCAACCAGCCTGGGTTGAAGTGGAACAGCACCACGGCGATCACCGCGATGGCCCTTAGTCCATTGATGTCTTTTCTGAAGTCCATGGCGATTCTTCGAATGACGTGGTGATGATTAGAAACTAGGCGTGCGCGAACACAGGATTCAGTTCGCAGTGCTCAAACGGATGATTTTTGGAAAGTCAGTCAGCGTTATCGCAACCGAGCATTGCTGCGCCTGGCAGGCCCAGGTCCGGTCGCCGTTAAACCAGCCCTTGTGTGGTTGCGCTGTGTCGATGAGTTGGACAACTCCGGTTTGCGGGCTTTTGCTTTCCAGCGTCCTGTCTCTTGGTTTACCACCGGACCACGCGACGACGACCTGCTCGTTGCCCTTCTTGAAATGCAGCATGTAAAGGTTGTCAGCCCAGGTGCTCAACTCCGGTTGGTAACTGAAATCCTTCACAAACGGGCTGATGACCTTCATCACGTTGTAGGCGGGCTTGGGCGACAGGTTTTCGTTGAGCAGCCCGAAGTTGTGCTCTTGATCTGTGCGATCGGCTCCGTCGTTGATCAGGTCGTACCACCACATGCCCTTGATGTTGGGAATGGTGCGGGCGAAGAAAAAGATGCGCGCCATGTAGGCTGCTTGAGTCGCCGGTGTGTTGCCGCAAGCGCCGGTATGGCTTGGCCAAGCCATTTCGGTGAGGTAGATCGGTACGTCGCGACCGGCCTTGGTACGGATATGGCGCTCGTACTGGCGCATCCAGTTGACCCAGCTTTCCGGGTTGTTCTGACCGCCGCCTGCACAATGTGCGTAGGGGTGAACAGACAAACCGTCCACCAGGTCAAGCATCCCGGCATCAATCAGGTGGTCGGCAAATCCGTAATCCATGCCTTGAGGGGTGATCGACCCGGCAAGGATCTTGGCCGGTGTGCCGTTCTGCCCAACCGTATTGTTGCGAATCAGCGGAACGGCATCGCGCACCAGAGCGGCGTAATCGGCGGCGAGTTTTGCATCCTTGGGGGCATCCAAATCCCATTCGTTCCAGATCTCGTAGTAGTTCACCTTGTTGCCGAGCTGCTGGGTGACGTAGTTCACGTAGTTCAGGTACGCCGCCTTGACTGCTCCCTGTCGCGGCTTGGCGTTGTCATGAAATGAGGTGCTGTAGTCGAGGATCGTCAGCCGGGTCAAATTCAGGGTCGTGGCCGCGTCGAGATAATTACGCCACTGCGGCACGATACGCAGTTGATTGGGGGCCGGTTCTGCGGTCGACCAGAACACATCGTCCTTGAGCGCCGTGATACCGGCATCCGCCGCCAACTCCAGGGGTTTGCGCGGCGAGGCTTCGAAATTCATCAGGTGGGTGCCGATACCCACGATGAACGGCTCCTCGGCGAATGCGGTGCTGCACATCAACCCACTTAGCAGGGGCAAAAACACAGCGAGCTTATGGCGCAACGTCATTTCCGAGGCTCTCAGTGCAGATTGGGCAGGGCAGGGAAGAAATGCTGCGCGCCACGGGCCGTGGATTTCACCTGACGCACGGTCAGCCTTCCGGCCATGACGTGTCCAATGGCTATGCCGAGAAACAGGTTTGCCGTCGCGACTTCGAGCATGTCCGTGGTCCAGCCAGTCAGCAGGCAGCAAAAGCAGATCGCCAGCAGTGCGCGCCCGGCACGGGTGATGTCGTTACCCAATGCGATGAACAACGGAATCTGCAGCGCAAACAGTACAAGACCGGTCACACCGAATGTGCCCCACAAGTACATGGCCGTGTTGTCCGAGGCCAATGCCGGGACGCCCGGAATCGGAAACAAGGCGATGGTGCTGCCATAGGCGCCAAAACCGGTGCCGGTCAGCCCCCAGCCTTGTTCCAATATGCCATTGGCCATGTTCGGCCAGGTGTTGATCAGGCGGTCATACATCGATGACAAAGCACCGCTGCTGGCAAGGCCGGCATTGAAGTCAACGAGAAAGCTGGTCAGCGGCAATAGCATCCCGCCAAGCACCGCGACGGTGAGCACCACCCGGGCTGTCCAGTGGAAACGCAAGATCATCAACAAGCCCAGAGTGCAGACGAAGCCTGCGGCCGGCGCTTTGCTTGTGGTCATTACAATCGCCACGGCAGTTATGCCGCAGAGGGCGATCATCAGCAGCTTTGAACGCATGAACATCAGTACGTACAGGGCGCCAATGGCCAGATTGATCGACAGCACGTTGGAAACCCGGGCGAAGCCTGCGATGCGGTCGGCTTCGTCCACGGCCCATGCCGTGTTGCCGCTCAACTCTGTTTCCCCAAGCGTGTAGCTGTAGCCTTTCCAGGGCACCGAGGTGAGCTTGTCCAGCGCAATCCCCCCCAGCGAGGCCAGCAGGCAAAAGGCAACAGCCCAGAGCAGCAGGCGTTTGCGGTGCAACAAGTGTTCGCTGCAAACGATGCCGAACAGAATCGGGCAGATGCCGAACAGACTGAAACCGATGTTCGAAAGACTGGCACCGTGCAGCATGGCGATGAGGCTGTAGATGACCAGCGCCAGCAGTCCCAGCCACACGCCTCGGCTGGTTTTGAGGCTGCGCAACTCGATCAGGAATAACAGGCAGCACAGCACCTTTGGGCCATACAGCATGGCCGACAGGCCAGCTTTGTCGAGATAGAAGCGCAGCGCCCCGGAAAATGTCTCAACCAGGAGCAGGCTAATGGCTGTCCAGACGATAACTGTCGATTTGTTGAAAGAAAGGATCGACGGCTTTTCAACGAAGGTGATGGAATTCGACATCATGGTGCAGCCCTCTGGAGCGCTCGAAGGGAAGTAATCGCCAAGTCGGGCTCAGTACACGTCCGAGCTGAAGGTTGTTTTGGCGCAAAGCTACCGCTCATCGAATCAGCGCCAAGCTGTCGATCAGGGTGATGAATGTCGGTATGTCGAAGTGCCGAAGTGCAAGAAGCGGCCTGAAAAAAGCCTCGTCCTAACGGCATGACAGGGGATATATCAGCGTCAGACGCGAGGGCTGTCAATCAAATAGTCAAAATTTCAGACATGTGTCGACATCGGTAAAATTCAATGTTCATAACGTATTGAATTTATTGAGAGATAGAATTTTGACGCTGGCAATCAGGGGGTGTAGCGAGAGGATTTAGAGGGCTGCTATGACTCATTTTTGTTACACAGAGGTGCCATCACACCTATTGTGTGTCGTTCCCACTGCATGCCTGCAGTGGGAACGAGCTCGATCAGGTGTACCGACGCTTCTCAGGCGCTGGCGGGAAGTACTGATACAACCAGGTTTCACTCAAGGTGCGGTCGCCGGTCTTGATGAACATGCGCATCTCGACCGGGTCCACGCCATCGCCGGTCGGGTACCAGTCAAAGGTCACGCGAAAGCCTTTGATGTCCGGCAGCACGAGCACGTTGAAGTCCTGCACCTTGCCATTGGAAACCGTCACCACCGGCTCGATGCTTGAACCTTCCGGCAGCCGGTCGATGCCGCCGCCTTTGAAATCCACGGCAAAACGACGAGCCCAGACATCCGGGTAATGCTCGCCCGGTGCCCAGCCTTCGATGAAACCACCCATGCCCGAGCGCGTGGCGGCGACTTGCGCCAACGACGTGCTGACGGGCGGCAGCGGGCTCCAATACAGTTTGTAGCCGTAGTTCAGCGACATGCCGGCCTTGACCGGCTGCTTTGGGTTCCAGAACGCGACGATGTTATCCAGTGTCTCGCCGGTTGTGGATAACTCCAACAGATCGATGGAGCCCTCGCCCCATGCGGTAGTGGGTTCTACCCACAGGCTTGGACGGCGGTGATACCAGTCGACGGTGTCCTGATAGGTTTTAAAATCATGGTCCGTCTGTACCAGGCCGAAGCCTTTGGGGTCCTTATCGCTGAAGGCGTTGAATTGCAGCTTGGCCGGGTTGTTCAGGGGGCGGCAGATCCATTCACCGTTGCCGCGCCACATCGCCAGGCGGTCGGAGTCGTGAATTTCCGGGTGGATCGTGTCGCACATGCGGCGCTCATGGGTGCCACAGCTGAACATACTGGTCATGGTGGCGATCCCCAGTTGTTCAATGTCGGCGCGGGCGTTGATGTGCGCATCGATGTCCATCACCACGCGATCGGCCTGGCAATCGATATCAAAACGGTACGCGCCGGTGGCGCTCGGCGAATCCAGCAGCGCATAGACCACAAAGCGCGTGGCATCTTTGGTCGGCTTCTCGAACCAGAACTGGGTGAAGTCGGGGAATTCCTCCTGGCGTTTGGCGTAGGTGTCGATCGCCAGACCGCGCGCCGACAGGCCGTATTGCTTGTTGCTGTCGATGGCGCGGAAGTAGCTGGCGCCCAGGAACGAGAGGATGTCATTAATGGCGATTTCAGGCGCCTTGAACAGCTTGAACCCGGCAAAACCCAAGTCGCCCTTGAGCTGAGCCTTATCGACGCCACTGGCTTCGTAGTTGAACAGCGCGGGGCGGAAATGCACCTCGCGGGCCTGTTTGGTCGCGGGATCGACACTGTACATGCGCACAGGCGTCTTGAAGCCTGCGCCGACGTGGAAAAAATGCACGTCCAGCTGGCCTTTGACGTCATTCCAGAGCGAGTGTCCGGCGTCGTACTTGATGGCATTGAACTGCTGAGGCGTCATGTTAGCCAAGGTCGGCGGTAGCGTTTGTTTGGTGCTGACGTACGGCTTGCCGGCCAATTGCTTGGCGTTGTCTTGTAAGGTTTTAAAATCGAAGTGCTCGATTTCGCCATCTGCCGCTGCGGCCAATGCACGTGCAGCGTAAAGCCCTGCGGCTGGCAAAGCGCTATAGGCGGCCAGTGCCACGGATGCTTTCAGGAGATTCCTGCGATTCATAAGGTGAAGCCTCTGAAGAAATGCTGTGCCTTCCTGCACGAAAAAGTGCGCTTTCCCAATCCTTGTCGAACGCAAATTACCAACAAACAGATAACAATCTCGGCATCTTGTTCGCAAATGGGAAAAATAAATCGTTTCAGGGGGCGACTTAGAGCCTTCAGAGTATCTACAGCAGGTCTACTGCTGTGCTGAAAGCATCCGCCAATGGCCCGCCGAGACGGACGGGGCGCAGTTCAATCTGTAGGAGCCAACTTGTTGGCGAGGCGTCCAACGTGGTGTGCCTGAGACACTGTCTCGCGAACAAGTTCACTCCTACAACGGGTCAACTGCTGTGTTGAAGATATCCGCCAATGGCCCGCCGAGACGGATGGGGCGCAGTTCATGGGGGTTCAGGGCCAGAACGCACTGTAGCCATCGCGAGTTTGCGGCGCGTCTTTACGCTTGCGTCGTATGCCCGCCCACCGCCATCGCCGCCTGACGCAAGGCCTCGGAGCGCGTCGGGTGTGGGTGGCAGGTCAATGCGATGTCTTGCGCCGAGGCGGCGAACTCCATCCCCACGCAATACTCGGCAATCATCTCGCTGACGCTTGGCCCAACAAGGTGGACGCCCAGGATCTCGTCAGTCGTCTCATCGGCCAGCACTTTGGCGAAGCCTTCGCTTTCGTGGTTGACCTTCGCCCGGCTGTTGGCGCTGAACGGGAATTTACCGACCTTATAGGCGCGACCTTCTGCCTTCAGTTGTTCCTCGGTCTTGCCAACGCTGGCCAACTCCGGTCGGGTATAGATCACGTTCGGAATCAGGTTGTAATTGAGCTCGCCCTTCTTGCCAACGATGTGCTCCACGCAGACCATCGCTTCGTCTTCGGCCTTGTGCGCCAGCATCGGACCCGAGGTCACGTCACCAATCACCCAAATACCGTCCACCGAGGTGCGATGCCCTTTGTTCTCCAGTATCCCGCGCGCGTTCACGTCCAGGCCGACGGTTTCCAGGCCCAGCCCTTTAGTCACAGGGCGGCGGCCGATAGACACCAGCACGTAATCGGCTTCGATGGTTTGGGCTTCACCGCCTGTGGCGGGCTCGACAGTCAGCTTGACGCCTGTCTCGCTGGCAATCGCTGAGGTGACCTTGGCGCTGAGTTTGAAGTCGATACCCTGGCGCGACAGCGAGCGATGCAGCGTTTTGCCTGCTTCCAGATCGCTGCCATGGGCGACATGATCGAGAAATTCCACCACTGTCACTTTGGCGCCGAGACGCCTCCAGACCGAACCCAACTCCAGGCCGATCACGCCGGCACCAATCACCACCAGATGCTTGGGCACTTCGCTCAACGACAGCGCGCCGGTCGAATCCAGAATACGTTTGTTGTCGATGGTCACACCCGGCAACGGGGTGGGTTCGGAGCCTGTGGCGATGATGATGTCTTTGGCGGTCAGCTCGGTTTCTACGCCTTGCGCGTCCTTGACGATCACCTTGCCGGGACCGGCAATGCGGCCCCAGCCCTTGATCCAGTCGGCTTTGTATTTGCGAAACAGAAATTCGATGCCCTTGGTGAGCGCTGTCACGCTCTCGCCTTTCTGCGCCATCATTTGCGCCAGGTTCAGCGTTGGCGTGACCTCGATGCCGAGCTTCTTGAACTCATCGCCAGTCGCAGCTTCGTAGAGCTCAGAGGCATGCAGCAAAGCCTTTGAAGGAATGCAGCCAACGTTCAGACACGTACCTCCAAGTGTTTCACGGCCCTCGACACAAGCGACTTTCAAACCCTGCTGCCCCGCGTGAATGGCCGCGTTATAGCCGCCTGGACCGCCACCGATGATTACAACGTCATAGCTACTCATTGAGCTGCTCCTATAGGAAAAATCGACAATGGAGGGAAGCGTAGACCGCTCTGGGGAAATGTTCTGAGAGATCAGTCAGCGATTAAAATTACGATCATAATTTCTACGCGAAAGCAGTTGCGGTCAAGCGACGAGCATTTAAAGGGCGCTTCAATCAAACCTGTCTACTGCCTGTCTGACTCAAAAATTCAGTTCAGTCGATATTGCTCACCACACGAAAATTTCACCATTTTTGTTATACCGTAACGTCTCTCATGCAACTATGTTTCGGCGTGTGGCTCATACAAGGCCGTAAACGTAGAGGACGGACGATGGATACAGCATTCAGCAGGTTCTGGGGTGTCGATGCGGGTTGATTTGGATGTTGAGGATTGCGCTCTGGAGGGGCTACCACGTTTTCAGCGCGCGTCGTTTCAAGCGCGACGTCTGGCACGGCTGACGTACCTGATTGGTGGCCTGGGCGTGTTTGGGCTGGTGGTGTCGCTGTTCGTCGATCTGTTCTCTCCCAATTCGTTGTGGACGGCGGTGCTGACCAACTCAGCCGCGAGCTTTCTGCTGCTCGCAGCGGGATTGCAGTCAGCGCAGGTGGTCGCGTCGTGGCGAGCCCAGGCAATCGCTGTCGTTGAATCAGTCGAGGGGCCGGTCGCTGACGCGCCGATAGACGATCAAGTCGAAACCGGCTGGTACGACCGTCTGCTGGCACGCATCGGTGGGCGTGGGGCGTCGATGGTTGCACTGATTGGCTTGCCGACATTCTGGCTCGCGGGCTGGGCACTGGCATCGCTGATCAGCATCGAGATGATTTGGAACACCTCGCTGCCTGGCACTGACCTGACCCAGGCAGGCAACCTCGTTGGCGGTCTGTTGTTGCTCATGGCATTCGGTTTGCTGGTGCTGGAGCGCCAATTAAGTAATGAGCCCGCGACTAACTGGCCCGAGGCCGATCAACTGGCGCAATTGACCCGCGTGGTCATTGGCGTCTTGTTGATCGGCGCGTTGTGCCTGTTTTTCTCGTCATCCGAGCGCATCTGGCCGGCGCGTGTTGCGGTCTTGATCGGCCTGTTGCCGGGCCTGGTCGCCCTGGAGTTGTTGATTCGCGCGGTGCTGTCGGTGTTCAGCCCCCGCAACGAGCGTGTCGAGCCGCGTCTGATGGCGAGCAGTTTCGTCGCCGGTTTGCTGCGCTGGCCGCCACAGCCGTTGGTGGCGCTGCAGCATGAATTGCACAACCGCTTCGGCATCGACCTGCGCCAGATCTGGGCGTTTACCTACATGCGCCGTGCATTCTTGCCGGTGCTGGCAGTGATCGTGGCACTGGGTTGGGCGCTGAGCGGCGTGCATGAAGTCCCGATGCAGGGGCGCGGTATCTACGAACGTTTCGGCAAGCCGGTCGAGGTGCTCGGTCCAGGCTTGCATGCGGGTTTGCCGTGGCCGTTTGGCCGAGTATTGGCAGTGGAGAACGGCGTAGTCCATGAATTGGCGACCAGCGTTTCCGAGGCCAGCGCTACCGAACAAGTGTTGGACCCGGCTGAAGGACCACCGCCCGCCATCGCCAACCGCTTGTGGGACGCCAGCCATGTCAACGACAAGTCTCAGGTGATCGCCAGCAGCACCGGCGACAAGCAGAGCTTTCAGATCGTCAACATGGACGTACGCTTCGTTTACCGCATCGGTTTGACCGACGAAGCCGCGATGGCCGCGACCTACAACAGCGCCAACGTCGTGAGCCTGATTCGCAGCACGGCCAGCCGCATATTGGTCCACGATTTTGCTTCGCGCACGCTGGATGAATTGCTCGGCGAGCAGCGCACCGATCTTGCCGCCGACATCGGCAATGCCGTGCAGCGCGACCTTAAAAAGCTCGACAGCGGCGTGGAAATTCTCGCCACCGTGGTGGAGTCGATTCACCCGCCAGCCGGTGCGGCCAATGCTTATCACGCCGTGCAAGCGGCGCAGATCAGCGCTCAAGCGTTGATCTCCCGCGAGCGTGGCGCCGCGGCTGATCAGGCCAACCTGGCGCAATTGCACGCCAGCGTGGCTCACGATCAAGCCGTCGCGGACTCGCGTGAGGTCATGGCTACCGCGCAGGCCGCAGACTTGCGTTTCAGCGCCGAGCGCCAGGCGTATGCCAAGGCCGGTCAGGCGTTTGTGCTGGAGCAATACCTGACGCAGCTCACCCAGGGTTTGCAGCATGCCAAATTGCTGGTTCTCGATCATCGGTTGGGCGGCACCAGCGCGCCGACCATCGATCTACGTACGTTCACGTTACCGGCCGACCCTGCGGCGCCGAGCAAAATAGCTGAGTAGCAAGCGGCTGAATAAGGAGTCGTCTCTTGAGTTTGTTTCATTCACACGATCACCACGACCACTCGGGTCACGACCACGGTCACGCAGGGCACCATCACGGCCATCAGCACGGCGAAGCGTCCGGCCCCGTCGGTTTCCCATGGCGCCGTTCGGCCCTCGCAGCCCTATTGATCGCTTTCGCGGTGGCCGCTGCGAGTCTGGTTCAGGTGCGTTCCGGCGAAGCCACGGTGGTCACGCGTTTCGGCAATCCGTCGCGGGTGCTGCTCGATCCGGGCTTGAGCTGGCGCTGGCCGGCGCCATTCGAGGCGACGATCCCGGTCGACTTGCGCCTGCGTACCACCTCCAGCGGCTTGCAGGATGTCGGCACCCGCGATGGCTTGCGCATCATCGTTCAGGCGTATGTGGCCTGGCAGGTGCAGGGCGACCCAGACAACGTGAAGCGCTTCATGCGCGCGGTGCAGAACCAGCCCGATGAAGCGGCGCGGCAGATTCGCACCTTTGTCGGCTCGGCGCTGGAAACCACGGCCGCCAGCTTCGATCTGTCGAGCCTGGTCAACACCGATGCCAGCCAGGTACGCATCGCTGACTTTGAAAACCAACTGCGCCAGCAGATCGATCAGCAATTGCTCGCGACCTATGGCGTGCGGGTGCTGCAAGTGGGGGTCGAGCGTCTGACATTGCCATCGGTGACACTCAACGCGACGGTGGATCGGATGCGTGCCGAGCGCGAAACCATCGCCACCGAGCGCACGGCGATTGGCAAGCGCGAAGCGGCGCAGATTCGCTCTGCCGCCGAACGTGATGCACGTATCGTCGAAGCCGACGCCACGGTGAAAGCTGCCGACATCGAAGCGCAATCGCGGGTCGAAGCGGCGCAGATTTACGGCCGTGCTTATGCCGGATCGCCGCAGCTGTACAACCTGCTGCGCTCGCTGGACACGCTCGGTACGGTCGTGGGCCCCACCACCAAGCTGATCCTGCGAACGGACGCCGCGCCATTTCGTGTGCTGGTCGATGGCCCGCCGACGCTGGACGGCAAGGTCGGAACCCAACCATGAGCGAGCATGATTCGCCAGCGATAAGCGATTTAACAGTGGCTGAGCGCCCGGTGGTCAATAGTCCGTGGTTGCAGGCCAGTCGCCTGGCCTTTCTCGGTTTGTACGCAGTCACGGTGCTGGCGGCCCTGGGCTGGGCGGCGTCCAACGTACGTCAGATCGATCCGCAGAACCGCGCCGTGGTGTTCCGCATGGGGGCTCTGGATCGTGTGCAAAACGCCGGTTTGCTGATGGCCTGGCCGCAGCCGTTTGAACAGGTGGTGCTGCTGCCCTCGGCGGATCGGGTGATCGAGCGTCACGTCGAAACCCTGCTGCGCTCATCGACTGCATTGGCGGCGGACAAGGTAGCCAGCTTTGCCACGCCGATGAGCGATGCGCTGGCGGGCTCGGGTTTCCTGCTGACGGGCGACGCGGGTGTCGTACAGCTGGATGTGACCGTGTACTACAAGGTCACCGACCCCAGGGCGTTCGTGCTGCAAGGTGAACATGTGCTGCCAGCGCTGGATCGTCTTGTTACTCGCAGCGCCGTGGCACTGACTGCGGCGCGGGATCTGGACACTATTCTGGTAGCGCGACCGGAGTTGGTCGGCGCCGACAGCCAGTCGGCTGAGCGGCGCGAACGCTTGCGCGGCGATTTGGTTCAAGGCATCAATCAGCGCCTGAGCGAGCTGACCGCCACCGGCGTCGGTATTGGCATCGAAGTCGCACGGGTCGACGTGCAATCGAGCCTGCCGACCGCAGCCGTTAACGCTTTCAACGCGGTGCTGACCGCCAGCCAGCAAGCCGATCAAGCGGTCGCCAACGCGCGCACCGACGCCGAAAAACTCAATCAAACCGCCAATCAACAGGCCGACCGCACACTACAGGTCGCGCACGCACAAGCCTCTGAGCGATTGGCGAAGGCACAAACCGACACCGCGACGGTGAGCGGTCTGGCGCAGTCGATTCAAGACAAGAGCGACCCTGGTTTGCTGCAGCGAATCTACCGCGAGCGCGTGCCAAAAATATTGAATCAGGCCGGTTCGGTGACGACGGTTAATCCCAAAGACGATTCCCGCCTGATCATTCAGGGAGCAGATAAATGAGTGGCGAAGCCGTTCACATCCACGCGCAAACCGCAGCGCCGGGCAACATGCTGAGTGGCGCCGAACAGCGCAGTGCTGCGCGGCAACTGACCCTGGCCATGCTCGCGCTCGGCCTCTTGGCGTTGGGGTTGGTCTGGCGTTTCTTTGCGCCCGAGCAGGTTGGTGTCAGCCAGTTGCTGCTGGGCGCAGCATCATTGCTGGTGGCGATTCCGGTGGTCAGCGCCGGTTGGCACAGCCTGCGTTACCCAAGCCTGCACGGGATCACCGATCAACTGATTGCCCTGGCGATGCTGGGCGCCTGGGCCACCGGCGATCTGATGACCGCAGCCTTGTTGCCGATCATCATGATTTTCGGCCACGTACTGGAAGAGCGCAGCGTCATCGGTTCGCAGGAGGCGATTCAGGCGCTGGGCAAGCTCACGCGCAGCCATGCCCGGTTGGTGACTGCCGACGGCAGCATCCGCGAGGTCGATAACGGCACGCTGGTGGCGGGCGATGTGGTTGAGGTCCGCGCCGGTGACCGAGTGCCGGCTGATGGCAGGGTGATTTCCGGGCAGGCCAGTCTCGACACCGCGCCGATCACCGGCGAGTCGGTGCCGCTGGAGGCGAGGGCCGGGATGGAGGTGTTCGGTGGTGCGATCAACCTCGATGGCCTGCTGAGGATTGAGGTCACGCGCATCGGCAATGAATCGACACTGGGCAAAGTCATCGCCCTGATGCAAAGCGCCGAGCGCTCGAAGCCGCCGATTACCCGTCTACTGGAACGCTACGCTGGCAGCTACATGGTGCTGGTATTGTTGATCGCAGCGGTGACCTGGTTCATCACCAACAATGCACAAGCGATGCTCGCCGTGTTGGTTGCCGCTTGCCCGTGTGCGTTGGTGTTGTCTGCGCCTGCCACCGCCATTGCCGGTATTGCAGTGGCGGCGCGGCACGGCATTCTGATCCGCAGTTCGGCGTTCCTGGAAGAGCTGGCCGACCTGACGTCGCTGGTTGTGGACAAAACCGGGACGCTCACGTTTGGTAGCTTGCGCCTGCAATCGGTCCAGGCAGTGAATGCTGAGTCGCAGGGTGTGCTGACATTAGCCGCCAGCCTTGGGGCAGCGAGCAGCCATCCGGTCAGCCGTGCCTTGGCATTGCTTGTGGATAAAGATCAATGGCTGCCACTGGAAGACATTCGCGAGCGTCAGGGGCTCGGAGTCGTCGCCCAGACGTCGCAGGGCGAGGCGGCGTTGGGGCGGCCTGAGTTGTTCGAGCAATTAGGCATCACCACGACGCCGGTACCCAACCATGACGGTCCCATTGCCGGTCTGGCCGTGGATGGTGTGTTCCTCGCTTGGTTGTTGTTGGCCGACAGCCTCAAGCCTGAAGCGCGTCAGGCGCTGGCCGAGTTGCGCGCGCTGGGGATGGGCCGTCAGTTGCTGCTGACCGGCGACCGACAAAGCGTGGCAGACAGCGTTGCTCATGAGGTAGGTATCAGCGACATCGAAGCCCAGGCCTTACCCGAAGACAAACTCAATCGGGTGATGGGCGAAATCAAAAGCGGGTTTCGGCCCATGGTCGTGGGCGACGGCATCAACGATTCGCTGGCGCTAAAGGCTGGCGTAGTGGGCGTTGCGATGGGTGCAGGCGGGGCGGATATCGCCTTGGCATCGGCGGACATCGTGTTGATCGGCAGCGACCTGCGCCGGCTCGGTACGTGTGTGCGTTTGAGTCGCCAGTGTCGGCACACGTTGCAAGTCAACGTGATCATCGGCCTGGGCTGGACCCTTGCGATTGTGGCGCTCGCAGCGTTTGGCGTTTTAGGCGCAGCCGGGGCAATGATTGCGGCGGTATTGCACAACCTCAGTACGTTGCTGGTGCTGGGCAATGCTGGTCGCTTGCTGCGCTTTCACGAACCGATCGCAAAATTTAATAATCCTCCCCACGCCTGATAATCCGGTGCTTTGTCTGAAAGCGCCGGGCTAGAGGCCGTCCCTAAGTATAAGAATTTGCTTGAGCTTTGAAGAACTCTGTTACAAATTATTGGTCAGTCATGAAGAGGGTGCTCCATCGCAGGCATCAAATTGGCTCGAATTCCGGGATACAGGCGTACCCGGAAAGCAGATTCATGCAGTTTTTCTAACCAGCCGATCGCCTGAAGGTTCCCTACGCCGGAACCGGTTTTGGACTACCCTTTTCTGAGTTCTGGACCAGGGGGGGCTTCTCAATGTTCGCGCAACTACCACCGGCTTTACAGAATCTTCACCTGCCGCTTCGGCTGAAACTCTGGGATGGCAATGAGCTGGACCTTGGGCCTGAGCCAAGCGTCACCATTGTCGTCAAAGATCCTCTGTTGGTTTCAGGATTCACCCGGCCCAGCCTTGATTTGCTGGGCAGTGCATTCGTTGAGGGGCGGCTTGAGCTTGAGGGCTCAATCAGCGAAGTGGTGAGAGTGTGCGATGAGCTGAGCAAAGCGCTGGTGGAGGAGGACGACAGTCTTCCTGTGCGCACCGAGCACGACAAGGCAACCGACGCTGCGTCCATTTCCTATCACTACGATCTTTCAAACGCGTTTTATCAGCTCTGGCTCGACAAGGAGATGGTTTATTCCTGCGCCTATTTCAAGACGGGCAACGAGACGCTGGAGCAGGCGCAGCAAGACAAACTCCATCACCTGTGCCGCAAGCTGCGGTTGCAGCCCGGTGAGTACTTGCTGGACGTTGGCTGCGGTTGGGGCGGGTTGTCGCGATTTGCCGCGCGCGAATACGGCGTAAAGGTGTTCGGCATCACCCTGAGCCGCGAGCAGTTGGCGTTGGCGCAGGAACGAGTAAAGGCCGAAGGGCTGGAAGATCAGGTCGAACTGCAATTGCTCGATTATCGTGATTTGCCGCAGGACGGTCGCTTTGACAAGATCGTCAGCGTCGGCATGTTCGAACACGTTGGTCATGCCAACCTCGAGCTGTACGCCAAATGCTTGTTCGGTGCGGTGAAGGAGGGCGGCCTGGTGATGAACCATGGCATCACCGCCAAGCACACCGATGGGCGTCCGGTGGGACGCGGCGCCGGGGATTTCATCGACCGCTATGTGTTTCCAAACGGTGAGTTGCCACACCTGTCGATGATCACCGCATACCTCAGCGAGGCAGGCCTTGAAGTGGTCGACGTGGAGAGCCTGCGTTTGCATTACGCCAAGACGCTGGATCACTGGAGCGCGCGACTTGAGGCGAAACTCGACGTAGCGGCTGCGATGGTGCCTGAACAGGCGCTACGTATCTGGCGTTTGTATCTGGCGGGCTGTGCTTATGCCTTCTCGCAAGGTTGGATCAATCTGCATCAGATCTTGGCGGTGAAACCGCTGGCCGATGGCAGTCATAACTTGCCGCTGACGCGAGAAGATATTTATCGCTGAGGTCTTCTGGCCCTGAACCCCCATGAAGGAGCTGGGCTTGCCCCGCGACCGGCGGGGAACCCGTCGTAAACTTGCGCACAGTGTGTGACAGGCAGACCGCGTACACCGGGTTTACTGTCGCTGCGCGCCAGGTCGCGGGACAAGCCGCACTCCTACAGTTCGTTCTGGCGCTGACCCGCCATGTAGAGGCTGGGCTTGCCCGCGAAGGCAGTGGACCTCGTTGAGAGCAGGCTGAATGCACTGACCTCATTCGCGGGCACGCCTCGCACCTCGCGAACACTTTGCGGCTCACAAAATCGGTGATATCAGTCGCGCAATCCGCATCCCCAAATGCTGCAAACGGTGGGTCTCGCGACTTTCCTCAATCGACAATTCGTGCGCCAGGGCAAAGTCCGCGTTGAGCATGTTCTCCACCTGACGGGCGAAATCCTCGTCCACTGTCAGTAGCATCAGTTCAAAGTTCAGGCGGAAGGATCTGTTGTCCATGTTGGCGCTGCCGATAGCAGTGATTTCGCTGTCGACCAGCACCACCTTCTGATGCAAGAAGCCCGGCTCATACCGAAAAATTCTCACTCCCGCCCTGACGGCCTCAAAAGCGAACAGGCTGGACGCGGCATACACCACGTAATGATCCGGCCGGGAGGGCAGCAGAATGCGCACGTCTACGCCGCGCAAGACCGCCAGAAGCAGCGCTGCGGACACGGCTTCATCGGGGATGAAATAGGGCGTGGTGATCCACACCCGCTGGGTCGCCGCGTGAATCGCTTCGACGAAGAACAATGAGCAGGTTTCCTGAGGGTCAGCCGGCCCGCTGGCGAGAAACTGACACAGCACGCCATCTTCCGGATAGGACTCAGGCAGGATCAGCGGCGGCAGTTCGCGTGTTGCCCAAAACCAGTCTTCGGCGAATGACTCCTGCAGGCACGTTACTACTGGCCCGACGATCGCCACATGGGTGTCGCGCCAGGGGGCGAGCGGCGGTTTAAGCCCGAGGTATTCATCACCAACGTTTAACCCGCCGACAAACCCTGTTTCGCCATCCACAACCACGATCTTGCGATGGTTGCGAAAGTTGATCTGGAAACGATTGAGCCAGCCGCTGCGTGTGGCGAAGGCTTTGATCTGCACACCGCCTGCGCGGAGTTTTTCGGTGTAACTGGCCGGCAAGGCATGGCTGCCGATGCGGTCATACAGCACGTGAATCGCCACGCCCTCGGCGGCCTTCTCCAGCAGTAAATCCTGTAAACGTCGGCCCAGGCCATCGTCGTGGATGATAAAAAATTGCACCAACACAGCCTGCTTCGCCTTACGGATCGCGTCGAAGATCGCGCTAAACGTCGCATCGCCGTTGACCAGTAGCTTGACTTCATTATTGGCCAGGCACGGCATGCGTCCCAACTTGGGCATGGCCCGTAGCGAATCGTAAGCTTCGGACCGCCGCGCCGCGACAGCCTCTTCGACCCATGGGCGCCAGTTCAAATCGACAATCGCGTCGCGCATTTCCCGGTTGGCCTGACGGCGCGCCTTGATGTACGCATCGAACGAGCTGCGACCAAAAACCAGGTAAGGAATCAGCGTGACATACGGGATGAAAATCAACGGCATGGCCCAGGCAATAGAACCCTGAGCGGTGCGCACCGTCAATAAAGCGTGGATTGCGGCTATGATGCCGAGCAGATGAGTGAAGCCGATGACATAGCCGAAGAAATACGGGCTGTGATAATCCATGCGCAACCTTGCTCCGAGCTTTTTAGTCACTAACAGACCACAGTGAGCAGGGATTGTCGCTATTTTATTCGCGGTGCAACTGGTAACCCGGTTCGTCGTCTAAGCGTCATTGTCTGGCGGCTGGTACAGGCCAGGTTCAAACTGCTTGGGCACACAAGGAAATACATAAAATGAAAAAGCGCTTCATGGCGTTGATGGTTTGTTTGGCAGCGCCTTTTGCACAGGCACAGGTGCTGCAGCCTGGATTATGGGAACTGACGTCGAGCAACATGCAGGTGGATGGTCAGCAGATGCCGGACATGCAAGTCATGCTCAACCAGTTGCAACTGATGGCGCCGCAGCAGCGCGCTGCAATGGAGCAAATGCTGGAGAAACAAGGGGTTACGCTGGGTGGGAAGGGTGTTCGCGTTTGTCTGACTCCAGAACAAGTGAAAAATGAACAGATTCCGCTGCAGGACCCCAAATCAGGTTGTACGCAACAGATCACCGAGCGCAATGGCCCTAATTGGAAGTTCAAGTTCAGTTGCGCTCGCGCCCAAGGCACTGGTATTGCACAGTTCCTCAGTGATCGTGAGTTCAACACCCATGTGATTGGCTCGTTCAATGCGACGAGACAACAGCAGAATGGCAGCATGGACACCCGCGCAGTGTGGCTCGGCCAGCAGTGCGGCACGGTTAAACCCAGGACCTGAAGCAACGCCCTCACAAAACAAAACGCCCCAACGATTGGGGCGTTTTGCTGTGTGGTGGGGGTACATGGATTCCTGTCGTTTCATGTTCCACGTGGAACATCTTGTTGTTTCACCTAGGTTTTTCCCTGCTAGGCCACACTTCAACGGTATCGAAAACTTCACAAAAACCCTCAAAAGCTTCATCTTTGGCTGTCGACTGGCATGTTATACAGTAACCATTAACACATCTGTCCACCTGAGACGGGATGCTCGATTTTTCGGGACATGCCATGCATCGACGTCAAATGCTGCTCAATATGCTGCTGGTCAGTGCCGCTTTAGCGCTGCCGTTCAACGTCAGTGCTACCCAGATCCGAAATGCCCGGCTATGGCGTTCAGATAACAAGTTGCGGCTGGTGTTTGATCTGAGCGGGCCGGTCCAATACAAGACCTTCACGTTGAGTGCGCCTGAACGAATCATCATCGACTTCAGCGGTGCGCGGCTTGAAGGTAACTTCAATCAGTTGGTACTTGAAAATACCCCGATCAAAGCGATCCGCTCCGGCCACTTCGGTCAGGGTGACACGCGTATCGTGTTGGAACTGGCGTCGGCAGTTGAACTCAATAGCTTTGTGCTCGGCCCGCAAGGTTCACAGGGCAATCGATTGGTGCTGGATTTAGACACTGTTGCCCATGCGCCGGTACAACAACTGGCCGCTGCGCCGCTGGTGAAGCCTGCTCCGGTGCCGGATAAAAACCATTCCAAGCGCGACATCATGGTGGTGGTCGATGCAGGGCATGGCGGCAAGGACCCCGGCGCAATCGGCTCCAAAGGCGAGCGTGAGAAAGATGTGGTGCTGTCGATTGCGCAATTGTTGGCCAAGCGCTTGAAGCGTGAAAAGGGCTTTGACGTGCGATTGGTGCGCAACGATGACTTCTTCGTACCACTGCGTAAACGCGTGGACATCGCCCATAAGTACAACGCTGATATGTTCATCTCGGTCCACGCCGATGCCGCGCCACGCCTGACAGCATCCGGTGCATCGGTGTTTGCGCTGTCAGAAGGTGGCGCGACATCGGCGACCGCTCGCTACATGGCGCAGCGTGAGAATGGGGTCGATCTGCTGGGCGCCACCAGCCTGCTCAACCTAAAGGATAAAGACCCGATGCTCGCTGGTGTGATTCTCGACATGTCGATGAGCGCGACAATCAATGCCAGCCTGCAACTGGGCAATACGATACTCGGCAGCCTGCAGGGCATCACCGATTTGCACCAGAAGCGCGTTGAACAAGCCGGATTTGCGGTGCTCAAGTCGCCGGACGTGCCGTCGATTCTTGTCGAAACCGGCTTCATTTCCAATGCCAGGGACAGCCAGCGCCTGGTCACTGCTCGCCATCAGCAGGCGGTGGCAGATGGGTTGTTCGAGGGCATGAAGCAGTACTTTGAGCGTAACCCGCCGGTAGGGTCTTATGTGGCGTGGCGGCAGGATGAAAAGCGCGGGCAAGCACAGGTTTGACGGACGACGCCTGATCTTCGTCGTTGCCGCTCGGCTAACTGGAGCTTGGGCTGTTGCAGACCAGAGCGCGATGTTGTTTGTGATACTGATCGCAGCCTTCGGCAGCTCCTACATCGGCGGGCCATGGTGGTCGAGACCGCAGAACGCAGTTCAATTGGGCAACCGCCACGTTGAAGACATCCGCCAATGGCGCGCAGCAGCGGGCTATCGTGGTCGAGGCCGCAGAACGCAGAACGCAGTTCAATCTGTAGGAGCCAACTTGTTGGCGAGGCGATCAACGCGGTGTGTCTGAAGCGCCGCCTCGCGACCAAGTTCGCTCCTACAGTTTTTGCGTCAGGGTGAAATTCACCGGCACCCCATCAACCTGTCGCAAGTGACTTTGCTGTGCGCACCATTCGAGCTGGACAAGCGAGTAACGCTCGTCCAACCCACCCGCCGTACCCATCCCACCCAGACCTCCCCGTCTGAAGCGACGCCGGTGAAGAACGTCAGTTGCCCATAACGGCTGTTGGTCTGTGCCCACCATCGATTACCTGGTGCTTCGTAGCCGCGCATGAACATTGTTGTGCCAGACATCGCCACGCTGTAGCTGTTGCCATAGGCATCCAGACACGCCAGCAGCAATGCGCTGCGTGTACACAGCGCTTGCTCCGCACGGATTGAAGGTGGCGCTGCGACCACCTGCGTGCTTGCCGCCATGAGCAACAGCAACACGCTGACAAAATCAAAAACATGACGCATGTAGGAACTCTTGAAAAAAAGTAGCAGTTTTGTGTTGTTATACTATAACGTAAAAAACACCTGAACCTGCTACCTGATGAGACCTCCATGAACCGCCTCCCTGTCACCGTCCTGTCCGGCTTTCTCGGCGCCGGCAAAAGTACGCTGCTCAATTATGTACTGCGCAATCGCGACAACTTACGCGTCGCCGTCATCGTCAATGACATGAGCGAAATTAACATCGACGGCGGCGAAGTGCAGCGCGACGTCAGCCTCAATCGCGCCGAAGAAAAGCTCGTGGAAATGAGCAACGGCTGCATTTGCTGCACGCTGCGTGAAGACCTGCTGGAAGAGGTCGGCCGTTTGGCCAAGGACGGGCGCTTCGATTATCTGTTGATTGAGTCCACCGGCATCTCCGAGCCGTTACCTGTGGCCGAGACCTTTACCTTTCGCGACGAAGACGGGCAAAGCCTGGCCGATGTCGCGCGCCTGGACACCATGGTCACGGTCGTCGATGGCATGAACTTTTTGCAGGATTACCAGGCTGCAGAAAGCCTGGCCAGCCGTGGCGAAACGCTGGGCGAGGAAGACGAGCGCTCTATCACCGACCTGCTGATCGAGCAGGTCGAATTCGCCGATGTGATCCTGATCAGCAAGATCGATTTGATCAGCTCCAGTGAGCGCATGGAATTGATGGCGATCCTACAGCGACTCAATGCCCAGGCCGAAATCATCCCAATGGTCATGGGCGAGGTGCCGCTGGCGAAAATCCTCGACACCGGGCGTTTCGATTTTGAGCGTGCCGCTCAGGCGCCGGGCTGGCTCAAGGAGTTACGCGGTGAACACACCCCGGAAACCGAGGCGTACGGTATCGCGTCCACGGCCTACCGAGCGCGTCGACCGTTTCACCCGCAGCGGTTCTTTAACTTCGTTAACGCTGAGTGGCAGAACGGCAAGCTGCTGCGCTCCAAAGGCTTTTTCTGGTTGGCCAGCAGGCATCAGGACGCAGGTAGTTGGTCGCAGGCGGGTGGGTTGATGCGCCATGGTTTTGCCGGTCGTTGGTGGCGCTTCGTGCCCAAGGCACATTGGCCGCAAGACGAGGAAGACACCCAGGCCATCATGAAAAACTGGACATCACAGACTGGCGATTGCCGTCAGGAACTGGTGTTCATCGGGCAGAACATGGACTTTGAGCGGCTGACCGCTGAACTCAATGACTGCCTGCTGACCGATGCGGAGATGGCGCTGGGGAGCGAAGGCTGGCGCCTGTTGCCCGACCCGTTCGGCGACTGGCACGAAGTTGCGGCATAAGCGCCGCTGGAGGTGATCATTAAGGTTTCCAGGTGCCCTTGCTCTGCTGTTCGCAAAACGGCTTGAGGAACGCCGCGTCACTGGCAACGCCGTAATAGTGAATATTCTGGCGATAGGGCATATTGGCGACTTGTGCGTTGCTGCATTGGCCAAACGAGCCTGAAGGGCATTGCTCGGAGAACGTGACGTCGACTTTCTGACCTTTGAGCTGCGGCTGGCAAAAGCCATCGTGGAACAGGTTCGGCGGTATGGTGAGATTTTCCTGGCAGACCTGCACGTCGACCCGATCCGACTGACTGTGTACCAGGCAGGCCTCGGCCAAGGCCTCACTCGACATGAACGCCAACAGCACTAACGCCAGCCGCGTGGGCAGCCAGATTGCTCGCATTGATTACCTCCGTCTGCGCTCATGTACGAGAGCGACCTCCAAGAATGGCCCGCCATGCTGCAGAACATTCCGACTCATGTCATTGCTGGCCCATTGGGGGCTGGCAAGACCAGTCTGATCAAACACCTGATGTCGCAGAAGCCGCCTGGCGAGCGCTGGGCGATTTTGATCAACGAGTTTGGCCAGATCGGTCTGGACGCGGCACTGCTGACCACGGCTGAGGATGGTATCGCACTTGGCGAGGTCGCTGGAGGGTGTCTGTGCTGTGTCAACGGCGCGCCTTTTCAGATCGGTTTGGGCCGTTTGCTGCGCAAGGCGCGGCCGGACAGGCTCTTCATCGAGCCCTCGGGGTTGGGTCATCCGGTGCAACTAATGGCGCAGTTGCAACAAGCGCCGTGGATTGGCGTGTTGTCATTGCAGCCAAGCGTCATGGTGCTCGACGCCGCTGCACTTGCGGCCGGTCAACCGTTGCCGCCGAGCCAGCAGGACGCGATCACCCATGCCGGTTTGCTGGTACTCAACAAATCCGCTGGTTTGCCAACCCAGGCGCGTGAAGCCGTGAGACGGCAGTTGTCCAACCGAGCGTTTTTCTGGACCGAGCAAGGTGTACTGGCACTCAACCAACTGCCGGGCATTGAAGCGCACGCCAGTGCATCTGTGGATAACTTCGTGCCGCCGAAGACATTAGCGCAGATGCCAGCAGTCTGGAGCGATCCGCGCGTGCCGATTTGCTTGAGCCACGCTCAGCCAGAAGGCTGGAGCATTGGCTGGCGCTGGCATCCCGGACAGCGTTTCGTTGCGACAAAAATTGAGGGTTGGCTGAAAAGCCTGAACTGGCGCCGCGCCAAGCTGGTTATCCACAGCGAAGCGGGATGGGTCTCAGGCAATGCGCTGGACGGTGGCGATATCGTCTGGTCGAGCAGCGAGTGGCGACGGGATTCGCGACTGGAACTGATTTTCGCAGCACCGCAGAACGCTCAGGCGTTGCAGGCAGGGCTGACTGCCTGCGTGCTTGAAGACGCCTAGCGGCCTACTGCTTCCACTTGTTGTGCGCTTGCCGCCATTGATCCATTTCGATGATTTCAGCGGTTTTGGGTGGCGTCTTGATCTCGAATGGATACGGCGCCAGCTCGATCTGTGCGGTGTGCGCACCGAACATCGTGATCGTGCCAGGGTGTCGCTGTTCGCCGGTCACGGTGAACTCAAAGTTGTACACCCGCGCCAGTCGCTTGCGGCCTTCGTTGTCGCGCTTGAAGGTGATGCGGCGCAACGCCACGTTGCCATCGAGTAGTTCGATGTCGAGTTTGGCGCAATGCTGTTTCACACGCTCCAGTGCGCGCTCACGCAAGCCATGGGAGTGCCATAGCCACGCGGCGCCGGTCAGTAGCAGCATCAGGACGAATATATTGCCCAGGGTCAGCATGAAAGGAGCGCTCCAGCAGAGGACATCCAGCTTAACTGCCACAGGTGACTGTCAGCCATAGTCCTCTCACAAATAAGGTCGGCATTTTGTGGCGTTTATTTGTGACGAGGCTATTTTAGGTCGCGCACGACGCGATCAAATCGACTCTTCCTTGATCTCCTGATAACGCTTTTCCAGCTCCTGACGAATCTGCCGACGATGCTGCGCCTGGATGAAGCGGCGTTTGTCTTCGCTGGTTGTCGGGGTCAATGGCGGAACACCAGCAGGTTTGCGCTGATCGTCCACGGCCACCATGGTGAAGAAACAGCTGTTGGTGTGGCGCACCGAACGCTCACGGATGTTCTCCGTCACCACCTTGATGCCGACTTCCATGGAGGTATTGCCGGTGTAGTTCACCGATGCGAGGAAGGTCACCAGCTCACCGACATGAATCGGCTCGCGAAAAATCACCTGATCCACGGACAGGGTCACCACATAGCGGCCTGCATAACGGCTCGCGCAGGCGTAGGCCACTTCGTCGAGGTACTTGAGAAGGGTGCCCCCATGCACGTTGCCAGAGAAGTTGGCCATGTCCGGGGTCATCAATACAGTCATCGATAGTTGGGCGTTTCCGGGTTCCATAGCGCTCTCACGGTCAAGTTGGGTCGAGTGATGCACCTCAGGTGGGTGCTTGATTCAGAGCTGGCAATAGAAACCAGCAATATCGGGACGCTGATGGACGATCTGCCGTCACGCCGGCGTCCTATCTGTTTCCATATATTGCACTGGCTTTATCAATGAATGTGCAGTGTTAACCTGCAAAAACCTACGGATCAGGTATTTCCGACAATTCAATCAGACAACTCCCTGCCGATTTAGAGAGGTTTCTCTCAATGTGCGTCGGCTAGCAGGTTGAGACGGACGCTTTCATCGACCCCAAGGAGCCACGCTATGCATGCCATCAGTTTCATCCAGGACTTGGCAGTCATCATGCTGGTGGCGGGTGTAGTGACGGTGCTGTTTCATCGCCTGAAACAACCTGTGGTGTTGGGCTACATCGTCGCCGGCTTCATCATTGGCCCGCACACGCCACCCGTGGGGCTGATTCACGATGAGGGCACGATCAAAACGCTGGCCGAGCTGGGTGTGATTTTCCTGATGTTCTGCCTGGGCCTGGAGTTCAGCCTGCGCAAACTGTTCAAGGTCGGTGCAACGGCCTTCATAGCGGCCTTTCTTGAAATCACCCTGATGATCTGGATCGGCTACAAAATCGGTCAGTTTTTCGGCTGGAAAACCATGGATTCGCTGTTTCTTGGCGCGATCCTGGCGATTTCCTCAACGACTATCATCGTCAAGGCGCTCAATGACTTGAAGATGAAAAACCAGCGCTTTGCGCAGCTGATATTTGGTGTGCTGATCGTCGAGGACATTCTCGGCATCGGCATCATCGCGCTGCTGTCGGGCATCGCAGTCAGCGGTACGGTTAGCTCTGGAGAGGTATTTTCCACCGTCGGCAAACTGTCGCTGTTCATGATCGTCGCGCTGGTGATCGGGATTCTGTTGGTGCCGCGTCTATTGGCTTACGTGGCCAAATTTGAAAGCAACGAGATGTTGTTGATCACCGTACTGGGCCTGTGTTTTGGCTTTTGTCTGTTGGTGGTCAAGCTTGAATACAGCATGGTGCTGGGCGCGTTTCTCATCGGTGCGATCATGGCCGAGTCAAAGCAGTTGGTAAAAATTGAGCGACTGATCGAACCCATTCGCGACATGTTCAGCGCTATCTTCTTCGTGGCTATCGGTTTGATGATCGACCCGGCCATTCTCCTTGATTACGCCTGGCCAATTGCCGTGATCACTGTCGCAGTGGTGCTGGGCAAGATGCTGTCCTGCGGGATTGGCGCGTTTATCGCGGGCAACGATGGCAAAACATCGCTTCGCGTGGGGATGGGGCTGTCTCAGATCGGCGAGTTTTCGTTCATTATCGCGGCACTGGGGATGACCCTGCAGGTGACCAGCGATTTTCTTTATCCGGTGGCAGTGGCGGTGTCGGCGATTACCACATTACTCACGCCGTACCTGATTCGCTCGGCCGACCCGTTATCCCACAAGCTGGGCCGCGTGATGCCGGCAAGGGTGGCACGGGTTTTCGGCATGTACGGCGAATGGTTGCGCAGCATCCAACCGCAAGGGCAAGGTGCGTTGTTGGCCGCGATGATCAGGAAAATTCTGCTGCAGGTTGGCGTCAATCTGGCGCTAGTGGTTGCGATCTTCTTTTGCGGTGCTTATTTCGCTGAACGCATTGGTGATTACCTCACCGAGTGGATCAGTGAGGCAGGTCAGCAAAAAGCCTGGATTTGGGGTGCCGCGTTGCTGTTGTCGCTGCCATTTTTAATCGCGGCGTATCGCAAGCTCAAGGCGTTGTCGATGCTGCTGGCGGAAATGGGCGTCAAGCCGGAAATGGCCGGACGCCACACCGAGCGCGTTCGGCGGGTGATCGCCGAAGTGATCCCGCTACTGTCGCTGTTGGTTATTTTCCTGCTGCTGGCGGCGCTGTCAGCGAGCATCCTGCCGACCAGTGAGTTGCTGATACTGATCGTGGTGGTCGCGTCCATAGTGGCCGCCGTGCTGTGGCGTTGGTTCATCCGCGTGCATACGCGCATGCAGGTTGCCTTGCTGGAAACGCTCGGCAATCATCAGGAGCCTTCAGAGCATTGACTCCTCGGGCCGCTGCAATGGCTTGCGGTGGCCTCAGCTTTCCAGCCAGACGTCTCGCGCCCAGTGCCATACCGATTCCCAGCTTTCTTCGGTGACCAGTTCTTCTTCGCCAGACCAGAGTACGACCGTGCCGTCTTCTTCAACGCAGTAGTAGTCTTCGCCGTCCTGACAGATCGGGATCAGCTCGCGCGGCACGCCGATGTCCCAGGCGCTTGCGGCCACTTCCGGCAAGTAGGTATGCGAGCCGGGGTCAGTGACGGTGACAGGCTCGAGGCTGCCGTAAACGACGTCGCTGACGGTCAACAAAAATTCCTTGAAGACGAAAGGAATGTTGATGAACAGCTGTTCTTCGATTTCGACCAGTTGGTCTTCATCCGGCAGTTCCAGGGGGACTGGAACCGGCTCGTTTGCTTCACGCAGTTGCTCGATGACTTCTTCCACGATGTGGATCCTCTAACGGGTTGGCGCGGGTTATACAGTAGCTCAAAGGGGTTCTCAAATTAACCGTTCATCTGGCAAAAAATAAAAAACCCCGGACATGTCCGGGGTTCGAGTGTTGCTAGTGTGACGCGGCTCAGCCGTTCTGGCGGATACCGGCTACCAGCCAAGGCTGGTTGTCGCCAGGTGCGCGCTCCATGTTCCAGCTTTCGCTGAAAGCTTCACCTTGATCGAAGCGCGACGTCTTCGAAATACCGGAGAAGGTCAGGGTCGCGATGGTCTTCTCGGCGCGGTCATCTACACCGTCGAGTTGTACGTTCAGGTTATCGATGTAAGTCGACTGGAAGCCTTCACCCAGATCAGCACGTTCTTTTTTCAGGAACTGCAGCATTTGTGGGGTCACGAACTCGGCGATCTTGTCCATTTCGTTTGCGTCCCAGTGCTGTTGCAGCGACTGAAAGTGCGAGCGAGCGGCTTCAAGGAAGCGTTGTTCATCGAACCAGGCAGGTGCCTGAATCACAGGGCGGGCAGAAGCTGCAGAACCGCCGAACATCGCGTTGTTCTGCGCAGGTGGCTGCTCAAAGGCTTCACGCTGGAACGGTGCGCCAGCAGGTGCGACCTGTGGCTGTTGCTTGCGACGACGCGCGGCGATGAAGCGGAAGATCAGGAAGGCAATGACCGCCATGATCAGGATGTCGAAGAACTGCATGCCCTGGAAGCCGCCGCCCATGAACATCGAGGCCAGCAGGCCACCCGCTGCGATACCGGCCAATGGGCCGAGCCAGCGAGAAGCGCCGCCTGCGGCAGCCGCTGGAGCACCAGCAGCGTTAGGTGCGGCAGAAGGAGAGGAAGGGGCAGTCTGACGCGCCTGGTGACTTGGCGCCGAGCCCATGCTCTTGCCACCACCAAAGCGCGCAGCGCTGGCATCCAGACTCATGGTGAGTCCGATGACCAGCGCCAAAGCGATGCTTAGAAAACGTTGCATATGGGAATTCCCGTTTGTGGATTGCACGCGCGCCATGTTGCACAGCACTTGGGCATCTGGCTAGCAGCCAAGTGTTTCCGGCTTTTGCGTGATCTTTCCGAAGGCCTGTATTACTTGGGCTGTAGGTTGTTGAAAAAAGTTCTGTAGGAAAGATGGGGG
>NZ_DASWOT010000203.1:0-21858 GCF_036404235.1 Pseudomonas sp.
CCTGGCCTCGGCCACCGAGAACACAACCTACAGCACCACGCTCGACAGTACCCTGTTTCATGATGCCGACAGCGTTTACGGCGACACTCTGACCTGGGCAATCACAGGTCTGCCGGACGGCCTGACCTTCGACGCCAGCACGCTGACCATCACTGGCAGCGCTGCGACACTGGGTAGCTATACCGTAACTGTGACAGCCACTGATGCATTAGGCGCCACGGCCAGCCATGACCTGACATTGCGGATCATCAGTGAAGCCGAAGCCAACAACCAGACACCACAGATCACTGCCGACGCCAACACCCTGAGCTACTCCAGCGACGGCACCCTCAGTGGCTACAGCTATTTCGTCAACAGCATCACGCTGGCTGACGATGGTTCAACCCTGATCCTCGCGGGCAGCACCAGCAACAACGGCAATGGCACCAGCTACCTGAATGTTTACAGTCGCGACACCACGACCGGGGTACTGACCCTCAAGCAGACCTTTACCCAAGGCACAGTCGACGATGGCAACGACGCCAACGGTATTGAAGTCGACGGCCTGAGCGCGGTGACCTCCATCAGTTTCTCGGGCGATGGCAAACAACTTTATGTTGCTGGCTACACGTCTACTGGCAGCAGCAGTGCCTACACACTCACGGCATTCAGCGTCGATAGCGACAACGGCACACTGAGCCTGATTGGCAAGGTGGCCGACATCGGTGAGAAGGTCATCGAAATTAGCAAGTCCGAAAATGGCAAGACGCTGTACGCCCTTTCCACTACAAGCATCTACGCCTATACCGTCGACAACGACGGTGCGCTGACCTTGCTCGGCACCTACAGCAACAGCTACAGCACTGCCGTGGCTCTGCAAATCGATAACGATGGAACAGTGTATGTACTGAGCAGCTCACTGCTAACAGTCTATACCGCGTCAACCGACGGCAGCCTGGTCTATGCAGGGCAACTGACACGCTCCGGTGTCACGCTGACGTATAGCGACAGCGCAGGCGCGAGCACTGTCATTGCAACCCTCAGTAACCAGAACGCGTTCAACGGCGCCAAGTCGCTGGCCGTGTCCGACGACCACTATATTTACACGGTCACCTCGAACGGCTTCCTGACCACGCTCCACTATGATGCCGACACCAATAGCTTGACCCTAGTCAATGCTTCGGACGCCTACACAGTCCTCTCACAGTACCCAACCAGCGTCACACTGTCGGCCGACGGCACCGCGTTGTATGTCGTGGGCGGCGCCAGTAGCAATCTCGCCATCTACACAATCGGTAGTGACGGCACACCTACGGTGGCGCGAGTCATCAGAATGGGAGGCGGTGCGACCAAGCTGGCTATCAGCGCCGATGGTGAGTCGATCTATGCGGGCACCAACGTCTACTTTTCGGCCGCCCTGCGACTGCTCAGCGCCAGCGGTACAAACATGGCGTACGTCGAATCCAATTCAGTCAACCTGACCGAAAAGCTGGCAATCTCCGATACCGATTACGATGCCCTGGCGGGTGGCACGGGCAACTACAACGGCGCCAGTATCACCCTGGTGCGCTCCACCGGGGCCAACGCCAGCGACAGCTATGGATTTACCTCAGCCAACGAGCTGACACTGAGCAATGGCGTGATCTATCTGGACGGTAATGCTATCGCCAGTTTCAGTACTGAGGCTGGCAAGCTGACCATCACGTTCAGCACTGACGTCACCAGTGCCACCGCCAATCAGGTGCTCAAGCAGATCACCTATACCAATACCAGCAATGACCCTGGCAACAGTATCGTCCTTACGCTGTCAGTTGCCGATACATACTCCGCAGCCTCCACCACCTTGCTGCTGACAGTCAGCACCCTCAACGATGCCCCGACGCTGACCAGCAGCAACGCAACCGTGACTTACAGCGCTGGCGGCAATGCGATCAAGGTGTTCGACGACACGGCAGTGTCGACCATTGAAGCCGACCAGACCGTGACCAGCCTGACCCTCACCGTCGCCGGGCTCGTCGACGGCGCCAGCGAAACATTGAGCCTCAACGGCACCAGCGTGGCACTGACCGACGGCACCAGCGTCACGGGCACCCTTGACGTCACCGACGGCGCAACCACCACGACCTACAACTTCACCGCGAAAGTCGTCGTCAGCGGCACCACCGCCACAGTGACCATCACCAGCACCGGTTTGCCCTCTGCGGCCGCCGCCGCGCTGGTCGACAGCATCGGCTATGCCGACACCAGCAGCGCCACCGCCGGCACCCGCACCATTACCCTGACCGCAATCAAAGACAGCGGCGGCACCGGCAATGGCGGCGTCGACACCGCCGCCCTGAGCATCGCCAGCACGATCAACGTGATACTGGGCAACACCGCGCCGACGCTCAGCGCGAACGGCAACACCACCCGCTACGTCGAGAATGCGGCCGGTGTGACGCTGTTTCGCGATGTCACCCTGAGCACCGGCGAAACCGGCCAGGCCGTGGCCAGCCTGACCCTGAGTGTGGCCGGTGTGGCCGATGGCAGCAGCGAAGCCCTGACCGTTGACGGCACCACCATCAGCCTGGTGGCCGGCACCGGCACCACGAGCCACGGTTACAGCTACACAGTGACCGTCGAGGGCAGCACTGCCACGCTGGTGATCGCCAGCAGCAGCGGCATGACCGTCAACAGCGCCACCGCGCTGATCGCCGACATGACCTACAGCAACAGCAGCGAAGACCCCACCGCAGGTAGCCGCAGCGTCACCCTGAAAAGCGTGAAAGACGACGGCGGCACGGCCAACGCCGGTACTGACAGCACCGCCCTGGCCATCGTCGCCACCATTGATGTGGTGGCCGTCAACGACGCACCCACCTTGCAAGCCAGCGCCCAAACCGTGGCTTACAGCACATCAGGCAGTAGCGTCGCCCTGTTCAGCGATGTCGTTCTCAGCGCCGTAGAAAGTGGTCAGGCCATCAGCACCGTCACGTTCACGATCACCGGCGTCGTCGACAGAAACAACGAAACCCTGACCGTAGATGGCACGCGCGTTTCTCTGGTTGCCGGTTCCGGCAGCACCAGCCACTACAGCTACCGGGTGACCGTGAGCGGCGACACCGCCACCGTGGTCATCACCAGCACCAGCGGTATGGCTGCCGACAGCGCCGCGACGCTCATCGAGCAAACCACCTACGCCAACCTGAGCAACACCCAAACCGCCGGTGTACGCAGCATTAGCGTGAGTGTGCAAGACAACGGTGGCACTGCCGATGGCGGTAGCGACAGCACCACGTTGAGCACCAGCGCAACACTGGCCGTGGTCAGCAACTCGGCGCCAGTGCTCAGCGCCGACGCCGACTACAACCACCTGGCCGTGAGCGAAAGTCTGACCCACATCAGCGGCCTTGATGACATCGCGGCCAGCGCCCTGAGCAGCGATGGCAGCTACGTCTATGCGATCAGCAGCAGCGGCACCGTCGCAGTGCTCAGCCGTAACGTCAGCAGCGGCGAGTTACTGCTGCTGAGTACGCTGGACAGCGGCGTCGACAGCGCCTCGCAACTGGTCCTTAGCAGCGATGGCAGCAAGGCCTACGTGCTGGGCAACGATGGCAACAGCATCGCCGTGCTAACCCGTGACAGCAGCGATGGCAGCCTCACTCCGAGCCAGATCCTGAGCACCCAAAACGTGGTCGACCTGACCGTGGCTAGCAACGGCGGCGCGCTGTATGTCGTGGACGGCAACTATTCCGGGTTGCTGGTCTATACGCTTGACAGCAGCACCCAACAATACGCCTTGAGCCAGAGCATTGCCGCGACAACCAGCGCGGCGCCCTACCTGTTTTCAGCTGTGGACGTGGAAACGGTAGGCGATTACGTCTACGTGGTCACCGACCCGGTCGCCACCACCGTGGCCAACACCCTGATCGTGTATCACATCGGCAGCGACGGCCAGTTGAGCGCTGTCGGCTACCTGCGCGACGGCCAGACTGTCGACGAAAGCACCGTCGATATGTCCAGCCCGGTGGATGTTGCCGTAAGCACCGATGGCAGCGTCATCTATGTCGCCAGCAGCACAGGTGTGGCGGTGTTCAAATTCGACGCCAGCGCAGGCACCCTGAGTTACCTCGGCGCCCTGAGCAACTTGGCCAATGTGACCGATATCGCGCTGTCCAGCGACAACGGCACGTTGTATCTGACCTCCGCCGACGGCAGTGTCAGCCGCTACAAGATCGACGGCGCGACCTTGACCCTGCTCGATAGCATCGATAGCAACAGCAACGCCGCCCTGGCCGGCGCCAAGGCCGTGGTAAGCGCAGCCAACGGTACGGTCATCGTCATCGGCAGCGGCGGGTTGGTCAGCCTGACCGACTCACTGGCCGATGAGTTCGCAATCAGCTACACCGAGCAGCACAGCGCGCAACTGGCCGACATGCTCACACTCAGCGACGCCGACTACGACGCCATGGCCGGTGGCGTCGGCAACTACAACGGCGCGGTCATCACCCTGGTGCGCGAAAGCGGCGCCAGCAACGACGACACTTACAGCCTGGCCGAGGGCAACGGCCTGACCCTGGTCAACGGGGTGATCTACCTCAATAGCAGCGCCATCGCCAGCTTCAGCAGCAGTGCCGGAGCGCTGACGCTGACGTTCACCAGCGACGTCAGCAGCGCCACCGCCAACGCGGTACTCAAGCAGATCAGCTACGCCAACACCAACGACGACCCCGCAGCGACGGTACGCCTGACCCTGGCCGTCACCGATGGCTATGACGTGAGGACAAGCACGACTTTGGTGCTGGGCGTTACGACCATCAATGACGCCCCCACCTTGACCACCACGGCGGCAAACACGACCTACACCGAAGGCGACGGTGCAACGAGTCTGTTCAGTGACACGACCCTCTCCACCACCGAAAGCGGCCAGGCAATCAGCGCCCTGACCCTGACCGTGTCAGGCCTTGGCGATGGTGCCAGCGAAACCCTGAACATCGACGGCACGGCCATCAGCCTGGTGGCTGGCAGCGGCACCACCACCAGCGGTTACCACTACACCGTGACAATAGACGGCAAACTGGCCACCGTAATCATCAACGGCGACAGTGGGATCGCCGCCAGCAACGCCGCCGCCCTGATCAACAGCCTGGCGTACGCCAACAGCAGCCAGTCCCCTACCGAGGGCGCCCGCGCCATCACCTTGACCAGCGTGCAGGACAACGGCGGCACGGCCAATGGCGGTAACGACACCCGCGCACTGACCCAAACAGCGACCGTGACAGTGATCGCGGTCAACGATGCGCCCATCCTGACGTCCAGCCCCGTCTCACCCACCTATGTAGAAGGCGACGCTGCGGTGGGCCTGTTCAGTGACACCGATATCTCCACCGTCGAGGCCGGGCAAAGCATCACCGCCTTGACCCTGACCGTAGCCGGTGTGAGCGATGGCAACGCCGAAACCCTTACTGTCGATGGCACCTCCGTCGCACTGGTCAACGGCAGCGGCATCACCAGCAGCGGCTACGCGTACAGCGTCAGCCTGAGCAACAGTGTCGCCACGCTGGTGATCACCCGCAGCGCAGGGATTGCCATCGCCGATGCCAACCAATTGGTCAACGGCCTGACCTACGCCGATACCGGTCGTGATGTCACCGCGGGGACACGCACCATAACCCTGGCCTCACTGCAGGACAGCGGTGGTAGCCAGACCTCATCGCCCACTATCTCTGCGGTGGTCAACGTCGCCGCAGCCAACGACGCCCCGACACTGACCGCCGTCGGCAGCCGCACCGACTATGTCGCAGGGGGGACCTCGGTGCCGCTGTTCAGCGACGCTCAGGTGTCGACCCTGGAAAACCAGCAGGCCATTGCCGCGCTGACCCTCAGCGTGTCCGGTATTACCGACAGCGCCGAAGCACTGGAGATCGACGGCTCACGCGTGGCACTGACCAATGGCGACACGCTCACCACCGCCGGCGGCTTGCACATCACCGTCACGGTCGTCGACGGTCGCGCAACGGTGTCGATCACCAGCAGCTCGGGCCTGAGCGTGCAAAACGCACAAAGCCTGATCAACACCATGAGCTACGTAAACGACAGCCCTGTTGTCAGCGTCGGCGCGCGCACCGTGACACTCAACGCCGTACGGGACAATGGCGGGAATGCCAACGGCGGCGTCGACACCAGCGTGCTCAACATCGCCGCCACCGTCAGCGTGATCAACAGCGCGCCTGAGCCGGGCACCGCTGACGCAGCACTGGCCAGTGCCACAAAAGACGTGGCGTACAGCACAACGTTGGCCAGTAACCTGTTTAGCGACATCAACGGCGACGCCCTGAGCTGGGCCGTGCAAGGCTTGCCCGAGGGCCTGAGTTTTGACGCTCTGAGCCACACCCTCAGCGGCAAGGTCAGCACGGTGGGCAGCTTCAGTTTCACCGTGACCGTCACCGACAGCGCTGGCGCTTCTACCTCGCGCGTCCTGACCCTCGATGTGCTGTCGGCCAGCGCCCGGCCCACGGTGTTGATCGACCAGCGCAACAGCTTGCAAGCCTCGCTGCCCCACCTGCCCGCCTTCGCCGAGCGAGCCTTTGACGGCCCGGTGTTCGCCAGCCTTGACGCCATACGTGCGCCGATCCCGACCATCGAAAACGACAACAGCAGCCGCTACGCCACCCGTTTGCTGCCCGATCAAGACGCGCTCAACCCCACGACATCGCTGACCGAGCAGTTGGTACAAACCGATGACGTGTACACCGACAGCCCTGCACGCGAGGCCGGGAGCGACTTCGTGCGCGTTGGCAACACGCAGGTCAGCCAGGTAGAACCCACCGTCGACGGCAGCCAGACCGTGACCCTGAAAGTACCCACACAGTTGCCCGACGGCAGCAACGTTACCCGTATCAGCCTGGGTAACGGCTTGCCGCTGCCCAACTGGGTGCGTTTCAACCCACGCACCGGCCAGTTGCAGATCGACCGCAGCCATCTGACGCGCCAAGGCAGCCTGAACCTGACCGTGATTGGCCGCGACACCGAGGGCAAAGAAAGCAGGACGGCACTGCAAGTGCGCAGCGACCAGCGACCGGCCGGCGAGCCCCGCACCCACTCGACACCTGCGCCGCAGCGCGAGCACGCCGAGCCATCAGTGCCTGCGCAATTGCGTCAGGCAGCGCCCAGCGCATTACTCGATGACGCACGCCATCTGCTCGAACAACTCAGCGGCCTGAACGACCAAGCTGCCCCCGTACGCACGACTGCCTAAACATCCAAGGACCGCACGACATGAAGAACAGCAAAAACCAACGCATCGAACCGCGACTGTCCCTGCGCCTGGCCATCGCCGTGGCAGCCGTGGGCCTGTCCGCATGCGCGATAAAGCCCGAGCCGGTGAGCCTGGAACAGCAACTGGCCGACACCGTGGCCGACCAGCGCGTAATGTTCGACAATCAGGAGCCGGTGACCCGCCCGATCAGCCTCGATGAAGCCATGGCACGGGCCGTGAAATACAACCTGCAACAACGCCTGGGCCTGATGCAGCGCGCCCTCGAAGACAACATGCTGGAAGTGACGCGGCTCAACATGCTGCCGCAACTGGCAGCCAGCGCCGGATGGCGCGGGCGGGACAACGTGGCTGGATCGTCCAGCCAATCGGTCACCACCGGCGAGCAATCACTGGAGCCTTCGACCAGCACCGATCGCTCGTCGCGCGATGCCCAACTGCGCCTGTCGTGGAACGTCCTGGATTTTGGCGTCAGCTATTTCAGCGCCAAGGCTCAGGCCAACAAGGCCCTGGCAGCTGAGGAAGCGCGGCGCAAAGTGGTGGCCGATATTGTCCAGCAGGTGCGTGAAGCTTACTGGCAGGCGGCGAGCGCTGAGCGTCTGCGCCCCGAGTTGCAGACCGCGCTGGGCGATGCGCGCGCGGCCTTGGTGCAGGCGCGGCAAACCGAGAAACAACGGCTGATGGCGCCCGTGGAATCGCTGCGTTACCAGAAGACGCTGCTGGAAATGATCCGCCAACTGGAAGTGGTCGATGGCGAGCTGTCCATCGCCAAAGCGCGGCTGGCCGGCTTGATGAACCTGCCGCCCGCCACCCAGTACAGCCTGGTACTGCCGGACGAGAGCGGTTATACCAAGCCGTTGCTCAACTATTCCCTGGCCGACCTGGAAACCACCTCCATGGTCAAGCGCCCGGAAATCCGCACCGAGACCTATCAGGCCCGCAATGCAGTGCTGGAAACACGCAGCGCGATGCTTAAGTTGTTGCCTGGGGTCAGCCTGTTTGCCGGGGCCAACTACGACAGCAACAGCTACCTGGTCAATGATCAATGGGCCGATACCGGCATGCAGGTGAGCTGGAACCTCTTCAACGTGCTGGCCTATCCGGCCGTGAAGAAAGCGGGCGAGACCCGTCTGCAAGTGGCCGAACTGCGTCGCCAGGCCATGCGCATGGCGGTGCTGACTCAAGTCAACGTGGCTTGGCGCGAGTACCAACGCTCCAGTCAGGTATTTGAAAGCTCCAACGAATTGCAACAGTTGCAGCGCGGCATCCTGCGCCAAAGCGAAAGCGCTTATGCAAGCCAGGCCCAGAGCCGTCTTGAACGAGTGCGCACAGCGACCGAAACGATATTGACCACCCGCACTCGTGACCGCAGCTTCGCCGAAATGCAGGTTGCCTACGGCGCGGTTTATCAGGCGGCCGGGCTTGACCCGCTGCCCGAGCGCATTGCCGGCGCCAGTATCATCCAGCTCAGCCAGGCCATTGCCAGCAATGCCGTGCGTCTGTCCCAAGGCCAGGGCGCTATCCCCGCCGGCATCGCCAGCGTGCAAGGGCTCCCGGTGCCACTAACGATGGCCGTAGCCAGTGCCGGCCCTGCCACTGGCACCCTGCGCGTCGATATGTGGGACAGCCTGGGCTCGTTGCGCGGCGCCGAAGTGGTGCCGTTGGAGAACGTCAATGCCCGCTAAGCCGACGCCAGCCGCTCAACGCTGGTCTGCGTTGTTCGCCATCCTGATCGCGGTAGCGGCGGCCCGCGCCAATGGCGCCGAGGCGGTCGGTGAGCTGCGGGTGCAATTGAGCCCGATCCGCCAGACCACGCTGTCCAGCGAGATCGCGGGCAAGCTCACCGAGCTCAACGTCAAGGAAGGCGACCACTTCGAACAAGGCCAGCGCCTGGCGGCGTTCGACTGCTCAGTGCAGCAAGCGCAACTGGCGCGCAGCGAAGCCGCCCAACAAGGCACACAGAAAAAACTCGACGTGGCAAAAAAGCTCGATGCCCTGGAATCCATCAGCCATGCCGATGTTGCCCAGGCTCAGGCTGAAACGGCCGTGGCACGGGCTGAAAGCGGCGTGACCCGTGCCGTGTTGCAACGCTGCGCGATCATTGCGCCCTTCGCCGGGCGAGTGGCCCAGCGCAAGGCTGAACGCTGGCAGCACGTGGCCGAAGGCACCGAGTTGCTGGCCATCTACGATGACAGCGCCTATCAGCTTGAGTTGATCGTGCCGTCGGACTGGCTTGGCTGGCTGCACGCCGGTCAGGACTTTCAGGTGCAACTCGACGAAACCGGCCAGCAATACGCCGCGCAAATTGAACGGCTGGGCGCAGCTATCGACCCGCTCAGCCGGTCTATCAAGGTATTTGCCCGAATCACCGGTGACACGCGCCAGTTGCTGCCCGGCATGAGCGGCGTGGCCTTGCTCAAACCGCCAGCGGTGGGTTCTTGAACGCCGCCGTGCCGTTGCGCGGGGATCGTCGCGCCGAGTGCATGGCCCTGCTGTTGCAACTGGAGCGACGTGCCCGCGCCCAGCCTGACCTCCTGGGGCTGGGCTTTTTGATGGTCAACGACAGCCGTCAGTTATTCGATTATCGCCAGGCCCTGCTGTGGAATGCCGACAGCCAGCGCATCGAGCAGTGTTCAGGTCTGGCGCGGATTGAGCCTGACGCGCCGTTCACGCTGGCGCTCAAGCGCTGGTGCCAAGCCTGGCGCAACGAGCCGGGGAGCGAACGGATTAAGGACCTGCGCGCCAACGACCTGTCCGCTGACGAGCAGGTCGAGTGGCAGGAGTACCTGGCTGAACATCTGCTATGGGTTCCCTTGTGCAATCGCCAGGGCAAATTGTTGGGCAGTTTGTTGCTCAACCGCGATGCGCCGCTGCAAATGCATGACCGTGCATTGCTGGAGTTGCTGCAAGACGCCTACGCCCATGCGTGGAGCAGCCTGGTTGTCCAAGGGCCCAAAGCTGCGCGCTGGTCAACCCTGAAGCCAACCCGATTGGTGCTGGGCGGATGTGCTGCGGCACTCGTGCTGGCAGTGCTGCCGGTCAGCCTCACAGTGCTGGCCCCGGCAGAAGTCATCGCCCGCGACCCAGCGGTATTGCGAGCCCCCTTGCAGGCCGTGGTGGAGCGTATCCTGGTGCAGCCCAACCAAACCGTCAGCGCCGGTGAACCGCTGGTGCAACTGGACCGTCGTGAACTCGACAACCGTCTGGAGTCAGCACGCCAGACAATGGCCGCCGCCGATGCACAATTGCGCCAGACGCGCCAACAAGCCCTGTTCGATGAACGCGCCAAGGCCGAACTGGCCGAATTGATTACCCGCCGCGACCAGGCGCGCAGCGACGTCGACTACCTGGAAGGCAACCTGCAACGCACCCTGATCGTGGCACCCCGTGATGGTGTTGCCATCTTCGACGACCCCAGTGACTGGATCGGCCGACCGGTGTCGCTGGGTGAGCGCATCATGCAGGTGGCCAATCCCCATGACGTGCGCCTACAAATCCTGCTACCAGTGTCCGACGCCATCACCCTGGCGCAAGGCGCCCAAGTGCGCCTGTTCCTTAACAGCCAGCCGGGCAGTCCTTCGGCAGCCACCTTGCAGCAACTGGGCTACCGCGCCTCTGCCCAGCCCGACGGCACGATGACCTACCGCCTACAGGCCAATTTCGACACCAGCGACCCACAACTGCGCGTCGGCCTCAAGGGCACGGCCAAGCTCTATGGCCAGCGCACCTTACTGATCAACTACCTGTTGCGCCGGCCACTGGCCGCCTTGCGCACCCATCTGGGCTGGTAAAGCATGAGCGTAACCGTCAGTGAACGGCCCGTCAGTGCAGGCGCGCTACCCGTGCCACACCCTTTACCGATCCTACGCCGCACGCTGCGTCTGTACCCTGGCCCGCGCCTGCGCGATGGATCGCCCAGCTGGACCCTGGAAGACCCGGCACGTTCCAGCTTCTACCGCATCGCCTGGACAGAGGCGGAAATGCTCGCACGCTGGCATCTGGGCAATGCCGCACAGGTCGCGGCGGCGGTGGCGACCGACACCACGCTGGCCCTGGAAAGCGAGGACGTAGAGGCCTTCGCCCAGTTTCTGCGCGACATGCAATTGGTCGAGTTGAGCGGTGACCCCGCACTCGACACTCTGCGTCGGCGTCATCAGGCCCGGCGCAGCAGTTGGGCTGGCTGGCTGCTACAGAACTACCTGTCGATCCGCCTGCCACTGTTGCGCCCGGACCGCTTTCTGGCCCGCACACTGCCGCGAGTACGCCCGCTGCTGGGGCGTGGTTTTGCGTTGATCTCCTTGGGCGCAGCCTTGCTCGGGCTGTATCTGGTGGCCCGTCAATGGGAGACATTCGTCCACACGTTCCTGCACTTTTTCAGCCCGGAAGGCGCGATGCTGGCAGCCGGCACCCTGGTGCTGACCAAGACTCTGCACGAGTTCGGCCATGCCTATGCGTGCAAGCTGCAAGGATGCCGAGTACCCACGATGGGCGTGGCCTTTCTGGTGCTGTGGCCGGTGCTCTACACCGATGCCAGCGGCGCCTGGCGCTTGCCGCAGCGGCGACAACGGTTGGCCATCGGGGGCGCGGGCATGCTCGCGGAAATCTATCTGGCGGCCTGGGCGACACTGGCGTGGACCTTCCTGCCCGACGGCCCGCTTCGCAGTTGCGCGTTCATCCTGGCCAGCACCAGCTGGATCCTCACGCTGGCCGTCAACCTCAATCCGCTGATGCGCTTTGATGGCTACTTTTTATTTTCCGACCTGCTGGACGTGCCCAACCTGCAGCAACGCGCCTTTGACCTGGCACGCTGGCGCCTACGCAAAACCCTGTTCGGCCTGAACGACCCGGCCCCCGAGCATTTCGAGCCCTGGCTGCGCCGGGTATTGCTGGGCTACGCCTTCGCGACCTGGGTCTACCGTTTCTTCCTGTTTCTGGGCATCGCTCTGCTGGTCTATCACTACGCCTTCAAACTGCTGGGCATTGTCCTGTTCGCTGTCGAGATCGTGCATTTCATCATGCGCCCCATCTACAACGAACTTCGCCACTGGTACCAGCGCCGCAAGGACTACCGCATGAACCGTCATACCCTGATCAGCGGCGCTCTGTTGCTGGCCGCCATCATCCTCGCCGTACTGCCCTGGCGTGGCCGCGTCGAGGCGCCGGCCCTGCTGCGCGCCGAACGCCAAGCCAGTCTGTTTGTTCCCGTGAGCGCTCGTTTGGAACGCATGGACGCAATAGATGGCCAGACCGTGCATAAGGGCCAGACGCTGTTCCAACTGCAATCACCACAGCTAGCCCACGATCAGGAAAAGCTCGACCGCGACATCGCATTACTGCGCGAACAGGCCAGCTTGCAGCGCCGGGCCGCCGACGACAACGCACGGCAGGCGGTCGCCCAGCAAGAGCTGCAATCAGCGCTCAAGCGCAAGGACGCACTGGCTCGCCAGGCCGCACAGCTACAAGTGATCGCCCCTTTCGACGGGACGCTGGTGGACCTCACCACTCCACTGGCCGTGGGTGAATGGCTACAGGCCGGCGAAGGCCTGGCCACCGTGGTCGCGCCCGATCAACCGCTGGTGGAAGCCTTTGTTGGAGAACGTGATCGCGAACGCTTGAGCATCGGTGCCAACGCATGGTTCTACCCCGAAGACCCAAGAAGGCCGAGCCAGTCGCTGACAGTAGAAGACATCGGCCAGACCGCCGTTCACAAACTGAGCTCAGCCCCAGAACTGGCTTCGGTATACGAGGGCCGCATTGCCGCGCAACTGGACGAACAGCATGTGCCTGTACCAGAACAGGCGTTGTATCGCGTGTTACTGCGACCACAGGCCACCATCGGACAGGGGATCACGGCGCTGCGGGGCAGTGTGTCGATCCAGGCGCAGGCACGCAGCCCATTGGCGCAGACCGCGCGTGAGGTAATGGCTGTGTTGATCCGCGAATCGTCCTTTTAACCGGGCGCCATTGCGCAACTGCGTACCTTAAGGACATTTAATGGAGCCACGCTTGTGGCTTCCCCGAGCGCCTCCTAAGGTGGGCGCATCACTTTGAAAAGGAAAGCCACAGCCCATGTCCACTCATGCTCGCGACCAACACACGACCTTGCGCTCTCAACGCCTGAACCAAATTACCCATGAGCCCCACGCCAAACTCGATACGCTGGTCAAGGCCAATGCGCCGTTCGACAGCATCGGCAGCTTTTCCCGTTTCGTGGTGGCCCAGTACCTGTTCCAGTGGGAGTTGATGCCGCTGTATAACACCCCCGCCCTCATCGCAATCTTCCCCGCCCTGCCTTCACGCTGCCGCGCAGCGCAAGCCAAGGCCGACCTGGCTGATCTGGGCACCGAAGTGCCTGCTCCGGTACCCGGTGGCATGGGCCAACCTGGTTTGGCAGAAGCACTGGGCTGGCTGTTCGTCTCCGAGGGCTCAAAACTGGGCGCGGCCTTCCTGATCAAGCGCGCAGCAGCCTTAGGTCTGAGCGAAAACTTTGGCGCCCGTCACCTGGGCGAGCCCGAAGGTGGACGCGCCGAAGGCTGGAAACAGTTCGTCCGCATTCTGGACGGCCTGGAACTGAGCACCGAAGACGAAGCAGCCGTCGACAAAGGAGCGCTCGCCGCTTTCAACCGCTTTACCGTGTTGTTGGAAAAAGCCTACGAGGTGGTCGCAGAGCCGATTTGAGCGTTTATGGCCAACTTGTTCGCGCTTGTGGTCATCGCAGTCTTTCGCTGCCGGCGGCTCGCGCCAACGGCCCTACATGATCGAAACCATGACTAACCCTGCCCTGCCTTCTGCGAAACTGACGCGATGGCTGCTGTCAAGCCTGGCTTATGTCAGCTTGGCGATCGCCTTAATCGCCCTATTCGTCCCTGGCCTGCCGACAACCGAATTCGTGCTGCTCTCGGCCTGGGCAGCGACAAAAAGCTCACCGCGACTAAGCGCCTGGCTGGAGAACCATCGGCTGTTCGGCCCCAGCCTGCGCAACTGGAGAAATGGCGGGGTCATCGCGCGTCGGGCGAAAATCAGCGCAACACTGGGCATGCTCTTGTGTGGTGGCCTGATGCTCGGCCTGATGCCTCACCACTGGACAATGTATTGCGCGCTTGTCGGCATGGCGTTAGGCAATCTCTGGATATGGTCTCGACCAGAAACACTCGCCCCCTGTAATGGGTAGCAAAGGTCAACAGAGCGGAGAGTTTTTCCAGCGCAAACAGATCGTCCAGGCGGGTTGCACCCTGCCTGGCGCACACAAAAAAGGCGCCTATTAGGCGCCTTGATTATGAATATGGTCGGGGTAAGGGGATTCGAACTCCTGACATCCTGCTCCCAAAGCAGGCGCGCTACCGGACTGCGCTATACCCCGGATGGAACTGCCAGATGGAAAATCTCCACACTAGACATATGAACACTGGACTTGAATCATAAAGCCCGGCATTCCAAACATTTTGCATATTGGCCTCAGTTAGATACTGATGCCGTTTGCAAACAGACAGATGAACGCTAGAAAGCTCGCCGAACTGCCTAGAGACCTTCCATCACTGGAAAGGCTCACTGAAAATGGTGGGTCGTGTGGGATTCGAACCTACGACCAATTGGTTAAAAGACAATTGGTTTTCTAACTGAACGGCAGCGGCTTACCTCTGATAAGAATCTGACATTCATTCCGCAGCTTCTAATGTCCCCATTAGAGGCTTCAAAAAATGTTCGTAACTTCAATGTTGTCCACCAAAGGTGGTGTGGGAAAAACCACCACAGCCGCCAATCTCGGAGCGCTCAGCGCCGATGCTGGCCTGAGAACTCTGCTCATGGACATGGACCCTGTCCAGCCTTCGCTGTCTTCTTACTACCCAATGATTCAGGAAGTGGAAGGTGGGATATTCGATCTGCTTGCACACAACCAGACCGACCCTGCGAAGATCATTTCGCGCACCAACATCCCTAATCTGTCGCTCATTCTGTCGAATGACCCGAACAATCAGCTTATCAGCTTACTGCTCCAAGCACCCGACGGACGGTTGCGTCTGGCTAACCTGGTCAAAGCATTTGCGGGCCAATTTGACCTCATCCTGATAGACACCCAGGGCGCACGCAGCGCAATGCTTGAAATGGTCGTGCTGGCATCCGATCTCGCCATCTCACCGCTGCCGCCAAACATGTTGAGCGCGCGCGAGTTCAATCGCGGCACGTTGCAGATGCTCGAAGGCTTGCGTCCCTACGGACGCCTAGGCCTCGACATCCCCCCGATCAAAGTCGTCGTTAACTGCCTCGATCAAACCAACGATGCGCGCTCCATCCATGATGCGATCAGAGACACGTTCGAAGGCAATGCGGAGATCGAGGTCCTGAAAAGCACGATCCCCGCCTCCGTAGTCTTCCGGCAGGCCGCTACCAGCGGTACGCCGGCGCATCGCATGGAATACAAGCAGCCATCCAATCGCAGAGCCCCCAGTGCTTTGAGCATCGTGCGGGATCTGGCCATCGAGCTTTTTCCACAATGGCGTGATCGCTTTGAGGCTATGAGTGAGTCGGCTGTTGAAGCCCTCGTTAAGGGTGGCCGCTGATATGGCAAAGTCGGCTCTCACAAATGCCTCCGGCATTACCCCGGAGTTGATGCACAAACTCAACGAACAATACAACTCAAAGGTATTGCGCTCGACTCAGACGAAGCTCACTAGCACATCACGTGAGCTCCGTAATTTAAGCTCAGGCTTCAAAATGGGCGGCGGTTTGATTGGCCGACTCGGTGACTACTTGACTGGGGAACAGCGTGAACTGCTCAAACAGGCCGCTGAGCTCCTGGCGTCAGTGAATGCTCATGTCGAGCACGCAAAAGAAAAACGTGTCCGCGTAGAGAAAGCGTCTAAACGCCGACAAGAGGCTCGGAACGCAAGAGCTAAACAGCTGATTGCTGCTACATATCCTCTGCCCATGGAGGGCCTGGACCAACATATTGAGCTCCTCAGAACGGCACTTATTTTCAACCGCACTGGCGCACTGGATGGGTTCTATCTCCCCAGCGAGTTCAATACCCAAGTCCGAAGCACTCTAGCAACGCCGTTTAGCAGATTGATAGGTTGGACCAGCCTAACCGCATATCGATTTAGCTACATCGGCTCGCTTCGTTGTCAGCTCATTGAGGCGCTGACTAACGACATCGCCTATGACGATGGATCTGATGTGGAAGATCGGCTAAATGCGCTGCAGTCGAAATTCCGTGAGGAGCGTCTTAAAGCCGAACTCACAGCTGAAGAACAGGAAACCCTCAGACTCTGGGCAGAAGCTCTGGCATCTCAGGCAAAACCTGAGGTGCAGCCATGAGTATTGATCGCCAAAGAATCATCGACAAAGTCATCAAATGCTTTGCGCTCGCGCGCTCTGAAGGCGCTTCGCCTAACGAGGCAGAAACGGCACTTCGACAAGGCCGCAAGCTCATGGAGCAGTATCGACTCGATGACCAGGAAATTGATGCTCATCAAGCGTGCGAATACTGCATCTCCACTGGCACTCGCCGTAATCCAGCGGGTTGGTTGCATAGCCTTGCCGACGCTTGCGCTAAAGCGTTCGATTGCGACTACCTCGCGTACCAGGCGCGACCCGCAGACTGGCGATTCAAGTTTATCGGGTTGGGCGTATCACCAGAGCTGGCCAGCTACGCGTACTCAGCACTGCATCAACAATTGATTGCAGCACGGCGTCAGCATGTCTCAACTCTGACGCGCTGTAAGCCCGCCACAAAAAGACGCCGAGGGCTCATTTTTGCGGAGGCATGGATCGCAGCCGTCAGTGTCAGCGTGCAGAAGTTCGCTGGCCATCAAGTGCCTGAGACCCTGCGGATCATAGGTGCATACTTCAACTTGCATCACCCCGGCTTAACCGTAACGGAGTCAAGCCGCACACACGCCAAAGGATACGATCTCAAATCTCAAGAGCAGGGATGGCTGCATGGTTCTGCAGCAGCATTACACCGAGGTGTTAGTCAGCAAGTCCAAGCTCCGACAAGAATCGGAGGTGGGCTATGAACATTGCGGACCTTTCCCCTCCCCACTCCATCGAAGCGGAACAGGCTGTTCTTGGCGGGCTGATGCTCGACAACGCAGCTTGGGATTTAATTGCAGACCGGATCACGGCGGATGACTTCTTCAAACGCGAACATCGGCTGATTTTCAAGAGCATTGCCGCGCTTGCTGAATCAAACACACCGTTCGACGTAGTCACAGTTTCGGAGTCGATGCCCGATATTGCCGAAGCAGGCGGACTTGGATACTTGACCGAGGTCGCTAGAAACACGCCTTCGGTAGCCAACATCCAGGCGTACGCAGACATCGTCACCAATCGCTCGCACCTGCGTAAGCTCATTACGCATGGGTACGGGTGCGCACGCGAAGCGTCAGACCCTCAGGCCAATGCTGTGATCGTCCAGGACATCATAGAGCAACAGCTTTTTGCGCTGGGCCGGGGTCATCAGACCGCCGACTTTGTCGACGTGAATCACATGCTCTCCCAAGTCGTCGACATCATTGATGTTCGCTTCAACACGGGTGAATCAGTGACCGGCGTACCCACCGGGCTCTCAGATCTGGATGAACTCACCGGCGGGCTACAGCCAGCCGATTTGATCTTGCTGGCTGCCAGGCCATCGATGGGCAAAACGAGTTTGGCGCTCAACTTCGTCGACGCTGCTTTGCAGAAGGACCCCAGCTCTACCGTTCAGATCTACAGCCTGGAAATGCCAGCGCAAGCTCTGATCTTCAGGCTACTGGCCATCCTGGGGCACCTTGATTCACAGAAGCTCATCCGAGGCCAACTCGAAGACGAGGATTGGCCGAAGCTGTCGTCTGCGGTCCACCGCATCAACAGCTATGGCGAGCGACTGGTGATCGACGACTCAGCAGGATTGACGCCATCTGCGTTGCGAGCACGCGCTCGCCGTGCAACTCGGCGGTTCGGAAAGCCCGCATTAATCATGATTGATTACCTGCAGATGATGCAGTGCCCTGGGCAAGAAAACCGCGCTAACGAGATAAGCGAAATTTCTCGCTCGCTTAAAGCGCTCGCAAAAGAAATGGATTGTCCGGTGGTTGCGCTATCACAGCTCAACCGAGCACTTGAACAACGTCCGAACAAACGTCCGATCAACGCTGATCTTCGGGACTCAGGTGCGCTTGAACAGGATGCAGACCTGATCCTGTTCGTTTACAGGGACGAGGTTTACAACGCGGCAACCGAGCACAAAGGCATTGCAGAACTGATCCTAGGCAAACACAGGAACGGCTCAATCGGCACTGTAAGAACCGCATTTATCCCCCAGCACACCCGTTTCGTGAACCTTTCAGCCAGCACTTGGCAAGGAGGCCGTGTATGAGCGCCTGCGCAATCACTTTTCAGATTACCCATCAATGTCGTAACTGCGGTCAGCATCACCCGGCCCAGCGAGTACTTCAGTCGGGCATAAAAAAATCAGAGTGCCCGCTCTGCCATAGCACCGATGTCGTCGAACTGGAGAGCACCGAACTCGATGTCAACTCGGAGGCAATAACCCAGAGCTGCGTCGAGTACACAGTCGTGTTTCGTATGGAAGATGGTCATCAATCCAAGCGCGCTTTTATGCGCACGCTGACCGAAACGTTTGCCGACCATAACGTGGAGATCGTTGAGATTCATTCCGGTAACACGCTGCGCGCCGCAGGAGGTCAGTGACATGGAACTTCATCACAGTACCGAAGCAGACTTGCCAACTCATACTCAACGTGACCGTGAGCGCCTGCGCATTGAAAGCGCTATGGCCGAGTACCTCAAACTAGGTGGCAGCATTCAGGAAGTGGAAGCTACTCATCGGGCCAGCAAGCAAGCCTTCGTGATCAATACAGAGAAAGCCGCGAAGTTACTTTCTGAGCAGCCTGGTGAATCAAGCTCGAAGCAACCACCAGCAACTAAGAAAGTTGAGTTCGCACACTCCATCAGCGATGTCGACCTCTCACGTCTACTTAAAGCCCACTGCTTGGCAGGCAAGTCCCTGGCAGATGCGGCGGCAAAGCTGAACGAAACCGTGAAGCGCTGCGAGGACCTTGCTCGACGCTATCAGATCCCATTCCGCTCACGCGCCTTCTGTAAAAGGAGTGCCCAGTCATGACCGGATCGATACGTCAGCAAGCTTTAGAACTGCACCCACACATGGTGAGAGCGCTCTTGAATGGACACAAGACAGTTCATCGTGAACCTATCAAACCCTCTACTCCGACTTGCCGACAGTTTCCGCATGTTGGTGATCACCTGTGGGTCCGCGAGCCCCACTTTATTAAGGACTATAGAGGCGGGTCCGTTCCAGAAGCAGAAAGGCCCAAGTGTGAAGTTCTTTACCAGGCCGACTGCAAACCTGTATGGAAAAACCCCGAGGGAGTCGATCGCTGGAGATCGAGCACGATCATGCCGCGATGGGCATCACGCATCGTGCTTCTAATCACGAATGTTCGCACGGAGGCACTGCAGGACATCAGCCACGAACAAGCGGTAGCAGAAGGCATTCTTGCTGTTGCTCAGAATGCCCAAAGCACCCGACAGTTTTGGCGAGACTACCGCCTCAGTGGCGACGGATCATCTTGCGTGCCGAGCGCCCAAGAGTCATTTAGCACACTGTGGAACCAAACCAACGAAACTCAAGGGTGGCAGGAAAACCCTTGGGTGTGGGTCATAGATTTCGAAGTTGTAGAGATTCGAGGCGTTCCTACGCCACCTCCAAAGACGCTCCACGTCATAAATCAGCGCTCGGCTGACATGCATGAGGAGCTAAGGTCATGACAAACGTCACTGTACCTCTTCGCGGTGCGAGCAAGGGCTTGCAGGACCTGGCCGATTTCGCAATTTCCCAAGGATGGGTCGTCTGCCTTACACGCGGTGGCCACGTGAAGTTTAGCAAGGGCGGATGCGCCTCGATCTACACGTCCTTTTCACCAAGCGACCACAGAGCCGGCCTGAACGCACGCGCTCAACTTCGTCGTGCCCAGAGTTCAAGCCATGCAGGAGAACCCCATGTTTAACACTGAAGTTGTGCGCATTCGTGAAGAAGAAAAATTTGTGGTTCGCCTGCCACCAGGCATGCGCGCCCGTATCGCCGACGAGGCCAAGGTCAGCAAACGATCAATGAACTCCGAAATAATTAACAGAATGGAGTCCAGCCTCGACCTTGAGAGAGAAGTCACAAGACTCAAAGCAGTGATCGATGCGCTGTTAGGTCAGCCGAGCGAGATCAAGTCTGCGCACACCAATGAGGCGGGGCATTAATCATGGCTGCGAAACTTTCTCCCGAAGAACTATCGGGCAAGCTACTTCAAGGGTCGTTTCATAGGACCGGACCATCTGTTGATCGCTTGGCGGATCCTATCGCGGACACGCCAATGGTGTTGACCATAGACGAGATGTCAGCGTACGAGAAAAACCCTCGCACAGTGCCCAACGTCAAGTATCAGGAAATCAAGGACTCCATTCGTCAGCGTGGCTTGGATCAGCCACCCGCAGTAACGCGCAGACCTGGTGAGAAGAACTTCATCATTCGCAACGGCGGCAACACCCGCCTTACCATTCTCAGGGACCTTTATAGAGAAACAGGCGATGAGCGCTTTTACCGGATCAACGTTCTATTTCGACCTTGGGACGCTGCTCGCGGCGAGATCATTGCTCTAACAGGCCATCTCGCTGAAAACGACCTGCGCGGCTCACTGATGTTCATCGAGCGGGCAGTAGGTATAGAAAATGCACGCGCAATATATGAGCAAGAATCCGGAGAAACTGTATCTCAACGGGAGCTGGCTCGGCGATTGTTAGAAGACGGATATCCAGTTTCACAATCCCACATTAGCAAGATGCAGGAAACCGTTCGCTGCCTGCTTCCAGTGATACCTGCAGTTCTCTATTCGGGCCTGGGTAAGCACCAAGTTGAGCGCTTGCTGGCCCTCCGAAAAGCAGCATCTCAGACATGGCAGACGCATAATCAGGGTAAAAACCATATCACTGACTTTGAGACTTTGTTTCAGGACGTACTTTCTCAGTTTGATGGTGAAGCCAGCGAGTTTGTTTACGAGCGTGTTCAAGATGAACTGATTAGCCACATGAAATCAGGTACTGGTTTGACGTACGAGCAGATTCTGTTGAACGTCAGCGAGAACCAGACGCAAGCGCGCCGGTCGACCTTGATTGACCCCCCCATAAACGCTCCCCAACCAACTCAGCAAGCCCCTGCTAGCACTCAGACGCAAGGCGGCATCCTGAACCAACAACAAGATTCAACTCTGCAACAGCGGTCCACTAATGGACCTGATTCAGAGTTCTCACAAAGAAATACCAAACCCGCTGACCCGCTTGCAAATCCTCACACCGCACCCAGTCATCTGACAGAAGAGGAGCGTGCAGCCAAGATAGAAGCGCATGTAGTGACACCGGTTTCTACGACCGACCGTGTATTCGACGTGAAGCGTCAAGTCGCTGCGCTGGATGGCGAGATCCTTCCGGATTTCAAAGCAAACGCCTTGGTATCTATCCCAGTGCAGGCTGGAGGTCTCTATCCAATTTCGGATGTCTGGTACATAGAACGGGTCTTAGACCAGCCAAATGAGCTGCGTCTAGTGCTATCTCAG
>NZ_DASWOT010000204.1:0-10415 GCF_036404235.1 Pseudomonas sp.
GTCGCCCGCTCGGCGGTTTTGGTGCTGAGCAGTGAACAGCAAGCCAGTATCGACCCCGACAACGCTTACATTCAGGCGAATCTGCAGAGCGAGTGGAACATCTTCGACGTCGCGACTTCAGTGCCCATGGCGTTGATGGAAGCGGCGATTTTGAGCGCGGTCGGCCTGCTTGAGCCGCCCGTACACACTGAAATCTGCCGGCCTTTGCTGCCGACGCTAAGCGGACAGACCGTAACTTCGGTCGACCTGGGCGTGCTCAGTGAGCATTTCGTGGCCGGGAACTGGGAACAAAGCGGCGTCGATGAGCGCTTGCTTAAAGAGGCTGCGCACCTCAACGGGCTAGCATCCAGCCGTTATGGCGAATATCGCCTATCGCGGACCCAACCGGACAGCGCCAGCGAGCCTGATACGTTCGCATTGCACGTCGAGTTGCAAATACCTGATGCGACGCCCATTCACGCACCGTTTGCCGGCGTCGTTCGACGCACGGCCGATGCCGCGCTGGTGCTGGTCGGTGCCGCAGAGGTGCTTCGTCTTTGGGGTGTGAGTTCTGATTTCGATTCCGGCACGCAGTTGAGTGCTGGCGATGTCATCGGGCTGGGCGCAGGTTCGTTAATCGTGCAGGTATGCCGGGACCCGTTGCTCAGCCCTCCGTTGTTCGCCACGCCGTCCTGGGCGCCAGCGTGGCGCGCGTTGTGTCCGTCGCCAGCGGACATTCTAGGCTTTGATTGTGATGCGCCCGCGCTGGACGATTCCGCTCAATTGCTGGCACGCCGTGATGCCAGCTTCGCCCGTTCGCAGAAGCACTATTACACCGCGCCGCCGCAGATCGAGCGCGGCTGGCGCAATCACCTGATCGACATGCAGGGACGCTCCTACCTGGACATGCTCAACAACGTGGCGGTACTGGGCCATGGGCATCCACGCATGGCCGAAGTCGCCAGCCGGCAGTGGTCATTACTCAACACCAACTCGCGCTTTCATTACGCAGCCATCGCCGAGTTTTCCGAGCGCTTGTTAACGCTGGCCCCAGATGGCATGGATCGAGTGTTTCTGGTCAACAGCGGTACTGAGGCCAATGATCTGGCGATTCGCCTGGCTTGGGCCTACAGCGGCGGGCGTGATGTCCTGAGTGTGCTGGAGGCTTATCACGGCTGGTCTGTGGCGACGGACGCCATTTCCACCTCCATCGCCGACAACCCGAAGGCGCTCAGCACGCGGCCCGACTGGGTGCATCCGGTAACGGCGCCGAACACGTATCGCGGTGAGTTTCGTGGGCCGGGCAGTGGGCCGGAATACGTTCGCAGCGTCGAAGCCCATCTGGCGAAACTGGCTGAGCAAAAGCGCCAGGTGGCGGGCTTCATTTGCGAGCCAGTGTATGGCAACGCAGGGGGTATTTCGTTGCCGCCGGGGTATTTGAAGCAGGTTTATCAACAAGTTCGCGCGCAAGGCGGCGTGTGCATTGCCGATGAAGTACAGGTCGGCTACGGCCGTTTGGGTCTTTATTTCTGGGGTTTTGAAGAGCAAGACGTGGTGCCGGACATCATCACCATGGCCAAAGGCATGGGTAACGGCCATCCACTGGGCGCAGTCATCACCCGCAGGGAGATCGCAGAGGCGCTGGAGGCCGAAGGCTATTTCTTCTCGTCGTCAGGTGGCAGCCCGGTCAGTTGTCGGATCGGCATGGCCGTACTCGACGTCATGGAAGAAGAAAGTCTGTGGGAAAACGCCCAAGTAGTGGGCGGATATTTCAAAGCGCGGCTTGAAGCCTTGATCGATAAACATCCGCTGGTCGGCGCTGTACACGGGATGGGGTTTTATCTGGGCGTCGAGTTGATTCGCAATCGCCAGACGCTGGAGCCGGCCACTGAGGAAACCACCTACCTGTGCGATCGCCTGCGTGAATTGGGCATCTTCATGCAGCCCACGGGTGACTACCTGAACATCCTCAAGATCAAACCGCCGATGGTCACCACTCAGCGTAGCGTGGACTTCTTTGTCGACACTGTGTCGAAGGTGTTGAACGAGTTGGTATGACTCATCCAGCCAACCTGGCTGCCCGTTGCTCACCGCACAATCGGCAAACTCGTTGTCGATTTGATCTCCGACAAAGCCACGGTCGAGTTCACTTCCTGAATTCCCGGCACCAGCGACAGCTTCTCAAAGAAAAACCGCTCATAGGCCTCGATGTCCGGCGTGACGATGCGCAGCAGAAAGTCCACTGACCCCATCAGCACGTAGCACTCCAGCACCTCCGGGAACCCGCGAATGGCTTCGGTGAACTCGGTAAAATTCGAACGCCCGTGAGCATTGAGCTTCACCTCGGCAAAGATCTGCGTGTTCAGGCCAATCTTCTTGCGATCAAGCAACGTCACCTGCCGCCGAATCACCCCTTCGTCCTTCATTCGCTGAATCCGCCGCCAACACGGTGACTGCGACAACCCCACCGCTTCAGCAATTTGCGCGCTAGACAACGAGGCGTCCTCTTGGAGCAGCGCAAGTATCTTGCGGTCATACGCATCCAGCTCGATATGCATAGCCAATTCTCAATACCCGCTATTTACACATTAATAATTCGAAATACGGCAAAACACATCGATCATAGATCAGAAATACCGGCTCAAGGGTGCAAAACTTTACCGCATTAAGGCCACGTCATTGCGGCCATTCAACCCCGCGCCTAAGAAGGAGCGTCCAGCATGTCCCATCTCGAAGCCGTTCATCATGCCCCGCAGCGCCCGGATGCCTGGTCAGCCAGTAACGCACACTGCCGCGCTCGTTATCAGTTGCTTGCCGAAGCCGAGCCTGACCTGATCTGCCGGGTACTCAACCTGTTTGCGATGCAGTACCTGACCCCGCAACACGTCAGCGTTTTGCAACAAGACGGCATGTTGATGATCGAAGCTGAAATTGGCGGCTTGACCTGGCATCGCGCACAGGTAATTGGCGAAAAAATGCGCAGCCTGATCAATGTTTGCTCGGTGGAGCTGGAACCGACTCCCGATATCCACGTCCTATCTGAGCCCGCGTCACTCGCGGTCGGTTGAGTATTTGGAAAATATTGGCAACGCTTACTCGCATGCAGGACGCAACAACTGGCACGCTTGGGACTACTCTTGCTTACCGAAGTAAGCCGTCTCGTCCAAAGGAGCCCGCATGTCCGTCCTCGCCTCATCATCTCAGGACCGCTGGCTGGATCTGAACGACCTGTTGCGCGATCTGGTCGCGCAAGGATTTATGGATCAGGACAGCGCCGAACAAGCGCTGACCTTGCGCCGCAGTGCGCAAAACGCACAAATCCACCCGCTGGAATTCCTCGCGACCCAGCAATTTGACAACCTCCAGCGGCCCGGAAAAAAACTCGACCTCGAAACCCTGACCGCTTGGTTGGCCGAACAGGCCGGTCAGCCATACATGCGCATTGACCCGCTGAAAATCAACGTGACCGCCGTGACCCCCTTGATGTCGTATGCCTTTGCGCAACGCCACAAGATTCTGGCCGTGGCAGTAGACCGAGACGCCGTAACCATTGCCAGTGCGCAACCTTTCGTCACCGCCTGGGAAGCCGACCTGGCCCATGTGCTGAAGCTGCCGATCAAGCGCGTCGTCGCCAATCCTGTCGACATACAGCGCTTGGCCGTCGAGTTTTATCGACTGGCAAAATCGGTAAGCGGCGCCAACGCAACCGATCAAAAATTGAGCAACCTGGGCAACTTCGAACAGTTGCTCAAGCTCGGCGCCAGCGATCAAGAACCCGACGCCAACGACGCGCATATCGTCAACATCGTCGACTGGCTGTTCCAGTACGCATTCCAGCAGCGCGCCAGCGACATCCATATCGAACCGCGCCGCGAACAAGGCACCGTACGCTTTCGTATCGATGGCGTGCTGCACAACGTTTATCAATTCCCGACGCAAGTGAACATGGCAATCGTCAGTCGCCTGAAAAGCCTTGGGCGGATGAACGTCGCGGAAAAGCGCAAGCCGCAGGATGGGCGGGTCAAGACCAAGACACCTGATGGCGGCGAAGTCGAATTGCGTTTGTCGACCTTGCCTACAGCGTTCGGCGAAAAGATGGTCATGCGGATTTTCGACCCGGAAGTGTTGCTTAAGGACTTCGACCAACTGGGCTTTTCCAACGATGACCTGCGCCGCTGGCAGGACATGACCCGACAACCCAATGGCATCATTCTGGTCACCGGCCCCACCGGCTCTGGCAAAACCACGACGCTGTACACCACGCTCAAGAAACTGGCGACCTCGGAAGTCAACCTCTGCACCATCGAGGACCCCATCGAGATGGTCGAGCCGGCATTCAACCAGATGCAGGTGCAGCACAACATTGACCTGACTTTTGCCAGCGGCGTGCGAGCGCTGATGCGGCAAGACCCGGACATCATCATGATCGGCGAGATCCGCGACCTGGAGACCGCCGAAATGGCGATCCAGGCGGCACTCACCGGGCATTTGGTGCTCTCGACGCTGCACACCAACGACGCGCCCAGCGCGATCAGTCGGCTGCTGGAGCTGGGTGTGCCGCATTACTTGCTCAAAGCGACGATCCTTGGCGTGATGGCGCAACGTTTGGTGCGTACGCTGTGTCCGCACTGCAAGGCCCCGGTGGAGCTGGACGAGGCTGACTGGCAAACGCTGACTCGCCCTTGGCAGGCGCCAGTGCCCACAGGGGCTCATCGTGCGGTGGGCTGCGTAGAATGCCGCGACACAGGTTATCGAGGCCGCGCCGGGGTGTACGAGATCATGCTGATGTCGGACGCGGTGAAATCGCAGATTGTCTCAGACCTCGACCTCACCGCCCTGCGTCGGCAGGCATTCAAAGATGGCATGCGCAGCCTGCGTCTGTCCGGTGCGCAGAAAGTTGCAGCCGGTTTGACTACGCTTGAAGAAGTACTGCGCGTGACGCCACAGAGTGAGCAACGCTGACGGTCTAGCATTTAGTGCCTCTTGGAGCGAGGCCTGCCGCCACGCGGCCTGCCACATTTTGTATAGATGTATTTCAGGTTACATCGGCGCTCATGGACGCTTTCTGCCTAAATGACGCGCAGATGTACTTTGATCAACCACCAACAGGGAAAGGTTATGCAAATCGGTAGTGTGGTTTTACTGTTTGTCGCGCTGGCGATCGCCATTGTATTCATGGGTTTTAAGGTCGTGCCGCAAGGTTATCAGTGGACGGTCGAACGCTTTGGTCGATACACCAATACGCTCAAACCAGGCTTGAACATCATCGTGCCGGTGATGGACCGCATCGGGCGCAAGATCAACGTCATGGAGAGCGTACTCGACATCCCGCCGCAAGAAGTCATCACGGCCGACAACGCCACGGTGCAGATTGACGCGGTGTGTTTCTTTCAAGTGGTCAATACCGCTCAGGCCGCTTACGAGGTCAACAATCTCGAACACGCCGTGCGCAATCTGCTGCAAACCAATATTCGTACCGTGCTGGGCTCAATGGAGCTGGACGCGATGCTCAGCCAGCGCGACAACATCAACGAAAAACTGCTGCGCACTGTCGATGAAGCGACCTCGCCGTGGGGCATCAAGATCACCCGCATTGAAATCAAGGACATCAGCCCGCCTGCCGATCTGATGGCCGCGATGTCCGGACAGATGAAAGCCGAGCGGATCAAGCGGGCGCAAATTCTGGAAGCCGAAGGCCTGCGAGCGTCGGCGATCCTGACCGCCGAAGGTAAAAAACAGGCGCAAATCCTCGAAGCCGAGGGCGGCCGTCAGGCAGCGTTCCTTGAGTCCGAAGCCCGGGAGCGTCAGGCCGAGGCGGAAGCCCGAGCAACCCAGGTGGTGTCCGAAGCGATTGCAAACGGCAACGTGCAGGCGATCAACTATTTCGTCGCGCAGAAATACATCGACGCGCTGGGCAAACTGGCGTCGGCCAACAACAGCAAAGTGATCCTCATGCCGCTGGAGGCCAGCCAGGTGATCGGTGCCGTGGGTGGTATCGGCGAAATCGTCAAAGCCACGTTCGGCACACCTGCATCTGCGCCGACCAAGAAGGTCTGAGGTGGAGGGCATGCTGGATTATCTGCAAAACCTGTCGTTCTGGGACTGGCTGGCACTGGGCACGGCGCTATTGATTCTTGAAGTGTTTGGCGCCGGTGGCTATCTGCTATGGATCGGCGTTGCCGCTGCGACAGTCGGCATCCTCACGTACATCGTTCCCGGCATGGCGTGGGAGCTGCAGTTTTTGCTGTTCGCGGTGTTATCGGTGCTGACCGCAGTGTACTGGTGGCGCCGTCAGCGCACCGTCATCCGGCAATCGGATCAACCCGGCTTGAACATGCGCGGCCAGGAGTTGATCGGGCACACTTTTACTGTTCATGACGCGATTATCGGTGGACGCGGCAAGATCAAGGTCAATGACGGCGTATGGATGGTGATCGGCCCGGATGTGCCAGTGGGAAGTCAGGTGCGTGTGGTGAGCCAAGAGGGCGCGATTTTGAAAGTGGAAACAGTGTGAATATGCCACTACGGAACTACTCACCCGCTCAACGTATCAAATCGTCTCAGAACAGCCAAACTCGGAGTAACCCCGTCATGCGTCTTAAACTTGCTATCGCCACATTAGCCTTGCTCTCGCTCCCGGTCGGTTCAGCAATGGCTGACGGCTTTTTGCGCGAAGTGATTTCGTCGGGCGCGACTACCGGTTCGACCTACCTGACCTTCAGGCATCACAAACTGATCGTTGCGGCACAAGATGATGCTGGCAGCTTCGTCGCGAGCAACGGCGAAATCCGTGGTCCATTCCTGGAAGCGGCAATGGAACAGGTTCGCAAAGACAATCCCAGCCTGAACGCTTCGGACATGGACCTGGCGAATGCGATCCTGGCGAAGAATCTGGTAGCTGAGCAGTAAGTCGCTATTGGCGTACAGCATAAAAAATGCCGCTCAATCGAGCGGCATTTTTTTGGACTGACACAACGTCGCACGACAAACGCGGATGTGTAGGAGCCAACGTGTTGGCGAGAGGCCGACGCGGCGTCAGGTCTGACGTCTCGCGAATAAATTGGCTCCTACAGACTGATGCATCGTTCAGGAAGAGCGCAGGTCTACACGCCTTTACTCGCCAATCGCAGATTTGTAACCCGCAGCATCCAGCAGTTTGGCCAGATCAGCATCAGCGTTGCTCGGTTTGATCTTGAAGATCCACGAGTCGTAAGGCGTATTGTTCAGCCCTTCCGGCGAGGTGCTCAGGGCTTCGTTGACTTCAACCACCTCACCGCCCACAGGCGAGTAGATGTCGGACGCCGCTTTTACGGATTCAACCACGCCTGCGGTGTCGCCAGCCACGAAAACCTTGCCGATCTCCGGCAGTTCGACGAACACCACATCACCCAACGCTTCTTGAGCGTGGTCGGAAATACCGACAACGATCAGATCACCGTCTTTCTTTGCCCATTCATGGCTTTCGGCGAAACGCAGTTCGGCGGGAATATTGCTCATTTAGTCATCCTCTACATCAAGTCAGCGGAGAAACCCGCCAGGGAGTTTAAATTAGGGGCTTGCCGTGACGCACGAACGTCGGCTGTACCACGCGAACCGGATACCACTTGCCGCGAATTTCCACCTCGGCACGGTCAGCGGTCGCCATTGGAACACGCGCCAAGGCAATCGACTTGCTTAGCGTAGGAGAGAAACTACCACTGGTAATCTCTCCTTCGCCAACTTCCGCTATACGGACCACCTGATGCGCACGCAAAACGCCGCGTTCTTCCAACACCAACCCCACCAGTTTCGACACCGCACCTGCTGCCTGCTCGGCCTCCAGCGCAGCGCGTCCGATAAAATCCCGGTCGACAGGCTGCCACGCAACGGTCCAGGCCATATTCGAAACCAACGGTGACACGTGCTCGTCGATGTCCTGACCGTAGAGGTTCATACCCGCCTCAAGACGCAAGGTATCGCGCGCGCCGAGGCCGATAGGGGAAATACCGGCGCCGACCATGTCGTTGAAGAAACCGGGGGCCTGCCCGGCGGGAAGAATGATCTCCAGGCCGTCCTCACCGGTATAGCCGGTACGCGCGATGAACCAGTCACCGTCGGCACGGCCTTCGAACGGCTTGAGCTGATAGATAAGTTCGGCACGGGCCTGGGTCACCAATTCGGCTATTTTCTGCCGGGCGTGCGGGCCTTGAATCGCCAGCATGGCGAGTTCGGAGCGCTGATTGAGTTGCACGTCGAAGCCGTCCAGATGCACTTGCATCCAGGCCAGATCCTTGGCACCGGTGGCCGCGTTGACCACCAATCGGTAACCGTTGTCGGTGAGATAGACGATCATGTCGTCGATGATCCCGCCATCGGTGTCCAGCATCGCGCTGTACAAGGCGCGACCGATTTGCTTGAGCCTGTCGACGTCATTGGCCAGCAAGTGTTGCAGCCAGGGCTTTGCCTGACTGCCGCAAACGTCGATGACGCGCATGTGCGACACGTCGAAAATCCCACAGTCTCGACGCACCTGATGGTGCTCTTCGACTTGTGAGCCGTAGTGCAACGGCATATCCCAACCACCAAAATCGACCAGCTTCGCGCCTAGGGCGAGGTGCAGGTCAAAGAGCGGCGTACGCTGTCCCATGGGTTTCTCCTTCCGGGCGTGGCGAAGATGCAGACAGCCAAAACGCGAGCAAGCCCCCCGTAAAATGGGGTATATCGCCGTTGTAAGCATGCCGAAACGTCTGACAGACCGCACCGATTGCGGCGCATTGTAGCCGCAAGGTTGTGACCCCGCACCTAGCCGATCGGTCGAGCCGAACGTCTGATCAAGCCAATCACTGGTAGCAAACCCACAAGCACCAATGTCAGCGCCGGCAATGCGGCCCTCGCCCACTCGCCTTCGCTGGTCATTTCGAAAATTCGCACGGCCAAGGTGTCCCATCCGAATGGACGCATGAGCAGCGTGGCAGGCATCTCTTTGAGCACATCAACAAACACCAGAAGCGCTGCGCTCAGGGCGCCCGGCATCAGCAATGGTAAATACACCGTGAAGAACAGCCGTGGCCCGCTGACGCCGAGGCTGCGTGCTGCCTCCGGCAAAGAAGGCCGAATACGCGTCAGACTGCTTTCCAGAGGGCCGTAGGCGACCGCGATAAATCGCACCAGATACGCCAACACCAATGCTGCAAGGCTGCCGAGCAGCAAGGGCTTGCCTGCTCCGCCGAACCAGCTCGAAAGCGGCACCACCAGTTCGCGATCCAGGTAACTGAACGCCAGCATGATCGACACCGCCAGGACCGATCCCGGCAGCGCATAACCGATGCTCGCCAGGCCGACGCCCATGCGGATGCCTTGCGTAGGTGCCAGTCGCCGCGCGAAGACCAGAATCAACGCCACACTCACGGTGACCAACGCTGCAATACCACCCAGATAAAGAGTGTGCAGGATCAGCCCGGCGTAGCGCTCATCCAGATCGAAACGGCCTCGCTGCCAGACCCATACCATCAGTTGCAACATCGGCACCACGAAAGCGCAAACGAACACCAGCCCACACCAAAACGTCGCCGCCAAGGCTTTCACACCGCGCAAGTGATACAACGCCTGGACACGCGGTCGTTCATTGATCGGACGGCTGGCGCCGCGTGCCCGGTGCTCGCCGTACACTACCAACATCACCGCCAACAGCAGCAAACTCGCCAGTTGCGCCGCCGTCGACAGACTAAAGAAGCCATACCAGGTTTTGTAAATGGCAGTGGTGAAAGTGTCGAAGTTGAACACCGCCACGGCACCGAAGTCGGCCAACGTCTCCATCAAGGCCAGCGCCACACCTGCGCCAATCGCTGGCCGCGCCATCGGTAGCGCCACGCGCCAGAACGCCTGCCACGGCGTCTGCCCGAGCATTCGCGCCGCTTCCATCAAGCCTTTGCCCTGAGCCAGAAACGCCGTGCGTGCCAGCAGGTAGACGTAGGGATAGAAAACCAACACCAACACGATGATCACCCCGCCCGTAGAGCGCACCCGAGGCAAGCGCAAGCCGCTGCCGAACCACTCTCGCAGCAGCGTTTGCACCGGGCCGGCAAAATCGAGCAGGCCCACAAAGACGAACGCCAACACGTAGGCGGGGATCGCGAATGGCAGCATCAGTGCCCAGTCCAGCCAGCGCCGACCGGGGAACTCGCACAGACTTGTCAGCCACGCCAGGCTGACGCCAAGCAGCGTGACGCCAATGCCGACACCCACCACCAGGGTCAAGGTGTTGCCGAGCAGGCGTGGCATCTGGGTTTCCCACAGGTGCGACCAGATTTCCAGATCGATGGTTTGCCAGGAAAACAGCAAGACGCTAAGGGGCAACAGCACCAACGCGGCGATGGTGAAAACCAGTGGGTACCAGCGGCGCTGGGCGGGATGGGCCAAGGCGTAAGACTCGTAAGACAAACGGTGAACCCATGTAG
>NZ_DASWOT010000205.1:0-82875 GCF_036404235.1 Pseudomonas sp.
AATGAATAATAGAGGCTGTGTTAGGACACATTAGGCAGGCGGGACGTTCGCCAGACAATCTATAAAAAACGCAAAAAAAAGCGTCCCGAAGGACGCTTAAAGATTCACCTTGACCAAAGGAGCTGTAGAGCTACTAAAGGCGAATTGTGTAGAGCCGGGACTTAACCTTCTGACTTCTTCATTGGTTCAGCGCGAGATTTCTCGTCAGCGCTGACGAACCGAGAAGCTTCGCTGCTGTGGTCATTGAAGTGAGTTTGTTGAGCCAAGCGGATCTTTTGAGCGGCCTGGCTCGCACGGTCACTGCCGTCCTCAGCCAGTACAGATGTACAGGAAAGGACGGTGGCTGTGAAAACCAGCGACTTGATCAGATTCATGGTGATTACCGTATAGGTGCAATGGCAGAAACCAGAGGCGCGCTTAATCGCACCTCAGGAGTTAGGCGTGATGGTAAGCCTCGAAAGTTAACGGGAGGGTGAGTGAAGGATGACAATATTGTTAGAAAGCGAATTAAAAAGTAGCGCGTAAAAACACGGTATAAAATTTTGAAATGGTAATCCTCTTTTGTTTGGAATTGCATCCGCCGAAATCTGCCCAGATTCATGAGTTGGGTCGCATGTGGATTGGTTTCAAAGAAGGGTGGCAATATGTTGCGCCATGGTGGAATGCTATCGCATAAACTTTAGTTTATAGATGATCTAACTATCTACTCAGGGTAGACCTAAAGAAAACAATGTCGACGTCATAGGTATGTTGGCTACAGGTATGTTGGATACAGCATTTGATAGGGTGATGGGGCTCAGGCGTTCTGCGAGGCGATACACAACCGCCTGCCAAACATGGGGGTCGGCAGGGGCTGCGTCGAACTATCGAAGTTTTATTGCTTTTGCGGATCGAACTGTTTGTCTCGAATAAACAGTGCCGGGATCACACCACAGATGAAATAGGCTGCGCCCATCACTAAAAACCCGACGCCGATCGAGCCGTGGGACGCCAGGAAACCAATGGCCGCAGGAGCAGTTGCTGCACCCAGACGTCCGATGTTGTAAGCCCCGCCGACGGCAGATCCGCGAAACTTGGCTTCGAAACTCTCGGTCATGTAAGTGGCGTTTACACCATAAGGAATCCCGTACAGGAAACCGAACACCACCAGCATCCACAGAATGTTGTCCGGGCTTTGGAATAACACGATGATCGGCAGAAATACCGCAGTCCCCAAGGCACCAAACGCGAACACGGCGCGACGACCAATACGATCGGCCGCCAGGCCGGCCAGGATCTTGCCGAGGATCATGGCGGTGTAAGTACCCACCATGTAGCCGGTCATGGATTTGAGGTTTATACCCAATTCACTTTCCAGATAGGTTGGCAGCCAGTTATTCACGCCGTAATAGCCGAACTGCAGAAAGCCTGCCGTCAGCGCCCAGCAGGTGAACATAAGGCGAGCCTTGGGATCACCGAAAATCTGTTTGTACATGCTCTCGCGCTTGGCCAATGTCGGCTTCGAACCGCCTTCAATTTTCCGCTTGGCGCGTTCGGCTTGTGCGTTGACCCAGGCCTGCGGCTCAGGGACGAAACGCTGCATCACCACGGCCAGGATGACCGGAATAAGTGCAACATAGAACAGCCAGCGCCAGCCGTGGATTGGCAGAATCCACCCGGCCAGTAACGTCGCAACGATATAGCCCACCGACCAGCCGGCTTGCAAGGTACCCAACACAGTGGTGCGAAAGCGCGTCGGTACGTACTCAGCCATCAGCGTGTTGCACGCCACATACAAGGCACCGATCCCCAGTGATGCCAGGAAACGGGTAATTGCGAACTGCCAATAGTTCTGCGTGAGACCGAGCACGGCTGTGCCAACGGAGAAGAGAATGATGCTCCACACGACGGTTTTTACCCGGCCGAAACGGTCACAGGCCCATCCGCCGTAAATACCACCAATAGCCATGCCTGCCAGGGTGAAGCTTCCCAGGCTACCAGCCTCGACGTTGGTCAGGCCAAATTCAGCCTTCAAGCTACTGAGGCTGTAGGAGAGCAGCATCAGATCAGCGCCATCAATCAACAAGCCAAGAAAGCAGAAAACAAATACCAACACCCACGTGTTGTTTTTAGCCGATGCCTTGGCATTGACCTGAGCTGCAGCTTCCATCACGTCACCTTATTGTATTTATAGGAACAGGGGGGCTTGAGTCCGAGCGGTCAGCTCTGGGCGTCGCGGATCATATTGCGGGCAATGACCAGCTGTTGAATCTGGGTAGTGCCTTCATAGATTCGGAACAGGCGTACGTCGCGATAAAATCGCTCAATGCTGTATTCGCTTACATAACCCGCACCGCCGTGGATCTGGACGCCGCGGTCAGCGACCCGACCGCACATTTCGGTGGCGAACATCTTGGCGCAGGAAGCCTCGGTGCCGATGTTCAGACCCTGGTCACGTTTTTGTGCGGCATCCAGCACCATGCAGCGCGCGGCATAGATTTCCGCCTTGCTGTCGGCAAGCATTGCCTGGATCAGTTGAAACTCGGCAATCGGCTTGCCGAACTGCTTGCGCTCGATTGCATATTGTAACGAGTCAGCCAGCATGCGCTCCGCTGCCCCCACGCTCAGGGCAGCAATATGCAGTCGACCTTTATCCAGCACTTTCATGGCGGTCTTGAACCCTACACCTTCAATACCACCGATTAACTGGCTGGCTGGAACCCGAACGTTCTCCAAGATGACGTCGCTGGTGTGAGCGCCTTTGTGCCCCATCTTGTGATCGGGTTTGCCCAGAAATAGGCCAGCCGTGTCGCGCTCTACGATGAATGCGCTGATACCGCCCGAGCCTTTGATGTCTGCATTCGTGCGGGCCATCACCGTGAAGATGCCGGCATGGGGTGCATTGGTAATGAAGCGTTTGGTGCCGTTGATGATGTAATGATCGCCGTCACGTATTGCGCTGGTTTTGAGTGATGCAGCGTCCGAACCCGAATCGGGCTCGGTGAGGCAAAAGGCACTCAGGAGCTCACCCGAGGCCAGTTTTGGCAGGTATTTGAGTTTTTGCTCCTGGCTACCGTCGAGCAGAATGCCAATCGAGCCGATGCCGTTGTTAGTGCCAATGTAGGAGCGGAAAGCCGGAGAGGTGCGCCCCAGTTCGAAAGCGATGTTCACCTCTTCTTCCATGGTCACACCCATGCCGCCGAACTCTTCCGGGATCGTCAGCCCGAACAGCCCCATCTCTTGCAACTGACTAACAATGTCGTCCGGAATGTTGTCGGTCTCGGCTACCTCGTTTTCCCGTGGAATTAACGCTTCGTTGACGAACTGGCGAAGGGAATCCAGGAGGATCTGAAGGGTTTCGGTATCACGGATCATTTGCGCTCCTCAAGGCCCTTGAACGGGCCATTTATTAGGGCGCCGATACCATTGCGTTAGCGAGCAGCGGCGCCGATGTTGTTAACCATGTCGATCAGGCGTGGGGCGATCTCGTCCTCAAGCTTTTCGCGTGGTAGTTGAAAGCTGGGTCCACCGCAGTTGAACGTCAGCAATCCGTACTGCGGGTGCGCCAGCGGCACTGCAACGGAGTTCACATCCCGTTGCCATTCACCGACTGACAGGCAGTACCCGTAATCGGCGTAGTCCCTGAATGCACGGTCGAGCCCCTTGCGGATCGCTGGCCATTGGTCCGTTTCTCGCTGGCGGATGTGGTTCAGTAAAAACTCCCGCTCTGTTTCCGGCATTGCCGCCAGGCAAGCCCTGCCCATCGAACTCTGTGCCAACGGCAGATAACTGCCTATCTGGCGCCGCATGGTCATGTTGCCCTGACCCTGAACCACATCCAGATACACCATCTGAAGCCGGTCACGGGCTGCCATTGCAACAGCTGCCTGAGCGTGATTGGCCAGGTCTTCCATCAGTGGATGGGCGACTGCGCGAATCGAAAGATTCGACAGCATCGCGTAACCGAAGCCGAGTACACCAACATCCAGTTGGTACTTGCCCGAATGCACTTCGCGCTTGAGACATCCCAGGCGCATCAACGTATTGGTCAGGCGCGTCACTGTCGGTTTGGGCAGCCCGGTCATCCTGGCCAGGTCCTGGTTACCCAGCACGTTCGCCCGTGGCGTGAAACACCTCAGCAGCTCAAGGCCGCGAGCCAGGGCCGTCACAAACTGGCCACTGCCTTGCTCTTCATTCATCCCGCTCGCCGGATCGAGATTGCCCATGCTCAGCAAGCCGAAATCATCTGAACCACTGGTGTCCGCTGCGGACTGGTCCGTCTTGTTGCGTGCCATGTTAAAACCCCAATTCTTGGAAATGCAAGAAAATAAAATACAGTTTCGCAGAGCGAAACAAAAGACCTTCAACAGTTAAAAAATTAAAAATGAGCTGAATTCAGTCAAAAACCCTTTATTTGTAAGGGAAAAATAAAATTTATTGATTAACTGTTTACAGCGCTTTAAGACCGTCTTTATGATAAATCAATAGTTCGGTATCTAGTTTCGTCTAGCGAAACACAATAAGAGAGAAAATATGAACTCCCCCAATGAGCCAGTCGTCACCCTCGAAATAGGCAAGGACGCTGTCGCACTTTTGCGCATCTCACGTCCAGAAGCTAAAAACGCCCTTAACAGCGCCATACGCGAGCAACTCGCCCAGCATTTTCGTGCGCTGGCTGATGACGCGAAGGTACGCGCCATCGTCCTGACCGGGGGCGAGCAGTGCTTTGTTGCCGGTGCCGACATCCGAGAGTTCGCTGACGCTACCCCCATCGAGATGTACCTGCGCCATACCGAATACCTGTGGGAAGCCATCGGCCGTTGCCCGAAACCCGTGATCGCAGCGGTGAACGGTTTCGCCTTGGGTGGCGGCTGCGAACTGGCCATGCACTGCGACATTATTGTCGCCGGTGAGTCCGCTCGTTTTGGGCAGCCAGAGGTCAAGCTCGGCCTGATGCCTGGAGCGGGGGGAACCCAGCGTCTCGTCCGTGCCGTCGGTAAATTCCAGGCGATGCGCATCGCCCTGACAGGTTGCATGGTGCCAGCCCCTGAGGCGCTGGCCATGGGTATGGTCAGCGAGGTGGTGAGCGACGACCAGACGATCTCCCGCGCACTGGAACTGGCCGCGCAGATTGCTGCCTTGCCACCGTTGGCCGTGGCGCAGATTAAAGAAGTCATGTTGGCGGGTGCGGACCTGCCGCTGGACAGTGCGCTGGTCCTTGAGCGCAAGGCGTTCCAGTTGCTGTTTGACTCCAAGGACCAGAAAGAGGGCGCTCGCGCTTTTCTGGAAAAGCGTAAAGCCAGCTTTGTAGGAGAGTGACCCATGACACGCGTGATTAATCACATGGCCATCGTCGGTGCCGGCGTGATGGGCACCGGTATTGCCCAGATCGCCGCCCAGGCGGGTATTCGAGTGACGCTGTTCGACAATCGTGACGGCGCGGCGCAGGGAGCCAGGGATAACCTTGAGCTGACGTTGGGCAAGCTGGTGAGCAAGGGCAAGATCACCAGCAGCGATGCACAACTGACCCTTGGGCAGCTTCAAGTAGCCACTTCTCTTGCGGATTTGAAGAGCGTTGATCTGGTGGTTGAGGCCATCATCGAACGTCTCGATGCCAAACAGGCCTTGCTGGCAGAGTTGGAGGCCGTTGTGGCCGATGACTGCATTCTGGCTTCCAATACCTCATCACTGTCGGTTACCAGCATTGCGCGCGGTTGCCAGCACCCCGAACGTGTCGCGGGTTTTCACTTTTTCAATCCTGTCCCCCTGATGAAAGTGGTGGAAGTCATCGACGGCCTGGCCACCGATCCGCTGATCGGCGACTGCCTGCAAGCGTTGGCGTCGCGCATGGGCCACCGGGGTATCAGGGCCAAGGACACCCCCGGTTTTATCATCAACCATGCCGGGCGCGCCTACAGCACCGAAGCCCTGCAAATTCTCAAGGAAGGCGTGGCCGAGCCAGCCGAGATCGACCGCATCCTGCGCGAAGGGCTGGGTTTTCGTATGGGGCCGCTGGAGTTGTTCGACCTGACGGCGCTGGACGTTTCCCATCCGGTCATCGAGTCGATCTACAACCAGTTTTACCAGGAGCCTCGTTACCGTCCGGCGGCGCTTACCCGCCAGATGCTGGAGGCCGGATACGTTGGCCGCAAGGTTGGGCGCGGGTTTTATCGCTATGCCAATGGCCAGAGGGTGGATACACCTCAGGCTCAGGTGGTGCCGACCGTGAGCGCGCTACCCCCGGTTTGGCTCGGCACTGAGAACGACACGGATCGTGCCGCCTTGATTGCCTTGCTGCACACCTTGGGCGCGCAAGTAGAACAGGACGCGACGCCGTCCAGTGAAGCCCTCTGTCTGCTGGCGCCCTATGGGCTGGACGCCACCGCCGCCGCCGGCAAGTTCGCCACCGACCCAGCGCGCACTGTCTGCATTGACCCGCTGCTGGACCTTGGCCGCTATCGCACTTTAATGCCCACACCGGCCACCCGGATTGATATGCGCGACGCAGCTCATGCGCTGTTGGCCCGCGACGGGGTCGGGGTCAGCGTGATCCACGACAGCGTGGGCTTCGTCGCCCAGCGCGTGCTGGCAATGATCATCAACCTGGCTGGCGACATCGTTCAACAAGGTATCGCCAGTGTCGACGATCTCGACGAGGGCGTGCGTCGCGGCTTGGCCTACCCACAGGGCCCTCTGGCGTGGGGCGATGAGGTCGGTGCCAAACGTCTGCTCACGATTATGCAGCGCATGACCGAACTGACCGGGGATCCGCGTTATCGCCCGGGGCCGTGGTTGCGTCGTCGAGCGGCGCTTGGCTTATCCCTGCGCCACAGTGAACCGGCGCTTAACTGATCTCGGAATTCCAGGAGTTTTCCATGCTCGACGCTTATATCTTTGCGGGGCTGCGCACGCCGTTCGGTCGCCACGGTGGAGCCCTCGCTGCCATTCGCCCGGACGATCTCGCTGCCCACGTTATCCGAGAATTGCTCGCCCGCCATGCCATTCCCGGTGATGCCATCGAGGATGTAATCCTCGGCAACACCAATCAGGCGGGGGAGGACAGCCGTAATATTGCCCGTCATGCCGCGCTGTTGGCAGGCCTGCCGGTGACGGTCCCGGGGCAAACGATAAACCGCCTGTGCGCCAGCGGTCTGGCGGCAGTGATCGATGCTGCTCGTGCGGTTACGTGTGGGGAAGGTGACCTTTTCGTCGCGGGCGGTGTGGAAAGCATGTCCCGTGCGCCCTTCGTCCTGGCCAAGGCTGAGACTGCCTACAGTCGCAAGCTCACGGTATTTGACAGCACTATTGGTGCGCGCTTCCCCAATCCGAAAATCACCGCCGAGTATGGCAATGACACCATGCCTCAGACCGGTGACAACGTAGCTTCCGATTACAGTATTAGCCGTGAGCAAGCGGACGTGTTTGCGGCCGGATCCCAGGCCCGCTACGAAGCTGCGCGGCTGTCCGGTTTCTTCGCTGACGAACTGCTCGCTGTGAGCGTACCAACCGGGCGCAAGACACCGCCCAATCTCGTTGATCAGGACGAGCATCCTCGCCCGCAATCTGATCTGGCGGCCCTCGCGCGGCTCAAGCCTTTGTCCGAGGGCGGTGTCGTCACTGCAGGTAACGCATCGGGGGTCAACGATGGTGCGGCTGCGCTGCTCATCGGCTCCAAAGCTGCTGGTGAACGTCATGGTCTGGTGCCAATGGTGCGTATTTTGTCTGCTGCCGCTGTGGGTGTTGCCCCTCGGATCATGGGCGTCGGGCCGGTCGAGGCGATCAACAAGGCTCTACAACGCGCAGGTTTAACCCTGGCGGACATGGACATTATTGAAATCAATGAAGCCTTTGCCTCCCAGGTTCTGGGCTGCCTCAAGGGGCTGGATGTGTCTTTCGATGACCCGCGCGTCAATCCCAATGGCGGTGCCATTGCGATCGGCCATCCTTTGGGCGCTTCTGGTGCGCGCCTGGCGATCAGCACTGCCAGGGCGCTGCAAAAAGGCGGTACGCGCTACGCGGTGGTGAGTCTGTGCATCGGGGTTGGCCAAGGGCTGGCGATGGTTATCGAGCGCGTATGAGCGCCGTGGAGAAAGGTGAAATGAAATGGGTGCTTTGACTGGATATCGCGTGCTCGACCTGAGTCGTGTACTGGCCGGCCCCTGGTGCGGCCAGACCTTGGCTGATCTCGGGGCCGAAGTGATCAAGATTGAACGGCCTGGCGCGGGTGATGACACCCGTGGCTGGGGACCGCCGTGGATGGGGGACGAGAATGATGAACCCACCCGGGAAGCTTCTTATTACCAGTCCACCAATCGTGGCAAGTTGTCGGTTGCACTCAACCTTGCCACTGTTGAGGGGCAGGAGATGGTGCGTGCGCTGGCAGCCAACTGTGATGTGCTGATTGAAAACTACAAAGCGGGCTCACTGGCCAAATACGGGCTGGACTATGCAAGCTTGTCTCAAATCAATCCTCGTCTGGTCTATTGCTCGGTGACGGGTTTCGGCCAGACCGGGCCTCGCGCAGCCGAGCCAGGTTATGACTTCATCATTCAAGGCATCGGTGGCCTGATGAGTATCACCGGCGAGCGAGATGATCTCCCGGGTGGAGGTCCACAGAAAGTCGGCGTGGCGTTCTCCGATTTGATGACCGGGCTTTACTCCACGGTTGCCATTCAGGCCGCATTGCTCAGTCGCGAAAAAACCGGTCTGGGCCAGCATGTCGACATGGCACTGCTTGATGTGCAAGTTGCAACCTTGTGCAACCAGAGTCAGAACTACCTGGCCTCTGGGAAACCTCCGGGCCGCTATGGCAATGCCCACGCGAACATCGTGCCGTACCAGGTATTCCGGGCCAGTGACCGCGATTTCATCATTGCATGCGGTAATGACAGCCAATTCATCGCCCTGTGCAACGCCATCGATCTGCCGGAACTGCCCCGGGACCCTCGATTTGCGCGCAATGCTGATCGGGTGACCAACCGGATAGAGGTCATCAAAATTCTGTCGGAGCATTTCCTGACGGGCTGCGCCGATGAATGGGTACAACGGATTCACCCTCAGGGCGTGCCGGTTGGCGCCATCAACAGCATCGCCCAGGCACTGGATGAACCGCAGGTCAAAGCGCGTGACATGCTCGTGAACATTCCCCACCCACTCAACCCTGACTTCATGACCGTGGGCAGTCCAATCAAGCTGTCCGGGACACCGGTTGAGTATCAGCGCGGCGCGCCGATGTTGGGCGAGCACACAGATGAAGTGCTCAAGCGCCAATTGGGGCTGGATGATGAGCGTCTAGCCGAATTGAAAGCCCAAGGTGTGATTGAGCAGCTTGGCGACCGTTAAGCTAAAAAAATCACAAGCATCGTCAGATGCTCTCAAGGCAATTTTAATCATTGGAGCCTGCCATGAAAGTCCTCGTCGCTATCAAGCGCGTGGTCGACTACAACGTCAAGGTTCGCGTCAAAGCGGACAACTCCGGCGTCGATCTCGCTAACGTCAAAATGTCGATGAATCCCTTCTGCGAAATCGCTGTGGAAGAAGCCGTACGCCTAAAGGAAAAGAGCGTTGCGACCGAGATCGTCGTCGTTTCCATCGGCCCGACTACTGCTCAGGAGCAACTGCGTACTGCGCTGGCGCTAGGTGCTGATCGCGCCATTCTGGTTGAGTCTGCTGATGAGTTGAACTCCCTGGCCGTGGCCAAACTGCTCAATGCCATCGTTGCCAAGGAACAGCCGCAACTGGTCATCCTCGGTAAACAGGCGATCGACAGCGACAACAACCAGACCGGCCAGATGCTGGCAGCATTGAGCGGTTACGCTCAGGGCACATTTGCGTCGAAAGTCGAAGTCAGCGGCGACAAAGTTGCCGTGACCCGTGAAATCGACGGCGGTCTGCAGACCGTCTCGTTGAGCCTGCCAGCCATCGTCACCACCGACTTGCGGCTGAACGAGCCACGCTACGCGTCGCTGCCAAACATTATGAAAGCCAAGAAGAAGCCGCTTGAAGTGCTGACCCCTGAGGCTCTGGGTGTTTCCACGGCTTCCACGACCAAGACGCTCAAGGTCCAGGCACCGGCTGCTCGCAGCGCGGGTATCAAGGTCAAGTCTGTGGCTGAACTGGTCGAGAAACTGAAAAACGAAGCGAAGGTGCTTTGAATTGGAGAGCCTGAAATGACTATTTTGGTTATCGCAGAACACGACAACGCGACACTGGCTCCGACCACTCTGAACACCGTGGCCGCTGCTGCCAAAATCGGCGGTGACATCAATGTGCTGGTTGCTGGCGCGGGCGCTTGGGCTGTTGCCGACGCCGCTGCCAAAGTAGCTGGCGTAGCCAAAGTATTGGTCGCCGATAACGCCGTGTATGCGCATCAACTGCCGGAGAATATCGCTCCACTGGTGGTTGAACTTGCTGGCGGCTACAGCCACATTCTGGCCGCAGCCACCTCCAACGGCAAAAATATCCTGCCACGCGTTGCTGCGTTGCTGGATGTCGATCAGATCTCCGAGATCATCTCGGTAGAATCGGCCGATACCTTCAAGCGCCCAATCTATGCCGGTAACGCCATTGCCACCGTGCAATCGTCTGCCGCTGTCAAAGTCATCACCGTGCGTGCCACCGGTTTCGATCCGGTCGCTGCTGAGGGGGGAGCGGCTGCGGTTGAAGCGGTTTCGGCTGCTCACGATGCGGGTAAATCGAGCTTTGTGGGTGAAGAGCTGGCCAAGTCCGACCGTCCGGAGCTGACTGCTGCCAAGATCATCGTTTCCGGCGGTCGCGGTATGCAGAACGGTGACAACTTCAAACACCTCTACACCCTGGCCGACAAGCTGGGTGCTGCGGTCGGCGCGTCCCGCGCGGCTGTGGACGCAGGTTTTGTACCGAACGACATGCAGGTCGGCCAGACCGGCAAGATCGTTGCACCACAGTTGTATATCGCCGTCGGTATTTCCGGTGCGATCCAGCACCTGGCAGGCATGAAGGATTCTAAGGTGATCGTGGCGATCAACAAGGATGAAGAGGCGCCGATTTTCCAGGTGGCCGATTACGGCCTGGTAGCCGATCTCTTTGAAGCTTTGCCGCAACTTCAGCAATTGATGTGACACGTTGAGTCGACAAGGCCAGGCGCTATGTCTTTAGCGCTTGGCCTTCACTCAGTCGTAAGAGCCTTTACCTGGCATTTTGATGCCATGCTGGTTCACTTTTCGATACAGCGTTGCGCGGGAGATTCCAAGCGCTTGTGCTGCCAGTACCGGCTTCCATCGATTGCGCACCAGTGTATCGATCAACGCCTGACGTTCCGGGCTGCCGGATGCCGTTTCCTGTCCTTTTACCGACGTACCGATGCCCAGCGTGGCCGGCAAGTCATCCACGCTGATGACATGAGATGTGCAGACCGCGCAGGCATAGCGCAGCACGTGGTGTAACTGGCGCATGTTGCCGGGCCAGCTGTAATTCAAGAGCGTTTCCAGCGCCGCCTCGCCCAACTCGAGCCGCTCGCCAGAGCGCTGGCATTCTTCTTCCAGCAGTTTGTTGATCAGCAGGAGTTTGTCTTTGCGCTCTCGTAATGGCGGTATGTCAAAGCGCGCACCACTCAAACGGAAATACAAGTCCTCACGAAAGCTTCCGCGTTCTACCAAGCTTGATATATCTCGATGGCTGGCGCAAATGACCTGAATGTCGATGGGCTTGGGTCGAGCTGCGCCAAGCGGTGCCACTTCGCCCTCACTCAGTACCCTGAGCAGGCGTGTTTGGAGCGAGAGCGGCATATCGCCGATCTCATCAAGAAATAGCGTGCCTCCATCAGCTTGCTCCAACAGGCCGCGCATGCCTTTGCTGGATGCGCCGGTAAATGCGCCAGCGCTGTATCCAAACAGTTCACTCTCGATGAGATTCTCGGGTATTGCCGCACAGTTCACTGCGATGAACGGCTGATTACTGCGCTTGCTCGCGGCGTGCAGTTGCAATGCAAAGTGTTCTTTACCCGCACCAGTCTCACCGTGGATAAGCACCGGCAGCCCGCGGTCCTTGACGCGTACGCCCAGTTCCAGAGCTGCCGCCACCTTGGGATCCAACGCGAAAGCCACAGTGTTCGCTATAGGTGAGGTGGTTGGTCTACGGGGGGCTTTGAGGCGGGCATACACGCTCAGTGAAGGCAGATAGTGAATACTGTCGTCGCTGGCCGCCGGAAGGCGCTCCGGGGCGAAAGCTTCGTGAATGCCGGTGGGAATCCTGCCATGACGCTTGAGAAGAAGACGTCTGGCGGCAGGGTTGAGTGCCTGTATCGTCCCGTCGCGATCCCAGGCGAACAGGCATTGTGGCTGGCTGTCGATGAAGCCGGGTGAAGGGTGCGCCCGTAGCACGTACAGATCCTGAGTGCTGTGCATGAAATAGGCATTCTCGATTTCACTGGCGCTCTGAATGACCATTTGGCGGATCAGATGCTGGCTGCGCCGATCATCAGGAGCGCGTACGGAGGAGACATCCAGAACTGCCAGAATCTCGCCGCTTGGAGCAAACACCGGAGCAGCCGAGCAAGTGATGCCAATAAACGCAGCGCGAAAGTGATCGTGTTTATGCACGGTGATGGGTTGTCTGTCGATCAGCACGGCGCAAACGCCTGTGGTTCCTTCTTCGCTCTCCGACCAGCAGGTGCCTACGTCCATGCCAGCGCGACGGTACTCACTGCGTAGGGTCGACTCGATTCGGTAATCGACCGTGCAGCCCAGAGTATCGGTAAGCATCACACAGTAATCGGCATCACGTACCCGGCTGTGCAGGCGTGAGATCTCGTCACCGGCAAGATGCAGAAAATCATCGATACGCTCACGGTGCTCATGAAGCAGATGAGCTTCCAGAACCCTGGGGCCCTGAAGGGAGCCAGGATCAAGTTTGTGGTGTTGTACCGAGCGACGCCAGGAATCAAGGATGACGTTGGGCAGCGGTACGGTAGGAGCATTTTCGGCAGTGCGTAACACTCGACTTACGTGTTCCACGTGAGACTTTGCGTAGCCAGAGGACATGGTACCTCCGAAGTTGGATCTAATTTTTGTAGGCCCCATTAAATGCGGGTTGAGCGGGTCTCACAAGCGGTATTGATCGGCCACTGCGCTGTGAGACATAACATCTCATCAATCGCGCTTTGGCTGGGAGAGGAGAGCCATTATGTCTTAGCCAGCCTTGCTGTCAGCGTGCCGTCTGACAAGCGTTAAGCCTTCTATCTCAAGCGATTCAAGCAATTTCAAGGTGTTTGGCATTTGATTTGCTCTGACTGTCTCAGTGGTCCGCTTCAGACGGTCACACCTCACAATAATAAATATCAGAGGCATCACATGAGCGTATCTCCAGCTGTCAATTTCTCGCTAACAGGCAAAGTTGCCTTGATCACCGGAGCCGGACGTGGCATCGGGCAAGGCATCGCACTGAGCCTGGCCCAGGCTGGCGCCGATCTGGTACTCGCCGATTTTGATTTGAACATTGCAGAAGAAGCCGCCGCGAACGTGCGTGCGCTGGGCCGGCGTGCCCTCGCCCTGAAGGTTGATGTCAGCCAGGCTGACAGCGTCACAGCCATGATCGAACAAGTAAGGCATGAATACGGCCGCCTTGATATCGCGGTTAACAACGCTGGCGTCGTCAGCTTGGGCCGTGTCGATGAATTGCCGGTCAGCGAATGGGACCGAATCATGAACATCAACGCCCGCGGGGTCTTCCTGTGTTGTCAGGCCGAACTCAGACTGATGCGCGAGCACCAATTCGGTCGAATCATCAACCTGGCTTCAATCGCCGGCAAAGTCGGATTCCCGGACCTGTCTCACTACAGCGCATCGAAGTTTGCGGTGATCGGCTTCTCCAACGCTTTCGCCAAGGAAGTGGCCCGTGAAGGCATCACGGTCAATGCCCTGTGCCCGGGGGTTGTAGGCACGGGGATGTGGCGCGGCGACGAAGGACTTTCCGCGCGCTGGAGCCAGCCGGGCGAGACCGAAGAGCAATCCTGGGAACGACATCAGTCCAGCCTTTTGCCACAAGGCGAGGCGCAAACCGTCGAAGACATGGGCCAACTAGCTGTTTATCTGGCCTGCGCACCCCATGTCACCGGGCAGGCAATCGCTGTAGACGGCGGCTTCTCGCTCTAATTTGAGACGCGGAAATTTAACTGATCCGCTCTATCCAAATCACGAAGTTGAATTTCCCTGAATGTCCATTCGGGGAAACAAACGCAGCTTGCCTGCACATTCTATCTACGGACAGTCGTTAGTTAGAACTAGCAGACAAAATGATTAAATCAGGAGAACACAATGACAACTACCGTTCTGGCCAAGCGCTCCCTGGGCACCGATATCATTCACTACGATGCAGTCATTATCGGCGCAGGCTTTGGTGGCATATACATGCTCAAAAAGTTACGTGACGAACTAGGCTTGAAGGTTCGCGCCTTTGACAAAGCAGGCGGCGTTGGCGGCACTTGGTATTGGAATCGTTACCCTGGAGCTTTGTCCGATAGTGAATCATTTGTCTATTGCTTCTCGTGGGATCGTGAACTCTGCCAGGATTGGGAAATCACTACGCGCTACCTGACCCAGCCGCAAATTCTGTCTTATCTCAATCACGCAGTTGACCGGCATGATCTGCGCCGGGATATTCAACTGCAAACAGCTATCACGTCTGCGGTTTACGATGAGCAAAGTTGCCGTTGGCTCGTGAGTACCGATGACGGTCATCAATACAGTGCCAAATACCTGGTAACGGCGTTGGGCCTGCTCTCGGCAACCAATGTGCCGAAAATCGAAGGTCTGGATCAGTTCCAGGGGCACATGTATCACACCGCCAATTGGCCGGCCGAGGCTGTATTGGAAGGTAAGCGCGTCGGCGTCATCGGCACCGGCTCGACAGGCTGCCAAGTCATCACCGCTATCGCCCCAACAGTGGGGCACCTGACCGTCTTCCAGCGTTCTGCGCAATACACGGTGCCAGTGGGCAATGGTCCAGTCAGTCGCGAGTATGTCGATGACATTAAGCGCAACTATGACGCCATCTGGAAAGAAGTTCGCTCCTCACGGCTAGCGTTCGGCTTTGAGGAAAGTGATATTCCGACCATGAGCGTTTCCGATGCCGAGCGTAAAGAAATCTTTCAGCGTGCCTGGGACGGTGGCGGTGGCTTCCGTTACATGTTCCAGACCTTCAACGACATCGCTACCAATGAAGAAGCCAATGTCGCGGCCCAGGACTTTGTCCGCGGGAAAATCGCTGAGATCGTCAAGGACCCGGAAACGGCGCGCAAGCTGATGCCGCGCGATCTTTATGCGAAGCGCCCTTTGTGTGACAGCGGCTACTACGCCACTTTCAATCGAGACAACGTCGCGCTGGTGGACGTGAAGGCCAACCCGATCGAGGCGATCACCGCCAACGGTATTCGTACCGCGGACGGGGTGGAGCATGAACTGGATGTATTGATTTTTGCCACGGGCTTCGATGCCGTGGACGGCAACTACAAGCGTATTGATATTCGCGGCCGCGACGGGGTGAGTATCAAGGATCATTGGGCGGACGGCCCCTCCAGCTACCTGTCTGTTGCCACCGCAAACTTCCCGAACATGTTCATGATCCTGGGGCCCAATGGGCCGTTCACCAACCTGCCACCCACCATTGAGACTGAAGTCGAATGGGTGTCCGATTTGATTGGTTTTATGGAAGAAAACGAACTGGCAAGCGTAGAGCCTGATCCTGAAAGCGAGCATAAATGGGGCGTGACCTGCCAGGAAATTGCAGATCAAACGCTGTTCGCCAAGACCGACTCCTGGATTTTTGGGGCAAATATTCCGGGTAAAAGTAACTCGGTTTATTTCTACATGGCAGGCCTGGGCGCTTTCAGCGAAGAACTGACTTCGGTGAAAAACAATGAATACCAAGGCTTCAAGTTCAAGGCCGTGACCGTGGCGAACAAGCCCGTGCAAAAAACATTGCACTAACAGAGCGGCAGCCGGTTACCGACAAACAAGGTCTGACTCGCTTTTAACGCTTGCGCCAGGGCAAGCGGCCCACGGGCGCAATTGCTTCTGGGTTGCGTACCCATTTGGAGAACATGCTGTGAATCTGAATAATCCCGAACTCTTCCGCCAGCACGCTTATATCGATGGTGAATGGCTCGCCGCGAATAATGGCGAGACCATCACGGTCACCAACCCTTCGACCAATATCTCCATCGGCCAGGTTCCGCGGATGGGCAAAGCAGAAACCCGGCGTGCCATTGAAGCCGCCGAGCATGCTTTGCCAGCATGGCGACAGTTATCAGCCAAGGAGCGCGGTAACAAGCTGCGACGCTGGTACGAACTGATCATCGAAAATCAACATGATCTGGCGCTCATCATGACGTTGGAGCAGGGCAAGCCATATAGTGAAGCCTTGGGGGAAATTGTTTTTGGCGCGTCCTATATCGAGTGGTATGCCGAAGAAGCCAAGCGTGTCTATGGTGATCTGATCCCGGGGGCAATGGACAAACGCCTGCTGGTCATCAAACAACCCGTCGGCGTCTGTGCGGCCATCACGCCCTGGAACTTCCCCAGCGCGATGATCACGCGTAAAGCCGGCCCAGCGCTAGCGGCCGGTTGCACAATGGTCATCAAACCTGCCTCCCAGACGCCATTTTCGGCGCTGGCGTTGGTTGATCTGGCAGAGCAGGCGGGCATTCCCAAGGGCGTTCTGTCAGTGGTAACCGGCACAGCATCGGAGATTGCCGAAGAGCTGACCAGCAATCCCACCGTGCGTAAGATTTCCTTTACTGGCTCTACCGAAATTGGCCGTCAGATCATGGAAAAGTGCGCTCGGGACATCAAGAAAGTCTCCCTTGAGTTGGGCGGTAACGCACCCTTCATTGTCTTTGACGATGCCGATCTCGATGCAGCGGTGGAGGGCGCGCTGGCTTCCAAGTTCCGCAATGCCGGGCAGACTTGCGTGTGCGCCAACCGACTGTATGTGCATGACAAGGTGTATGACGCCTTCGTCGACAAACTGTCGGCGGCAGTCGCCGGGCTGAAGATGGGTGACGGCTTCGCCGAAGGCATAACGATCGGCCCGCTGATCGATGGCAAGGCGGTTGCGAAAGTTCGCGAGCATATCGAAGACGCTGTGGCCAAGGGCGCCAAGGTGCTCAGGGGTGGATCAGGGCATGCGCTGGGCGGGAATTTTTTCGAACCCACCATTCTCGTTGATGTGCCAGACAATGCGCGGGTATCCAAGGAAGAAACCTTCGGTCCGCTCGCGCCAGTCTTTCGATTCTTCGACGACGTGGAGGTCATTCAAAAGGCCAACGATACCGAGTTCGGTTTGGCGGCCTACTTCTATTCGTCGGACTTGGGCAGGGTGTTCCAGGTCGGTGAAAGCCTTGAATACGGCATCGTAGGAGTCAATACCGGAATCATCAGTTCCGAGGCGGCACCCTTCGGCGGTATCAAATCATCCGGTGTCGGTAGGGAAGGTTCCAAGTACGGCATCGAGGACTATCTCGAGATCAAGTATCTCTGCCTGGCAGGTATCTGATCGGCGTTAACACATCTGGCAAGTTGTCTGATCTCACTTTTTATCCGCTTTCTATCTCTGCGACCGCAATGGCCTGGCGGTCCGCATAGCGCTGTTTCGTAAAACATAACAATAAGGAAGTCGACATGAATAACCATTGGAAACTGCATTTTGGACTAGGTATTTGCGCCTGCATGACTTTCCCCGCTTCTGCGACCGACCTGTCATCGCGATGGGGGACAGGGGACTGGGGTGGGGCGCGTAGCGAGTTGCTGGACAAGGGGGTAGACGTCATTGTGGGCTACACCGGAGAGGCTGCCAGTAATTTGCACGGTGGTTATAACAATGACCGCACTGCGCGTTACACCGCGCAATGGGCGCTGGGTACCCACCTAGATCTGCAAAAAGTCCTTGGATGGAATGATGCAGAGTTCCAGTTGCTGGTAACCGAGCGTAATGGCAACAATCTGTCCAACGACCGGATAGCCGACCCGCGTACCGGCCAGCTCAGTTCTGTTCAAGAAGTATGGGGTAGGGGGCAAACCTGGCGCCTGACCCAAATGTGGTATCGGCAGCAGTTTCTGGCTGGAGCTCTAGACCTCAAACTTGGGCGCCTGGGTGTCAACGAAGACTTCAACAGTTTCCCGTGCGACTTTCAGAGCCTGGCGTTTTGCAGCGCTCCGATCGGTAACGTGGCTGGTGACATCTGGTACAGCGGTCCCGTGAGCCAATGGGGCATGCGGGTCAAATACAACATCAGTGCGCAGTGGGCCGTACAAATCGGTGTGTATGAACAAAACCCTTCGAATCTGGAGACAGGCAACGGCTTCAAACTCAGCGGTAGCGGTACCAAGGGAGCGCTGGTGCCAGTCGAGGTTATCTGGAAACCATTACTGGGCAGTGAAGCGCTGCCAGGCGAATACCGGTTGGGTTACTACCACAGTAGCGCCAATGCCAATGATGTTTATGACGACGTCAATGACTTGCCTCAGGGACTCACCGGCCAAGCGCCCAAGTCGCGCAGCAGCAAGCATGGCGCTTGGGTAATGGGCCAACAGCAACTCACTACGCATCATGGTGATGCTGCGCGAGGCCTGAGTGTATTTGCCAGCTTGACCGTCCATGACCAGGCCACCAGTGGCATCGAAAGTTTCCAGAACGTCGGGGCGGTCTACAAAGGCCCATTTGATGCGCGACCCAAGGACGATCTAGGGATCGGTATCGCGCGCATTCATGTCAACGATGATGTGTCCAGACGTCAACGGCAGATCAATTCAAGTAACGCTGTGGATGACTATGAAAATCCTCTCTACGTCCCGGTGCAGCGAACCGAATACAACATCGAACTCAACTATGGCGTACACGTCACCGACTGGCTGATCGTGCGTCCGAACCTGCAGTATGTGCGCCACCCTGGCGGCGTATACGAAGTGGATAACGCTCTGGTTGCAGGTGTGAAGCTCCAGGTAATCTTCTAAGCTTTCGCCCCAAGACCGTCTGCCAAGCAACGTTTCTATCGGAATGTTGCCTCATAGGGGTGGTGTCAGAGCACTAAGTACTTGCTGTCTAATTTTCCATAACGTTCGAGGAAAAACTAAAATGAGTAAGTCCCAAGGGAAAGTTGCTTTTGTTACAGGCGCAGGTCAAGGGATCGGTGAGGCCATTGCCTTGCGACTGGCGTCAGACGGTTTTGCGGTAGCCTGTGCTGATATGAATATGGAAACAGCAAATCACGTTGCTGAGCGAATCAAAAAAGAGGGCGGGAAAGCTCTGGCGGTAAAAGTTGATGTGGCCGATCGTGATGATGTCTTCAAAGCCGTGCAGGAGGCGGTGGATGGCCTGGGCGATCTACATGTCGTTATCAATAATGCGGGTATTGCGCCCATTGCGCCCATTGAGGCTATTACGCCAGAGATTTACAGGAGAACGTTTGATATCAACGTAGGGGGTGTTTTGTGGGGTATACAGGCCGCTGTAAACGCGTTCAAAACGCTGGGGCACGGTGGCAAAATCATCAGTGCTTCTTCGCAAGCCGGTCATGTCGGCAATCCAGACTTGGCTGTTTATGGTGGGACTAAATTCGCCGTCCGTGGCATCACCCAAACGGCGGCCAAGGAGTTGGCCCACCTCGGCATTACGGTGAATGCCTACTGCCCTGGCATTGTAAATACACCCATGATGCGCAAGGTTGCCCAGGATGTGGCGGACAATGCTAAGCAAAGTTTTGAATGGGGGATGGAGCAATTCGCCCAGCACATCGCGTTAAAGAGACTTTCTCAGCCAGAGGATGTCGCCGCGTGTGTTTCATTCTTGTCCGGCCCGGATTCTGACTACATGACAGGTCAAGCTGTCATTATTGATGGCGGAATGGTGTTTAATTAAGTTTCAACTCGCGCCTATGCACAGCCAAAATATTTAGTCCTGGGGAAGCGTCGTCAATCGTTGAAACTGATTGGCGACGCCGCGTCCTGCCTGAAGCGTTGACGCTACGGATGATGGTTTTTGCCCTCGCCGATCATCAAGGAGGTAAAGAGCCGTAAGCCTGTCTGTGCAGACTTCACCTTCATCTGGAGGTTGTGGGGCACCCAAGCGATGCGGTGGGTCATTTCACTGTGACCATTGAATGGTCAGGGCTAAATCGGGCGTCGAGGGATGCAAGCCGCACGGTGGGGCATCTACGATGCGTTGGCCAGAATCTTCTTTGATGTATGGCAGCTCTTTGCGGTTGCCAATGGCGCAAGCTTTCTGATTCTTGGGTTTACGGTATTTTAGGTGAGGTTCGCCATCGCGCAGAGCATGCCGGTCGCCGAAGTCAAAGGGGAAAGAGTTCAACGAGGTCATCATCGATGACGGCATGTTCCAGCGCATTGCCAAGGCCCCGCATGACCAAACGGCCTACGCTCAGGATCTCTTGGCACTGCGGGTGGGCGTGGGTCGACGAAAAACGCCTCAATTTTCAATCGGCTACTTCGTTTGTAGCGATTGAGGAAGATATTACGAGTATTTACTTTGAAGCAAGGATACCTTCGTCTTTAATATCTCAACCGGGCTGGTCAATACCAACACCATCCCGATGCTGCTCAAGACGATGCAGGCTGGCAAGATTAGGCCTGGCAAGCTGATTACTCACCGTTTTAAACTCGATGACGTCATTGGGCCTACGAAGTCTTCGGCAATGCGGCCATGCAAGTGATTCTGTCACCGTAAAAGAGCCGCCGGTCAGGGCTGTTGCCAGCCTGCTCCGGTGCATCCGTTGTGATCGAACATTAAGGAAGAGTGGATGCACGTGGTATTCAAAAAAGACTGGATGAAGTTTGTACTGGGTGGGGTGATTGTCATCGGTCTGGGATTCTGGGCCTGGATGGAGCTTCGACCCTCCGGACTGGGCGAGGGTTTTGCCAGTGGCAATGGGCGCATCGAGGCCACTGAAATAGATGTGGCCACCAAGCTGGCGGGGCGCATTCTGACCATCGATGCGGATGAAGGCGACTTTGTTCAGCCCGGTCAGGTGATTGCCACCATGGATGTGCAAGTGCTGGAGGCCCAGTTGAAACAGGCTCAGGCCCAGGTACGGCAAGCCGACAATGCGGTGCTGACTGCCGCCGCCATCGTGCAGCAGCGTGAGAGTGAAAAACAGGCTGCCGAAGCCGCGGTTAACCAGCGGGTTGCTGAGTTGACCGCCGCGCAAAAACGCTACGGACGTACCGATCAACTGGTCAAGTACAACGCCGTGGCGCGTCAGCAACTGGACGACGATTTGGCCGCGCAGCAAAGCAACCAGGCCGCACTGGCTTCGGCCAGGGCTCAGGTCTGGTCGGCCGAAGCGGCGATTATTGCTGCCAAATCCCAGGTCATAGAAGCGCAGTCCAGCGTTGAAGCGCTCAAGGCCGCGGTTGATCGACTGCAGGCCGATATCGTTGACAGCCAACTCAAGACCGACCGCCAAGCGCGGGTTCAGTACCGGGTGGCACAACCTGGCGAGGTGTTGGCCGCTGGCGGCAAGGTGCTTAATCTGGTGGACCTCAATGATGTCTATCTGACCTTCTTCCTGCCCACCGCGCAGGCTGGGCGCGTAGCGCTTGGCTCTGACGTGCGGCTGATTCTGGATGCCGCGCCACAGTATGTGATCCCAGCGCAGGTCAGCTACGTCGCCAGTGTGGCGCAGTTCACGCCCAAGACCGTGGAGACCAGCAGTGAGCGGGAAAAGCTGATGTTCCGGGTCAAGGCGCGGATTGATCGCAAACTGCTGGAAAAACATCTGAATCAGGTCAAGACCGGCCTACCCGGTATGGCCTATCTCAAGCTGGATGCCAATGCGCAATGGCCGGCTGAACTTCAGATCAATGTGCCGCAATGACCGCGCCTCAGGCCAATGTCGCGCAGCTTGCCGGAATAAGCCTGCACTACGGTAAGCAATGCGCCCTGGATGACGTGACGCTACAGATACCGGCAGACTGCATGGTTGGGGTGATCGGCCCCGATGGGGTTGGCAAGTCCAGCCTGCTGGCACTGATTTCCGGTGCGCGCAAACTGCAACAGGGCTCGTTGCAGGTGCTGGGCGGCGACATGGCCAACGCCGGGCACCGACGTCAGGTATGCCCGCGCATTGCCTACATGCCTCAGGGCCTGGGCAAAAACCTGTACCCCACCCTGACGGTATTCGAAAACCTGGATTTTTTCGGCCGTCTGTTCGGTCAGGGGCAAGCCGAGCGCAAGAGACGTATCGATGATTTGGTAAACAGCACCGGTCTCGATGGCTTCACCGATCGCCCGGCGGGCAAACTTTCCGGGGGCATGAAGCAGAAGCTGGGCCTGTGCTGTGCGTTGATCCATGATCCTGACCTGCTGATCCTTGACGAGCCAACTACCGGCGTCGATCCACTGGCGCGCAATCAGTTCTGGGAGTTGATCGCGCGCATTCGCAGCAACCGTCCCGGCATGAGCGTGCTGGTGTCCACCGCCTACATGGACGAAGCCCAGCGCTTTGACTGGCTGATGGCCATGGACGACGGCCGGGTATTGGACACAGGCTCCCCCGCTGAGCTGCTGGAGCGTACCCACAGCGAAAATCTGGAGCAGGCTTTCATTGCCTTGCTTCCAGAAGAAAAGCGCCGTGGCCATCACACGTTGGTCATTCCGCCACGCAAAACCGAAGACGCAGAGGCGGCTGTGGCGATTGAAGCCCACGGCCTGACCTGTCGCTTCGGGGATTTCGTCGCGGTGGATCATGTGGATTTTCGCATCGAGAAGGGCGAGATTTTCGGCTTCCTCGGCTCCAACGGTTGTGGCAAATCGACCACCATGAAGATGCTCACCGGTTTACAGCCTGCCACCGAAGGCAAGGCTCTGCTGTTCGGACAGGAAGTCGACCCCAAGGACATCGAGACTCGACGCCGGGTGGGCTACATGTCCCAAGGCTTCTCGTTGTATGGCGAGTTGAGCGTTTTGCAGAACCTTGAGCTGCACGCGCGTCTGTTTCATCTCCCCAAGGAGCGACAGGGCCCGCGCATCAAGGAAATGCTTGAGCGCTTTGACCTGGTTTCTGTGGCCGACAGCTTGCCCAATGATCTGCCTCTGGGCGTCAGGCAACGTCTGTCGCTGGCGGTGGCGGTTATCCATAACCCGGAAATCCTGATCCTCGACGAGCCGACTTCCGGTGTCGACCCAGTGGCGCGGGATAATTTTTGGGAGTTGCTGATCCAGTTATCCCGGGAAGAAGGGGTGACGATTTTCATCTCCACGCACTTCATGAACGAAGCGATGCGTTGCGACCGAATCTCGATGATGCATGCCGGTCGCGTGCTGGACAGTGATACGCCGCAAGCCTTGATGGACAAGCGTGGTTTACCGACGCTGGAAGCAACCTTTATTGCCTACCTAGAAGACGTCGCGGCCCCGCAAACAGTAGCTGAGCCCCCTGCAACTGTCGCTCAGGCAGCAGATGTTGCCAAGACCGTTCGGCAATCGCGTTTCAGTTGGCCGCGCCTGCTCAGTTACAGCCGCCGCGAAACCATGGAGTTACGCCGTGATCCGTTCCGCGCCACGCTTGCGCTGCTGGGCACCGGGCTGCTGATGCTGATCATGGGCTATGGCATCAATCTTGATGTGGAGAACCTGCGTTTCGCGGTGCTTGATCGGGATCAGACCGGGTCCAGTCAGGAATACATTCTCAATCTCTCCGGCTCGCGCTACTTCACTGAGAAGCAGGACCTGCGCGATTACGACGACCTGAATCAGCGCATGCGCAGCGGTAATATCAGCCTGGCGGTAGAGATCCCGCCTGGTTTTGGTCGCGACCTGAAACGCGGCAGCCATCCCGAGGTGAGCTTCTGGGTCGACGGTGCCATGCCGACCCGGGCTGAAACCATCAAGGGTTATGTGGCCGGGATTCATACCAATTATTTGCAGCAGCGTTTGCTGGAAACAACCGGCACGGCGTCCGGCAGCCCGGTGGACATCGCTTTGCGCTACCGCTACAACCCTGATGTGCAGAGCCTTCCGGCGATGGTTCCGGCGGTGATCCCGCTGTTGCTGATGCTGATCCCGGCCATGCTCACCGCTTTGGGCGTGGTCCGGGAAAAAGAGCTTGGCTCAATCACCAACCTGTATGTCACGCCCGTGACGCGTCTGGAGTTTTTGCTGGGCAAGCAATTGCCCTATATCGCCCTGGGGATGATCAATTTTTTTCTGTTATTGCTATTGGCGGTGCTGGTCTTCGGTATTGCAGTCAAAGGAAGCCTGCCAACGCTGATCATTGGTGCCTTTCTTTACCTCATCTGTTCCACGGGCATGGGGCTGTTGATGTCTTCGATCCTGTCCAGCCAGATTGCAGCCATTTTTGGCACGGCGATCGTCACGCTGCTACCCGCGATCCAGTTTTCCGGGTTACTCAATCCGGTGTCATCCCTGGAAGGGATAGGCGCGCTGATCGGCGATATTTATCCGACCAGCCACTTCCTCACCATCAGCCGTGGGGTGTTTTCCAAGGGGTTAGGACTGGCTGATCTTTACGGCTATTTCACTCCATTATTGATCGCCATCCCGGTGCTGACGCTCCTCAGCGTCGCCGGCCTGAAAAAGCAGGAGAAGTGAGTGTCAAGTCTCTCCAACATCCTGCAATTGGGCATCAAGGAACTGCGCAGTCTGTACCACGATCCGGCGTTGCTGGCTCTAATCGTGTTCTCGTTCACCCTCGGTGTTTATTCCGCTGCCACCAGCGTGCCGGAGTCGCCGCACCGGGCCAGCATTGGGGTCATCGATGAAGACCGGTCGCAGGTGTCCAACCAAATCATCAACGCATTCCAGATGCCGTACTTCCTCAAACCGGTGGATATCGACTACACCCAGATCGACCATGGCATGGACTCGGGCATCTATACCTTCACACTGGATATCCCCGCACGCTTCCAGCAGGACCTGCTTGCCGGTCGCCAGCCGACGATACAGGTCAACGTCGATGCTACCCAGATCAGCCAGGCATTTTCGGGGGCTGGATATATCCAGCAGATCATAGGCACCGAGGTTGCCGAGTTTCTCCAGCATTACCGCGCGGTCACGGCCGATGAGGTCGTGTCGGTGGTACACATGGAATTCAACCCGAATTTGATTTCCAGCTGGTTTGGCGCGATTAACGAGGTGATCAACCAGATCACCATGCTGTCGATCATCCTCACCGGTGCGGCACTGATCCGCGAGCGTGAGCACGGGACCATCGAACATCTGTTGGTCATGCCCATCACGCCGTTTGAAATCATGGTGGCCAAAGTCTGGTCAATGGCACTGGTAGTGCTGGCAGCGGCGGGGCTGTCGATGTTTTTCATCATCGAAAAGTGGTTGCAGATTCCTATCAATGGCTCGCTCGCGCTATTCCTCGCGGGCGCGGCTTTGCATTTGTTTGCCACCACATCGATCGGAATTTTCTACGGCACTCTGGCCCGCTCAATGCCGCAATTGGGGCTGTTGATCATCCTGACGTTGATCCCTTTGCAGATTCTTTCAGGCGGTATGACCCCGCGAGAAAGCATGCCCGAAGTGGTGCAGAACATCATGCTGATAGCCCCCACAACGCATTTCGTCGAGCTCAGTCAGGCGATTTTGTTTCGCGGTGCTTCGTTGTCAATCATCTGGCCACAACTGCTGGCTTTGGTGACGATTGGCAGCGTGTTCTTTTTCGTCGCGCTTTCACGCTTGCGCAAGTCCTTAAATTGACAGTCGCCCAGCTAAGCCCTGATGAAGGCCGCTTGCTCGATACTGATATCGCTGCTATCGAAGCTGAGTTGAAACGGGCAGCGGCGATCATGAGTTTGATCCAGTCAGCGCGCACGAACGGGTTCTCATCAGCGCTGCTACGAAGATATTCATCGAGCCGCTAATGCAGCCAACAGCGGCTAAAACCCTTTCCCAAATCTCGGACTTAGCCTCATGAAATTGCGCCTGCTGCCAGCAAGCCTGCTTCTCTCATGCACTCTTACCCACGCAGCCGACCCCAAGCCTATTGCGAAGCCACTGGAAGAACAGGTCAGCCGTCTAGTCGCACTGATCAAGGATAGCTACGCCACCGGGCACCCCGAGCTAGCCGAGGTGCAGACCTTGAGGACCGGGAAGAATAGCCAGGTGACCTTGACGGTATTCAACATTGAGGCTTTCGGTATGGGTAATAACTACCGCCAGTACCTCGCAGCATTTTCCCCCGACACTAATGAAAAAAACGAAGTGCATTACAGCTTGCTAGATGTGATTCAAATCGGTGGGGACGGCTGGCGTGCGATTGAAGGGCTGGACGCAAAGCTCGTGCGCGATCCGACGGGCAAACAAATCCTGATCGATATCCCTGTGATGGTGAATATCCCAGGCGACTCCGTGAACGCCCCTAGTAGCGCCGAAGTAATTCATCTCTCCCTTGGAGAGGTGCGTTCGCCCCGCATCGTAGAAAAAAACTAATGCACACTGCCTTGAATTTAGGACTCAACAGCCGCCCAACTCGTCATCCGCTGCACCGTCGACTGGGCATGGCGAGAGTTTTCTCTAGGACACCGACGCTGACAGGCTGGTGACGGCGACTGCAATTAAGTCAGTCGAAGTCGACTAAAGCCTGGAGGATGTCGCCGATGATCCGGATCGCCCGTTTCACCGGCGATTGCGTCATTGGCCGTTCTTAACCCGGCTCCAGACCCGCGTGCGCAGCCGGTCGTTCTCTAGCGGCATGGCCTGCAGCACGAAGAGTTTCTTCATCACGCTCTCAGGCGGGTACACCATCGGGTCATTGAGGATGGCCTTGTCGATCAGGGTCTCGGCGGCGGCGTTGCCGTTGGCGTAGTGCACGTGATTGCTGATGCCGGCCATCACCTTGGGCTCCAGCAGGTAGTTGAGGAACTCGTAGCCGGCTGCCTCATCTGGTGCATCGGCGGGCATGGCGACCATGTCGAACCACATCGGCGAGCCTTCCTTGGGGATGGTGTAGGCGATCTGCTGGCCGTTGCCGGCTTCGCTGGCCCGCGCTGCAGCCTGCATCACATCACCCGAGAAGCCCACCACCAGACATATGTCGCCATTGGCCAGGTCGCTCGTGTATTTGGAGTTGTGGAAGTAGCTTACATAGGGGCGCACCTTGAGTAACAGGTCCTGAGCTTTGTCATAGTCGGCCTTGTTCTGACTGTGATGCGGCAAGCCCAGGTAGTTAAGGGCAATAGGCAAGATCTCCGGGCCGTTGTCGAGCATCGCCACGCCACACTGAGCGAGTTTCTTCATGTTTTCCGGTTTGAACACGATGTCCCACGAGTCTATTGGTACATCGCCCAGCACTGCCTTGACCTTGGCCACGTTGTAGCCAATGCCGGTGCTCCCCCACAGGTAGGGAAAACCGTAGCGGTTACCAGGATCGTTGGCCTCCAGGGCTTTCATGAGTGTCGGGTTGAGGTTCTGCCAGTTGGGAAGTTTGCTGCGGTCTAGCGGTTTGAGCGCGCCAGCCGTGATCTGCCGGGCCATGAAATGGTTGGAGGGAAACACCACGTCATACCCGGAATGTCCGGCCATTAGCTTGGCGTCGAGCACCTCGTTGCTGTCGTACAGGTCATACTGAGTCGGGTGCCCGGTACGGGTAGTAAAGTTTTGCAGGGTATCTGGAGCGATGTAGCTGCTCCAGTTATAGATCCTGACGGTGTCTGCCGCCTGAGCGGTAGACGCGATCAACAGTAACGGAACGATCGACTTCAACATGCGAGACCTCAACCTTTGTTCTAGGCGTTAGGGATGAAGGCAGTTCAGAAAATCAACACATAGCTTTTGCGAACGGTTTCTTGTACGTCCCAGATTCCCGTGGTGTTCGCAGGGAACATCAACGCGTCGCCGGCCTGGATATGAAGGGCTTCACCGCCATCCGGGGTGAAGGTGCAGCGGCCCTGAATGAAATGGCAGAACTCCTGTTGCACGATCTGGCGCCGCCAGCGGCCGGGGGTACATTCCCATACGCCAGCCTCGACGCCGTCGTCGCGCTCCACGCTGGCCGTGGCAACGTATGAAAGCGGCTCGCCCAGCGGCGCCCCGACAGCGCCTGGCTTACCGAGAGGCAACCGGGCGGTGTCGCGCCAATGATCGATCTTCATGCAAACGGCTCCTTAGATTTCATTAGACGTTCCATGCAACCGGCCAGGCCTTCAGCCATCTGGCGGCGCCAGCGCGGCGCATGGATGTTGGCCAAGACCTGATCTTCGTGAACGAAGCTTTGGATAATGGCGTTGTAACCCAGCCAGCGCAGAGGTTCGGGCTCCCAGCGTGGCAAGGAGGCCAGCGGACGGTCGCCCAACACCCAGGGCTGGCGGGTCAGTTCGTTGTCTTGGCCAAGAATTAGCGCCGCCACGGTGCGGCCACCCAGGTTGCTGGCACCTACGCCTTCGCCACCGTAGCCACCGGCCAGTGCGATCTGCTGGCGGCGGTCGGCGAGCATGTGCGGGTGAAAGCGCCGGGCGACCCCCAGGTTGCCGCCCCACGCATGGGTCAGGCGCACGTTGCGCAAGATCGGAAACAGTTCGCTAAACAGGTACTGCCGCAATTCGCGCTCGGCCTGACTGAGGTTGAAGTCACTGCGCAGGCGGCCGCCAAAGCGATAGCCGCCGCGGGCGCCAAACACCAGGCGGTCGTCGTGGCTGCGCTGACCGTAGGTAACTTGTCGGCTGTTTTCGCTGAAAGCCTGACCACGGGTCAGGCCGATTTCGGCCCAGACATCAGCCGGGAGCGGCTCAGTCGCGACGATCAGGCTCTGCGCAGCCAGTTGATATTTGTTCAGCGGGGGCAGTGCGCTGGCATAACCCTCGACGGCCGGCACCACCCAGTCGGCGCTGACCCTGCCGTGCTCGGTGCGAATTTGGCCTGGCTTCCAGTCGAGCACCACGCTTTGCTCGAAAATGCGCACCCCCATACGTTCGACGGCTTCGGCCAGACCCCGCACCAGCCGTGCAGGTTGGATGGTCGCGCAGTGAGGTGAATACAGAGCGCCGTACGCCTGGGCCACATTTAACTGTTCGCGCAAGGCCTGAGGACTCAGCCAGCGGTAATCTTCTTCGCCAAGGCCTTGCGCCCGGGCGGCATCGAGTTGTTCGCGCAGGCGCCGCTCTTGCTCGCGATAGCGCGCCGCGCAGTACAGCACTCCGCCTTTGCGCAGTTCGCAATCGATGCCTTCGACGTGGCACACCCTGGCCACTTCGTCGGGAATTCCATGCAGCAGTTGATAGCCCGCGTGGCGTTGCGCGGCAGGCAAGGGGCCCAGAAGCCGGTCTTCGCCCTGCAGGTTTCCCATCAGCCAGCCGCCATTGCGGCCGGAGGCGCCGAAGCCGGAAATCTGTGCTTCGACGATGACAATCTGTAGATGCGGTGCTTGCTGTTTAAGGTAATAGGCCGCCCACAGGCCGCTGTACCCGGCGCCGATGATCACCACATCCGCCTGCAGATCCTGATGCAACGCCGGCCGCGGCGTCAGCGCCTCGCCGAGTTGCTCCATCCACAAACTTACACCACGCCAGCCAGCCATCACGTACTCCGTCGGTTGATTGCCGACAGAGATTAATGCGCTGCGATGGGGGCTGTGTTATCTGCGGGCACGCGCGCAATGGGCTTTCAACCAAGCCTTGGGGGTACAGCCGGTGTGATTGCGGAAGGCCTTGTAGAACGCCGAGGTGGAATTGAACCCGGCACTCACCGCAAGGGCGTCGATGGGCGCGTTTTCACCGTGAATGGCAAGGCGCTCAAGCAGGTAGTTCAGGCGCGCCTGGGTCACGTAGCGATAGAAGCTTTGTCCCAGCACCTGATTGAGCAGGTAGGACAGCTGATTGCGACTGTACCCGGTGGCGCTGGCGATCCGGGCAAGGTCCAGATCCGGGTCCAGGAATGGCTGCTGGCGAGTGAAGTAATCGGCCAGGTCGCGCGCCATGAAACTCAACTGACGCGCTGACAGCCCCAGCTTTCTAATGGCGGGAGCCTGACGCCCGGCCTGCGGCTCGCCCTCGCGCACCAGAGAGGCGTATTCGTTTATGCGCAGGATCAGGCCGTCACATACGGTGATTGCTTCGCTGGTGCGAAAAACCACCCGCCCGTCACTGCCCTTCAGAGCGGTCTGATACTGGATGAATGCCGTACAACCGTCGACGCGGATGCGGTCGTTGTGCTCCAGATACTCATCGGGTTGGCGCGGCAACGTGCCGCTGATGTATGCGCGCAGCTCGGTCAGGCCCATGCTGCGGTTCTGGAAAAAATCGTTGTACTGCACCTGCGGGTGATAGATCGCCAGAATCGCCTCCAGGTCGCGGCGCTTCCACGCCATGTGGTAGCCAAGCACCACTTCGAGGGTGAGCTGTGTCTGTTCAGCGGTATCTGACGGGACGATGAGCATGGGTTGACGGGCCTGACAACTGGGCAGCGCCAGTCTAGTCCTTGAGTGGTTTGCCGAACAAACACAACTTCCATGCGTCGGCACGGCCATTTCCAAAACTGCTCCTTGTTTCGCTGGCTGTTCAACGAGGTGCTGCGTCGCTCAGTTTTCGACCTGCAACTCGTGATACTGGCGATTGAAGTAGATCAGGCTCTGCCCTTCTAGGCGGGTGGATACTGATACCACCTTACAAATCAGAATATCGTGGGTGCCCACTTCGGTGATCTGACTCAGGCGGCAATCGAACGACACGATCGCATCGTCCAGAACTGGAGACCCAGCTTGCCCTTGCGACCAGTTGCCAACTGCGAAACGGTCATCCATCGATGTCTTGCCGCCGAACAGATTGGAAATGTCCTGATGACCGGCGCCGAGGACATTCACGCACAGTACAGCATTGCCCTTGAACGCCTCATAGACTGAGGCGCTGCGATTCAGGCAGACCAGCAGGCTTGGCGGCTCGTCTGTCACACTGCAAACCGCTGAGGCCGTGAACCCCGCCCTTCCTGCCGGGCCGTTCGTGGTGATGATGTTCACTGCAGTGCCCAGTCGGGACATGGCGTTGCGGAAATCGGTTTTAGTGAGAACGACTTCATCGGCGTTGTCGACGACGTTCCAGGTTGCTACGGGGGTGCTGTGCATGATCGGTTACCGAGTTCAGGAAATGTTCAAAGCTGGCTGCAGGCCTGATTGAAAGTAAGACGGGCGATGGTCCCAGCCCGTGTTCAATTTGCCCGTCACAGACGAGCGATGCGGCCTTCGATGGGGTGGTGCGGATCGACCGGCCCCAGTGTCGAACTCTTGCCGGGGGAAACCAGGGCATCGCAGAAGCTCTCGTCTTCGGGTGTCCACGGGCAAGCCAGCGCAGCGATGGCGTCTTCCCATTGCTCGAAGGTTCTGGGGCCAACCAGCGTGCTGGTGACGTTGGCATTGCGCATGACCCAGGTCTGCGCCAGATGCGCCGATTTGCGTCCGGTCTGTTCGGCATAGGCCACCAGCCTCGCCGCAACTGCCAGAGACTCTGGACGCCATTCGGCTTCGAGCATGCGCGGGTCGGCGCGGGCGATGCGGCTGTCAGCCTCGGGGGTGGCGCCTTCGCAGTATTTGCCAGTGAGAATGCCTCTTGCCAGCGGGCTGTAGCAGACAGTGCCGACGCCGTAATGAGCGGCAGCGGGCAGAATCTCGACTTCTGCTTCACGATTGACCAGGTTGTACAGCGGCTGTGAGGCGACCGGGCCGCCAATGCCGGCCTCACGGGCCAGGCGCACGGTTTGCGCCAGGCGCCAGGCCTTGAAGTTGGAGACCGCGAAATAGCCGATCTTGCCTTCGCGGATAAGGTCGGCGAACGCGAGCACCATCTCATCAAGCGGCGCGTCAAAGTCGGCTTTGTGCATGTACAGAATGTCGATGAAGTCGGTACCCAGGCGCTTGAGCGAGCCGTGGGCCGCTTCGCGAATCCATTTGCGCGACATGCCGCTTTGGTTCGGCCCCTGGCCCATCGGGTTGCCGACCTTGCTCGCCAGCACCCAGCGATCACGCTCGCTGGCGATAGCGCGACCGACGGTGCGTTCCGATTCGCCTTTGTTGTACATGTCGGCGGTGTCGATGAAGTTGACCCCGTTATCACGTGCGCTGGCGATGATCCGATGTGAGGTTGCTTCGTCCGTGACGCCGCCGAACATCATGGTGCCCAGACACAGTTCGGAAACCTTGAGGCCACTGTGGCCCAGATAGCGGTATTGCATGTAAAGCACCCTCGCTCACAAACACAGGTTCAGTTCGTTGCAGGGGGCCGCGCGGTTTCGCCCGACCCTCATGCATCGATCAGGATGGGATGACCGCAGTGCTGGCGATCTCGACCAGGAATTGGGGCTTGACCATTTCCAGCTTCACGCAGAAACGCGCTGGCAGCAGGTTAGGGAAGTAAGTGACGTAGATCTCGTTGAACGCGTGGTAGTCCTCCAGATTGCGCAAGAAGATCTGGTTCATGGTGACGTGGTCCATGCTGCTGCCAGCGGACTCCAGTACTACTTTGATGCTGTCGAGCACGCGGCGGGTCTGCACTTCGATATCGCCCTCGCCGACAAGGCTACCGTCGACCGGGTCGGTGGACAGCATGCCCGCGACAAACACCTGGTTACCGGCTTTGATGCCCCAGTTGAGGTGGTTGAGGCCGGTGGCGGTCTTGCCGATAATCCAGCCTTCGGGGTTGATTGCCTGATTCATGTGTGACTCCTGATTGTGGTGATGAAAGTGGGCTATTTCGGCCCGGTCGATGATGCTGCCTCAGCGTCCTGCGCCGCGCAGGAACGGCTTGCCCAGATCGGTCGGTGCAGCCCCTGCGCGGCCCATGACGGTCCAGGCAATGAGGGCGATCACGAACGGGGTGGCCATGAGCAACGGCGTGGCGATCTGAATGCCGAGGTACTGCCCCTGAAATTGCAGGGCCTCCAGCAGGCCCAGAGCGAGAGCCACCAGCAGCGTGCGCAGTGGCATCCAGCGGGCGAAGATGGCAATCGCGATCGCCAGGTAACCGCGCCCGGCGGTCATGTCGTCGATGAAAGTGCCACCCGAGGCAATGATGCAAAGGTAAGCGCCACCCAGACCGGCCAGCACCCCGGTGAACAGCGTGGCGCCGAAACGCAGGCCAAGGACCGGCTGGCCGGCGGCGTCGAGCGCCGACGCATTCTCGCCGGCTGCGCGCAGCAGCAGGCCAAGCCGGGTGAAGCGAAACATCAGCCACAGCGCGACGGCGAGCAGCACCACGACATAGAACACAGGGCTTTGTGAAAACAGCGCACGGCCCACCACGGGCAGGTCAGTCAGCCACGGCAGCTTCATCATCGTCACCGAGCGCATCGATCCCGCCGCAGGCGCATCGACTAACACCAGTTGGCGGATCAGCGAGGTCGCACCCATGGCGAACAGGTTGAAGCCGATGCCCATCACGATCTGGTTGGCGCGAGCCAGCACGGTGCCCAACGCCAGCACCGCGGCGGCGAGAATGCCGCCGAGCATGCCGATTGCCAGTGCCGCGACAGGTGAGCCGGTCATCATCAGACCTACCGCTGACGCCACGGCGCCGAACAACATCAGGCCTTCGAGACCGATGGTGAAAACACCCGCACGCTCCGACACCAGTTCTCCCAGTGCAGCGAGCAAGACCGGCACGCTCATGCGCACACCTGCGGCCAGAAACAGCGCGATCGTTACCGAGTTGAGGTCCATACGGGCTTTCCTTTGGTGAGCATCACGCCGCTGATTACGGCCAGAAGAATGATCGGCAGGCCGCTGAGTACATCGGCCAGGGCGGCCGGGATCGACAGTGAGCTTTGCAGCGCCAGGGCTGCGTTATTGATGGCGCCGAAGTACAGCGACACGATCACTGCGCCGAACGGTTCAAGGCCTGCGAGGAACGCAACCGCCAGCCCTTCGAAACCGAGCCCCGAAGAAAACCCATCGATCAGGCGATACTGCACGCCGAGCACTTCGAATGTGCCCGCCAGCCCACCGATGGCACCGGACAGCGCCATGCTCGACAGGATCATCCGGCCCGCCGACTGCCCTTGCAGGCGTACGAAACCGGGACTCTGGCCGCTGGCGCGCAGCTTCAGGCCAAAGGCGGTGTGTTGCAGCACGACCCAGACTGCGAAGGCGATCACCACGGCCAGGATCACGCCCAGATGCAGGCGGGTGCCGTCGATCAGCGGCAGGAAAATCCCTTCACGCGGCAACTGTGCCGACATGTTGAAGGTCGATCCCGCCGGACGCATCGGACCTTGAACAAGGTACTTCACGCAGTAGATGGCGATGAAGTTCATCAGCAAGGTCACGATGATTTCGTCGGCACCTCGCCACAGTTTCAGCACCGCCGGGATAACCGCCCACAGCGCGCCGCACAGTGCCCCGCTGATGATGGCAAGCGGCAACAGCAGCGGGCCGATGTCGCCGAACGCCAGGAAGGGCAGCATCGCGCCGATGGCACCCATTTGCAGTTGACCTTCGCCGCCAAGGTTGAACAGGCCGCCGCGAATGGCCACCAGAGCGCCGAGTGCGACCAGTAGCCTCGGTGTCATGAACACCAAAGTGTCGGCGATGGCCCGTGCGTCGCCGAAAGAGCCTTGCACCGCCACGCGCATCGCTGACATAACCGGAAAACCGAGCATCGCAATCAAGCCCAGCCCTAAGACCAGCGAGCCAGCGAAGGCGCCGAGGGTGACCCGCAGCGAAAGGGGAACGCTGAATCTGGCCAGTAATCGGCGCAACTGCACCATCTGTTGGGTGGACTCAGGCATCGACAGGCTCCAGTGAAATTGAATGAGGTTGCCGACCGAGCGTCATCAGCGGGCCGATGGCCGTGACCGACATGGCTGCGCCTTTGACCTCGCCTGTGATCCGCCCGCCGTTGACCACCAGAATGCGGTCCGAGACGCGGATCAATTCTTCGATGTTCGACGATATGATCACTACGCAGGTGCCGCTGTCGGCCGCTTGTGCCAGACGCGTCAGTACTGCTTCGGCTGCGGCCACATCGAGTCCTCGCGTAGGTTGGTAAACCACGACCACCGAAGCGGCCTGGTTCATGGCGCGCGCCACGACGATCTTTTGCTGATTGCCCCCTGACAGAGAGCGGGCAGGGGTCGCGTGGGAGTAGGTGCGAATGTCGGATGCCTCGATCATCACTTTGGCCTGCTCGCCGATAGCGCGATGATCGAGCAGCCCGGCGCGGCGGTATTCCCCACCCATGATTCGCGTGTAAAGCAGGTTCTGTGATACCGACAGGTCCAGCGACAGGCCTTGGTGATGACGGTCCTGCGGCACCAGCGCCACGCTGACATCTTGAGAACTGCGCTTGAGCGATCCGCTGTCCGGCTGACGTTGCCCCGCCAACAGGTCGAACAGTTCGGTCTGGCCATTGCCTTCAACGCCCGCCACACCGACCACTTCGCCAGAGCACAGGGTCAGGTCGATTTGATGCAGGCCCGGTGAACCGCTGGATGGGCGTAATGAAACGCCGCTCAGCGACATGCGTTCAGCGCCTGCCGTTCGTTCACCACCGATTCGTGCGGCGTTGGACACGGCATGCCCGACGATAAGCTCGACCAGTTGCGCCGAATGGGTGTCGGCGATAAGCCCGGTGCCGTTGGCACGGCCGCGCTTGAGCACGGTGTAGCGATCAGCGTGGGCCAATACTTCGTCGACGTTGTGAGTGACCACCGCCACGGCTGTGCCCTGATCACGAATGTGGCGCAGTGTGAGGTAAAGATTGTCGATCTCGGCGGGTGTCAGGATGGTCGAGGGTTCGTCGAGCAACAGCACGCGGCTCTCGTTCACCAATGCCTTGAGGATCTCGACACGCTGCTGCAACGCCAGAGGCAATTGCCCGACCACGGCGGCCGGGTCCAGATCGACGCCGTAGCGCTCCATGAAGGCGCGGGCATCGGCGTGACGACGAAACGCTGAACGCCTTGCACCTTTGGCCACCAAGGCCAGGTTCTCGGTCACCGTGAAGGGCATGACCAGTTTGAAATGCTGGTGCACCATGCCGATCCCGTTGGCGATGGCATCAGCAGGGCGCCGGTGGATGACCTCGCGGCCCTCCATTAGCACGCCGCCCTCGGTAGGCTCATGCACACCGTAGAGGATGTTCATGAGCGTCGATTTACCTGCCCCGTTTTCTCCCAATAGGGCGTGGATTTCACCCGTATGAAGGGTGAGCGACACGTTCTCAAGGGCGAGAAAGCCATTGGGGTATCGTTTGGACACGTGATCGAGTTGAATGACCGGGGCAGGCATGATCGTCACTCTTCGATCTTGATTTTGCCGGCCTTCAAGTCGTTCATGACCTTCGTAACCTTGGCTTGCACGTTGGCATCGACATGGGCAAACGGCATGACCAGGCTCCATCCGTTGGACGCCAGGTTCTCGGTGACGATACGGTTGCCAAGTTTGCCCGAGGCGTAGTCCTTGCCGATGTCGGCGTAGGATTTGCCGAAGTTCATCACCGTGGACGTCATCACCGAGCTGGGGTAGGCGCTGGACTGGTCGCCGTACGAGCCGATGGTCAGCGCGCCTTCTTCGTCCGCCGCCTGCTGAATGCCAGCGTCGGCGGTGTCGGCCGACGGAATCACGAAGTCAGCGCCGCGGGCGATCAGGCCGGTGGCGATCTCCTTGGCCCGTGCGACGTCGACGAAGGAGCCTACGTAAGCCGAATCCACCTGAACCTTGGGATTGACATACGCCGCGCCCTTCTTGATGAACTGAATCGTGCGTTCAGCGGAAGGGATCGGTTCGCCGGAGATCACCGCGATGTGCCCCGATTTACTCGCCGACGCAGCCAGTGCGCCGAGCACGAAACCGTACTCGTCCCAATCCACCGACCAGGCTGAATAGTTGGGCAGGTTGGCGGTCGAGCCTTCATAGGAATAGAGCACGAACTGAGTGTTGGGGTAGGAGGGCGCCACTTCCTTGATCGCTGCCGAGTAACCCGACGAGTGCGCGATGATCAGCTTCACGCCATCGGAGGCCAGTTGCCGCAGTGCGGCAGGCGCGGATTCGTAGGAGGTGTTTTCCAGGTAGCTGGGTTTGAAATCCTCTTTCTCAGCCATCGCCTTGAAGCCTGCATAACCTGCACTGTCCCAAGTACCCTGGGTGACGGTCTGGGTGAACAGGGCGGCCACGCGTGGGGCGTCGGCAGCGTGAGCCAGTGAGCCGAAGCCAAGAGTGGTCGTGGCCGCGATCGCTAAGATTTGATGAACGTTCATGTCGAAACTCCTGGTCGCACCGCGACGGTTTGCAAAGGGGCTGGCTTTATAAATCTGTTCAGTCCTGCGGCAGAATGAGCGTCACGTCGATCTCGGCGAGCAGGTCTGGATCGGCGAGCCCGGCCACTACCACAAAAGTGCTCGCCGGCAGGTCGTAACCCTCGAAGAACGCTGAGCGGGCGCGATGCAACGCCGGGATGGTTTCCCGAGACAGCGCATAAGTGTTGAGCTTGACCACCGCTTGCGGGCCGACCCCGAGCGCGTCCAAGGCCAAACCGATGTTTTCCCAAATCTTCACCGCCTGGACGTCGATGTCGCCTTTGCCGACCACGTTGCCGTCAGCATCCCAGGCCACTTGGCCGGTCATAAACACCGGCTGGCCAGCCCGCACGACGGCGTGGTTGTAGTAGGTCTGGTGCTTGAGGCCTTTGGGGTTGCAGGGACCGGTCTTCATCAGCGGGTCGCCTTTTGATGGGCGCGTGCGTTGGTCTGCACGCCGTTGAGTTCGAGCACTTCCAGAACCTCGGTGCCCACTGTCTTCAGGTCGTCGATGAAATCGGGAACGATGACGGTCACGCCATCGAGCCTGGCGCCCTTGATGATCTCGGCGAGCTTGTTGCCAATGGTTTCCGGTGAACCGATGAGCGCTGCGCGGGTCATGGAGTTGCGTTGCTCGCCCTGCGAGACGAAACGTTGAGCCATGGTGTTCTGCTTGAAGCTCTTGTCGCCGGAGTATTCGCGGGTCTGGTTGTCCAGGGCGATGGTGTCGACGCCTGAATCGTAAAGCGCCACGCGTTCACGGGCCTGGGCATCGGTGGCGCCGGGGACGATGGTGAACAGGCCGTAGGTCTTGAAGTCCGGCTTGCCTTGTTGAGCCGCGAGTTCCTTGGCGCGCAGACCGGTCTTGATGAAGTCGTCGTGATCGGAGCCGAGCATGAAGCTGCCAGTGCAGTTTTGCATGGTGAACAGGAAGCCCCGATCGGAGGCCCCCGCGCAGATGATCGGTGGCGGCGTGACAGGCTTGGGGTTGGACATGCAATCGGTCAGCTCGTAATGCTTGCCCTTGTGGTCGACGCGATCCTCGGTCCACAGCCGCTTGAGCACGGTCAACCACTCTTCGGCCATTTCGTAGCGCTCGGCATGGTCGAGGTCTTTCCACAAGCCCATCTGGCCCTGGTCGGTCGGGTTCGAGCCGGACACGATGTTCAGGCCAAAACGCCCCTTGGAAATCTGATCGAGCACTGCGGCCATCTTGGCCACCACTGCCGGGTGAAACACCATCGTGTGAACCGTGCCCCACACGCCGATTCGGCTGGTGGCTTCGGCAAGCCCGGCCATAGTGGTCATGCTTTCCAGAGTGATGTCCCAGTGTTGCGACGGGCCGCCATAACCGCGCCACTTGGCCATCGACAGGGCGAAGTCAAACCCCAGCTCTTCGGCGAGGATCGTGACTTGTTTGTTGTAATCGTAAGTTGCGGGAAGCTGCGGGCTGGTGGTGGAGGTAATCCAGCCGCCGTTGCCGACTGGCAGAAACACGCCGAATTCCACGCTTTTGCTGTCGTTGCCAAGCATGATGAGCTCCTTGATTCAGATGACTGAGGCGTCGGTTTGTACGAAACCGATGCGGGCTAAAAAGTCGAAGGCGATGTGGTTGAACGTCGCGGTTTCGGTCTCCGAAAAACTGTGGCCACCCTTGGGGACGATGCGCAGTTCGGCACCGGAGATGGCCTCGGCCAGCAGCCGCGATTGATAGGGTGGGGTGAGAATGTCGTCCTGCGCGCAGACCACAAGGGTCGGGATACGGATCATCGACAGCTGTGCGCTGGCGTCGTGAGCCATGATCGCGTCGATGCGGCGTAGCACGATTTCCCGGGCCGGGAAGTTGGCGACAGACGCGAGCAGGCCAGGCGACAGCGACTCGGCGTTAGCGCGAATGTGATCTGGCGGATACAGAAACAAGGCGCTGCCGTGGACGTATTCTTCCAGCGAAGTGCCTTCCAGCAGTGTCCGGCGCATCCGGAAGCACCAGTTGAAATGCGCGTCGGATTTCGACCAACTGGCGTACAGCACCATGCCCGCTAGCAACTGCGGTTCGCGGGCGGCAAGCAGTTGACCGATCGCGCCGCCAGTGGAGTGCCCGATCAGTGCCGGACGATCCAGCTCCAGCCCTTCGATCAACGCCTGGAGGTCATCGGCCAGCGTCTTGATACTGTAAGGCTCATCCGGATGGTCGGACTTGCCCGCGCCGCGTTGATCGTAGGTCACGACCGTGAAGTGCTTCGCGAACAGTTCGACTTGCGGTGCCCAATAGCCGCCTGCGCCGCCAAGCCCGGAAACGAAAACCAGCGCTGGCCCACTGCCCTGAATCTGGTAGTGGGTCTGGATTCCATTGGTAAACATGCTCGGCATCTCGCGTCCCCTGGTCGGTTTCGCCGCGAATGTCAGTGGGTGATGTTCGCGGATGACTATTTATTGCACGGGGAAATAGGCGACACGTAACTGCGATTGCTGCATGCCATGTTGCCCAAATTCGAACACCCTCATGCCTCGTCAACCAGTGGGAAGCGGCTCTTGAGAAACTTGAGAAACGCGTTGGTGGCGTAGCTAGGCACCCGTTCCTGGTGCACGCAGATGGCCGAGCGCACGTTTCTGAACGAGGCGAGGTCGATGGGAATAGCCTTGAGCAATCCGGCATCGATCTCCCGTCGCGCCGAAATTTCCGGGCCGATCGTCACGCAGGCACCGAGTACCGCTGTGGCTCGCAAAATGTCCAGATTGTTGGCTTCGACGATGATCCGCGGCTTGAGCTGACGGGCTTCAGGCGTCCGGTCGAACAGCTGGCGCAGACCGAAGCTTGGTCGAGGGAGGGCGAGTGGTCGCTTACACAACTGCTGCATAGTCACCACGGGTTCGCAGGCCAGTTCATCGTGCCTGGCGACCAAGCAGACCACCGGCTCCTTGCGCTCGGCGACCACGCTGATTTCAAAGCGCAACTCGGGGTTGTAGATAATGCCGATGTCGGTTTCGTCTCGGATCAGAGCCTCGACGATGAGATCGCTGGAGCAGGTGGTGACTTGAAAGTCGATGCGCGGGTGCAACTGGAGGAAGGCGGCGATCGTTTCTGGCAGGAAGCTCGAAAGCACCCCTTCCATGGCATGAATTTTCACCTCGCCCTGATCCAGCGAACGAAATGCTGCAATGCCTTCGCGCACGCGCTCCAGATCGCGAAATAGCGTGCGGGTGTAACGCTCCAACATGACGCCTGCTGCGGTCAGTTCCACACCCGTATTGGTGCGTTCGAGCAACAGTGTGCCCAGCTCATGCTCCAGCAACGCGATTTGTCGGCTGACGGCCGAAGGGGTGACGTGCAGACGGTCAGCGGCGCGGCGGATCGCTTTGGATTGCACGACTTCGTTGAAGTATCGGAAGGCGGTGAAGTTCACGGTGTTCTCCAGACGGGCCTTGGGACGCTGGTGCATCTGCCGTTGTGATCTGGTCAACAGGCGAGACGAACGGATTCAGTGCCTTGCCTTGCCTTGATCAGGCAGTGCAGTGCAGTGCGTCATCCAAGGTGTCGAATGAGACGGCAGGCCGAAGGTCCTTGGCCGGATGCTGAGATACTCAGCACCAAGGACTATGCACAAGGTGTGCCCTGGGGTTGCTAGCTGTCAGTCTTATGGCCACTGGAGTTGGGCCGGATGACGTCGCGCTCGACTGTCGCCGTTGGGAGAAGCGGGATGCATTAAGCTCTCAACAGGTACATTTTGCTGGGACGTCACTCGGCTGCAAGGCCACGGGAGCATTGCAGGATGTTCCTTGGATAGGCCGCTTTTGGCCGGCTCAGCATTTGAAAAGGCTGGAAACATCACTTGCGCATGGCAGTCGATGGATCGACTGCGCGCTGACATGCGTGAAAGACGGAGGGTCAGAGGCCTCCGTCGGTCATTTTGTACCAGGCAATCGCGGCAGCGACATAGGCCCGGTGCAGTCCATATAAGGGAAAGGTTTTGATATCGGTTGGGGGGACCGGCAAAGCGTTGCGATTCCCGCTGACGATATAGTTGGCCAACGCCTGCCCCATACGCGTTTGCAAACCCACACCACGGCCCTGACAACCAATGTCAATCAGCAGTCCTGGCGCTGGTTCGTGAATGTGTGGGAAATAATCTTGGGTAATAGCTACCCGTCCACACCAGCGATAGGCAATAGGGATGCCGATTGTTTGCGGGAACAGCTTGGCCACGGCACTTTCCAGATGAGACCAATGATCAGGGCGCGATGGGTCCGGGTCCTGAAAAGTACCGCGCCCGCCGATCAGCAGCCGCCCGGTGTGGTCAATGCGGTAGTAAAGCAGCAGATTGCGGGCATCCGATGAGACATGGCCCTCGGGCAAAATACTGCGGCGCACATGCTCGGGCAGCGGCTCGGTTGCGATCTGGAACGAGTTGGCATCGATGATGGTCTTGCGCAGTTGCGGCCACAAATCATCGGTATAGCCGTTGGTACACAGAATCACGCGTTCTGCTGTGATTTGGCTTCCTTGGGCGGTCCTGGCACACCAATTCCCGGCGCTTGCTTCAAGTTTCGTCACGGGTGACTGGGTATGGATTTTGACACCGGCCGCAACAGCTGCGCGTGCCAGACCGCGGACATAGCTCAAGGGATGAATCCCACCGCCGCGTGGGTCGAGCCAGCCGCCATGATACTTATCAGTGCCTAGCAGCCGAGCGGTTTCATCGCGATCGAGAAATCGCGCGGCAACGCCTTGCGTATTCCAGTCTCTGACCCTGCGCTCGGCCAGTTTGAGCGCGGCGGGCGTGTGTGAGCCCTGAATCCAGCCATTGCGTATCCGTGGCACGTCCATCTGGTGTTTATCGATCAAATCGAATACTGCGTCGACGGTTCCGGCAGCGAACTCTATCAGTGGTTGAGCGCGATCATGGCCGAGCTTGTCGATCAGCTCACTGGGATCGTATTTGAGGCCGGGAATAACTTGTCCACCGTTGCGGCCGGAACCACCAAAGCCGATTTCCTGCGCCTCCAGCACTACAACGCGCACGCCTTGTTCGGCCAAATGAAGGGCTGCACTCAGTCCGCAGAAACCTGCGCCAACAATGACAACATCAGCTCGCGCGTCCTCTTCAAGCCGATGAGTGGGGGGGGCGTCGACGGCGGTGGCGGCCCATAAAGAGGGGCTCAACGGAAAGTATTTACGGGGCATGGCAACGAACCTCTCGCTTACATCGGATGAAGGACGCGCCGCAGGAAATCCTGAGTGCGAAGGTTTTGTGGGTTGTTCAATAACTCGGCAGACGGGCCTTGTTCAACGATGACGCCTTGATCGATAAACAGCACACGATCGGCGACCTCTCGGGCGAATTGCATCTCATGGGTGACGACCACCATCGTCATCCCTGACTCGGCCAGACGACGCATGACATCCAATACATCGCCGACCAGTTCTGGATCGAGCGCTGAGGTGGGCTCGTCGAACAAAATGGCTTTGGGTCGCATGGCTAGCGCACGCGCAATCGCGATACGTTGTTGCTGGCCCCCCGATAATTGGCGGGGATAGGCCGCGGCTTTCTCTGCCAGACCCACGCTGGTGAGTAGCTCCATCGCGTGTTGACAGGCCTGTTGGCGGTTTTCTTTTTTTACATAGATCGGCCCTTCGATCACGTTTTCCAGAACAGTGCGATGGGGGAATAAATTAAAGCGCTGGAACACCATGGCCACTTCGGTACGAATGGCCTTAATGCTTGGCGACTTGCGCTCGACTTTGATGCCATCAATTTCGATGAGCCCGCCCTCGTAGCTCTCCAGGCCGTTAATGCAGCGCAAAATGGTGGACTTGCCCGAACCCGAAGGACCGACAATGCACACGACTTCGCCCTTGGCTACTGAGGCGTCGACGCCTTTGATGACTTGAAGATCACCATAGGACTTGAGTAACGAACGAATTTCGATCATTTCTGCCCCCGCTTTTCGAAATGGCGTACGAGCAGAATAAGAGGCACGCACATGATCAAATAGAGCAATGCAACCAGGGTAAATACCGTGGCGTTTTGAAAGGTTGAGGTGGCAATCAGTTTCCCTTGCAGTGCCAGTTCGGCGACGGTAATGGTCGAGGCCTGCGATGAATCCTTGAGCATCATGATCATGGTGTTGCCATAGGGCGGCAGGACGATTTTGATTGCTTGGGGAAGCACCGCGCGCCGCATCATCAGCCACCACCCCATGCCCATGGACTGTGCCGCTTCAAGCTGTCCATGATCGATGGCTTCGATGCCGGCGCGGAAGTTTTCTGCCTGATAGGCTGAATAGGCGATACCCAACCCGATAATGCCCGCCTGCAGAGCGCTCATCGTGATGCCGAAGTCGGGCATCACGAAATAGATGTAAAACAGCAGCACGATGATCGGGATGCCGCGCAACAAGTTGATAATTGCTGCGCTCAACCACGCCAGAATCGGAATACCCGATACGCGCATAGCTGCCCAAACCAGTCCTAGCACGGTCGACAGCAAAAGGGATCCGACCGTTACTTGAATGGTCAGCCATGCCCCCTGAAGCAGAATGGGCAGAAACTGCCATGAATTGGTTAGGAACTCGGACATTGATCGACTACTCGGGTCAGGGTGCAAGGGAAGCGCAAGGGCCAGTTGCTCAAACGTATCGGGTCGGGCTTGTCCTAAGGCCTACAGCCCCCATTTTTTCAGGATGGCGTCGATGGTGCCGTCTGCCTTGAGGGCTGCGAGGGCGCTGTTGACCTTGCCCATCATCTCGGTGTCACCCTTGCGGCTGGCGATCCCGATGTTGTTGGGCATCGTGGCTTTGTAGCTGGTGACCATGTGCAGGTTCGGGAAATGCCCTTGAGTGATCGCGTACGCGGCGATTGGATAATCCAGAACCCCGACGTCGATACGACCGGCATTCACGTCTCGCATCAGGTCCGCAGTGGTTTCATAGAGTTTGACCTCGGAAAACAAGCCGCTCTTCTGCAACGGCTCAACGAACGCAGTGCCGACTTGTGCGCCGACTCGCTTGCCTTTCATTTCCGCGAAGCTGGTATAGGCGGTGGTATCGCTGTTCGGGGCGACGACGCCTTCGCCGTAGCTGTAAATGGGGCTGGAGAAATCCACGACTTTTTCGCGCGCCGGGGTGATGAACATCGCTGCGGAGATCAGGTCGACACGCTTGGAGGTCAAAGAACCTATCAATGAAGCGAACGGCATGGGTTCTATCTGCACATCGAAGCCAGCTTTCTCGGAGACGGCTTTTACGATGTCGACCATCACCCCTTCAATGGTGTTGGTCTTCGTGTCCAGGAACGTGAATGGGCTCCCCGTGGGGGTGGAGGCGACCTTGATGACGGTGGCGGCACTGGCAGGCCCCACGAATGAAAGTGTCAGCGCGCAGAACAATGCAGCAACCGCGAATGGGCGTTTCATATGCGTTCCTCAAGTGAGTTAGATGTACCCAGTGAAACTTCGGTCCAGTTTGAAACGTGATTATCCGCAACGCTTGGCTGCTATTCGCTGGCTCGTGTAACACTCCACATCACAACCGTTACAGTGCTGCCTGGGTTGCGCCAGCGGCGTGGTGTGCTGCCGTCGTAGCAAAAGCTGTCGCCGCTGTTGAGCATCAATAGTTGGTCTTGAATACAGAGTTCAAGTTGACCCTGAATCACATAACCGACCTGTTCTCCTGCATGGGTGAAAAACAATGAATCACCGGTAGAGCCGCCGGGCTCTATCACGGCGCGGTACATTTCGACGGTGCCTTTGGCTGCGAGCGGGGTAAGGTTTTCTTTGTGAATACCCTTTTCAGTCAGATCAATGCGCCGATGGTTACCCGCGCGCACGACGGCTCCTCCGGCATCGCTGTCGTTGTGCTGCACATTGCGGATCAGGGTTTCGAGGGGGATGTCCAACTCGTTCGCCAAGGCGCTCAACGTGCGCAACGAAATAGAGCGTAAGCCCCGCTCGATCTGGCTCAGCAGGCTGACTGAAATACCCGACGCGAGCGCGACCTGACGCAAAGGCTTGTCCAGCGCCTTACGGCGTTGGCGCAATTGTTCCCCCAACCACAAATCGATGATTGAACTGATCCGATGCGCAGGCGTGGCGGAGTCGTCAGCGGGAAAATCTATGGGTGACGGTGGTCGAGTGGGTAGCATGGTTTTGTAAAACTTTTACAGTTGTGTAATTTTTACAATGCAAGTCGCGGGCCAGCACTGCCTCAGTGGCATCTGCCGTATAAGCCAAAAGCGATACGTTTAAGCTGCCTGGCTGCTGAGTAAGGGGCTGTTGGGCACGAAGCTGAAAAAAACGGGTGCGATCGAATGCACTTGATGGGGTGCGGTGTTGCACAGGCCCAGGGCGGCCACGCTTTGTTATAGGGCGTGCTGCATTTGGCACTGGCTTCTTGCCTGGTGACCCTCACTTCAGGGAGTGAGTCCAGGCCCAGCTCGGCGCGACGGGCTGTTAGTTGGAAGCGCTCCGCCATGATGCCCTGGACGGGTTAGCGGTCGCGCCGAAGGGCTAGAAAGTGGACTGGAGACTGGTTGCCGATATCACGTTGTTCTTTGATGAGATCGGTCATGAATGGATGCTGATGTTTCTAGCACGGGGTTACGTACTCCAAGCCTCTGCTCGGCGGATGCCGCGCCTACTCTATTGTTACTGCCCCAGACTCCCCAACAAATCCGCCTGCACGATCTCGATCCAGTACTCATCCGGATCGCTGATGAACGCGACATGCTTCATGCCTTTATCCAGACGTTTGACGAATGGCACACCCAGTGTTTCAAAGCGGGCGCAGGCGGCTTCGATGTCGGGTACCGAAAAGCAGATATGACCAAAACCGCGCGGGTCCTTGTTGCCGTTGTGGTAGTGCGAGTCGTCGCTCTCAGTGCCCCAGTTATGGGTTAACTCCAATACTGACTCACGGCTGAAGGTATGGCTCATGCGTTCGGATGCGTCTTGCGGAACTGATTCGCCCTTGGTCATCGCCAGGAACAACAGCGAAAATTTCGCCTCCGGAAAATCCACCTGGCGCAGCAAGCGCATACCCAGCACGCGGGTGTAGAAGTCCAGCGAACGCTCGGGGTCCTTGACCCGCAACATGGTGTGGTTGAACACGTAATCCTGGGTGGCGGCATCTGGCGTCAGGCAGACACCGGGCTGATTTTCGCTGACGAACGACATAGAGGGCTTCCTTCTTGGCTGTTCGCGTAGTGTAGAAAGCCTGCGTCCAGTGCAGGTAATAAAGGGGTACTACCCGTTACGTGAATGGATCTTTCTAACACGCCAAAAAAACCACACAGTGGCGGGCTCATCCTGGCGCGACGGCTTATCGCCCAGGCGAAGAAAGATCGCGCATATTTTTGGCCAATGGCTAGTCTCTACGTACTGGACTATGGACTGACGGCGTTTTACCGCTTGGGGGAATGAGCGCGGTGCTTACGATTTTTTGACCTTTCACACAGAGAGTGAAGCCTTGAAAAATTCTATGAAGCACTCCCGGTTTCTCTTGGGCGGGTTGTTGTTGTGCGCAGGAGCGGTATTGGCCGACGAGCAACCCAATGTCAATGGCCGTTGGACGGGCCAAACCAGATGCCCTTTGGGTCTTGCAGTGTTTACGATTGACATACGGGACGGCTCCGGGACGGTGTCTCACGGCGGCTATGGGCCGGAGCGGTCTCATCCGCTCAACTACCCCATTCAACCTGCTTTCGTGAAGGGCTGGGAGGGTAGCTGGGTCTACTTCAAGGCAGTGGATAAGAATTATCAGGGGAGCTTCGCCGGGCTGAACGGTCTGCTCTCCGCAGACGGGCAAACGATAGATGTGCGCAGTCAAACAGCGCTGGGTGATTGCAAGCCGTTCGCGCTATCGCGCGAATCAATAGCCGTTTCTAAACCGTCAATCGCGCAGGCGCCGATAGGACACGTTGACCGGCGTGAGCCCACTGAAGCCGAAATGCGCCAGGCCGTCGAACAGTCGATCACTAGAAGTATCAATAGTCCAATTAACGGTATGAACATATACGTTGTTGAATTCAGGAAGCTGGCATGTGAAAAGGCCGTGCAAAAGCCAGGTTATATTTGCGACTACTACGTACATACCGATCAGCAGTTTCATTCGAACGAAGGCACATCTGCCGGTCAACAGCATGCGGATGCAGTGCAAACCATGTTCGATTGGGTGATTAAAAACACCAATGCCAACAAAACCGAAGTGCAAGGTCGATTCTTGTATGTGGCGCCCGAGAGACGCTGGGTGGTGTTAGAGCTTTGACGGTAGGTGTTCGTCCGCTAATTGCTCGACATGATCCGGCTTTACGAGCATTACAAATCAGCGGCGCTTTGGCCTGGACCGCCGGATCACTGGCGGGTGACTCACCCAGTCTTGCCGTTATCCTTCGAGCTGTTTTCGGCTTTGCGAGCAAGAATCCTCAGCTGTGATGAGGTGTAACGAAGCTGATCGATGAAGTCTGCTGAATCGTCATCCATTAATCTCTCAGCGTTCCTGAGGGCACTCAAGCCTGCCGCAGTCGACTCAAAGTCCTCTGCAAGCCGGGAAAGCTCTGAAATCATATTCGCCCTGGCGACTTCGGTACTCATAGTTGTGCTCCAAAATGTGCGGATATTAACCAGTAGCCGTATGACCCTTTCGCCAACAAGTTGGCTCCTACAGAGGATGCGTTCCTGAGCCGTCATTGCGGCAGTTCACACGGTAGGAGCGCGGCTTGTCCCGCGATCTGGCGCGCAGCGGCAGCAAACCCGGCGCGCGCGGTCCGCCTGTCACACCGTGTGCGCAAGTTTACGATGGGTTCCCGCCGGTCGCGGGACAAGCCACGCGCCTACGGAGGATGCGTACCTGAGCCGTCATCGCAAATGCTTTACGCAGGGTGCGGCATTTTCACGGCATAAGCCAATGATTGATAAAAGGAATAACCATATTCCATTGTAGTAGCGTGTTATTACCTCCCAAGCCCAAGCGCTACTAGTATCAAAGCGGCAGACGTACCTACAAAAAAAATAACAAGGACAAAAGCCATGACTGACCTGATGCTTGACCGCCGTCGTTTTCTGCAGGGAAGCGGCGGCCTGCTGCTGGGGACCCTGTTATTCGGTTCAGGCCCCATTGCGCTGCTCGCTCCGAGCCAAACCTGGGCGCTGGAGATGAGCACGCTGGACAGCGATACCGGCGCCAAATTATTGCAGGTGATCCGGCGCATTTTTCCTCACGATGGCATGGAAGACGCGGTTTACGCGTTTTCCGTCAAAGCGCTCGATGAACGCGCCTCACAAGACCCCAGCGTCGCAGCGTTACTCAAACAGGGCGTCGCCGACCTCGATCATCGCGCAGGCGGGGAGTGGGCCACGCTCCCTGAAGACAAACAGGTGATCATCCTCAAGGACATACAAACCGGCGACTTCTTCAGTCTGGTGCGCGGCGTCTCGGTCAACACCCTCTATAGCAACGAACTGGCCTACAAACACTTCGGTTACGAAGGCGCTTCCTTTCCGAAAGGTGGCTATCTGACGCGTGGCTTCAATGACCTGAAATGGTTGCCGAACCCACCACTGGATGCCAGCCCGAACCCACTTTCCTGAGGAACGCATTGATGACGACTTACACGTTTGACGACGATTCGGTAGTGGTGATCATTGGTTCCGGTGCCGGTGGTGGCACCCTGGCCAACGAACTGTGCCAAAAAGGTGTTCCGGTGGTGTTGCTCGAAGCAGGGGCACGTCAATCGACCGCTACCTTCATCAACGATGAATGGCCTTCGTTTGCCCAACTGTCCTGGGGCGATACGCGCACTACGTCCGGCTCCTGGCGGGTCGCCAAGGATTTCCCCAACCTGCCGGCATGGATCTGCAAGACCGTCGGCGGCACTACCACGCATTGGGCGGGCGCAAGCCTGCGTTTTCAGGAGCATGAGTTCCGCGCGCTGCAAACCTACGGTCAGGTCAATGGCGCCAACCTGCTGGACTGGCCGATCACGCTGGCGCAAATGGAGCCGTATTACGCTCGCGCCGAGGACAAAATGGGCGTGACCCGGACCCATGACATCGCCGGCTTGCCCGGCAACAATAACTTCAAAGTGATGTACAACGGCGCGCAAAAAATCGGCTACAAGGAGTGCTCCACCGGGCACATGGCGATCAACAGCAAACCCCGCGACGGGCGCGCATCCTGTCAGCAACTGGGCTTTTGTTTTCAGGGCTGCAAGATGGGTGCGAAGTGGTCGACGCTGTACACCGAAATCCCCGCTGCCGAAGCGACAGGCAAACTGGATCTGCGGCCGGGATCGCAAGCGATTCGTATCGAGCACGACGACAAGGGCCGGGTCAACGCAGTGGTTTATGCCGATTCCGCCGGTGTGATGCAGCGCCAGAAAGCGCGCGTAGTCGCGGTGGCGGGCAACTCCATCGAAACCCCTAGGCTGTTGCTCAATTCGTCCAGCAGCCTCTTCCCTCAGGGGTTAGGCAACGGCTCCGGGATGGTTGGCAAACACTATATGCGCCACACCACCGGCAGCGTGTTTGCCGAGTTTCAGGAGCCCGTGCATTTCTATCGTGGAACCATCATGGCCGGGATCATCAGTGATGAAATCCACCACAAACCCGAGCGCGGATTTGTCGGCGGCTATGAGATGGAAACCATTTCACTCGGGCCGTCGTTCCTCGCCGCGTTTTTCGATCCTGGGGCGTGGGGTCGGGATTTCACCCGCGTCATGGACCAATACAGCAACATGGCGGGGATGTGGATCGTCGGTGAAGACATGCCCCAGGAAAACAACCGGGTGACGCTCAACGACGCGGTCAAAGACCGTTACGGCATGCCGGTGGCGAACGTGCATTACGACGACCACCCCAATGATTTAGCGATGCGTGAGCATGCATTCGTGCAGGGCGAAAAGCTGTATTCATCGGTGGGGGCACTTAAGGTCCATCGGGTGCCACCGTATCCGTCGACCCACAACCTGGGCACCTGCCGCATGAGCGCCAAGGCTCAGGACGGCGTCTGCAACAGTCACGGGCAAAGCCATGAGGTCCCTAATCTGTTCATCTCAGACGGTAGCCAGTTCACCACCAGCGCTGGCGAGAACCCGACCTTGACCATCGTGACGCTGGCGATTCGTCAGGCGGAGTTCATTGCGGATGCGTTGAAGTCAAAGGCGATTTAACGGTTGCCCCCAGACCGTTGGAGCGAGGCTCGCCCGCGAGGGGCTGAGTGACAGGCACTAGAGATTTTTCGGATTTACGGCCTCTTCGCGGGCGAGCCTCGCTCCAACACAGCCTGAACAGGATCGCGTTCAGATTGCCACGCCGCTCAACACTCAATTCAACACAATGATCTTCGACACCAGCTCCGCGCTGTTCTTGGCCTGTAGCTTCTTCATCAGGCGAGCCCGGTGGACTTCGACCGTGCGGTGGGAAATATCCAGCTTGCGGCCGATTTCCTTGCAGGTCAGGCCGTTGACGATGTGGGCCGAGATTTCGCGCTCCCGGGGTGTCAGGTTGACCGTGGCTCGAAACGCGCGGTCCATGCGTTCGAAATGCCAGACCATCAACTGAAATGGATCATCCGGCGTCAGGGTGTAGCCGTTAGCGCGGGCCCAGAACACCTCGCCGCTGTGGTGCTGCATGAAGCGTTCGTCGGAATAAGCGCCGTTTTTGCTATGCAGCAGCCAGCTCAGGCTGCGTTCGCCAATCGCTTTGTAATCGGCCTGAGACGGGTAGAGCTTGAGGATCAGCTCGCCTATCAAGTCGTCACGTTTGAATCCAAACAGATCGAGAAACGCCACATTAAGGTCAAGCATGCGGCGGTTGCCGGTGATGACCTGAGGCGCGGGTGACACCTGAAACGCCAGTCGCTCAAGGTCTTCCAATTGCCGGGCTTGATCTTTCATAGGGCAGTCCTGCCGCTTTTTTATTGGGAGTGGTCGCAGTATCGGTCACGTTGGCTACTCATCCCTATACGTAGTTGCACGAACTAGCGAGCCGACTTTGCTGTGGGCCATTGTAGGGAACGCCTGTCACCTGCGAAGGAAAAATAACAATGGCCAATGACACCGTTTCTATCGTCGCTGCCGGACACAGCCGTTTTGGGCGTCTGAGCGACTCGACCCTTGAAGACCTGATCGTGCAGGTCACCCGCGAAGCCCTGATCGACGCCGCTATCGACGCCTCGCAAATCGATGCGATATTCCTCGGTCACTTCAACTCAGGCCTGGTCCCGGACGGCTTCCCCGCTTCGTTGGTGCTGCAAGCCGATCCCGCGTTGCGCTTCAAGCCTGCCACCCGCTGCGAAAACGCCTGTGCCTCGGGCTCAGCGGCGATCCATGCCGGGATCAACGCCATTCTGTCCGGTTCGGCAGAATTGGTACTGGTGGTCGGCGCTGAGAAAATGACCTCCAACACCACGGCACAGGTGACCCAATCCTTGGCCGGCGCGGGGTATCAAAACGACCTCGAAGAGGCCGGTTTAAGTTTTCCGCAGCTGTTCGGCCTGGCTGCCGGGCAGTATCGGCAGCGCTATCAAAGTCCGCTGGCGTCGATGGCGATGATTGCAACGAAGAATCATGCCAATGCCCTGGCCAATCCCTTGGCGCAGATGCACAAGGCAATGACCTTCGAGCATTGCAACAACGTGTCCGACAGCAACCCCTACATCGCCGAGCCCTTGCGTCTGACCGATTGCTCGCTGATCACCGACGGCGCTGCTGCCATTGTCTTGGCCTCGGCCGAACGTGCCAGGCAGTTCCGCCGCGAGGTGGTGATTCGTGCAGCCACCCAGGTCAACGATTTCCTGCCCATCGCCCAGCGCGACCTGTTGGCATTCGAAGGCCCGCGACGGGCGATTCATGCAGCGTTGCACAAGGCTGGTGTGACGCTGAGCGACATCAATTTCGCCGAGGTTCACGACTGTTTCACCATCGCCGAACTGCTGATCTACGAAGCCATGGGGCTGGCGCCACGCGGCGAGGGCCATCGGGCGCTGGGCGACGGCATCGTGCAGGCGGGCGGGCGATTGCCGGTCAACCTGTCCGGTGGGCTCAAGGCCAAGGGGCACCCTGTCGGTGCGACGGGGGTGTCGATGCACGCCATGGCGTTTCGGCAACTGACGGGCGACCCCATCGGCATTGCTGTACCGGAGGCCGAGTTCGGTCTGCTGTTCAACATGGGGGGCATGGCCGTGGCCAATTACGCCTCGGTGCTTCAGGCGCGGAGGGCATAGGGATGAACATTGCCAATTGGCTGAACGATGCCGCTCACCGCTGGCCCACACGACCTGCCTTGTTCGAGGGCGACCGGCAAGTGGCCGATTATCAGCGTTTCGCCGATCACGTGCGAGCGCTGGCGAGCGAACTGAGCGAGCAACACGGTATTCAGGCCGGTGATCGCGTGGCGTTGTTCATGAAAAACTGCTGCCAATATCTGGAGCTGTTCTATGCGATCTGGTGGGTCGGTGCTATCGCCGTGCCGATCAACTGCAAATTGCACCGTAACGAAGCGGCCTGGATCGCCGGGAACGCCGAAGCACGGTTGATCTTCACTGACGATGGCGAGCAGTTTGCGCAGGGCGAACTGCCCGAAGGGTGTAGTGAATTGGCAGGGCTGCGAGGCTCTGTTGATCACCGTATCGAACCGTTGTCTGTCGCGGCGCCCACTCCACGGCATGCCGACGATCTGGCCTGGCTGTTTTATACCTCTGGCACCACTGGACGCTCCAAGGGCGTGATGTTGTCCCACGGCAATTTGATGGCCATGTCGCTGTGTTACCCGGTTGACGTCGATGCGGTGAGCGCCGCCGACGCGGTGGTGTATGCCGCGCCAATGTCCCACGGTGCCGGGTTGTACAACTTCATTCATGTGCGCTGCGGCGCACGGCATGTCGTGCCAGCGTCCCGAGGGTTCAAGGCCGCCGAGCTGTTTGAACTGGCGACTACCTTGGGCGACGTGACGCTGTTCGCTGCACCGACGATGGTCAAGCGCATTGTCGGCCAGGCCCGGCAACAAGGTTATGGCGGCGAAGGCATCAAAACCATTGTCTATGGTGGCGCGCCGATGTATCTGGCGGATTTGCAGGACGCAGTCGACACCTTCGGCTCCCGGCTGGTGCAGATCTATGGCCAGGGTGAAAGCCCGATGACTGTCAGTGCGTTGCCTCGCGAAGTGATCGCTGATCGTACTCATCCGCAGTGGGTGCGGCTGGCGTCGTCGGTGGGGCTGGCGCAATCCTGCGTCGAGATTCGCATCGTCGATGCTGAGCGCAAGCCACTTGCCACCGGGCAGTCTGGCGAAATCGCGGTGCGTGGCGCCACGGTGATGCAGGGTTACTGGCGTAACGAAGCGTCGACCCGTGAGGCGCTGGTGGACGGTTGGCTGTTCACCGGCGACATCGGCTATCTCGACCATGAGGGTTACCTGACCCTGACCGATCGTTCCAAGGATGTGATCATTTCCGGTGGCAGCAACGTCTACCCCCGCGAGGTGGAGGAGGTGCTGGCGCTGCACCCGGATGTGTTTGAAGTCTGTGTGGTGGGCGAGCCGGACCCTGAGTGGGGCGAGTCGGTAGTGGCGTTCGTCGTGGCCCGTGATCGGAGCCTGCTCGAAGAGCGCGCGCTGAACGCTTGGTTCGTCGAGCGCATGGCTTCGTTCAAGAAACCGAAGAAGTACGTGTTTCGCGCCGAGCTGCCAAAGAACAGCTACGGAAAGATCCTCAAAACCGATTTGCGTCTGTGGCTCAAGGAGGCCGCGAGCACCGCCGCTGCACCGTGAACTGCGTTTCTCATGACTGTTTTCCATCAATAAAAACAAAGACAGGAATACAACGATGGCTACTCGACAACACAACCCGGCTCGGCAACGGCGACGTGCGTTTATCGGTGCGACGTCCGGTCATCTCATCGAATGGTATGACTATGGCGTGTATGGGTTTCTGGCCGTGTATATCGGTCAGGCGTTCTTCGTTTCGGATAATCCAACCACCAGTTTGCTCAGCAGTTTTGCCGCGTTCGCGTTGAGCTTTTTCATTCGGCCGTTGGGCGGACTGTTTTTCGGGCCTCTGGCCGACAAGATTGGTCGGCGCAAAACATTGATTACCGTGTTGTTCATGATGGCCGGTTCGACCTGCCTGCTGGGACTGTTACCGACCTATGCGTCCATCGGGATCGCCGCGCCCATCCTGTTGGTGCTGATCCGCTGCGTGCAGGGTTTCTCGGCGGGGGGTGAAATCGGCACCATCACCAGTTTCATTTCAGAATACGCAGGGCCGGGTCGTCGCGGGTTTTCTACCTGTTGGCTGATGGTCACTGCCGTGCTGGGGCTGGTGTTGGGCGGCGCGGTGGCGAACGGCATGACCTGGGCATTGGGCGCCGACACCATGCAGTCCTGGGGGTGGCGGATTCCGTTCCTGTTCGCGGGTCCCATGGGCCTGATTTCGATGTACATCCGCCTCAAGCTCGAAGACAGCCCAGAATTCCTGGCGCTGCAAAAAGCCGGGGAAACCTCCAAGGCGCCGTTGCGTGAAGTCTGGCAATGGAAACGGGCGATTGCTCTGGTGTTTTTCATCATCACCCTGCACAGCTCGATCTTTTATCTGGTGCTGACGTTCGCGTCGACCTACATGTCGCGCATTCTCAAGTTCGACAGCGGCACGACGTTGTTCTACGTGTTCATTGCCAGCCTGTCGGCAGCGTTTGTCATGCCGTTGGGCGGGGCGTTTACCGATAAATACGGGCGCAAACCGTTTTTGATGGTGGTCGGGGTATTAGCGACCATGGCGATGTACTGGTTCTTCAAGGCTGCGCCGACGGCAACACCCGCATCGTTCTTCTTCCCGTTGATGGCGGTGGCGATTACCTTCGGGCTGTATGCCTCGTCGACTTACGCCACGATGAGCGAACTGTTGCCGACTCGAATCCGTTCGACCGGCATCGCGGTGGCCTATAACGTGCCAGTGGCGGTGTTTGGCGGCAGCGCGCCGTTCATTTCAACCTGGCTGATCCAGCAAACCGGCGACATCAGCTCGCCGTGGTATTTCTACATCAGCACCGGAGTGGTGTCGCTGATCGCGCTGACGGTGTTGCGCCAAGACGATTTCGTGGCGTGTTCGGGAGCGGTAGATGTTCAGTCGGATGCGTCCGCAACGACGTTGACACGATCAGAGGCCCTGTAGGCGTGAACGTGTTCGCGAGACAGTGTGACTGACCCATCGCGCCGACTGCTTCGCCAGCACGTTGGCTGTTACAGAATGCTGTCGCCGCAGAACTGATGAGCGTTGCCAGAAATGGGCTGACTTCAATCCACCGCGCCATACTCATGAAGCAACCCCTCCATCCATTGCATGAATGCCCGGCAACGTGCGGGCAGATGCCGCCGGTGGGCGTAGAGCAAGGACACCGGCATCGGCGAGGGCAGGTAGTCGGGCAGCACTTCAATCAGCTCGGCGCTGTCGATGGCTGCCTGTTTTGCCATGCGCGGTGCTTGAATAATGCCCAATCCGCCCAGACAACCCGCCTCATACGCCTCGATATTGTTCACCGTGACGCTGCAAGGCATGACCACGCTGTGGTCTTTTCCGTCCTGGTGATACTCGAAAGCCGCCGTGCTGGCGCTAAAGGTCAACACATAGTTAATCAGCCAATGCTGTTGCAGATCGTCCAATGTCTGCGGCACGCCATGCACCTTTGCATAACCGGCGCTGACCACGTTAACCATCGGAAAGTAGCCCACGTGCCGGGCCACCAGCGTCGTGTCGGGTAACTCACCCACCCGCATCACACAGTCGAACCCTTCGCGCACCAGGTCAACGCGGCGATCGGTGCTGCTGATTTCCAGTTCGATCAGTGGATGACGCGCAATGAACTCACTGACCCTCGGCATCACGATTGTTCGTGCGAAGGCTGTCGGCATGTCGACCCGCAAGCGGCCACTGAGGGCCGCATCGTCGTTGCGAAACAGGCTTTCCAACTCATCCATTTGCGCCAGCACGTCCTTGCTGCGCTCATACAATACCTGGCCGTCTGGAGTCGTTTGCACCTTGCGCGTTGTGCGTTGTAGCAAACGCGTGCCGAGCAAGTTCTCCAACAGGCGGATTTGTTCCGACACCGTGGAGCGAGGCAGGCCCAGCGATTCACTGGCCTGAGTAAAACTGGACAGTTCGGCGACACGAACGAAGGTTTTCAACAGCTCCAGCTTGTTCATTCAAACGCCTGTTATTGTTCGCCTGAGGCGATCAGTTATTTCGATTGTGGTGTATTTATCGAATGACGGGCGAACAATAAGCTTTTCTTCATTCGCTGAACAGCCACTTGAGGAATCAACCATGAGCAACAAAATCGCGATCATTACCGGTGCCAGCCGTGGCCTCGGCAAGAGTGCAGCACTGCATCTGGCGGCACAGGGCGTCGACATCATCGGCACCTACCACAGCAACGTCGCTGAAGCACAAAACGTCATCGCTGAAATCGAGGCTCTCGGTGGTCGGGTAAAGATGCTGCAATTAGACGTGGGTGACAGCAGCCGTTTCGAAGGGTTTGTGGGGCAAGTGGCTGCTGTGTTGAGCGCTTTTTTCAAGGCCGATCGTTTTGATTTTCTGGTGAACAACGCCGGGGTTGCCGCACGCGCCAGCTTCGCTGAAACCACTGAGGCGCAGTTCGACCAACTGGTGAACGTGCATCTCAAAGGCTCGTTCTTCCTGACCCAGAAACTGCTGCCGTTGATTGCCGACGGCGGACGGATTATCAACATCAGCAGCGGTCTGACCCGATTCTCCCCAGTGGGTTATGTGGCGTACGCAGCCATGAAAGGTGCCGTGGAGGTCTGGACGCGCTATCTGGCCAATGAATTAGGCCCGCGCGGGATCAACGTCAACAGCCTGGCCCCCGGCGCAATTGCCACTGATTTCGGTGGCGGCACGGTTCGGGACAATCCGGACGTCAACGCCTGGGTCGCGGCAAATACGGCGCTGGGACGGGCAGGGCAGCCGGACGATATCGGTGCGGCTGTCGCGATGCTCTTGGGCGATGGCGGCAAGTGGATTACCGCACAGCGCATCGAAGCGTCGGGCGGCATGTTTGTCTGAGCGGCAGCGCTTGCTCTTACAGCTTGTAGCTTGAAGCTTCTAGCTGCCCTTAATGTAATAAATGCACAGCGACAAGGTTATCAACGAGCCCAGCGTCGAGATCAGTATTGTGCTCGAAACCACCGACGCTTCGCGCTTGTAGTACTCGGCGAGCATGAAAGGACCTGTGCCGGTGGGCAGGGCGCTCAGCAGCAATGCTGAGTTGGCCCACAGCGGCGGTAGATGAAACACCCGATACGCCAGGAACCACGTCAGCAGCGGATGGACGATCAGTTTGATCAGCACCAAAAGGCTCGTGCCCTGGCGCGGGCCTTGTTGTTTATGCGCAAGGAACAGGCCCAGCGAGATCAACGCGCACGGGGTGGTTGCCGCCCCCAGCAAATGCAGGAATTTGTCCAGTGCGCTGGGTAGCGCTACGCCGGTCGCGGCCCAGCAAGCGCCGAGGATGGGCGACACCACCAGTGGATTTTTCGCCAGCGCCATCAGCACTTTCAACACGATGCGATGCACATGGGCTTCGCTCTGCAAGCCGATTTCGATGCACACCAGCGCCATTGCGAACAGCACACAGACCACCAGCAACGACGCAATCAGGGCTGGTTCCAGCCCACTGTCGCCCAGCACCATCACGCACAGCGGGATGCCGATATAACCGGTGTTGGCGTAAGAAGCGCTGAGCGCATCAATGCTGGCGTCGGCGAAATGCCCGGCTTTTTTTCTACGCAGAATCAGCGTGAGTACAAATATTGCCAGCGTACTCAGGGTGAATACGGCAACGAAACCTGGATGCCAGATCTGTTCCCAGGTCGCGGTTGCAGTGGCTGTAAACAGCAAGGCCGGCAGGCACAGCCAGACCACCATCCGGTTGATTTCCGAAGCGGCCGTGGGCCCAAGGCGATTGGTTCGGCGACATAAATAGCCAACGAGAATCAACGCGAAGATCGGCAACAGCACGTTCAAGACAGACGACATCGGACCTGGGCCTATAACGCAGCAAACAAGCGAGCAAGGTTAAGGTTGGAAATCGTTAGCGTCCAATCTTTCTTGCCTGTTGGCGACGGCTTTCATGCAGCCCCACCGAGCCATGCTGCGGACCTGCGCGATTGCCAAGCGCAGGCATGAAAATGCCCGGACAGTCCGGGCAGTTGAGTGCGTCAGGCGGGTTTATTTCTTGACCGGAACGATGTCAGTGATCTGACCGTTGGTGGTTTGCACCTGCACGTATTTGTTATGAATCAGCACCCACTGGCTCTCCTTGGCCGGCTCGTGCAGCCCTTTGGCTTTCCAGTTTTTGATAGCGGCACCAGGGCGCTGAAATTTCTCGGGCGCGCGGTCACCTGTTTCCAGCTCGCGCAGGTTGTCTTTGGACTGCTGGACTTTTTGCTCCGGCGCATCTGCTGCCTGCACCGACAGGCTGGTGACAGAAACGCAGCCAAGGATTGCCATACAGGCGATGAGCGATTTGCTGTTCATACAAGCTCCTTATCCAGTGCGTAATGCCCTGTTCAATAGCTCCGACCGCTGAGGGCGCAAATCATTCAGTGATTGTTGGGGGCACGAGGTCGCACTAGCAAAACTGATCACCCGCCACATTGAAGACATACACCCTGCGCAGCGGTGAAGCATCTGATACGGCCACGCTTTTCAGCGGAAAACACCTGCTAAAAGCTTGACCGGCAACAGAGTATCTACAGATAGGAGGTGGATGGTGTGCTACTCAACCAATGACTCGGCGATTGTCACCGCCAAAGGCGTGGTTGGCCGACCGATCAGTTTGCTCAGCGCTCGGCTGTCATCGAATAGCGCGCCGGTGCTCGCCGCGCTATCGGAATTGGCCAGCAATTGCGCAACGACCTCCGGCAAACCGGCTTGTGATAACGCAGCTTTGTAGTCGGCTTCGGGGAGATTGGTGTAGACCACCGGTTTACCTGATTGCAACGCGATCTGCGCGGCAAACTCGCTGAGCGTGTATGCCTCATCGCCGGCCAACTCGTATACGCGCCCAGCCTGTGGTGCGCTTGAGGTCAGGACTGCCACCGCCGCCGCCGCGTAATCGGCGCGCGGGGCTGAACTGATACGCCCTTCACCGGCGCAACCGAAATGTGCGCCATGGGCAATATCGTTGGTGATCGCGGCCGTGTAGTTTTCGGTGTACCAGCCGTTGCGCAGAATCGCCGACGGCACGCCGCTGTTACCAATTGCATCTTCCGTCTGGCGATGTTCTTCAGCCAGTTCCAGGGCTGAAGTATCGGCGTGCAACACGCTGGTGTAGGCCAGCAGTTCAACGCCTGCACGCTTGGCGGCGTCGATAACGGCCTTGTGTTGAGTGGCGCGCTGGCCGAGTTCGTTGGAGGAGATCAACAGGATTTTTTTCGCACCGTTGAATGCAGTGTCCAGGGTTGCCGGTTGGGAATAATCGGCGTGGCGCACCTGCACCCCCTTGGCCGCGAGGTCGGCGGCTTTTTCCGGGCTGCGCACGGCGGCGATGATCCGTGAGGCAGGAACGTGTTGCAGCAATTGATCGATAACAAGACGGCCCAATTGGCCGGTGGCACCGGTAATAACGAACATGCTGGTTTCCTCATGGCAGTGAAGTGAGTCACCAGCATAGACATAGTGCTAACCTTTGGTAAGTACGTACGCAAAGGTAAGTGTCATGAACGATAAGTTGAGCGTAGGGCCTGAAAATACTGCGTCATTGATGAGGCTGCGAATGGGCGAAGTGCTGGACCGCAACTGTCCGTCCCGTGAGGTACTCAATCACGTGTGCAGCCGTTGGGGGGTGTTAGTGCTGGTGGTGTTGCGCGATGGCATGCACCGGTTCAGTGAACTACGGCGCAAGATCGGCGGCATCAGTGAAAAAATGCTGTCGCAAACGTTGCAAAGCCTGGAACACGACGGCTTTGTTGATCGTAAGGCGTTGCCCGTGGTGCCGCCGCATGTCGAATACCGGCTGACCGAGTTGGGCGAAGACGTGGCGGCGCAGGTGGATGGTCTGGCCAGTTGGATCGAGGCAAACCTGCCACGGATCATGCAAGTTCGGCAGGAGCGAGCTGTATAGCTCGTCCACATTGAGTCTTTCACATCGACGGGTGATGTCGGAAAACCGACCCTCAGTCGCCCCACAAGGGCAACGTCAGTAAGCATCGATGCTTGCGCCAAAGGCAGTAACCGCCCGGTTCCATCGCTGCAACCGGGCGGTTTTATCGCACTGACAGTTGAGTCTTACTTCGGTCTTAACTGTTCACGCATCTCTTTCACGTCACTGCTCGATACCGCAGGAGCGGCATTGCCCCAGGTGTTTCGCACGTAAGTGAGGACATTGGCGACATTGTCATCCGACAGGTTCCAGCCGAATGCCGGCATCGCCGGCGCGGTGGGTGCTGCATCGGTTGCGCCTGCACGACTGCCCGCCAGTACCACTCGGATCAACGACGACGGATCGTTGCTGTTGATCAGTGGTGCTGCAGCCAGTTTCGGGAACAGGTGCTCGGCCCCTTCACCGTTTGGTGTGTGGCAGGCCGAGCACCTGTCAGCGTAGATCGCCTTGCCGGCGACCATTGCTGCATCGTTGGCCGCCAAGGGTTTTGGCGGTTCGGCTGGCTTGGCGCCGTCTTTGAGATACACCGCGACAGCCATCAAGTCCTCGTCTTTCCAGTGTTGCGACGAGTGCTCGACTTCTTCGGCCATGGGGCCCGAAGCGATATCGAAGCGGTTGGCGCCCGTCTTCAGGTATTTGATGATGTCGTCCTCACTCCACGCGCCAATGCCGTCGTGAGCATTGGTGGTGATGTTCGGTGCGACCCAGCCTTGCAGGTTGGCACCCATAAGGAACTGGTCGTTCTTGTCTCCGCCAGTCAGCCCCTTGGGTGTGTGGCAGGTGCCACAGTGCGCCAGGCCTTCGACCAGATAGGCGCCGCGGTTCCATTGCTCGGACTTATCGGGATGGGGCTTGAATTCACCCTCTTTGAAATTGAGCAGGTTCCAGCCAATCAAGCTGGTGCGCACGTTGAAGGGGAAGGGCAACTGATTGGTTTCAACCTTGTTGTCCACCGGATCGATGGTTTGCAGGTACGCAAATATCGCCTGGTTATCTTCGCGACGGACTTTGGTGTAGGCCGTGTACGGCATGGCGCCGTATAGCAGTTTGCCGTCCAGGCTGTGGCCTTTGGACATGACCTTCTGGAAGTCATCGAAGGTCCAGCGACCAATACCGTTGACGGGGTCTGGCGTGATGTTGGCGCCGGCCAGCTTGCCGAACGGCGTGTCGAGAATCACACCGCCAGAGAATAGAGGTTTGCCCGGCAGGGTATGACACGCTGTACAGTCGCCGACGGTGGCCAGATAACGGCCTTTTTCCACGAGGTTGTAGGAGTCGGCGCCGGTGGCAGCTTGCGCGATGTTCAGGGACAGGCCGATAACGCCTGCACACACGGTCAGGAGAGTCTTCATACGCTGATCATCTCCCCTGGGCGCTTGAGGTAGCGCGTGCGGATGGCTTGTGCGGCTTTGAATGCCAGCGCGGCAACCGTGCCGGTCGGGTTATAGCCTGGGTTCTGCGGGAAGGCCGATGAGCCCACCACGAACAGGTTTGGTACGCCCCACACTTGCAGGTGCTTGTTCACCGAGCTGGTTTTGGGATCAGCGCCCATGATGAAGCCGCCGACGATATGCGACGACTGATACGGCGCGCTGTTCCAATGCCCGGTCTGCGCGTTGGGAACCATCTGCCGCGGGTTCATGCTCTTGGCGATTTCACCGACCTTCGACGTCACATAAGCGGCCATCTTGCGGTCGTTCTCCGAGAAGTCGAACGTGATCCGCAGCAAGGGTCGGCCCAACGGATCCTTGTAGGTGGGGTCCAGGGACAAATAATTGGTCCGCGTTGAGTAGCTGCTGGCCTCGCAACCGATGGACATGGTGCTGGCGTAACTTTGCACCGTGGCTTTTTTCCACGCCGAACCCCACGCTGGCGTGCCGGGTGGCACTGGGCGCGAATCGATCGGAGCGGCGCCGATTGGCGTCACGCGAGTGCTGCCGCCGCCGACGAACCCCAGACCGGAGTGGTCGAAATTGTCGTTGTTGAACTCATCGATGCCCATGCCAATGGCACCGCCCCCGATGAACGGGTTGAAGTTCTTGTCATCGAAGAACATTTTCACGCTGTTGGCGGTCTGGTAGGCGTAATTACGGCCCGTGGTGCCGGTGTTGGTGACGGGGTCATAAGGCTTGCCGACGCCTGAGAGCAGCATCAGGCGCACGTTTTCGAAAATGAACGCGCTGATCACCACCAGATCGGCCGGTTGTTCGTATTCGTCGCCATTGCTGTCCATATAGACGATGCCGGTAGCCTTGGTGCCGGTGTTGTCCATGACTACCCGGATCACCTCGCAATTGGTTTTGGCGGTGAAATTCGGCTTGCGAATCAGCACCGGCAGGACAGTGGTGATAGCGCTGGCCTTGGAGTAGTTGGCGCAACCGTAGTTGGTGCAGAAACCACAGAAGGTGCAGGCGCCCATGGTCACGCCCAAGGAGTTGGTGTATGCCCTCGACACCAGCGCCGACGGCACCGGGAACGGCTTGTAGCCCAGATTCCTCGCGGCTTCGGCGAACAGTGTCGGTGCGTAGGTCTGGGCAGTCGGCGGATTAGGGTACTCCTCGGATCGAGGGCCCTCGAACGGGTTGCCACCTTCCTGGATCACCCCATTGATGTTGCCAGCCTTGCCGGACACGCCTGCCAAACGGTCGAAGCTGGTGTAGTGCGGCTCCATTTCCTCCCAGGTAGTGCCCCAATCCTGCAGGGTCAGTTCGGGCGATAACTCCTTACCGTAGCGTTCGGTGAGGTAGCTGTGCAGGCGGAACTCATGGGGCTGGAACCGAAATGTGATGCCCGCCCAGTGATTGCCCGCGCCGCCCGTGCCGTTGCCGGGGTGAAACGAACCCCAGGTGCGCATGGGTAGCGCTGTCTCTGTCAGGCTGTTGCGCATGGTGGTGGTGTTTTGTCGGGTCCTTAGCATCAGTTCCTGGCGGCGCGAATAACGTAGCTCATCGGTCGCTGACGCCAGGTTGAAGTCCGAAGCTGTGTCACGCCACGGGCCGCGCTCGAAGCCAATGATGTTCAGGCCCTCATCGGCGAGCTCGTTGGCAATGATGGATCCGGCCCAGCCGAGCCCGACAACCACGACGTCCGTGGAAGGTAGTTTTTTGGCCATGTCGAATTAACCCTTCTTGTTCCAGGCGGAGCTGCCAATGATGGAAAGCGGCACGAGGTCGAGCTTTTGGTTATGCAGTGCGATGTAGTCGCGGTAGTCATAACGAGCGCCGGGGAAGCCGATCATCTTCCATGACACCATGTCGCGATTGCCGCCGTAGATCGGGTCGGCAAAGAATCCCTCCATGGTATTGGCCAGAACTTGCTGGAAGAACAGCTTGCCGTCGATGCCGTCCAGTGCGATTTCACCTTTTTCGATACCGCCCAGCACGCTGTCCTGTTGTTCAGGACTTAAGGCGCTAAAGGTTTTCTGGAAGGTTTTCTGGCAATACGCGGCTAAACCGTCGAGGCCCAGGCGATAGCGCTCGCGCGGGACCAACGGCGACTGATCGCCCTGTGTTGGCGTACCGGGTGCGAAAGGGCCTTGCATGTACAGGCGCGAAAATGTGCCGTACTCCCCGGCCAGTTGCCGGTCGATGAACACTGCGCAGCCTGCGTCCTTGCCACTGATGCTCAGGTCGTCTGCTGGAATCAGCCGGGCGACTATGGCTTCAACGGCGATGGCTTGCTCGGCTGTGAAGAATTGCCAGCCCGGCGTTTCATAGTGCATGGGACCGTTATGGTCGAACGGCACCCATTGCGGGATGCCGACGAGGGTGGCGGCCTTGGCGGTCGTTGCTCCGACAACGGCCAGGGAGGTTGCGGAGGACTTCAGCAACTGCCTGCGGGTGAGGCCTTTGGGTTTATCTGTCATTCAGGGCTCCTGCGAGCGCACTTGTTTCACAGGCCATAGGCATGTAGACCCGTGCGTAAGCTGCGTAATCGCGTTATTTCACGGTTAGGTGCTCGAAAGTGACAATGACGAACGAGCTGATTCTTTGCATCGCGGGGTGTGACATTAAGTCTCTAGCGAACCGGTGAGGAAAGGGCACACACTAAGTGGGTGTATCCCCTGCCTGTAATGACTTTTTTCACGCGAAGGGCAAATAATAGATATGTTACGAAAGGTTGCATCATACGATTTTTGTAAATAACTATTACCAATTTGGTAATAGTCGTGCGCAGGGCCTGTTTACCGTGCAATTGCAGTGCAGAGGCCCTGAAAGGCCAAGAGGCTTATTATCAAGTGATCCTGATACAGAGCAGATGAACGCTGAAAAATTTACTGGCTGATGATCTGCACTTTTTTGAAGTGCCTGTATTGGGAATTTTTCTTGATTGGGTTGCTTCTCGTAACAAAACAATGGCCACGAAATGGGGCCTGAATACCTGAACTTGCCCAGCCTGACAGGATTTTCATGAAGTTCGGCCCATGACAGCCCCCGCTTCTTGGTATCTTGCACGCCATTTGTGCCCTGTCGATTTTCCCCGGCACGCGTCGTGCGCCGTTCAAATCTTCACCGAGAAGCTGTAGAAATGCCTGATCCCATCCCCTTAAAGGACCACGAAAAGGAAACACGGCTGGTCAACAAGCGGTTGATCGCTTGTGCTGTGTTTGTGGCCCTGCTGAGCGTTGCCCTGGTCTGCCGGATGTACTTCCTGCAGGTCACAGAATTCGCCTATCACTCGACAATCTCCGAAAACAACCGCGTCCACGTCTTGCCCATTCCTCCTGAACGCGGGCTGATCTACGACCGTAACGGGGTGATCCTCGCCGATAACCGGCCCAGCTTTAACCTGACCATGACCCGCGAGCGCGCCGGTGACTGGCACGAAGTCATCGAAACCCTGATGGGCATCCTCAAGCTGCCAGATGAAGACCGCATCGTCTTCGACAAGGCCATGAAAAACTCTCCGCATCGTTTTGTCCCGGTCACGCTGCTGTATGAGCTGACCGAGGAGCAAATCGCCTTGCTGGCAGTCAATCAATTCCGCCTGCCCGGCCTGGACGTCGAGGCGCAGTTCGTGCGGCATTACCCGATGGGCGCGCATTTCGCCCACTCCATTGGTTATGTCGGGCGGATCAACGAGAAGGAATCCACCCAGCTCGATCAGGTCGAGTACCGCGGCACCCAGTCCATCGGTAAAACCGGCATCGAGCGTTTCTACGAAAACGAGCTGCACGGCCATGTGGGCTATGAAGAAGTCGAAACCAACGCCCAGGGGCGCGTGCTGCGGGTGCTCAACCACACCGATCCGGTGGCGGGCAAAAGCATTGTTTTGAGCCTCGATATCAAACTGCAAGAAGCCGCTGAAGATGCGCTCGGCGATCGCCGAGGTTCGGTGGTTGCCCTGGACCCGGAGACCGGCGAAGTGCTGGCGATGGTCAGCAAACCCAGTTTCGACCCGAACCTGTTCGTCACCGGGATCAGTTTCAAGGAGTACTCGGCACTGCGCGATTCGGTCGACCGCCCGCTGTTCAACCGGGTGCTGCGCGGGCTCTACGCGCCGGGTTCGACGATCAAGCCGGAGGTGGCGATTGCCGGGCTCGACAGCGGCGTGGTCACACCGTCGACGCGGGTATTCGACCCCGGTTATTTCCAGCTGCCGGATTTTGATCACAAATACCGCAACTGGAACCACAGCGGCGATGGCTGGGTGGACTTGAACGCAGCGATCATGCGCTCCAACGACACCTACTTCTACGACTTGGCGCACAAGCTGGGCATCGACCGCATGCACGACTACCTGACCATGTTCGGCATTGGCCAGAAGGTCTCGCTGGACATGTTCGAAGAGTCGGCGGGCTTGATGCCGTCCAAGGAGTGGAAGCGCGCCACCCGGCGTCAGGCCTGGTTCCCCGGCGAAACCGTGATCCTCGGTATCGGTCAGGGCTACATGCAGGTCACGCCGTTGCAATTGGCACAGGCCACCGCGCTGATCGCCAACAAGGGCGTGTGGAATCGCCCGCATCTGGCGAAGACCGTCGGCGGTGTCGCGCCGGTGGACGAGCATCCGATGCCAAACATCGTGCTGCACGATTCGCGTGAGTGGGATCAAGTGAACAATGGCATGCAGTCGGTGATGCACGACCCGCGCGGCATCGCACGGGCCGCTGCCCAGGGCGCGCAATACCGTATCGCTGGCAAGAGCGGCACCGCGCAGGTGGTGGCGATCAAACAGGGCGAACGCTATGACCGAAACAAAACCCTGGAGCGTCATCGCGACAACGCGTTGTTCGTCGGCTTTGCACCGGCAGCGCATCCTAAAATCGTGGTCTCGGTGATGATCGAAAACGGCGAGGCGGGCGGTCGTGTGGCCGGCCCCGTGGTGCGGCAGATTCTCGACGCCTGGCTGCTCGATCAAGACGGTCACCTCAAGCAGCAATACGTCACGCCGGATACCCCGCCGGTGAATCCAAAACAACAGTTTGCGACGCCGGTCAAGTCCACGGGCGATCCGCATGTGTGACGAGCACATCGGTGCAATCACTGAACTGTGAAGGGTGGTACTTGTCGATGTGAGACAACGCTCGATACCTGACTGACCCCCTACGGTCTTTTGTAGGAGCCGCCGAAGGCTGCGATGCCATTTGCCTGACACCTTGCAATCGCAGCCTTCGCCAGCGCCTATTCGAGATTGAGTGACCAGCCAGGTCTGAGCGCTAACCCGCATCGACAAGGAACCCAACCCCATGTCCAGCAAAACCGTTGCCGACTACCTTGCGCACACGCTCCTGGCCGCAGGCGTCTCCAAAATCTGGGGCGTCAGTGGCGACAGCCTCAACGGCCTGACCGACAGCCTCGAACGCCTGGGCAAGATCAAATGGATGCACACCCGACACGAGGAGGTCGCAGCGTTCGCCGCCGGTGCCGAAGCGGCGACTACCGGCAAGTTGGCGGTGTGTGCTGGCAGTTGCGGGCCGGGTAATCTGCATTTGATCAACGGTTTATATGACTGTCATCGCAGTCGCGTGCCGGTGCTGGCGATTGCCGCGCAAATTCCATCTTCGGAGATCGGCCTGAATTATTTTCAGGAGACCCATCCCACCGAACTGTTCAAGGAATGCAGCTTTTTTGTAGAAGCTGTCAGCAGCGCCGAGCAATTTCCTCGTGTGCTGGAGCGGGCGATGCGTGCCGCCATCAGCCAGCGGGGCGTGGCGGTGGTCGTGGTCCCGGGCGATGTGGCATTGAGCGAGCTGCCCAATGTCAAGGCTGCGTGGGTCGATCACCAACCTGCGCGAGTCACGCCGACCGAAACCGACTTGCAGCGTATCGTCGACCTGCTGGACACCTCCAAAGCCGTGACGATTCTCGCCGGTGCCGGTTGCGCAGGTGCTCACGATCAAGTGGTGGCATTGGCCGAGAAGCTCAATGCCCCCGTGGTACACGCCTTGCGCGGTAAGCAGTACATCGAGTACGCCAATCCGTTCGATGTGGGCATGACCGGCTTGATCGGCTTCAGCTCCGGTTACCACGCGCTGATGGCCTGCGACACGTTATTGATCCTTGGCAGCAGCTTTCCGTATCGCAACTTCTACCCGGACAAAGCCAAAGTCATTCAAATCGACATCGACCCCACAGCCCTTGGGCGCCGCGTTGCGTTGACCATCGGGGTGGCCGGTGGCATCAAGGAAACCGTTGATGCCTTGTTGCCAAGACTCCAGGCACACAGCGACCGACGTTTCCTCGACAAGGCGCTGGATCATTACGCCAAGGCCCGTGAAGAACTGGATGATCTGGCGACGCCTTCAGCGCCCGGTCAGCCGATTCACCCGCAATACCTGACCCGTCTGGTGGACGCATACGCTGACGCCGACGCGATTTTCACGGTGGACGTTGGCACGCCGACCTTATGGGCTGCGCGTTACCTGACCATGAACGGCCAGCGCTCGCTGATCGGCTCGTTCAACCACGGCTCGATGGCCAACGCCATGCCGCAGGCCCTTGGCGCCAAGGCCGCGCAGCCACAGCGCCAGGTTGTGGCGTTGTGCGGCGACGGTGGTTTGTCGATGTTGTTGGGCGATCTGCTGAGCATTCGTCAACTGCACCTGCCGATCAAAGTAGTGGTATTCAACAACAGCTCGCTGGGGTTTGTTGCGATGGAAATGCAGGCCAGCGGGTACGTGCCCCATGACACCGACTTCGACAGCACCAGCTTTGCCAACATCGCCATCGGTGCCGGGATTCTGGGGATTCGCGTAGAAGATTCGGCCGAGCTGGCGCAAGCGCTGAAAAAAGCCTTCGAGCATCCGGGGCCGGTGCTGGTGGACGTCGTCACCGCGAAACAGGAGTTGGGCATCCCGCCGAAGATCAAGCTGGCGCAGGCCAAGGGCTTTAGCCTGTTTATGCTCAAGGCCGTGATGAACGGCAAGGCGGACCAGGTGCTGGAGTTGGCGAAAACCAATTTGCGTTAAATATCAGCCAGAGAACAGTGTCAGCTACGGGACTGATTTATTTTCAAAAAGCGCGAAAAATATATCAGTCCCTGCAATCGCATTCGCCCCAAAAAGCGCCCATAAATGGGGCGTTTCTCTCCATTGCGCACCACCCTGAATCAATAAAAATCCCCTCCAAAATCATTTGAAGAAAAGCGTTGTGCCATCAGGAAAACCGATGTTATGTTGATAACATATTGAAACATAATGACCTGAAAGTAACATTTTTAGATCGCTCCTTCGGCTTCGTTTTGCACAGGTTTTTCATGCAGAAAAGCAGTTTTCTCGACACGCTGGAACAGCGCTTCGCCAGCCTGACACCCACGGGCAAGCGTATCGCCGGTTACCTGCTGGCGAACCCGCAAAAGCTACCGTTCGAGACGGCCGACAGCATTGCGCAGCAGACCGATACCACGGGTATCTCGGTCGGGCGTTTTCTGCGGTCGTTGGGGTATCGCAACCTTGATGACGTCAAACAGAGCCTGCGCGGCGACTCCGGCAACCCATGGGTAATTACTGATCGTCTCGGCGCGTTTCGCGAGGAGAGCACTCATGGCGACGCGCTGGATCGCTCGATGAACCGCGAGATAGAAGCGATCCAGCGCGTCTATGCCCTGGCTCGGGGGGAGGTTTTTTCAAGGATCGTCGAACAGCTGCACAGCGCCGACGCCGTGTTCATCGTGGGCTTACAGACCACCCGCGGGATACTCAACGCGTTTTTCAGCCACTTGGAATACATCCGACCCAAGGTCTATTACGTCGACGGGTTGTCCGGGACTTACGCCGAATCGTTGAATTCGCAGTTCGAAAACCCTTACGCGCTGATTGCCGACTTCCGTACTTACTCCAGCATCACTCGTACCTTCTGTGAGGTCGCCAGTGAACAGGGTTTGCCGCTGGCGTTCATCACCGACTTCCACTGCCCATGGGCCCGGGATTATCCGATGGACCTGCTGCAACTGAGGTCCGACGTCGGGCAGTTCTGGGATTCGTTGGCACCGTTGACGTGCCTGTTCAACCTGATGGTCTCTGCCGTGGCGGAAAAATACGGTGATCGCCTGGACCAACGTCTGGCGAGGAATCGCCAGCTACAAGAACTTTTCGGGCAGTTCGAATAGCCACAGTGCTTTTTTAATCACCGAGTTATTGGATCTGCAGCGTCATGAACAAGCCGTTAGCCGATTTGGAGTGTTTTGCGTGAATAACAGCCCACTTGTGGAAGTCGACGCTCAGGTGCTCAACCTTGAGATCGATCTGATCTACGCCGGGGTCGACAACCTGGCGGGTAAACAGATTTATCAGGACCCTCGCTGCCTGCTGCACCGCGATGCTGAAGCCTGCTTGCGTAACGCGAGCCGCCTCGCGCATCAGGCAGGGCTCAGGCTGAAGATTTTTGATGCCTACCGACCACCCTATGCGCAATACCTGTTATGGGCTGCACTGCCAAACCCTGAGTACGTGCGCGACCCAAGCCTGGGGTCGCATCATAGCCGTGGCGTAGCGGTGGACCTGACGCTGATCGATACCGATGGCCAGGCGCTGGACATGGGCACCGGTTTTGACGACATGCGCGAGCAGTCTCATCAGTTCTACGCCGACCTGCCGCCGCAGGTGCAGCGCAACCGTCTGCTTCTGCTGGGAATCATGCTCGGTGCCGGGTTCAGCTACATCGACAGCGAGTGGTGGCATTACGAACTGCCCGATGCGGACGACTACCCGCTGATCGACGACACCTCGTTCAAGCAAGCGCACTGAACAGCGGCGTTAGAAAAAACAGGCAACAAAAGAAACAACCGTGACACCTGACCGGGACGCACATGAATCCCGGCGTGAATCTGGCGATTGGCGACGAGAACACACTCAGCGCGAACGTCATTTCGAACGCAAAAAGCGCGTTCGACCTTTGACTGCCCGGTATAGCTCCAACAACAAACCTGACGAACTTCCACATCGAACGATCAAGGAACCGGCATGAAATCAATCGTTACCCCGCACATGATCCCGCACAAGTTGGTGATGGCCGTTCTGTGCACCGCCCTGGGCCTGGGTGCCTGGCAGTCGGCCAATGCAGCCGTGCCGCAAGACACCTTGATGATCGGTAAACCGTCCGATCCGCAAACCCTCGACCCAGCTGTGACCATCGACAACAACGACTGGGCCGTGACTTATCCGTCGTACCAGCGACTGGTGACGTACAAAACTGAGAACGGCAAGGGCAGCACCGAAGTCATGGGCGAGTTGGCCAGCAGTTGGACCACCTCGGCGGACAGCCTGGTCTGGGAGTTCAAGCTCAAGCCGGGCAACAAATTCGATGACAGCGCCGAGGTGAATGCCGATGCAGTGAAGTTCTCCTTTGATCGCATAATGAAGCTCAAGCAAGGGCCGTCCGGCGCGTTCCCGGACGACATGGCGGTGTCGGTGGTCGATCCAATGACCGTGCGCTTTACCCTGAAGACCCCGTACGCGCCGTTTCTCTCGACCCTGGCCCACAACGGGGCAGCCATCGTTAATCCGGATGTCGAGAAGAAACCCGAAGGCGCCGACGCTTACCTGTCGACCCACACCGCAGGTTCAGGTGCGTTCAAGCTGGTCAGTTGGCAGAAAGGCCAGACCCTGACCATGGAACAGAACACCCACTATGCAGGCACCAAACCGACGCTGAAAAAAGTCGTGATCAAGATTATCGGCGAGGCCTCGGTGCGTCGTCTGCAACTGGAACACGGTGATCTCGACATCATTGAAGACATGCCCGAAGACCAACTTGAAGCGTTGGGCAAGAAGCCCGGCATCGTGGTTGGCGATTATCCGTCGCTGCGCGTGACGCTGTTGTACCTGAACAACAAAAAAGCCCCGATGAGCGACCCAAACGCGCGGCGTGCCATCGTCGAGGCCCTGGATTACGACGGCATCATCAACGGCATTCTCAAAGGCAAGGCCAAGCCCATGAACGGGCCGATCCCGCAGGGCATGTGGGCCTATGACGAGAAGCTGCCGGTGCCAAAGCAGGACGAAGCCCAGGCCAGGGCGGACTTGGCGAAAGTCTCGCCGAAGGTCGCCAACCTGAACTTCATGTACTCCGATAAAGACCCTAACTGGGAGCCCATCGGCCTGACCCTGCAAGCCAATCTGCAAGCAGTAGGCGTCAACCTGAAGATGGAAAAACTGGCCAACGCCACCATGCGTGAACGTCTGGGCACGGGGGACTTCGATGTGGCCATCGGTTCCTGGAGCCCGGACTTTGCCGACCCGTACATGTTCATGAACTTCTGGTTCGACTCCAAGCTGCAGGGGCTGCCGGGTAACCGCTCGTTCTACAACAACCCGCAAGTCGACAAACTGGTGCGCGACGCTGCCGCCAACAACGACATTGCGCAGCGCACCGAGCTGTACCAGAAAGCGCAGAAAATCGTGATTAACGAAAGCGCCTACGCGTACCTGTATCAGAAGGCCTATACCTTGCCCATGAGCGACAGGGTCAAGGGCTACGTGTTCAATCCGATGCTCGAACAGGTGTTCAACGTCGACACGATCACCAAGTAGTTCGCTGTTCAAGCGTCAACGATCCTGCGGCGCAAGCGGGGGTCGTTGCAACGCTGTGCCCGTGGGCAGGTTTGTGACTGCCGTTTCACTGCGTGACCGAGGTGCCTGATGGCCTTCCTGAGTACTTTGCGTAAACGCCTGTCCGGCCTGTTGCTGGTGGTGTTTGGCGTTTCACTGATTACCTTTTCGATCTCTCACCTGATACCGGGTGATCCTGCGCGCTTGATCGCCGGCGACCGCGCTACTGACGAGATCGTCCAGCATATTCGCCACCAACTGGGGCTGGATTTGCCGCTATATCAACAATACGGCCGTTACATGCTCGATCTGTTTCACGGCGACCTTGGTACCTCGATTCGTACCAGCCGCCCGGTACTGGAGGATTTGCAGGCCTACTTCCCGGCGACCCTGGAACTGGCGCTGGCCGCGTTGACCCTGTCGATTCTGGTTGGTGTGCCGCTGGGTGTGCTCTCGGCGGTGTACCACAATCGCTTTATCGACCAGGTTGCCCGGACGCTGGCGATAACCGGGATTTCCACTCCGGCGTTTTGGCTCGGATTAGGCCTGATCGTGTTGTTTTACGGCCATCTCAATTGGCTGCCTGGCAGCGGTCGGCTGGATGAAGGGTTGGAGCCGCCGAGCACAGTCACTGGTTTTTACCTGATCGACGCGTTGCTGATGGGCGATATCGCACTGTTTTCCAATGCCGTGCAGCATTTGATTCTGCCGGCGATCACGTTGGGTTTCGTCAACCTCGGTGTGGTGGCGCGGCAGATCCGCTCGGCGATGCTCGATCAGTTGGGCGAGGACTACATTCGCACCGCACGTGCCTATGGCTTGTCGAAATGGGCGGTGATCCTGCGTCATGCACTGCCCAACGCGTTGATTCCTTCGGTCACTGTGCTCGGCCTGACCCTCGGCGATCTGCTGTATGGCGCGGTATTGACTGAGACCGTGTTCGCCTGGCCAGGCATGGGCGCCTATGTGGTCAAGTCGATCCAGTCTTTGGATTTCCCGGCGGTGATGGGGTTTGCGATTCTGGTGTCATTCATTTATGTGTTGCTCAACATGGCCATCGATCTGCTGTATCGCTTGATCGATCCCCGCATTCGCGAGGTCAACTGACATGACCACTCCAATGACCACCCTCGTGGTCGCGCCGCTGGCAAAAGCCTCGAGCTGGCAGGACAGGCTCGCCTACCTGGCCTACCAAGTGCGCCGCAGCCCGCTGACCATGGCCGGTTTGCTGATTACCCTGCTGGTGCTGTTGTGCATGATCTTCGCGCCATGGCTGGCGACGCATAACCCTAACGCGCTGGATTTGGTCAATCGTTTGGCCGCGCCTTCAGCGGCTCATTGGTTTGGCACCGATGAAGTCGGCCGCGACTTGTTCAGTCGTGTGTTGTACGGCAGCCAACAATCGGTGGGCGTGGGGCTATTCGTGGCTTTCGCTTCGTGTTTTGTCGGCGGACTGTTGGGCTGCATGTCCGGAATTATCGGCGGTCGTTTCGACGGCCTGATCATGCGTCTGATGGACATCATGCTTTCGGTGCCCTCGCTGGTGCTGATCATGGCCCTGGCGGCGGCGCTAGGCCCGAGCCTCTTTAATGCGATGCTGGCAATCACGCTGGTGCGGATTCCGTTTTATGTGCGTCTGGCTCGCGGCCAGGCCCTCAGTATTCGGCAGATGGGTTACGTCAAAGCCGCCGAGACCTTCGGCGCCGGACGCTGGCATATGGTCCTCTGGCACGTGGCGCGCAACGCCATGCCGCCATTGCTGGTGCAACTGAGCCTGGACATCGGCAGCGCGATTCTCATGGCCTCGGCGCTGGGCTTCATTGGCCTTGGCGCGCAACAGCCCACGGCAGAGTGGGGCGCGATGGTTGCCACGGGCCGTAATTACATCCTCGATCAATGGTGGTACTCCACCTTTCCGGGCCTGGCGATACTGATCACGGCCACCGGTTTCAATCTGCTGGGCGATGGCGTGCGCGATCTGCTCGACCCACGGCAACAGGGGAAATGACCATGCAGAGTCAATCCATGAGCAATCGCGTCGTACAGGTTCCAGTTCCGATCATCGATGACTTGTGCATCGAGTTCCCGGCTTACAAGAGCACGGTGAAAGCGCTGAACGGGGTGTCACTGCACGTCAATCCCGGCGAGATTGTCGGCGTCATTGGCGAGTCGGGATCGGGCAAGTCGGTAACGGCGATGCTCAGCCTGAGGCTGTTGCCAGAGCGTTCATATCTAGTAAAAAGCGGCAGCTTGAGCATCCTTGGTCGTGACATGTTGGCGGCCAGGGAAAAGGACCTGCTGAAAGTACGTGGTCGCGACGTGGCAATGATCTTTCAGGAGCCAATGACTGCGCTCAATCCGACTCGGCGTATCGGTCGACAGATGCTCGACGTGATCATTCATCACCAGCACTTGAGCAAGGCCCAGGCACACGCCAAGGCCATTGCCTTGCTGCGCGACATGCACATCGCCGATCCCGAGCAGGTCATGGAAAGCTATCCGTTCGAACTGTCTGGCGGCATGCGTCAGCGGGTGATGATCGCCTTGGCGTTCTCTTGCGATCCGCAGTTGTTGATCGCTGACGAACCGACCACTGCGCTGGATGTGACGGTACAGCGCCAGGTGCTGTTACTGCTGCGGGAAAAGGCGCGCGAGCGAGGTACTGCAATCTTGTTGATTACCCACGACATGGCGTTGGTCTCACAGTTTTGCGACCGCGTTTACGTGATGTATACCGGGGCTGTGGTAGAGCAGGGCATGACCGCTGAAGTGATGGCTGATCCGCGTCATCCCTACACCAAAGGCCTGCTCAGCGGGCTGCCGGAACAAGTCGAACCCGGTACCGATTTGATGACCATCCCAGGACAGGTGCCCAATTTGTCGGCGTTGCCGGACGGCTGTACCTTCCGTGATCGTTGTGCTTATGCGCTGCCCAAGTGCCTTGAGCGTCCGCCGTTGATTGCGCTTGATGCGTTTGGGGATCGTAAAAGCGCCTGTTGGGTCTCCACGTGCGAACCCCTTGGACAGGAGTCGCTGGCATGACCAGTCCTGCATTGAAATCTCAAGCTGACGCGCGCCCTGACATTCTCGGTCTTGAGGATGTACGCGTGCATTTCCCGGTGGGCAATGACTGGCTGGGACGACCAAAAGCGCTTGCCCATGCGCTGAACGGCATTGACCTGCATGTGCGTGCTGGCGAGACCTTGGGTGTGGTGGGCGAGTCCGGCTGTGGCAAGAGCACGCTGGCACAGTTGCTGATGGGGCTGATCAAACCCACGTCGGGCAAGTTGAGCTGGATCTACAACGACGCTCGTGAACGCAACAGCAATGTACAGATTGTGTTTCAGGACCCGCAGTCGTCACTCGATCCGCGCTTGCCGATCTGGAAGATCATCACCGAGCCGTTGTTCGTGCAACGTGCCGCGCCGCGTCGGGACATGCGCGATATTGCCGCCAGGGTGGCCTCTCAGGTGGGCATTCGCACCGAGTACCTGGACCGTTTCGCGCATCAGTTTTCCGGTGGGCAACGACAGCGCATCGCGATTGCACGGGCGTTGTCGTCGAATCCGGACATCATCGTCCTCGACGAACCGACCTCAGCGCTGGACATCTCGGTACAGGCGCAGATTCTCAACTTGCTGGCCGAACTGCAACGCAGCCGGGACCTGACCTACATTCTGATCTCGCACAACGTTTCTGTGGTGCGGCACATGGCGGATCGAGTGGCGGTGATGTATTTGGGGCAGATCGTCGAATTGGGCCGCGCGGCGCAGGTGCTGGAAAAACCGCGTCATCCGTACACGCAGTTGTTGCTGGAGGCGGTACCCCGTTTGGGTGTGCCAGTGGACAACGCACAGATCGCTGCACCCACTGAACTGCCGGGCAATCGTAATCTGCCGACCGGGTGTTTCTTCCGGGATCGCTGCCCAAAGGCAACCATAGGCTGCGACAAACCACAGGCGCTGTTGCCGGGGAAGGGCGCCGAGGAGTGGGTGCGATGTCATTTGGCGTCGGTTTAGCATCGAGTTGGACTGGGAAACCCCGGTTTCTCTGTAGGCGTGAACGTGTTTGCGAGGCGTCATGCCTGACACACGGCGTAGCGTCTCTCGCCAACAAGTTGGCTCCTACAGGTCGAGGCATTCGCGAAACAACCGATGCAACGGCAACTGCCGATGGGTGTGGCGCATGATCAGCACCAACTCGCGATAAAACGTCAGCTCAGCCAATTCAAGCACACGGATGTTCGCTTCGCGCATCAGCCACAATCCCGCTTGCGGTACCAACGACACGCCGAGCCCGGCTTCCACCATGCGCACCAGGGCTTCAACCTCGTCGAGTTCCAGCCCCGGCTTGACCTCGATCTTGTGCTTACGCAAAAACTGACTCACCTGGCGCCCGCCGAATGAATGCCGGTCATAGCGCACAAAGCGGTTGTCTCGAAGCAGTTGCAGGGGATCGTCGCCGGACACATTCGTGGGTGCGATCAGCACAAAGGGTTCGCGCTTGAGAACCTCCAGGTGCAGGTCCTTGGGCAATGCGAACGGCGGGCGAATTAATATCGCCAGATCGATCTCACCCGCATCGACGCTGTTCAGCAGGTTCTGTGACACCCCCGGTACGACCTTGGCTTCGATGGCGGGGGCTGCATGATTGAGCCGCACCAGCGCATCCGGTAACAGCCCGGTCTGCACCGTGGCGATAGCGCCGATGACCAGTTCTCCAAAATAACCGTCGTTCTGTGATGGCGCGGCCATGCGCTCGAAAATATCGATGATCTCCTGTGCCATCGGCAATGCCCGCTGACCGGCTGCATTGAGCGTGGCGCTGCGGCCACTGCGGTCGAACAGGCGCGTGCCAAGGGCTTTCTCCAGTGTGCGGATCTGCGCACTGACCGCCGATTGGGTCAGGCCGATATGGTTGCCGGCAGCGACAAAGGTGCCAAGGCGGGCAACGGTCAGCAGGGTCTTCAGTTCGCGGATCATGGGGTCCAATCGATCAAAATAATTCGTGCTCGACACGAAAATTATGAGTTTTCAATTAATGAATCAATGGGTAAAGATACGTCCATTCACTAAAAAGAGACATCACCGTGACGACACCAACCCCTACGCTTTCGCCGTTTCACCTTGCGATTCCGGTCTACGACCTGGCCGCTGCCCGGCATTTCTACGCCACCGTGTTCAACCTGCCGGAAGGTCGCTCCAGCGAACATTGGGTGGATTTCGACTTTTTCGGTCATCAACTGGTGATCCACGAACACCCGAAAACCGACTCCCAGGCTCACGCAGGGACTAACGCGGTAGACGGTCACGACGTTCCCGTGCCGCATTTCGGCGTGGTGCTGGGGTGGGAGGTATGGGAAGCGTTGGCCGATCGGCTGCGCGCGCAAGGGGTCAAGTTCGTGATCGAACCGTACGTGCGCTTCAAAGGCCAGGTGGGTGAGCAGGCGACCATGTTCCTGTTCGATCCGTGTGGCAATGCGCTGGAGTTCAAGGCGTTCAAAGACATGGGGCAGTTGTTCGCCAAGTAAAGACGGACGCAATTTTAGACTGAGGCCCGGTCGCCCATCCGGGCTTATGCGGCAACTCCGACGCCATCCGCAGGGCTGGGTACAGCGCAGTGGTGAATCTGGCCATCGAAAGCATCGACGCTCAGGTGAATGCTTCACCGCTGCGGCTGGTGTATGTCTTCAACGTGGCGGGTGATCAGTTCAGTCTGATATCGCCAATACTTTATGGAGGGCAGGGCCAGAACGCACTGAGCTGCCGAACGCTGCGATGCGATTTGGCAAGCGCTGCGCAACTTGTCTAGCTTACACCGCAGTAATCCCGCCATTTTCCAAGCAAATGTCTGCTTGATCCCCGCAAAGTCGCTCCAAAAACCTTCAACAAATTGTTATCCCACGTTCATCGTCGGTTCATCGGACTGCCACATGCTCGTTCTACTGTCGCTTCTACCCCAGCCAACCATGGATCGGTTGAGTGGCTCGTCATTCCATCGCGGCAGGACGCCAGACCCACAAGACAGAGAAGCCCATGAACGCAGCCATCCATGTCGACCGCTTGAACAAGACGTTTGCCCGCAAGAGCGCTCTGGTTGACCTTGCGTTGTCTATACAACCCGGAGAAATGGTCGCGCTGATCGGCGCGTCAGGCTCCGGTAAATCGACGTTGTTGCGCCACCTCGCGGGTCTGGCCTGCTGCGATCGCAACAACGGCGGCAAGGTTCAGGTATTGGGTCGTGAAGTCCAGGCGTCGGGACGTTTGAACAACAGAGTCCGTCGCCTGCGTGCCGACATCGGCTACATCTTTCAACAGTTCAATCTGGTCAACCGCCTCAGCGTGATGGACAACGTTTTGCTCGGGTGCCTGGGGCGCATGCCACGCTGGCGCGGCAACCTTGGTCTGTTCAATGGCGAAGAGAAAACCCGCGCTATGGAGTCGTTGGCGCGCGTCGGCCTGGCCGATCTGGCGCACCAGCGTGCCTCGACGCTGTCGGGCGGTCAGCAGCAACGGGTGGCGATTGCCCGGGCGTTGACGCAACGCGCCGAAGTGATTCTGGCCGATGAGCCCATCGCCTCGCTCGACCCGGAATCAGCCCGCAACGTCATGGAAATTCTCGCCGACATCAACCGTCGCGACGGCAAGACGGTGGTAGTCACTCTGCATCAAGTCGATTACGCCGTGCGTTATTGCCCGCGTGCCGTGGCGCTCAAAGGTGGGCGCATTCACTACGACGGCAAGGGCGACACGCTCAGCAGTCAGTTTCTCAACGAGCTGTATGGCGCTGATATCGACGCCAGCCTGATGTTTTCCGATCAAGGCCGCAACGTTGGCAAGCCACCTCGGCTGGTGCTGGCCCAAGCCTGATTCCACTCACTTCCTGTTGGAGCGAACGTGGTTCGCAAGGCGTTGTCTGCGGCGTACCGCGTTGGCCGCCTCGCCAGCACGTTGGTTCCTACAGAACACCCCACACAAGAGCAACCCACACACTTTGATTCAGGAGCACACAATGTTGAACCGTATCGGTCGCGTGTTCGCGTCTGTCGCTTTGCTCGCCGGCTGCTTGCTGGGTAGCGCGCAAGCTGACGACAAGGTCATCAACTTCGGCATCATGTCCACCGAGTCTTCGCAAAACCTGAAGAGCATCTGGCAGCCCTTCATCGACGACATGTCGAGCAAGACGGGCCTCAAAGTCAACGCCACCTTCGCCTCCGATTACGCGGGTCTGATCCAGGGCATGCGTTTCAACAAGGTTGATCTGGCCTGGCTCGGCAACAAGGCGGCGATGGAAGCCGTGGACCGTTCGGGTGGCGAAATCTTCGCCCAGACTGCTGCTGCTAACGGCGCGCCGGGTTATTGGAGCGTGATCATTGCGCGCAAGGACAGCCCGATCAATTCGGTCGAAGACATGCTCAAGCACGCTAAAGAGCTGACCTTCGGTAACGGCGATCCAAACTCCACCTCCGGTTACCTGATACCGGGCTATTACGTGTTCGCCAAGAACAACGTCGACGCCGCCACTGCGTTTAAACGCACCCTGAATTCAAGCCACGAAGTAAACGCCTTGAGCGTCGCCAAAGGCCAACTGGACGTTGCCACTTTCAACACCGAAAGCTGGGACCGGCTGCAAGTCACTCAGCCGGACAAGGCAGCGATGCTCAAAGTGATTTGGAAGTCGCCGATCATCCCGGCCGATCCGATGGTTTGGCGCAAGTCCTTGTCGGACGACGACAAGAACAAGATCCGTGAATTTTTCGCCACCTACGGCGACACCGACAAAGAAAAGGCCGTGCTCAAGAACATGCAGATGGGCAAGTTTCTCAAGTCCTCTGACGACCAGTTGCTGACCATTCGCCAACTGGAACTGTTCAAGCAAAAGACCGAAGTCGCCGCGAGCACCACCCTGGATGCCAAGGAAAAATCCAACCGCCTCAAAGAAATCGACGCTGGCCTGAGCAAGCTTCAGGACCGCCTCTCGGAGCTGGAAAAACAGGACACCGCCAAAGCGGGTTGATCGATCAGCGGCAGTCAGGCTATCGCTCCAGACGTTGCTGTTTTTAACCCTGCAAACGGGATCGTTTTATGACCACTCACGCTGTATACGCTCAATCCGTCGGCAAGTGCTCATGGAGCCGATACCTGGGCTGGGGCCTGTTCGCGGCGATGATGGCCTGGGCCTGGCACGGCGCCGAAATGAACCCGCTGGCGCTGTATCGCGATTCGGGAAACATGGCGACCTTCGCGGCTGACTTCTTCCCGCCGGACTTCCATGAATGGCGTTCGTACCTTAAGGAAATGATCGTCACCGTACACATCGCCCTCTGGGGCACGCTGCTGGCCATCGTCTGCTCGGTGCCGCTGGGCATCCTCTGCGCCGACAACATCACACCGTGGTGGATTCACCAGCCGCTGCGCCGGGTCATGGATTCGTTCCGTTCGATCAATGAAATGGTCTTCGCGATGCTGTTTGTGGTCGCGGTGGGCCTGGGGCCTTTCGCCGGTGTCCTGGCGCTGTGGATCAGCACCACCGGCGTGCTCGCCAAGTTGTTCGCCGAAGCCGTCGAGGCGATTGATCCGGGCCCGGTCGAAGGGGTTCGCGCGACCGGTGCCAGTGCTTTGCAAGAAGTGATCTACGGGGTGATTCCACAAGTACTGCCACTGTGGATTTCCTACGCGCTGTACCGCTTCGAATCCAACGTGCGCTCGGCGACGGTGGTGGGGATGGTCGGCGCTGGCGGGATCGGGGTGATCCTTTGGGAAAACATCCGCGCCTTCCAGTTCGTTCAAACCTGCGCCGTGTTGCTGGTGATCATCGTCGTGGTGAGCGTCATCGACATCATCTCGCAACGCCTGCGCAAGCAGTTCATCTAGCGTTTTAACCAACAGGAGAGGGTGCGAACCCTTTTTTTAGCCATGCAGTTGTCTAGACAAATAGAGCCGGTCTACCGCGAACTCGCAGACACATTGCGCAGCGAGTTGAGCACCTTCAGCGCAGGCGATTACTTGCCTGCGGAAGTCCAACTGGCGGCGCGATTTTCGGTCAATCGACATACCGTGCGCCGGGCCGTCGATGAACTGGTACGCGAAGGCAGTCTGTTGCGCCGCCAAGGCAAAGGCACCCAGGTGCTGGGCCGACCTTTGGTGTATCCGGTGGCTGTTGACAGTGCCTACAGCCAGTCGCTTTCAGCGCTGGGGCATGACGTAGAAGCGGTGCTGTTGCAGCGTCGCCAGTGCATTGCCAGCCGCGAAGAAGCCGAACACCTTGGGTTGCCTCAACACGCGCCGTTGATCGAACTGCAAACCCTGCGCCGCCTTGATGGTCAGCCGGTGAGCTTGATCCGCCATCGTTATTGCGCCAGCCGCAGTGAGCTAATGGCCGACTACAAAGGCGGTTCGGTGCGCCAGTTCCTTGCTGCCCGGGATCTGCCGCTGACGCGCACCTTTAGTTTGATCGGCGCTCGTTTACCCAACCGTGAAGAAGCCAGCGTGTTGCTGATGCCGCGCCACCTTCCGGCGCTCACGGTGCTGACCCTTTCCCGCGATGCGTGCGGCCAGCCGGTGGAGATTGCTCACTCCACCAGTCGCTCCGACCGCTTCCAATATCAGGTCGTCACATGATGGAGATGCCTTTGATGACTGCTACAGCCGTTCCCCCCAAGCCCGATTCCGCTCGCACTGTCGAATACGACGCAGCCCGCCAGCACTGGATTGGTGTGCTTTCTCGTGCTCGCCGTGCGGATCTGGCGCGCCACGAACCGGCCCTGCGCGACGCCGAATACCAACTGATCCGCGCGCCGGAGATCGGCATGACGCTGGTCCGCGCACGCATGGGCGGCAGCGGTGCGCCGTTCAACGTCGGCGAGATGAGCGTCACCCGCTGCGTGGTTCGTCTGGCAGACGGTCGCACCGGTTACAGCTACCTGGCTGGACGCGATAAGGCCCACGCCGAACTGGCCGCGTTGGCCGACGCACACCTGCAAGGCGCACAACAGGCTCGCTGGATGAGCGAGCTGATCGAACCCCTGGCGCAGGCACAAGCCGCGCGCCGGGCCCGGCAAGAAGCTGAAACAGCAGCGACCAAAGTGGAGTTCTTCACCTTGGTCAGAGGAGAAAACTGATGACCGCCACTCTTTTACAGCCCGCATTCGCCGACCCCGTGCTGGATGCCCAGCGCAGTTTCCGTGCCGCGCTCAAGGCCCTCGCCGGACCGGGCGTTGCGCAAAACCTGTTGCCCGCGCAATTGCCGCCGCACCTGGAAGGCCTGGCGGCGGCGAGCCACGCCTTGTGCCTGGCCCTGCTGGACATCGACACGCCGCTGTGGCTCGCGCCGAAGTTCGACACCCAGGCCATCCGCGCCAACCTGACTTTCCATTGCGGTTGCCCGATTGTCAGCGACCGGCAGAACGCCCGTTTTGCGCTGCTCGATGACAGCCAGTTGCACGACCTCAGCGGCTTCGATCTGGGCAACGATCGTTATCCTGATCAGTCCTGCACGTTGCTGGTCCAGTTGC
>NZ_DASWOT010000206.1:0-46010 GCF_036404235.1 Pseudomonas sp.
TTTGAACCCCCGTCCGCCAGTACTCCGCTTTCGGGACTACATGCTTAGCCGTGTCTATTAAGTTAACCCTCTGCGACCCGACTGGCAGGGTGCGTTGGGCGAGCTGTGTAAGTTTTAGCCGATTCGTCCACAGCGTACTGCACGGCGATCCTGTTCTATATGACAATCACTTTGGGTTTACAGGCATCCCCTGGTGATTGCTGGAGCCGAAGCTACCAGAAGGAAGGCTAGCACCGCTTACGCGGCGAGAGCTTGTTCCCCGTAGGTTTCGTCATTGGCAACTATAGAAAGTTGCAACAGTGGATTTACGAGTTCTGTTACCAACTCGGCATGCCCCTAGAGTTTCATCACCGGCGTCGAATCCTAATCGGCCCCAATTCTGCTGCTCTAGCAGTCAGGCGGCGGAGTGTACCCGAGTCAATGAGATACGTCGACCATCGTGCTCGGTAGAGAGTGCTGGCTGGCCGCTGACTGACCAATCCCCGTCTTACTTGACACCACCGCCATCGCTACCCGATCCCAGCGTTTTAAGCTGAGTGATCGCTTTTTCGGTGAGGGCGATACATTCTTTGTCGTTGCCCGCTTTTTGAGCGGCTACGGCATCAGCCTGGGTTTTTTCTAGCTCCGCCTTGGTATCGGCGCTCAGGTTGGTACCCGAAGAAACCTGTGCGTCTTTTATGGTTTGCAAGTTGGCGCCACAGAGGTCTTCAGCGGCGAATGCCGGGGAACCCAGTAGTGCTGCGGTAAGGAATAAACCAGTGAGTGCAGTGCGCTTCATGTTGTATCTCCTTTAGCCTGGGGCCTCGGCGCGGCGGCTATGGAGAGCCGATGTCCGAGAACGTCAATAAGCCTCGTTATTGCGGCGGGCTTAAACAGATGGACTGTCCTCAAACGCAGGGGTTCTATCTTTTTTCAGCGATCCTATGAAAAAACCATGTCGCACATTGCGTCACAAAAAGGGGCGAACTTCGCCCCTGTGTTGCGATCAGGCGCTTTTTGGTTGAGTGACTCGATCCACCAGGTACACCAGCCCGTGGTAGTTGATGCCGCCATGTTGGGTAAGGCCGATCTCGCATGTGCGGCTTGTGGAAATACCTTCATTGCAGTACTGGACAGCGTCTTTGAGCGTGCGCAACGAGTGGGCATTAAGTTCTGGCGTGGTGAAACCTTTATCGCCCGCAAAGCCGCAGCAGTGGATGCCTTCGGGGATTACCACGTTGACGCTGCACAGCCGCGCCAGCTCAATCAACGCTTGGCTTTCGCCCAGATGTTGCGTGCTGCAGGTGACATGCACTGCGATGGCCTCCTGCTCTGGCGTGAACACCAGTTTGTCGAGCAGATGAGTACGAATAAACCGAACCGGATCATAGAGATCCAGGCGCGTGTCTTTGAGGTCTTGCACCAGCCGCAACGTGCAGGGGCTGGTGTCGCAGTAGATGGGATCGAGACCGCCACGACTGGCCTTGGTTAACGCCGCAAGCAATTGCTGGCGCTTCTCTTCGGCTTGCTCGGCGTAGCCTTTTGAAGCGAACGGTTGCCCGCAGCATAGGCTGTCCTGATCTTCCGGGAAGACCACTTGATAACCGGCTTTTTCCAACAGGCCACGGGTTTTATCCAGCAACGACATTTGTTCACGATCACCGGCCGCCGGGCCCATCACACGGGACACGCAGGCTGCGAGATAGACCACCCGTGGCCGCTGGTCTTCCACTGGAGGCGTAAAGCGAATGGCGCTTTCTGCCTGCGGCATTGCAGACGTCCATTGTGGGATGCGTCCTGCTGAAGCCTTGCTCAGCGCCGATGAAAGCTTCGCCAGCCTTGGCGCGCCGAGCAACATGCGTGCGCCGTTGGCCGCGTGCAGCGTGAAGCGTGCGCCCTGCAAGGCGGCGGTAAAGTGATGCGCCAACCAGCTGGCTGTTTTGTCATGAGTGGCGTCGCGAGCGCGAAGCTTCCTCACCAGTTCACCGGTATTAATTCCGACCGGGCAACGCTGTGCGCACAATCCGGTCGCGGCGCAGGTGTCTATGCCTTGGTAGTGATAATCGCGTTCCAGTTCGGAGGTGTCAGTTCCGGCGCGCTTTTTCGCCTGGATATCGCGCCAGATGACGATGCGCTGACGCGGGCTCAGCGTCAGCCCTTTCGACGGACACACTGGCTCGCAGAAACCACACTCAATGCACTTGTCGACGATTTCGTCGGCTGCTGGCATTGGCTTCAGGTGTTTGAGGTGGATCTGCGGATCTTCACTGAGCACCACGTTAGGGTTGAGGATCCCGTTGGGATCGAGCAGGCGTTTGAGTTGCCACATCAATTGATAGGCGTCGCTGCCCCATTCCAGCTCGACGAACGGCGCCATGTTGCGACCTGTGCCGTGCTCGGCTTTCAACGAGCCGTTGAACTCCACAGCCACCAGTTGTGTGACGTCGTCCATGAACGCCTGATAACGCGCCACCTCTTGCGGGTCATTGAAACCCTGGGTGAAAACGAAGTGCAGGTTGCCTTCCAGCGCGTGGCCGAAGAGGATCGCTTCGTCGTAATGGTGCTTGTCGAACAGCTCGATCAGGCGCCGCACACCCATCGCCAATTGCTCAACGGGGAAGGTCACATCTTCGATGATCACGGTGGTGCCGGTCTCGCGCACTGCCCCCACCGCAGGGAAAGTGTCCTTGCGGATGGCCCACAGACGAGCGTTTTCCAGCGGGTCTTCGGTGAAATCAATTTGTTTGTCGACCGGGAACTGTGCAATCGACGCCATGATCTGCGCCAGTTGTTCATGCAGCAGCGGTCGAGTCGCGGCGCGCGCTTCGATCAACAGCGCACAGGCGTTTTCCGACAGCTCGCGTACGAAAGACGGCATCCCCGGTTTGTTCTGCACCGAACGCATGCTGCGCCGGTCCAGCAGTTCCACTGCCGACACGGGCTGGGTTTTGAGCACGGTCACGGCGTTGCAGCAGGTTTCAACATCCGGAAACACAATGAGTGCTGACGCTTTGTGTGGGTGATCGACCACCGTGTCGTAAGTCACTGCGCTGATGAAGCCCAGCGTACCCTCCGAGCCCACCAGCAAATGGCTGAGAATATCCAGCGGCTCTTCGAAATCGACCAAGGCATTTAGAGATAGGCCGGTGGTGTTTTTCAGTCGGTATTTGTGGCGAATCTTGGCGGCCAGTTCGGTATTGGCGTGGGTGGTTCGGCCGAGTTCGGCAAGGCGCTCCAATAAATCGGCGTGGCTGGTGCGAAAGGCTGCGACGCTGCTGGCGTCTTCGGTGTCGATGCGGGTGCCATCGGCCAGCACCAAACGAATCCCGGCCAGTGTGTGGTAGGTGTTTTGCGCGGTGCCGCAGCACATGCCGCTGGAGTTATTGGCGACGATACCGCCGATTTTCGCAGCGTTGATCGAGGCCGGGTCAGGGCCGATCTTGCGCCCGAACGGCGCCAGCCAGGCGTTGGCCTGAGCGCCGATCACGCCGGGTTGCAGGCGAATCTGACCACCTTGCTCACGCACTTCGCGGCCGTTCCAGTTATCGCCCAGCACGATCAACACCGAATCACTAATGGCTTGCCCGGACAGGCTGGTGCCGGCGGCGCGGAAGGTCACCGGCACTTTGTCGGCTTGGGCCAGTTTGAGCAGTGCGACCACTTCGTCTTCGGATTCGACGCGGATCACCAGCTTTGGAATCAACCGATAAAAGCTGGCGTCGGTGCCGAATGCGAGCGTGGACAGTGGGTCGTCGAAGCGGCGCTCGATGGGGATCAGGCGCTTCACATCGGTCAGGAAGGAGGCGGGCAGGCTCATGCGGTCTTCCTCATGCGGTCATTCTCGTAGCGCCGCGGCATCTGGAGTGCCGCGTGCGTTATGTAGGGGGTGTGCTCAGGCGCCAAGTTCACCGACTGGAGAGGCACGGACCAGCGAGTCGCGAGTGATTTCGCTGATGGATTTGGCGCCGGTCAGCACCATGGCCACCCGCATTTCCTTCTCGAACAGATCGAGCAGGTGCTTTACCCCGGCTTCACCGTGGGTAGCGAGGGCATAAATGAACGCGCGGCCGATCAGCACAGCGTCGGCACCAAGGGCGATCATGCGCACCACATCCAGGCCGCTGCGGATGCCGGAGTCGGCGAGGATCTTGATGTCGCCCTTCACCGCGTCGGCGATGGCTGGCAGAGCGCGAGCGCTGGACAGCACGCCATCGAGCTGACGGCCACCATGGTTGGAAACGATGATGCCGTCGGCGCCGAATTTCACCGCATCGCGGGCATCTTCGGGGTCAAGGATGCCTTTGATGAGCATCGGGCCGTCCCAGAACTCGCGAATCCACTCCAGATCTTTCCAGGAAATCGACGAATCGAAATTGGCCCCCAGCCAGCCGATGTAGTCGGCCAGGCCAGTGGGGTTGCCTCGGTAGGCCGAGATGTTGCCCAAGTCATGAGGGCGGCCGTTCACGCCCACATCCCAAGCCCATTGCGGATGAGTCACGGCTTGCAGGATGCGGCGAATGGGGCCGTTCTTGCCGCTCATGCCGGAATGGAGGTCACGGTAGCGGGCGCCGGGCACCGGCATGTCGACGGTGAACACCAGAGTCTTGACCCCGGCGGCCTTGGCCCGCTCAAGGGCGTTACGCATGAAGCCGCGGTCCTTGAGCACGTACAGTTGGAACCACATGGGACGGTCAATGGCCGGAGCGACTTCCTCTATCGGGCAGAGCGACACCGTGGACAAGGTGAATGGAATGCCCTTGGCCGCTGCCGCGCGGGCAGCCTGTACTTCGCCTCGGCGGGCGTACATCCCGCAGAGCCCAACCGGGGCCAGCGCCACCGGCATGCTCAGGGTTTCGCCGAACAGCGTGGTTTGCAGGCTTAGTTCGGACATGTTCTTCAGGACGCGCTGGCGTAGGGCAATGCCAGCGAGGTCCGAGACGTTATGGCGCAGGGTGTGCTCGGCGTATGCACCACCGTCAGCGTAATGAAACAGGAACGGCGGCAGCTTGCGTTGCGCTGCGGCGCGATAGTCTGTGGCGGCAGAAATGATCATGGGGTCTCGCTACGTTGAGTGAGCGGGGGTAGCGGCCAGGCGCGCATGAGCGCACCCGGCGCTCGTCTCGTTAATGCACCAGCATACCGGTGAGCCAGTACGCTTGGACGTAGGTGATACAGCCGACGATGGTGGCAAAGAAGATGCTGTGTTTGAGGGTGAAGCGGAACAGGTCCGATTCTTTACCCACCAGACCAGTGGCCGCACAGGCGACTGCGATTGATTGTGGGGAAATCATCTTGCCAGTCACGCCGCCGCTGGAGTTGGCCGCCACCATGAGAATGTCACTGACACCCACTTGGTGCGCGGTGGTCGCTTGCAGCGAGCCGAACAGGGCGTTGGACGAGGTGTCGGAACCGGTCAGGAACACACCCAGCCAGCCAAGGAATGGCGAGAAGAACGGGAATGCCGCGCCTGTCCCCGCCAGGACCAATGCCAGTGTCGAGGACATGCCCGAGTAGTTCATGACGAAGGCAAACGCCAGCACCATGCCGATGGACACGATGGCCCAGCGCAGCTCGATCAGCGTCTCTTTAAAGGTGGTAAGACCCGTTCGTGGCGCAATGCGCAATACGATCATTGCCAGGATTGCCGAGAACAGAATCGCACTGCCGGACGCAGCGATCAGGTCGAACTTGTACACCGCGGGCATCGGCGTCGCCGCTGCTACGATGGGGGCGCCTTTAATCACCAGGTTGTTCAGCATTGGGACGGCAAAGTTCATGGTCCACGCCTCAAGCGCACCGCCCGCAGCGAACAGCGCCTTGAACGGCTTCAGCGTCCAGATCGTCACCACAACGGTAAGGATCAGGAACGGAGACCATGCCTTGAAGATAGTGCCTATTGAGTGTGGAGATTTTTGGGTCGTGCGCGGCTGACCAAAACCACCAGGGCCGCCACCGACGATCACGGCAGCGCCGCCAGCAGTGCCTGCGACTTGGATTTCACCAGCGCGCGCCGGTTGCCAGACCTTCAGGAACAATGTCAGCGAGACCAGGCTGACCAGTGCCGAGGTGATGTCGGGCAGTTCTGGGCCAATGTAGTTAGAGGTCAGGAATTGCACGACCGCGAAGCTGCCGCCAGCCACCAGTGCTGCTGGCCAGGTTTCTTTCACACCGCGTAGGCCGTCCATCATGAACATCAGCCAGAAGGGTACGAAGAGCGACAACAGCGGCAGTTGACGACCTGCCATTGCACCGATCTTGAACGCGTCGAGCCCTGATACCTGGCCGGCAACGATGATTGGAATCCCCAGTGCGCCAAACGCCACCGGTGCGGTGTTGGCAATCAGGCACAGACCCGCAGCATAGAGCGGGTTGAGTCCCAGACCTACCAGCAGCGCGGCCGTGATGGCAACCGGCGCGCCGAAACCTGCAGCACCTTCAAGGAATGCACCGAAGCAGAAACCGATCAGCAGCACCTGAAGGCGTTGGTCATCGGTGATCGACATGACGGAGCTGCGGATGATCTCAAACTGACCGCTTTTGACGGTGAGTTTGTAGAGAAACACTGCCGCGACGATGATCCATGCAATGGGCCACAAGCCATAGAAAAACCCATAAAGGGCCGATGCGATGGCCATGTCTGCCGGCATTTGGAAGGCGAAGATGGCAACCAGCAACGCAAGTACCAATGTGATGGTGCCGGCGATGTGCCCTTTGAGCCGGAACACGGCCAGAGCGAGGAAGAAAAACACGATGGGAATAATCGCAGCGAGGGCAGATAACCCAAGACTGCCGAGCGGTGTATAGAGCTGTTGCCATGTTTGCATGTGGGTGGCCCCTAGTTGTTGTTGGGTAGGCCCGGTGTCCATGTCGTACGTGCGCGGCTCCTGTAGGTGACGTCAGTTGCACTGTCATCCTGCGGGTGCTGACGAACAAGTCGCACAGCTCACCAGCTCAAGTCTTTGCCGTCGCGAGAGACTTGCGGCGAGGATGGAGGTTGACCATCAAACACCGGCATCGCAAAATTGGTAATACCAATTTACAATGTCTTGGCGCTAGGTTAAAAGCCTTGGTTTGTTGTGTCAATTTGTGGTTATAGAACTTTTGTCTCGGTCCGGCTGTTTTTTTGCTGAAGCGCCGTTTTGCGTCGTATCTGCGGCGTGAATGTATGACCGCAATCAGCCAGAATATGCACCCCCGAAAACGTTCGGCGGATGTGGAGTGATGGGGTATGGGCTTTGATCAGGTGCGTCAGCGCCGCTTGTCTGACGATATCGTTGAACAGCTCGAGCGAATGATCCTTGAGGGCACGCTCAGGGCTGGCGGGCGTTTGCCCGCTGAACGTGCGCTGGCTGAGCAGTTCGGTGTGTCGCGTCCATCCCTTCGCGAGGCGATCCAGAAGCTCACCGCCAAGGGACTGTTGATCAGCCGGCAGGGTGGCGGGAACTATGTTGTTGAAAGCCTGGGCTCGACTTTCAGCGATCCGCTTCTGTATCTGTTGGAGAGCAGCAACGACGCGCAGCGGGATTTATTGGAATTTCGCCACACCCTTGAAGCGTCTTGTGCGTATTACGCGGCCATTCGCGCGACCGATGTTGACCGCGCTCGCCTACGCGAGGCGTTCGAAACGCTGCAGGATTGCTATAACCGGGTCGATGAGGTCAGTCGAGCGGAGGAGGGCGCGGCCGATGCGAGCTTCCATTTGGCGATTGCCGAAGCCAGCCACAACGCCGTGTTACTGCATACGATCCGCGGTCTGTTCGATCTGCTGACGCGTAACGTCGTGACCAATATTGGCGGGATGTACAAGCAGCGTACGGAAACCCGTGACATGTTGATCAGTCAGCACCGCGAGTTGTATCTGGCGATTATCGAAGGCCGCGCGGATGAGGCGCGCGAAGTGTCCAGCCGGCATTTGCTGTATGTGCAGGAAGTGCTGGAGGAAGTCCGGCAGCAGGTTCAGCGCACGGCGCGGGCTGAGCGGCGTAACGGGATTTGAACCGCTACACATGGGTGCTGTAGGAGCCAACTTGTTGGCGAGAGCTTGACGCTGTGGGTCAGATCCGGCGTCTCGCCAACAAGCTCGCTCCAGAAAAATGCAGGGCGGTTCAGATCAAGGCTCTTTTCAGAGCCTAATCATCCTTGCCTTTACTGCGCACAGCGCGCTGCAGCTCACGATCCGAATCACGCTCGCGTTCGGTGTGGCGCTTGTCGTATTCCTTCTTGCCTTTGCCCAAAGCTATTTCGCACTTGATCAAGTGCTGCTTCCAGTAAAGGGAAAGAGCCACGCAGGCATAGCCTTTTTGCTGCACCGCCGTGGTGAGTTTTTCAAGCTCGCGCTGGTTGAGCAGGAGTTTACGGGTACGTGTCGGGTCAGCGATGACGTGAGTACTGGCTGTCGTCAGGGGTGAGATATGGCTACCCATCAGCCATGCCTCGCCGTCCTTGAGCAGCACGTAACTGTCCACCAGCTGCACCTTGTTGGCACGCAGGCTTTTTACTTCCCAGCCAGCCAGGACCAGACCGGCCTCGAACTTGTGTTCGATGAAGTAATCGTGACGCGCCTTTTTATTTTGCGCGATGGTCCCTGTGGGATGTTTCTTGAGCTTAGCCATAGGCGACGCATTATAGGGACTCGCCGCGTTGTCGGCTACGGTGAACCTGCGTGCTTGAGCACGTTGATTGAATCCCGGACAATGCGCGATCTTTTTTGCGTGCTGGACGTGTCAACGATGTCGACGGACAAGGTTTCTGTCCATGGTAGCTGGGCGAGTCGCTGGGTGTTCATCCTGGCCGCTACAGGTTCTGCGGTAGGCTTGGGCAGTATATGGAAATTCCCCTACATGGTCGGCGTCTATGGCGGCGGTGCTTTTGTGCTGGTGTTTCTCGCCTGCATCGCCTTAATCGGTATCCCGGTGATGATTGCCGAAACGCTGATCGGGCGTCGCTCACGGCAGAGCCCGGCCAATGCGCTAAAGGTTCTGGCCCGCGAAGCGGGGCGTTCGACCCAGTGGTCATGGGGCGCCTTTGCCGGGATGATCACGGCGTTGCTGATCCTTTCTTTTTACAGCGTGGTTGGTGGTTGGTCCCTTGAATACATCCTCGATGTGGGCAAAGGCGACTTTCAGGGCTTGTCGCCGGACAACGTGGGTGCGTTTTTCGGCGCGATGATTGCCGACCCCTGGCGGCTGGTGGGTTGGCATACGCTGTTCATGCTGTTGTCGGCGATGACCATCGACAAGGGCGTCAATGCTGGTCTGGAACGCAGTCTGCGTATTCTGATGCCACTGCTGTTCATCCTGATGGTGGTCTTGCTTGGCTACAGCCTGACCACGGGGCACTTCATGCAATGCGTGCATTTCATGTTCGACTTCAGCCCTGAGAAACTGCTGGACGGATTACTGCCAGCAATGGGGCATGCTTTTTTCTCGCTGAGTGTCGGTGTCGGATCGATCATGATCTATGGCGCGTACATGACCAGAGAGGCATCGATCAGTGCGACGGTGGTTGGCGTGGCATTGATCGATACATTTGTATCGCTGTTGGCCGGGTTGGCGCTGTTTCCAATTGTCTTCGCTGCGGGACTCAATCCGGGTGAAGGGCCGGGGCTGATGTTCGTCACGCTGCCGGTAGCGTTCGGCAACGTGGCATTTGGTCAGCTGATGGGCGTAGTGTTCTTCGTGCTGGTGGCGGTAGCGGCCTGGAGTTCAGCCATTTCGCTGCTTGAGCCAATGGTGGCTTACCTTGTTGAGCGAACCAGGGTGCGGCGCGGCTGGGTGACATTCGGGTTGTCGTTCATTTGCTGGTTCGTTGGGTTGGGCACGGTTTTCTCGTTCAACATCTGGCAGCAGGCCAAATTCTTTGTGAGCGATGGTGGCGCGTTTCATCTCTACCAGTGGGGCGCGGCCGGTGGCCTGGACTTTTTTGGGGTGATCGATTTCTTCACTTCGCGCATTATGCTGCCGCTCGGTGGCTTGTGCTTTGTGGTTTTCGCAGGTTGGGTGATGGGCCGTGAGGCGGTACGCGACGAGTTGTCGATCCGCAGCCCGGTACTTTTCGCTTTGACGTTCTTTTTGATGCGCTATGTGGCGCCGCTCGGCATTTTGATTGTATTTGCCGCTCAGCTTTGGAAATGACGCTGACATGACTACGCATATTCAACGTTCGGCCTTGCTGCCGTACCCCGCCCAGGCGCTTTATGACCTGGTCAATGACGTCTCTCGCTATTCAGAGTTTTTGCCCTGGTGTTCGGGCGCCACGGTGCTGGAGAGCGATGAAGCACAGATGCGCGCACGGGTCGAAGTGGCCAAGGGCGGTCTTAGTCAGCACTTCATCACACGCAACACGCTGACGCCTGGACACATCATCGAGATGAATCTGGAAGAGGGGCCGTTTAGCCAGTTGCACGGCATCTGGACCTTCAAGGCATTGGGAGAGAAAGCGTGCAAGATCAGCCTTGACCTGTCGTTTGATTATTCCGGGCCTATCGTTCGTGCCACCCTTGGACCGCTGTTCAATCAGGCGGCGAACACGTTGGTCGATGCATTTTGCCAACGAGCCAAAGAGCTGCATGGCTGAGGCGATGATTAGCGTCGAAGTCGTGTACGCGGCAGTCGACCGTCAGGCGCTGCTCAGCGTGGACGTTCCTGTTGGCTCGACTGTGCGTGAGGCGTTGGCGGCTAGCGGTATTGGCGCGGCCTTTCCTGAGCTGGACCTGCAACAGTGTCCGGTGGGGATTTTTGGCAAGCGCGAGAGCGATCCTCAAACACGTGTGCTGGAGAATGGCGACCGGATAGAGATTTATCGCCAGCTGCTGGCGGACCCCAAAGAGACGCGTCGTCTACGCGCAGCGAAGGCTGCTCAGGCCAAAAAAGACCAACGTGCGATTTAAGTTTTTCGTCAGATTGACATAATCAATAAAAAACCCCGGCATGCCGGGGTTTTTATGACGCTGCTTTTTACAAGGAGCAGGGTGCGGATTAACGCGGATTTGTGTCCAGTGGCTCTTGGGTCGGTACCGGAACGGTCTCGACTTTATCGACGTCATTCTGGATTTGCTCAAGCAGTGAGCCGGGCTTTGGTGGCGCTTCGGTTTTTGGCTGCTCGCCTTGATTCTCGGGAGTGGTGGCGTCACTTCCTTTGCCGAGAATCGCTTCATCGCGACTCACGCCAGGTTTGAAGTCACCGGAAAGGCTCGCGAGTTGGTCATTGCCGTTGAAGAAAAGGGCAATGCGCTCTTGCTGGCGTTCACCGCCACCAGGCTGCAGGCTGTATAGGTAATCCCAGCGATCAGCGTGAAACGTATCGGCCAGTAAAGGGTTGCCCATGATAAACCGTACTTGCCGCCGGGTCATTCCGGGCCGTAACTGGTCTATCATGTCCTGTGTCACGACATTTCCCTGCTGGATGTCGATTTTGTAAACCCCGGGGAATGAACAACCGGCGAGTGCGAGCAGTCCCACGAGGGTGAAACTGGTTAGCAGGAGCTTGGTGTTTTGCATCGGTGGGCGACTTCCACTATCTTGGCTGGGACAACGTAAACCCCGATCATACCTGCATTAAGAGAAGCTGCGAAGCAGCGTCTGCGAGAAAGCTGACCATGGTAGAAAATAGCGAACTACGCAAAGCTGGACTTAAAGTGACCCTGCCGCGGGTCAAAATCCTTCAAATGCTCGATTCTGCCGAGCAGCGTCACATGAGTGCGGAAGACGTTTACAAGGCGCTCATGGAGGCCAGCGAAGACGTCGGTCTTGCGACGGTATACCGTGTTTTGACCCAGTTTGAAGCAGCCGGATTGGTGGTTCGCCACAACTTCGACGGCGGTCATGCTGTGTTCGAACTGGCAGATGGCGGCCACCACGACCATATGGTCAACGTAGAGTCCGGAGAAGTCATCGAATTCTACGACGAAGAAATCGAGAAGCTGCAGAGGGCCATTGTCGTCAAGCACGGCTTTGAGCTGGTGGATCACAATCTGGTGCTCTACGTACGCAAGAGAAAGACGTAAGTCTTTTTTGACGCAAAACAAAGGCGACTTCGGGTCGCCTTTGTCGTTTACCGCAAAAACCTTAAGACTTTGCGGCGACGACCATCTTTTTCGCGTGCGCCAATGATTCTTTCGTCAGGTCGATGCCGCCGAGCATGCGCGCCACTTCTTCGACACGCTCATTCTTGCCAAGCTTGGACACCGCAGTGCGCGTTGCCTCCTTGTCTCGCACCTTGTGTACGAACAAATGCTGATGACCTTGTGCGGCGACTTGCGGAAGGTGGGTAACAGTCATCACCTGACCGCGCTCGCCAAGGCGGCGCAATAGTTGCCCGACGATCTCTGCGGTCGGGCCACCGATGCCAACATCAACTTCGTCGAACACCAACGTCGGGACGCGAGAGGTTTGTGCGGTGATGACCTGGATCGCCAGGCTGATGCGTGACAACTCTCCGCCGGATGCAACTTTGGCCAGCGCCTTGAGTGGCTGTCCAGGGTTGGCGCTCACCAGTAACTCGACTTGCTCCAATCCGTTCGGCAGAAGGTCCTTATCACTATTGGCGCGCAACTCAATGGTGAACCTGCCGCCAGGCATGCCCAGGCGTTGAATCTCCTGCTCGACGGCCATCGCCAGTTCAGGGGCGCAACGATGACGCAGATCGCTCAGCTCTCGCGCTTTTTCCTGATAATGACGGGCGTAGGATGATAATTCGTTTTCCAGGCGCTCAATCGCTTCGTCGTTGGCGTTGAGCGTCTCTATTTCGTCCAGCAGCTTTTGGTGCAGCGCTGACACTTCCATGGGCTGAACCCTGTGTTTGCGTGCAAGGGTGTAGATTGCATCCAGGCGTTCTTCTACTTGCTGTAGGCGGGCGGGGTCGGCATCGAAACGATCAAGGAAGCGATTGATCTCGCCGACCGCTTCCTCCACCTGGATTTGTGCGCTGGACAGCAGGTTGGTCGCTTCACTCAGGGCATCCGGTGTGTTGTCTACGCTGCTGAGGCGATTCAGGCTCGCTGTCAGTGCATTGAGCACATTGCCTGAGTCGCTTTCGCTGCATTGCTCGACGACCTGTCGGCAGATGCTCAACAGGCTTTCGGCATTGGTCAGGTTTTTTTGTTCCTGTTCCAGACGCACCAGCTCATCTTCACCCAGGCTCAGGCTTTCCAGCTCTTCCAGTTGATAGCTCAGTAACTGATGTTTTGCCCGCTGTTCATCGCCCGAGTTGGCGAGGCGCTCCAACTCCTGGCGCGTCTGACGCCAGCGCTGTGCGGCCAGTTGCACCTGACGCGCCAAGTCGTTGGCACCTGCATAGGCGTCGAGAAGGCGACGATGGGTATCGGTCTTTAGCAGCGATTGGTGCTCATGCTGGCTGTGGATGTCGATCAGCAGTTCGCCGAGGGATTTCAAGTCTCCCTGAGGGCAAGGCGTGCCATTGATATACGAACGCGAGCGACCTTCTGCGGTGATGACCCGGCGCAGGATGCAGGGACCGTCGTGGTCGAGGTCGCGTTCTGCAAGCCATGTGCGTGCTTCAGGGATATCGCTGAGGTCGAAAGTGGCGAGGATGTCCGCCTTGTCTGCGCCGGGTCGTACAACGCCGCTGTCGGCGCGATCACCCAGGGTAAGGCCAAGGGCGTCGAGCATGATCGATTTGCCCGCACCGGTTTCACCCGTGATAACACTCATACCGCGATCCAGTTCCAGATCGAGATGCTCAACGATGGCGTAATTATGTACGGACAGGTGAACCAGCATAAAGGCAGCCCCCAAACGATTTGTCTGGTTATTTATACAGTGTTTTGGATCTTGCTGGCAATGCTCGCGCTGGGCTGAATTTTATTTGCCGACATTGTTTTCTAGCACCCCTGGCGATTGCATGCGCTTTTCTTCTGGATAGAGATATGTCAGAAAATTTGTAGGGGTATTGACTCGATCCTTAAGTCGATCCCCTTGAAGCCAAAAATTACGGCCCCATATAGCCGAACAGAAGCGTGAGTTGAGCTCGCGGGCGTTATTAGAAGGAGATAACTATGGCTGACGAACAGAATTCGGATACGCAAACTCAGGATCAGGCTGGCGGAGCGTCCACTGGCGCGGAAGATTTGGCTACCCGCGTGCAGGTGCTTGAAGAGCAATTGGCTGCTGCGCAGGACCAATCTCTGCGTGTTGCTGCGGATTTGCAGAACGTGCGCCGTCGCGCCGAACAAGATGTAGAGAAGGCGCACAAGTTCGCATTGGAGAAGTTCGCCGGTGACCTGCTGCCGATCGTTGACAGTCTTGAGCGCGGTCTGGACCTCTCCAACCCTGACGACGAAAGTATTCGACCGATGCGTGAAGGCATCGAGCTGACCTTGAAGATGTTTGCAGACACACTCAAGCGTTATCAGTTGGAAGCCATTGATCCGCATGGTCAGCCGTTCAGCGCTGATCATCACCAGGCCATGGCGATGCAGGAAAGCACTGATGTCGAACCGAACAGCGTACTGAAGGTGTTCCAAAAGGGATATCAGCTCAACGGTCGTTTGCTGCGTCCGGCCATGGTCGTGGTCAGCAAGGCGCCGTCGTCTGTTGCACCGTCAATTGACGAGCAGGCTTGAAATCAGCTGAGTGGCCCCCATTTAAAGGCCATGCGTTTAAAGAGCTACCGCAATTTGTAAACGCAGTTGCGGCAACCTAATCAAAAAGTTTCAGGAGAGTCATGATGGGCAAAATTATCGGTATCGACCTGGGAACCACCAACTCCTGCGTCTCCATTCTTGAAAACGGTAACGTCAAGGTTATCGAGAACGCCGAAGGCGCACGCACTACCCCGTCGATCGTCGCTTATGCAAACGATGGCGAAATTCTGGTCGGTCAGTCGGCCAAGCGTCAGGCCGTTACCAACCCGCACAACACGCTGTATGCGGTAAAGCGTCTGATCGGTCGTAAGTTCGACGAAGAAGTCGTACAGAAAGACATCAAGATGGTTCCCTACAAAATCGCCAAGGCTGATAACGGCGATGCCTGGGTCGAAGTCAATGGCAAGAAAATGTCGCCTCCTCAGATTTCCGCTGAAATCCTGAAGAAAATGAAGAAAACCGCCGAGGATTACCTGGGTGAGACGGTGACTGAAGCCGTTATCACCGTTCCGGCCTACTTCAACGACAGCCAGCGTCAAGCCACCAAAGATGCCGGTCGCATCGCGGGTCTGGACGTAAAACGCATCATCAACGAGCCGACTGCAGCCGCTCTTGCCTACGGTATGGATAAAGCGAAAGGTGATCACACTGTCATCGTTTATGACTTGGGTGGCGGTACCTTCGACGTATCGGTTATCGAAATCGCTGAAGTGGATGGCGAGCACCAGTTCGAAGTGTTGGCGACCAATGGCGACACGTTCCTGGGTGGTGAAGACTTCGACATTCGTCTGATCGACTACCTTGTTGACGAATTCAAGAAAGAAAGCGGCATGAACCTTAAGGGTGACCCGCTGGCGATGCAGCGTCTGAAAGAAGCTGCTGAAAAAGCCAAAATCGAGCTGTCTTCGAGCCTGCAGACGGACGTTAACCTGCCGTACATCACTGCAGATGCGACCGGTCCGAAGCACTTGAACGTAAAAATCTCCCGCGCCAAGCTGGAGTCGTTGGTTGAAGACCTGGTTCAGCGCACCATCGAACCTTGCCGCATTGCCTTGAAAGACTCCGGTATCGAAGTTGGCGCGATCAACGACGTCATCCTGGTCGGCGGTCAGACCCGTATGCCGCTGGTTCAGCAGAAGGTGACCGAGTTCTTCGGCAAAGAAGCACGTAAAGACGTCAACCCTGATGAAGCGGTTGCCATGGGTGCTGCTATTCAGGGCGCGGTTCTGGCTGGCGACGTGAAAGACGTTCTGCTGCTGGACGTCAGCCCGCTGACTCTGGGTATCGAAACCATGGGTGGCGTGATGACTGCGCTGATCGAGAAAAACACCACGATCCCTACCAAGAAATCGCAAGTGTTCTCGACCGCCGATGACAATCAGGGCGCAGTGACCATCCACGTTCTGCAAGGTGAGCGTAAGCAAGCTGCTCAGAACAAATCGCTGGGCAAGTTCGATCTGGCCGAGATTCCACCGGCTCCACGTGGCGTGCCACAAATCGAAGTCACCTTTGACATCGACGCCAACGGCATCCTGCACGTCGGCGCGAAAGACAAGGCCACCGGCAAGACTCAGTCGATCGTCATCAAGGCTAACTCCGGTCTGACGGACGAAGAAATTCAGCAAATGATCCGCGACGCTGAAGCCAACACTGAAGAAGATCGCAAGTTCGAAGAGTTGGCGTCGGCCCGTAACCAGGGTGATGCGCTGGTCCACTCGACTCGCAAAATGGTCGCAGATGCTGGCGACAAAGTGACTGCCGAAGAAAAGACCTCTATCGAAGCCGCGTTGGTCGCTCTGGAAGCCGCTATCAAAGGCGACGACAAGGCCGTCATCGACGCGAAAGTCGAGGAGCTGTCGAAAGTTTCTGCACCAGTTGCTCAGAAACTTTACGCCGAGCAAGCTGAAAAACCTGAAGGCGCTGCCCACGCCGCTCAGGAAGAAGGCAAGCCCGCAGACGACGTCGTCGACGCAGAGTTCGAAGAAGTAAAAGACCACAAGTAAGCGCAGGCTCACTTGAGGGCCAGTTGGCCGCTCTTGGGCGGTCGCTGGTAGGATGTCGCCGCGCGGGAGCTTGCTCCCGCGTTGGCGTGTCTGGAACAAGCGAATCTAAGGCTCGTGGATAACGTCCGCGAGCTCCGCGGCAAAGCCGGACGCCCCTGCGCTCCGGCTTGTTCTGCCGCTTTTCTCGGTCGATAAAAAGACCGACGAACGAAAACCAGGATCGTTGAATTGACGTGAGTTGGGTCCGGGCCTGAGTGGGGTCCAACGAGTTCGGCAATCTCAGGAGGGTTTTGTCGGACGTCCTCAAGAGTGCAGAAAACATATGGCAAAGCGTGACTATTACGAAGTATTGGGGGTGGAGCGTAGCTCCAGTGAGACGGACCTGAAAAAGGCCTATCGTCGTCTCGCGATGAAATATCACCCGGACCGCAATCCGGGTGACAAGGTTTCTGAAGACTCTTTCAAAGAGGCTAACGAGGCTTACGAGATCCTTTCCGATGCCAGCAAGCGCGCGGCGTATGACCAATATGGTCATGCAGGCGTGGATCAGAGCATGGGTGGCGGCGGTGCCGGTTTCGGTGGACAGAACTTCTCTGACATTTTCGGCGATGTGTTCAGCGACTTCTTTGGCGGTGGCCGCAGCGGTGGTGGTCGTAGTGGTGCGCAACGGGGCAGTGACCTGCGCTATACGCTGGAGCTGAACCTTGAAGAGGCGGTGCGTGGCACGACGGTTAATATTCGTGTCCCGACACTCGTCAACTGCAAGCCATGCGACGGTACGGGTGCGAAAAAAGGCTCGGCGCCTGTCACCTGCCCAACCTGTGGCGGTATTGGTCAGGTTCGTATGCAGCAGGGCTTCTTTTCTGTGCAGCAGACGTGCCCTCGATGCCACGGCAACGGCAAAATCATCTCCGACCCGTGCGATTCCTGTCATGGCGAAGGTCGTGTCGAAGAATACAAAACCCTGTCGGTCAAAGTGCCGCCTGGTGTTGACACTGGCGACCGTATCCGTCTTTCCGGTGAAGGCGAAGCCGGTGCTCATGGTGGCCCAACCGGCGACCTGTATGTCGTGATCAATGTGCGTGAACACGCCATCTTCCAGCGTGACGGCAAGCATTTGTTCTGCGAGGTGCCGATCAGCTTCACTGACGCCGCGCTGGGCGGAGAGCTGGAAGTGCCGACGCTGGATGGTCGTGTCAAACTGAAAATCCCTGAAGGTACTCAGACAGGTAAGCAGTTCCGCCTCAAGGGCAAGGGTGTGGCGCCGGTTCGGGGTGGTGGTGCGGGCGACTTGATGTGCCGCGTGGCAGTAGAAACCCCGGTGAACCTGGGTCGTCGTCAGCGTGAATTGCTCGAAGAGTTTCGTGCCTCGCTGGACGGTGATAGCTCTCATTCGCCCAAGGCAAATGGCTGGTTTGAAGGCGTGAAGCGTTTCTTCGGCGATCTCTAAGGAGCAAGGCATGCGACGTATTGCTGTGATGGGGGCTGCCGGGCGTATGGGCAAAACCCTGATTGAGGCGGTCCAGGCGACGCAAGGCGCGGGCTTGACCGCCGCCATTGATCGTCCTGATAGCACTCTGGTCGGGGCGGATGCTGGCGAATTAGCTGCACTGGGTCGTATTGGTGTGCCGCTGTCGGGTGATCTGGCGAAAGTGGCCGATGAGTTCGATGTGCTGATTGATTTCACTCATCCGTCCGTGACTCTGAAAAACCTGGCGTTTTGCCGCAAGGCGGGCAAAGCCATGATCATTGGCACGACAGGCTTTAGTGCTGACGAAAAGCAGAGTCTGGTGGAGGCGGGCAAGGAAATTCCAATCGTCTTCGCGGCCAACTTCAGCGTCGGCGTTAACCTGTGCCTGAAGCTGCTCGACACCGCTGCACGGGTGTTAGGCGATGATGTCGATATCGAAATCATGGAAGCGCATCACCGGCATAAGGTTGATGCACCTTCGGGGACGGCGATGCGGATGGGAGAGGTCGTTGCCAAGGCACTGGGGCGTGATCTGAGCAAAGTGGCCGTTTATGGTCGTGAAGGCCAGACCGGCGCACGTGATCGTCAGACCATTGGTTTTGCGACGGTGCGTGCTGGCGATATCGTCGGCGATCACACCGTGCTGTTCGCAGCCGACGGCGAGCGTGTGGAGATAACCCACAAGGCATCCAGCCGCATGACCTTCGCCAAGGGTGCTGTCCGTGCCGCGCTGTGGCTAGACGGCAAAGAGCCAGGGCTGTACGACATGCAAGACGTGCTTGATCTGCGTTAAGCGCGGTGGCGATACACGCAACATTGCGGGCAGGTCAGGCGTTTTACCTGTATCCTGCCCGCAGTTTTGAACCGCTACGCGATGTCCTGTCGCATTCCCCTGCCTTTAAGGCGTTTTAGCGGTGGATTAAAAAAGCCTTTTTCTGTAAGCTACAGCTTTAGTGTGTCCACTAAAAGCGCGCAGATAATTCGATGAAAAAAGCGGGGTGACGTGTCCATACGTCATTCCGCTTTTTTACAACCTGCGAACGCCCTTTCAGGCTTTACTACGGGAGGTCTTCTTGACTAAGCCAGCCATACTCGCCCTTGCTGATGGCAGCATTTTTCGCGGCGAAGCCATTGGAGCCGACGGTCAAACCGTTGGTGAGGTGGTGTTTAACACCGCAATGACCGGCTATCAGGAAATCCTTACCGATCCTTCCTATGCCAAGCAAATCGTCACCCTGACTTACCCGCACATTGGTAACACTGGCACCACGCCGCAAGATGCCGAATCCGACCGTGTCTGGTCAGCCGGTCTGGTCATTCGTGATCTGCCACTGGTTGCGAGCAACTGGCGTAACAAGATGCCCCTGGCTGACTATCTGAAGACCAACAACACGGTCGCTATCGCCGGTATTGATACGCGCCGCCTGACCCGCATTCTGCGTGAGAAAGGTGCGCAAAATGGCTGCATCATGGCGGGCGACAACATTTCTGAAGAAGCGGCAATCGCGGCTGCCCGTGGTTTTGCCGGTCTCAAGGGCATGGATCTGGCGAAAGAGGTCAGCACCCAAAAGAGTTATGAATGGCGTTCGAGCGTGTGGGGTCTCAAGACCGACAGCAGCCCTGAGATCGCCGCTGCAGATCTGAAGTACCACGTGGTCGCCTACGATTACGGCATCAAGCTAAACATCTTACGGATGCTGGTTGCGCGCGGTTGCCGAGTGACAGTCGTGCCAGCGCAGACGCCTGCCAGCCAAGTACTCGCGCTCCAGCCGGACGGTGTGTTCCTGTCCAACGGCCCTGGGGACCCGGAGCCTTGTGACTATGCAATCCAGGCGATCAAGGATGTGCTGAAAACCGATATCCCGGTATTCGGCATTTGCCTCGGTCACCAGTTGCTGGCACTGGCATCTGGCGCGCAAACCATCAAGATGAGCCTCGGCCATCACGGCGCTAACCACCCGGTTCAGGATCTGGACACCGGCGTTGTCATGATCACCAGTCAGAACCATGGTTTTGCGGTGGATGAGGCAACCCTGCCGGGCAACCTCCGGGCGACGCACAAATCGCTGTTCGACGGTAGCCTGCAAGGTATTGAGCGCACCGATAAAGACGCTTTCAGCTTCCAGGGGCACCCTGAGGCGAGCCCGGGCCCGACCGACGTCGCGCCGCTGTTTGATCGCTTCATCACGGCCATGGCCAAGCGCCGCTAAGCGGCTCGACCATAGCGAGCGGTGACTGTGGCGCGGCGATGATTAAGTCCAACGAGCCCGCCCAGCCACCGCAGAGAATGTTCAAGACGGCTTGCCGACTGACATAGGATTTGAGTGACAACCCATGCCAAAACGTACAGACATTAAAAGTATCCTGATTCTTGGTGCCGGCCCCATCGTGATCGGCCAGGCCTGCGAATTCGACTACTCTGGCGCCCAGGCCTGCAAGGCGCTGCGCGAAGAGGGTTACCGCGTCATTCTGGTCAACTCGAACCCCGCGACTATCATGACCGACCCGTCCATGGCGGACGCGACCTATATCGAGCCGATCAAGTGGCAGACCGTTGCCAAAATCATCGAAAAAGAGCGTCCTGACGCACTGCTGCCCACTATGGGGGGCCAGACGGCGCTGAACTGCGCACTGGATCTGGAGCGTGAAGGGGTTCTGGAGAAGTTTGGCGTAGAGATGATTGGCGCCAACGCCGATACCATCGACAAGGCTGAAGACCGTTCGCGTTTCGACAAGGCGATGAAGTCCATCGGCCTTGATTGCCCGCGTTCCGGTATCGCTCATAACATGGAAGAAGCCAACACTGTGCTCGAGAAGCTCGGCTTCCCGTGCATCATCCGTCCGTCATTCACCATGGGGGGCACCGGCGGCGGTATCGCTTACAACCGTGAAGAGTTCGAAGAAATCTGCAACCGCGGTCTGGACCTGTCGCCAACCAAAGAGCTGCTGATCGACGAGTCGCTGATCGGCTGGAAAGAATATGAGATGGAAGTTGTCCGCGACAAAAAGGACAACTGCATCATCGTTTGTTCCATCGAAAACTTCGACCCGATGGGCGTGCATACGGGCGACTCGATCACTGTTGCGCCAGCGCAGACGCTGACCGACAAGGAATACCAGATCATGCGTAACGCCTCTTTGGCGGTACTGCGTGAAATCGGCGTCGAAACCGGTGGCTCGAACGTTCAGTTCGGTATCTGCCCAGACACCGGCCGTATGGTCGTGATCGAGATGAATCCGCGTGTATCGCGTTCCTCGGCACTGGCTTCCAAAGCCACTGGCTTCCCTATCGCTCGCGTAGCGGCCAAACTGGCTATCGGCTACACCCTCGACGAGCTGCAAAACGAAATCACTGGCGGCAAGACCCCGGCGTCCTTCGAGCCGTCTATCGACTACGTCGTAACCAAGCTGCCACGTTTTGCCTTTGAGAAGTTTCCCAAGGCGGACGCTCGCCTGACCACTCAAATGAAGTCGGTCGGTGAAGTCATGGCCATCGGCCGCACCTTCCAGGAGTCCTTGCAGAAAGCCCTTCGTGGGCTGGAAGTCGGCGTCAGTGGTCTTGACCCGAAGCTGGACCTTAGCAACCCGGAAAGCTTGAGCACCCTCAAGCGCGAGCTGACGGTGCCGGGCGCAGAGCGTATCTGGTACGTCGCTGATGCGTTCCGTGCTGGCATGACGGTCGAGCAGATCTTCAGCATGAACATGATCGACCCTTGGTTCCTGGTGCAGATCGAAGATCTGATCAAGGATGAAGAGAAGGTCAAGACCCTGGGCTTGTCGAGCATTGACCGCGATCTGATGTATCGCCTCAAGCGCAAAGGCTTTTCCGACTCACGTTTGGCTAAACTGCTGGGTGTGACCGAGAAAAACCTGCGCACTCATCGCCACAAGCTCGAAGTGTTCCCGGTCTACAAGCGCGTTGACACCTGCGCGGCCGAGTTCGCCACCGATACCGCGTATCTGTACTCCACCTATGAAGAAGAGTGCGAAGCCAACCCTTCGACTCGCGACAAGATCATGATCCTGGGTGGCGGGCCTAACCGCATTGGTCAGGGCATCGAGTTCGACTATTGCTGCGTGCACGCAGCTTTGGCGCTGCGTGAAGACGGGTACGAGACCATCATGGTCAACTGCAACCCGGAAACCGTATCGACAGACTACGACACCTCCGATCGCCTGTACTTCGAGCCAGTGACCCTCGAAGACGTGTTAGAAATCGTCCGCGTCGAGAAACCAAAAGGCGTGATCGTCCAGTACGGTGGTCAAACCCCGTTGAAACTGGCGCGCGCCCTTGAAGCTGCTGGCGTGCCGATCATTGGTACCAGCCCTGACGCCATCGACCGTGCCGAAGACCGCGAGCGCTTTCAGCACATGGTTGAACGCCTGAATCTGCGTCAGCCACCAAACGCTACCGTGCGCAGCGAAGACGAAGCAATTCGTGCCGCGGCCAAGATCGGTTATCCGTTGGTGGTGCGTCCTTCCTATGTGTTGGGCGGGCGCGCGATGGAGATCGTCTATGAAGAAGACGAGCTTAAGCGCTATCTGCGTGAAGCGGTTCAAGTGTCCAACGACAGCCCGGTGCTGCTGGACCACTTCCTTAACTGCGCCATCGAAATGGACGTGGATGCGGTTTGCGACGGTACTGATGTGGTGATCGGCGCGATCATGCAGCACATCGAACAGGCGGGCGTTCACTCGGGTGACTCCGCATGCTCGTTGCCGCCGTACTCATTGCCTGCGCACATTCAGGACGAAATGCGTGAACAGGTCAAAAAGATGGCCCTCGAACTGGGGGTCGTCGGACTGATGAACGTCCAGTTGGCTCTGCAAGGCGAAGACATCTACGTGATCGAGGTCAACCCGCGTGCTTCGCGGACCGTGCCGTTCGTTTCTAAATGCATCGGCGTATCGCTGGCGATGATCGCGGCGCGTGTGATGGCTGGTAAAACGTTGAAGGAAATCGGCTTCACCAAGGAAATCATTCCTAACTTCTACAGCGTGAAGGAGGCAGTCTTCCCGTTTGCGAAGTTCCCAGGTGTCGACCCGATCCTAGGCCCGGAAATGAAGTCCACCGGTGAAGTCATGGGCGTGGGCGATACCTTCGGTGAAGCATTCGCCAAGGCTCAGATGGGCGCTAGTGAGTTGCTGCCAACTGGCGGTACCGCATTTATCAGCGTGCGTGATGATGACAAGCCTCTGGTGGCTGGTGTTGCGCGTGACCTGATCAATCTGGGCTTCGAAATCGTGGCGACGGCCGGCACTGCGCGCCTGATCGAAGCGGCGGGTCTGAAGGTTCGCCGTGTAAACAAGGTGACCGAAGGCCGTCCACATGTGGTCGATATGATCAAGAATGACGAGGTCACTCTGATTATCAACACCACCGAAGGCCGGCAATCGATTGCCGATTCCTACTCCATCCGTCGTAATGCCTTGCAGCACAAGATTTATTGCACGACTACCATTGCTGCAGGCGAGGCAATCTGTGAGGCACTGAAGTTCGGCCCTGAAAAGACCGTACGTCGCTTGCAGGATCTACATGCAGGATTGAAGGCATGATCAAATATCCAATGACTATTCAGGGCGCGAAAGCCCTCGAAGAGGAACACGCTCATCTGACCAAGGTCGTCCGTCCCAAGCTTAGCCAGGACATCGGTACGGCCCGCGAGTTGGGTGACTTGAAAGAGAACGCTGAATACCACGCTGCTCGCGAGCAGCAGGGCATGGTCGAGGCGCGTATCCGTGACATCGAAGGCCGCATGCAGAATGCACAGATCATCGATGTCAGCGCGATTGCGCATACCGGCAAAGTCATTTTCGGTACGACTGTGGAAATCGCTCACGTCGAAACCGACGAGCGCGTGACATATCAGATCGTCGGTGAGGATGAGGCGGATATCAAGCTGGGCAAGATCTCCGTAGGCTCACCAATCGCTCGCGCCTTGATCGCCAAGGAAGAGGGTGACGTAGTCGCGGTGAAAACCCCGAGCGGTGTGATCGAGTATGAAATTGTAGAAGTCCGTCACGTTTGATGTGCACTCCGCATTGCGCGGATGCGATCTCGGGTCGCCAATCTGTTCAGGATTGACGACCCGATGTCACGGCTACAGCAGGCGTCGCGTTCCGAAGGGGCATTCCATTCGGTCGGCTATGTCGGTACGCGCAGAGCGCGCCGCTGAGAGCTTGCTTCAAGCAAATCGATGGACGTTCGACAGCTGCTTGTTTACCTTGGCGCTCTTGCGATAAATGAGCGCCATTTTGCCGATGACTTGCACCAGATCCGCATGACCAGCCTTGCACAGTTGTGCAATGGCTTCCAGGCGGCTCTCGCGTTCGAGGATGTTGAGCTTGATCTTGATCAGCTCGTGATCGCTCAGTGCGCGCTCCAGTTCGGCCAACACACCTTCAGTCAGACCATTGTCAGCCACAGTCAACACCGGTTTCAGATGATGGCCAATGGATTTGTATTGTTTCTTCTGCTCTTGAGTGAGCGGCATAATCTGACCTCTGTGTCTGATCTTGTAAAAAGCGGCGGCCAGTTTACCCGAGCGAGTCCGGGACCGCCCAGTTAATCGCGACTCGTCCAATTTGAGGTGTTACGCGTGGCCCGTTCCAAAACCAGTCATAACTGGCTGAAAGAGCATTTCGACGACAAGTACGTCAAGATGGCGCAAAAGGACGGCTACCGTTCACGTGCCAGCTACAAGCTGCTTGAGATTCAAGAAAAGGACAAAATCATTCGTCCTGGCATGACGGTGATCGATCTCGGCGCTGCGCCAGGTGGTTGGTCGCAGGTGACCAGTCGTCTGATTGGTGGTCAAGGTCGATTGATTGCGTCCGACATCCTCGAAATGGATAGCATCCCGGATGTGACCTTTATTCAAGGGGACTTCACCGAGGATGCCGTCCTTACACAAATCCTCGAGGCTGTTGGTAATACGCAAGTAGACCTTGTGATTTCCGATATGGCCCCCAATATGAGTGGATTGAGCGCTGTCGATATGCCACGCGCAATGTTTCTCTGCGAGCTGGCACTTGATCTTGCCGGGCGAGTGTTGCGACCGGGTGGTGATTTCTTGATCAAGGTTTTCCAGGGTGAAGGCTTTGATGTGTACCACAAAGACATCCGCAAGCTGTTCGACAAGGTTCAGATGCGCAAGCCGTTGTCATCGCGTGACCGTTCCCGTGAGCAGTATCTGCTGGGGCGCGGCTTTCGCGGCGTTGACGGCTCCGCGAGCGATGAGCGGCTTTGAACAACGGCAATAGCTTTTTTCAAATGGTCTTATTGATGAAGCATAACCAACATCCTGTAGTCAAAGTTTCACAAAGGGTTACAGACGCCGCCTGCCACGTCTGTAGGATATGTAGTAAGTTAGGCCGGTGAATATCATGCGAGGCACGCTCCAGCCTGGGGCTTGCTTCAGAGGGTAGCTAATTGAACGACATGGCAAAGAATTTGATCCTGTGGTTGATCATCGCCGCTGTCCTTGTGACGGTGATGAACAACTTCTCCAGCCCGAACGAGCCGCAGACCCTCAACTACTCTGAGTTCATCCAGCAAGTGAAGGATGGCAAGGTCGAGAAAGTTGCCGTTGACGGTTACGTCATCACGGGCAAACGCAGTGATGGCGACACCTTCAAGACCATACGTCCAGCCATTCAGGACAACGGCCTGATTGGTGATCTGGTCGACAACAATGTCGTGATTGAAGGCAAGCAGCCTGAACAGCAGAGCATTTGGACTCAACTGCTCGTCGCAAGCTTTCCGATATTGGTGATTATTGCGGTCTTCATGTTCTTCATGCGCCAGATGCAGGGCGGCGCGGGGGGCAAAGGCGGGCCGATGAGTTTTGGCAAGAGCAAGGCCAGGCTGCTGTCCGAGGACCAGGTCAAGACCACGTTGGCTGACGTCGCGGGTTGTGACGAGGCTAAAGAAGAGGTAGGGGAGCTGGTTGAGTTCCTGCGCGATCCGGGCAAGTTCCAGCGTCTGGGCGGTCGTATTCCGCGCGGCGTACTGATGGTCGGTCCTCCAGGTACGGGTAAAACCCTGCTGGCGAAAGCCATCGCGGGTGAAGCCAAGGTTCCGTTCTTTACTATTTCCGGTTCTGATTTCGTTGAAATGTTTGTGGGTGTCGGTGCAAGCCGCGTCCGAGATATGTTCGAACAGGCGAAGAAGCATGCGCCGTGCATCATTTTCATCGACGAAATCGACGCCGTGGGTCGCCATCGTGGTGCTGGCATGGGCGGTGGCCATGACGAGCGCGAGCAGACTCTCAACCAATTGCTGGTGGAGATGGATGGTTTCGAAATGAACGACGGCATCATTGTGATTGCCGCGACCAACCGTCCAGACGTCCTTGACCCTGCGCTGTTGCGTCCAGGTCGTTTCGACCGTCAGGTGGTTGTAGGTTTGCCGGACATTCGTGGTCGCGAACAGATTCTTAAAGTCCACATGCGCAAAGTGCCTATGGGTGACGACGTTGCTCCAGCGGTTATCGCTCGTGGCACACCAGGTTTCTCTGGTGCGGATCTGGCTAACCTGGTTAACGAAGCGTCGTTGTTCGCTGCCCGTACAGGTAAACGCGTCGTTGAGATGAAAGAGTTCGAGCTGGCTAAAGACAAGATCATGATGGGCGCCGAGCGCAAATCCATGGTCATGTCCGAGAAAGAAAAACAGAACACGGCTTACCACGAAGCGGGTCATGCCATTGTCGGTCGCGTTGTGCCTGAGCATGATCCGGTCTACAAGGTTTCGATCATTCCACGTGGTCGTGCGCTGGGCGTCACGATGTTCCTTCCCGAGGAAGACCGCTACAGCTTGTCCAAGCGTGCATTGATCAGCCAGATATGTTCTCTCTATGGCGGTCGTATCGCCGAGGAAATGACACTGGGCTTCGACGGTGTTACCACCGGTGCTTCCAACGACATCATGCGTGCCAGTCAGATTGCGCGGAACATGGTCACCAAGTGGGGCCTTTCGGAGAAGCTGGGTCCACTGATGTATTCAGAAGATGAAGAGGGTGGTTATCTTGGGCGTGGCGGTGGTGGTCAGAGTGCGAGCCTGTCGGCTGATACCGCGCGTTTGATCGACTCCGAAGTGCGCAGCATCATTGATCAGTGCTACGGCACGGCCAAGCAGATTCTGACCGACAATCGCGACAAGCTGGATGCGATGGCTGATGCCTTGATGAAATACGAAACCATTGATGCCGAGCAAATCGACGACATCATGGCCGGGCGCACACCTCGTGAACCGCGTGACTGGGAAGGTGGTTCTGGCACATCAGGTACTCCAACGGCGCCTGTAGATCCTCGTCCGGAAGCTTCGATTGGCGGCCCCGCTGCTGATCACTAAGGTCTGATATGACTTCTACGCTGTACCCGACCCGGTTGCCTTGTGGCAACCGGGTTCTTGATTTAGCCCGTACGCACATTATGGGCATATTGAATATCACCCCTGATTCGTTTTCCGATGGTGGTCGCTTCGCGCAGCGAGATGCTGCACTACGTCATGCTGAAGTAATGGTGTCGGCGGGAGCGACCCTCATTGATGTGGGTGGAGAGTCGACAAGGCCAGGCGCACGCTTCGTATCGCCAGTTGAGGAGTTGGAGCGCGTGGCGCCCGTCGTCGAGGCGCTTAGCAGGGAGCTCGACGTCATCATCTCGGTGGACACGTCCACGCCTGCCGTCATCCGCGAAACGGCGCGCTTGGGCGCAGGGTTAATCAATGACGTGCGCTCGTTGCGTCGTGAGGGCGCGCTGGAGGCGGCAGTCGCCACCGGATTGCCGGTGTGCCTAATGCATATGCGGGGCGAGCCCACCGATATGCAAGATGACCCACGCTACGATGATTTGGTGGGCGAAGTCAGTGCGTTTCTGCAGGGCCGGATGGGCGAGTGCGTTACTGCCGGAATTGCCCGGGAGAAAATCATTCTCGATCCGGGTTTTGGTTTTGCCAAGACACTCGATCATAATCTGAGCCTGTTTAAGCATATGGGGGCGCTTCATGCTTTGGGGCGTCCATTGCTGGTAGGCGTTTCACGCAAAAGCATGATTGGTAAGGTGCTTGATCGTCCGGTAGGCGGCCGTCTTTATGGTGGCTTGGCGCTGGCCGCAATGGCAACGATCCAGGGCGCTCGAATCCTGCGTGTGCATGATGTCGCCGAAACGGTCGATGTGGTGCGCATGCTTGCCGCTGTCGAATCGGCAAAATAAGAATGATGGAGCTTCCATGACAACCAAGAAATACTTCGGAACCGATGGCATACGTGGTCGTGTTGGTCAATTTCCGATCACTCCCGATTTCATGCTCAAGCTTGGCTGGGCTGCCGGCATGGCGTTTCGAAAAATGGGCGCGTGCCGGATACTGGTCGGCAAAGACACTCGAATTTCTGGCTATATGTTCGAATCTGCTCTTGAGGCGGGGCTCTCGGCAGCAGGCGCCGACGTTATGTTGCTGGGTCCCATGCCAACACCCGCAATCGCCTATTTGACCCGAACCTTCCATGCTGAAGCCGGTATCGTAATCAGTGCATCGCACAACCCGCATTACGACAACGGCATCAAGTTCTTCTCGGGGCAGGGCACCAAGTTGCCCGACGACATCGAGATGATGATTGAGGAGTTGCTTGATACGCCTATGACGGTTGCTGAGTCTGAGAAGCTCGGCAAGGTTTCGCGTATCAACGATGCCGCGGGGCGGTACATTGAGTTTTGTAAAAGTAGCGTGCCGACCAGTACCGATTTCGCTGGCTTGAAGCTGGTCATCGATTGCGCTCACGGGGCCACCTATAAAGTGGCGCCGAACGTGTTCCGAGAGCTGGGTGCTCAGGTCACTGTTTTGTCGGCCGCACCTAACGGGCTGAACATCAACGACGACTGTGGCTCGACCCACATGGGCGCCCTTCAGGCGGCCGTGATCGCTGAGAAGGCAGATCTGGGTATCGGTTTTGACGGGGACGGCGATCGGGTATTGATGGTTGATCACACTGGCGCGATTGTCGACGGCGACGAGCTGCTGTTCATCATTGCTCGGGACTTGCACGAGCGCGGGCGCCTTGAGGGCGGCGTTGTCGGAACGCTGATGAGCAATCTGGGCCTTGAACTCGCCCTTGGCGAGCTGAATATTCCGTTTGTTCGGGCCAATGTCGGTGACCGTTATGTCATTGCCGAGTTGTTGGAGCGTAACTGGCAGGTGGGGGGTGAGAACTCGGGGCACATTGTCTGCTTCCAGCACACCACCACAGGTGACGCTATTATCGCTGCGCTTCAGGTATTGCTGGCACTTCGTCGTAGCGGTGAAAGCCTTGCTCAGTCGAGGCAAGCGTTGCGCAAGTGCCCTCAGGTTCTGATTAATGTGCGTTTCAGTGGTGGTGATTTCGATCCTATCTCACACCCTGCGGTCAAGGAGGCGTGTGAGCGCGTGACGACGGCCATGTGTGGTCGTGGTCGAGTACTGTTGCGCAAGTCAGGTACTGAGCCGTTGGTGCGGGTGATGGTTGAGGGCGAGGACCAAGCGCTGGTTAGTGGTTATGCCGATGAGTTGGCGAAACTGGTTGCTGAGGTTTGCGCCTGATTTCGGCTTGCCAGTGTTGAAACTGTTGGGTAACATCTGCGCCCACTTTGACCGACGAGGTATAGCATGCGTCGCCCTATGGTAGCTGGTAACTGGAAGATGCACGGTACCCGCGCCAGCGTCGCTGAGCTGATCGAGGGTCTTGATAATTTGTCCCTCCCTGGCGGTGTTGATGTTGCGGTATTCCCATCGAGTCTGCATATCGGGCAGGTGGTGGGTCGATTGCACGGAACATCGATTCTTATCGGTGCGCAAAATTGCGCGCATGAAGCCGGGCAGGGTGCATTGACCGGTGAAATAGCGTCGAGTCAATTGGCTGATGCAGGTTGCAAGCTGGTACTTGTGGGGCACTCGGAACGTCGCCAGATCATGGGTGAACGTAATGAGGTTCTAAACCGCAAGTTCGCTGCTGCTCAGGCAAGTGGGCTGATACCTGTGCTTTGCATCGGTGAAACCCGTGAAGAGCGCGAAGCAGGCAAAACACTGGAAGTTGTTGGGCGGCAGCTCGATAGCATCATTGAAGAGCTGGGTATTGGTGCTCTCGTCAATGCGGTTGTTGCTTACGAGCCGGTCTGGGCTATTGGTACCGGGCTGACTGCTTCGCCTCAACAAGCTCAAGATGTGCATGCAGCCATTCGTGCGCAGTTGGCAAAAGAGAATGCTGAGGTCGCACAAGGCGTGCGGCTTCTTTATGGCGGCAGCGTGAAGGCGGCCAATGCGGCCGAACTGTTCGGCATGCCGGATATCGATGGGGGGCTCATTGGTGGTGCCTCCCTGAATGCAGATGAGTTCGGTGCGATCATTCGCGCCGCGGGAAACTGAAAAAATGCTGGAAACAGTCGTAGTCGTTTTTCATCTGCTGGGCGCTTTGGGCGTTGTCGCTCTGGTATTGCTTCAGCAGGGCAAGGGTGCGGACGCTGGTGCGTCGTTCGGAGCTGGTGCGTCAAATACTGTCTTCGGGGGGCAAGGTTCCTCTACCTTTCTCAGCAAGTTTACTGCTATACTTGCCGCCTGTTTCTTCATAACCAGCTTGGGGTTAGGTTACTTTGCTAAAGAGAAAGCTCATCAGCTAACTCAAGTAGGTTTACCTGATCCAGCAGTGTTGGAAGTAAAGCAAAAACCGGCGGCAGATGATGTTCCGGTGCTAGAAGGGCAGCAGAAGCCAGCCGCTACTCCAGCCGCTACTCCAGCTGACGTTCCACAAGCTCCGCAGCAGAAGTAACACAGGATTCGCAGTCGATATTGGGGCTGCAAAAGAGTTGTAATGCCGAGGTGGTGGAATTGGTAGACACGCAACCTTGAGGTGGTTGTGCCCATAGGGTGTAGGGGTTCGAGTCCCCTTCTCGGTACCAATTAACAAGGCAGCCCGCAGTAGCGGGCTTTCTTGTCGGTGGATGTTGGATTGATTCCTCTGGGGATCAGTCGTATACTTCCGCCCCCAGCTTTGTCGCGGGGTGGAGCAGTCTGGTAGCTCGTCGGGCTCATAACCCGAAGGTCGTTGGTTCAAATCCAGCCCCCGCAACCAGTTTTAGCGGAGCCCCTTTTCAGGGGCTTTTTGTTAGCTGGACACTTTATTACGCCGCTGTTCAACGGCGTTTTCATGGATGGGCGCTTTGCCCATTTTTTATTTGCACAGCATGCACGAGGGGGTTCAGGTGTCGAGCAAGCTAGAACAGTTGCAGGCCTTGTTGGTCCCGGTGGTCGAGGGTCTTGGCTATCAATGTTGGGGGATCGAATTCATCTCTCAGGGCCGACATTCACTGCTGCGTATTTATATCGATAAAGAAAACGGCGTTCTGGTTGAGGACTGCGAAATAGTCAGTCGTCAGGTCAGCGGTATTCTGGATGTGGAAGATCCGATCAGCGCTGAGTACACGCTTGAGGTTTCTTCGCCTGGCATGGATCGCCCTCTGTTCACACTTGAACAGTTTGCTTTGCATGCAGGGGCACAAGTGAAGATAAAGCTGCGTTCACCGTTTGATGGTCGACGCAACTTTCAGGGCCTTCTCCGCGGGGTGGAGGAGCAGGACGTGGTGGTCCATGTTGAAAACCACGAATACCTGTTGCCGATCGACTTGATCGACAAAGCCAACATTATTCCCACGTTTGACTGAGACGTGCCAGATACTGCGGATCCCGCGGATCCAATGGCTTGCGAAGGGCGAGGCGTACGATGAGCAAAGAAGTACTGCTGGTTGTTGAGTCGGTATCCAATGAAAAGGGCGTACCGGCAGGTGTAATTTTCGAAGCACTGGAGCTGGCTCTGGCCACCGCTACCAAAAAACGTTTCGAAGACGAAGTTGAACTGCGTGTGGAGATCAATCGCCAGACAGGTAACTACGAAACCTTCCGTCGCTGGACGGTCGTCGAAGACGAAGATCTCGATGATCCAGCGTATGAGCTGGCGGTCGATCAGGCCCAGGAGAAAAAGCCTGGCGCAGTGGCTGGCGATCTTATCGAAGAAAAGATCGACTCCATTGAATTCGGTCGGATCGCTGCGCAGACCGCTAAACAAGTTATCGTGCAGAAAGTCCGTGAAGCCGAACGCGCCCAGGTTGTGGATGCATATCGTGAGCGTCTCGGCGAAATCATTTCTGGCACTGTTAAAAAGGTGACACGTGACAATGTCATTGTGGACCTGGGCAACAATGCTGAAGCATTGCTGGCTCGTGAAGACATCATTTCGCGGGAAACTTTCCGTGTAGGTGTTCGCGTTCGTGCATTGCTTAAAGAGATTCGCACTGAAAACCGTGGTCCTCAGCTGATCCTGTCGCGTACTGCGCCAGAGATGCTGATCGAGCTGTTCCGTATTGAAGTTCCGGAAATTGCCGAAGGTCTCATTGAGGTGATGGCTGCCTCTCGTGACCCGGGTTCGCGTGCAAAGATCGCTGTTCGCTCCAAAGACAAACGAATCGACCCACAAGGCGCCTGTATCGGCATGCGTGGTTCGCGCGTTCAAGCTGTTTCGGGCGAGTTGGGTGGCGAGCGTGTGGATATCGTGCTGTGGGATGACAACCCGGCGCAGTTTGTGATCAATGCCATGTCCCCAGCTGAAGTGGCGGCGATTATCGTTGATGAAGATGCCCATGCAATGGACATCGCTGTCGGCGCAGACAACCTGGCCCAGGCCATTGGTCGTGGCGGTCAGAACGTGCGTCTGGCCAGCCAACTGACGGGCTGGACCTTGAACGTGATGACCGAATCGGACATCCAGGCTAAACAACAAGCAGAGACCGGCGACATCCTGCGCAACTTTATCGACGAGCTGGAAGTCGACGAAGACCTGGCACAGGTGCTGGTAGATGAAGGTTTCACCAGCCTGGAAGAGATTGCCTACGTTCCGGTGGAAGAAATGCTCAACATCGATGGCTTTGACGAAGATACCGTCAACGAGCTTCGCGCTCGGGCCAAGGATCGTTTGTTGACTAAAGCCATCGCTACTGAGGAAAAGCTGGCAGACGCCCATCCGGCCGAAGACCTACTCTCGCTTGAGGGTATGGACAAGGATTTGGCGATGGAACTGGCGGTGCGCGGCGTAATTACCCGCGAAGACCTGGCCGAGCAGTCTATTGACGATCTGCTCGACATCGACGGCATTGACGATATTCGTGCCGGCAAGTTGATCATGGCCGCCCGAGCCCATTGGTTCGAGTAAGTAGGCGCGGCCTGAGGAGAGAAGTGCATGACGCAAGTCACGGTGAAAGAACTGGCCACAGTGGTCGACACACCGGTAGAGCGCCTGTTACAGCAGATGCGTGAGGCAGGTCTGCCGCACACCGCCGCCGAGCAAGTTGTGACCGATAACGAAAAACAAGCCCTTTTGACGCACCTGAAAAGCGGTCACAAGGTTAAGGTGGAAGAACCGCGCAAGATCACTTTGCAGCGCAAAACCACCAGTACACTGCGTGTTGCTGGCAGTAAGAGCATCAGTGTCGAAGTTCGTAAAAAGAAGGTTTTCGTACAGCGTAGCCCCGAAGAAATCGAGGCTGAGCGCAAGCGTGAACTAGACGAGCGTCGTGCGGTAGAAAATGCCGCACGCCAAAAGGCTGAACAAGAAGCCCGTGCGCGTGCTGAAGAAGAAGCCCGCCGTCAGCCCGCTGGTGCTCAGCCATCGTCTGATGCAGCTGCCGCTGTTGCCGCGCCTGCGCCGGAGTCAACCCCAGTGGTTGCTTCCGAGCCTGTTCGGGAAGCGCCAGTTGCCGCGCCTGTTCCAACGCTTGACGCGCGCAAGCGCGAAGAACCGCGTCGGCCGGATAAACCGCGCAGCGATGACAACAGTCGTCGTGGCGGTGGTGGCGACGGCGAGCGTAAAAACGCTCCGCATCGTGCGTCGGTCAAGGAAAAAGCGCCTGCTCCACGCGTTGCGCCACGTACTACCGACGAAGAAAGCGACGGCTTCCGCCGTGGTGGTCGCGGCAAGGCCAAGCTGAAGAAACGCAACGCCCACGGTTTCCAGAGCCCAACCGGTCCTGTCGTGCGTGAAGTGAAGATCGGCGAGACCATCACTGTTGGCGATCTCGCTCAGCAGATGTCGGTCAAGGCTGCTGAAATCATCAAGTTCATGTTCAAGCTGGGCACTCCAGCCACCATCAATCAGGTACTGGATCAGGAAACTGCCCAACTGGTTGCTGAAGAGCTGGGCCACAAAGTGACCCTCGTCAGCGATACCGCCCTGGAAGATTCCCTGGCCGAGTCGCTGAAGTTTGAAGGTGAGGCATTCTCTCGTGCTCCAGTCGTGACCGTAATGGGCCACGTTGACCACGGTAAGACTTCGCTGCTCGACTATATCCGTCGTGCCAAGGTTGCAGCTGGCGAAGCCGGTGGTATCACTCAGCATATTGGTGCTTACCACGTTGAAACCGAGCGTGGCATGGTGACCTTCCTCGACACCCCTGGTCACGCCGCGTTTACGGCAATGCGTGCTCGTGGTGCCAAGGCGACGGACATCGTGATCCTGGTCGTTGCTGCTGACGACGGCGTGATGCCGCAGACCATCGAAGCCGTGCAGCACGCAAAGGCCGCTGGTGTTCCGTTGGTCGTTGCCGTGAACAAGATCGACAAGCCGGGTGCTGACCTCGATCGTATTCGCAGTGAACTATCGGTTCACGGTGTGACGTCCGAAGAGTGGGGTGGTGACACGCCGTTCGTTTCGGTCTCCGCGAAAGTCGGTACCGGTGTAGACGCATTGCTGGAAGCTGTTCTGTTGCAGGCTGAAGTCCTGGAACTGACAGCTACGCCATCGGCGCCTGGTCGTGGTGTGGTGGTTGAATCGCGCCTTGATAAAGGCCGTGGTCCGGTTGCTACTGTCCTGGTTCAGGACGGTACGCTGCGTCAGGGCGACATGGTGCTGGTCGGTTCGAACTATGGCCGTGTTCGTGCCATGCTTGACGAGAACGGCAAGCCTATCAAGGAAGCCGGTCCTTCCATTCCGGTCGAGATCCTCGGCCTGGACGGTACACCGGACGCCGGCGATGAGATGAGCGTGGTTGCCGACGAGAAGAAAGCCCGTGAAGTGGCTCTATTCCGTCAAGGCAAGTTCCGTGAAGTCAAACTGGCTCGTGCTCACGCAGGCAAGCTGGAAAATATCTTCGAAAACATGGGGCAGGAAGAGAAGAAGACGCTCAACATCGTCCTCAAATCCGACGTCCGTGGTTCTCTAGAAGCTTTGCAGGGCGCTCTGAATGGCCTGGGCAACGACGAAGTGCAAGTACGCGTGGTCGGCGGCGGTGTCGGTGGTATCACCGAAAGCGACGCTAACCTGGCGCTGGCTTCCAATGCTGTACTGTTCGGCTTCAACGTGCGTGCCGATGCTGGCGCTCGCAGGATCGTCGAGCAGGAAGGTCTGGATATGCGTTACTACAACGTGATCTACGACATCATCGAAGACGTCAAGAAGGCCCTCACCGGTATGCTTGGCAGTGACGTCCGGGAGAACATCCTCGGTATCGCCGAAGTGCGTGACGTGTTCCGTTCGCCGAAGTTTGGCGCGATCGCAGGTTGCATGGTTATTGAAGGTGTTGTCTTCCGTAACCGTCCAATTCGCGTACTGCGTGAAGACATCGTTATCTTCGAAGGCGAGCTGGAATCTCTGCGCCGCTTCAAGGATGACGCGTCTGAAGTACGTGCCGGCATGGAGTGCGGTATTGGCGTCAAGAGCTACAACGACGTCAAGGTCGGTGACAAGATCGAAGTCTTCGAGAAGGTCCAAGTGGCTCGCAGCCTCTAATTCGCGAGCTTCAGGAGCAATGGTGAGCGCCGCATGCAAATGCCCGGCGCACGTCATGGACTCTAAACGCAACGCCCGGTCCGGCTTCTGCCAGGCCGGGCGTTTGCCGCTTTCAGACTGCATGGCTTTTGCCATGAGTCAGCAACAGGTAACGATACATGGCAAAAGAATATAGCCGTACCCAACGTATCGGCGATCAGATGCAGCGTGAGCTAGCACAACTGATCCGTCGTGAAATCAAGGACCCTCGCGTCGGCCTGGTCACCATCACGGCCGTTGACGTCAGTCGTGACGTTGGCCACGCCAAGATTTTCATAACGGTGATGGGCCAGGACAGCGCTGAGGACATCGCGCAATCGATCAAGGTGCTCAACTCTGCCGCAGGCTTCCTGCGCATGCAGCTGGCCCGTGAGATGAAACTGCGTAGCGTGCCCCAGTTGCACTTCCACTACGACGAAAGCGTCGTGCGTGGGGCGCATCTTTCTGCGTTGATCGAGCGAGCGGTGGCCGAAGACGGTCAGCACCCGCAAGGCGAAAAGCCAGACGGTTCCGAGGAGTAAGGCGTGGCTCAGGTCAAGCGTATTCGCCGGAATGTCAGCGGCATCATCCTGCTCGACAAACCGCTGGGTTTCACCTCCAACGCCGCCCTGCAAAAGGTCCGTTGGTTGCTCAACGCCGAAAAGGCCGGTCACACCGGTAGCCTCGATCCCCTGGCCACTGGCGTATTGCCGTTGTGCTTCGGTGAGGCGACAAAGTTCTCCCAGTACCTGCTCGATTCAGACAAGGGGTATGAAACCCTGATGCAGTTGGGCAAGACCACCACCACGGCGGATGCCGAAGGTGAGGTTTTGCAGACGCGTCCGGTGACCGTTGGTCGTACCGAAATCGAAGCGGTTTTACCTGGTTTTCGTGGTGAAATCAGTCAGATACCGCCGATGTACTCAGCCCTCAAGCGTGATGGCCAGCCGCTGTATAAACTGGCGCGTGCAGGGGAAGTGGTGGAGCGCGAGGCGCGTTCTGTTACTATTGCGCGCCTGGAATTACTGGCCTGTGAAGGGGAAACTGCGCGGCTGTCGGTTGATTGCACCAAGGGCACTTATATTCGCACCTTGGTGGAGGATATCGGCGAGCAATTGGGCTGTGGTGCCTACGTTGCTGAGTTGCGTCGTACACAAGCGGGCCCTTTCGATCTTTCCCAGACAGTGACTCTGGAAGAGTTGGAAGCCGTGCATGCCGAAGGTGGCAATGAAGCGGTCGATCGCTTCCTTATGCCATCGGACAGCGGTTTGTTGCACTGGCCGCTGCTACAGTTTTCCGAGCACAGTTCGTTTTACTGGCTGCATGGTCAGCCAGTCAGGGCACCGGATGCGCCGCAATTTGGCATGGTTCGGGTGCAGGATCATGAAGGACGCTTCATCGGAATCGGTGAAGTGAGTGAAGACGGGCGAATCGCGCCGCGTCGACTGATTCGGTCAGAATGACCGGACACACCGAGGCAGGGTTTACCTTGTTTCAGTGATATGAGGGTGGCTGTTAACAGGCATGGTCACTCCTCACTTTTTAATACGAGAGTTTGCTCTCGGCCTGTTGAAGTCGTTTCTCTGAAACGGTTTCCTGATAAAAGGATTGCCCACATGGCACTCAGCGTTGAAGAAAAAGCTCAGATCGTAACCGACTACCAGCAAGCTGTTGGTGACACTGGTTCGCCAGAAGTGCAAGTTGCACTGCTGACCGCCAACATCAATAAACTGCAAGGTCACTTCAAGATCAACGGTAAGGACCACCACTCTCGTCGTGGTCTGATCCGTATGGTAAACCAGCGTCGCAAGCTGCTGGATTACCTGAAGGGTAAGGACGTTAGCCGTTACAGCGCCCTGATCGGTCGTCTGGGTCTGCGTCGCTAATAACGACGTTGCGAGAGGTTGGCTGTCTGCTGTGGTGCATCAGGTTCGCTTGATGTGTCCGGCAGGCTCCCAGCCTCAAGTTTTATCTGGACTGCCGACGGGTCCGATTCCCGCCGCTGCCCAAGAATTCGCAAGAAACCAGTTCCCCCAAGAGCCACAAAGAAGGTAGGAAACCGTGAACCCGGTAATCAAGAAGTTTCAATTCGGTCAATCGACCGTAACCCTCGAGACAGGCCGTATTGCCCGTCAAGCATCTGGTGCAGTATTGGTCACCGTTGACGACGACGTCACCGTTCTCGTGACTGTGGTCGGCGCCAAGCATGCAGACGCCAGCAAAGGCTTCTTCCCCCTTTCCGTGCATTATCAAGAAAAAACCTACGCCGCAGGCAAGATTCCTGGCGGTTTCTTCAAGCGTGAAGGCCGTCCTTCCGAAAAAGAAACCCTGACCTCGCGTCTGATCGACCGTCCGATCCGCCCACTCTTCCCTGAAGGCTTCATGAACGAAGTGCAGGTTGTCTGCACCGTCGTTTCCACCAGCAAGAAAACCGATCCGGACATCGCTGCGATGATCGGTACTTCGGCAGCGCTGGCGATCTCCGGCATTCCGTTCGACGGCCCTATTGGTGCTGCGCGCGTGGCTTTCCACGAAAGCACCGGCTACTTGCTCAACCCGACTTACGAACAACTGAAAGCCTCGAGCCTGGATATGGTCGTTGCCGGTACGTCCGAAGCGGTATTGATGGTTGAATCGGAAGCCAAAGAGCTGACTGAAGACCAAATGTTGGGCGCTGTGCTGTTTGCCCACGACGAGTTCCAGTCAGTCATCAACGCCGTTAAAGAATTGGCTGCCGAAGCTGCCAAACCTACTTGGGCATGGGCGCCGAAGCCTGAAGCCACTGCTCTGCTGGGCGCTATCCGCTCCGAGTTCGGCGACGCGATTTCCCAGGCTTACACCATCACTGTCAAAGCCGACCGCTACGCGCGTCTGGGCGAGCTGAAAGACCAGATCGTTGCCAAACTGGCTGTTGAAGAAGGCAGCCCGTCTGCCAGTGAAGTCAAAGCCGCTTTTGGCGAGATCGAATACCGCACCGTTCGCGAAAACATCGTTAACGGCAAGCCGCGTATCGACGGTCGCGACACTCGCACTGTACGTCCGTTGAACATTGAAGTCGGCGTTCTGCCGAAGACTCACGGTTCGGCGCTGTTCACCCGTGGCGAAACTCAGGCACTGGTCGTTGCGACCCTGGGTACTGCGCGCGACGCACAACTGCTCGACACCCTTGAAGGCGAGAAAAAAGACCCCTTCATGCTGCACTACAATTTCCCTCCGTTCTCGGTGGGCGAATGTGGTCGTATGGGCGGCGCGGGTCGCCGTGAAATCGGCCATGGTCGTTTGGCTCGTCGTTCGGTTCAGGCCATGCTGCCTGCTGCTGATGTGTTCCCGTACACCATCCGCGTGGTTTCGGAAATCACTGAGTCCAACGGTTCGAGCTCCATGGCGTCGGTCTGCGGTGCCTCTCTGGCGCTGATGGACGCTGGTGTTCCAATGAAAGCACCTGTTGCCGGTATCGCCATGGGTCTGGTTAAAGAAGGCGAGAAGTTCGCCATCCTGACCGACATCCTGGGTGACGAAGACCACCTCGGCGACATGGACTTCAAAGTAGCCGGTACCGCCAAGGGTGTGACCGCGCTGCAGATGGACATCAAGATCAAAGGCATCACCGAAGAAATCATGGAGATCGCTCTGGGCCAAGCCCTGGAAGCTCGCCTGAACATTCTCGGTCAGATGAACAAGATCATTGGCCAATCGCGTACCGAGCTGTCGGAAAACGCTCCGACCATGATCGCGATGAAAATCGACACCGATAAAATTCGTGACGTCATCGGTAAAGGCGGCGCGACCATTCGTGCGATCTGTGAAGAGACCAAGGCTTCGATCGACATTGAAGACGATGGCTCGATCAAGATCTTCGGCGAAACCAAGGAAGCCGCTGAGGCAGCACGTCAGCGCGTTCTGGGTATCACTGCTGAAGCCGAGATCGGCAAGATCTACGTTGGTAAGGTTGAGCGCATCGTCGACTTCGGCGCATTCGTCAACATCCTGCCTGGTAAAGACGGTCTGGTTCACATCTCCATGCTGAGCGACGCTCGTGTAGAGAAAGTGACCGACGTGCTGCAAGAAGGTCAGGAAGTCGAAGTGCTGGTGTTGGACGTGGACAACCGCGGTCGTATCAAGCTGTCGATCAAAGACGTAGCAGCAGCGAAGGCGTCGGGCGTTTAATCGCACCTAGCCTGTTCGTTGTAGAAGGACCCCTTCGGGGTAATGCCGGTCAGTTACGCTGACTGGCATTTTTTTTATCCGCGTTATTCCCAAAACCGACGTCTAAAGTCACCTGGTTATTGCATGGCGGTATTCGCCAACCCGAAACAGACTGGTAGAGTGCCCCGAACGGCGCACCAAGAATGCAGTCCTATCAACAGGTGTCCGCGCCACAGTGAGGAACGCATGAAAACGCGCATTTGGCGTTTGGCAGGTATCAGCTTGTTGTCGTTGAGCATCAGCGCTCAGATTTTGGCTGACGATAACAACCCACGTGATTCGATCCGTGGCAGCTCCAACGATGGGCAACAACAGCATTACCAACAGCAACGCCAGCAACAAGAGGGACAACAGCAGCAGTATCAGCAACGTGAACAGCAGCAACAACAACAGCAACGGGTCAATCAGCAGCAGGACCAGCAAGAGCGCCAGCAGCAACAGCAGCGCCAAGTGCAGCAGCGTCAAGAACAACAGCAACAACAGCGCCAAGTGCAACAACAGCAACAGCAACAGCAACAGCAACAACAGCAACAGCAACAGCAACAGCAACAGCAACAGCAACAGCGTCAGACTCAGGAGCGCCAGTTGCAGGATCGTCAGAGCAATCTACCGATTCAGAGTCGTCCCAACGAGGCACGTCAAAGTCAGTCGCCGCGTCAGGGCTATTACGAAGACATCCCTCGTGGTAACCAGAATCAATCCTGGCGCGCCGGTAATGACCGTCGTCCGGACAATGGGCATGGCAACGGCTGGGGCTCAGGCCCGCAATATCGCCCAGGTCATGAAATAGACCGGATACCCGGCGGCTATTCACGCGTGCCTTATCGCGGCCAGGATTATTTCTATTCGGGTGGCTATTGGTATCGCCCGCAAGGCCCGCGTTATATCGTCGTCGAGCCGCCGCGTGGCGTTCGTGTACGCTACCTGCCGGACTACGCGCAGCAAGTGTGGCTTGGCAGCGCGTTGTTTTTCCTCGCCGCGGGTACGTATTACACCTACGAGCAGAGTACTCAGGAATATGTAGTGGCCGAGCCGCCTGTGAACGTTGAGCCGGTCTATTCGCCCAACCAGCCGCCACAACAGCAACAGGCCGACCCATATGACGTAGCCGCTTACCCGGCCAATGGTCAGGGGCCGGAGCAAATTCAGCAGGACCACTACGATTGTTATCGTTACGCCGTGCAGCAAAGTAACTTCGACCCTGCTGCCGCGACTTACGCGCCAGCACCCCAAGTGGTGGGCCTGTATCGGCAAGCGATGGCAGGTTGCCTGGTCAGCCGTGGCTACACCGTCAATTAACGATCAGACGGCAATCTGTTTGATGAATTCCTTAGGGTCGGCGTGTACCAGCACTTCGGCCCTAGGGAATTCCCGGTTGATGGCATGTTCCACCTCGTCGCACAGTGCATGCGCGTCCGACAGCGTCAATGATCCTGGCAGTTCAAGGTGCAATTGCACGAACCAGTGCGTGCCGGAAATCCGCGTGCGCAGGTCGTGGGCACCAAGAACGCCGGGCACGTTTTTGGCCAACGCCAGCATGCGTGTGCTGACATCCACTGGCAGCTCTGCATCCATTAGTACCGACACCGTTTCTCGCGCTATCGAGATAGCGCTCCAAAGGATATACACCGCGATAGCCAGCCCGAACCAAGCGTCCAAATGTGCATAACCGAAGTACGCAAGACCCAGCGCCAGCAGGATGCTGGCGTTGAGCAACAGGTCCGAGCGATAGTGCAGCGAGTCGGCGCGGATAGCCGCCGAGTCGGTCTCCTTGACCACTTTGTGTTGCAGTATCAGGAGCGCGACGGTGAGTGCGATCGACAACAGCATCACCGCAATACCCAGGCCGGGCGCGCCGACGGGTTCCGGGTGCAGGATGCGTTCGACGGCCTGGAAGCCGATCAAAAATGCACTCACCGCAATGAACAATGCCTGCGCCATGCCTGACAGTGCTTCGGCCTTGCCGTGACCGTAGCGATGATCATCGTCGGCCGGACGCAATGCGTAATGCACTGCCAGCAGATTGAGGAACGACGCTGCGCCATCAAGCAGCGAATCGGTCAACCCAGCCAATAAACTGACCGAGCCGCTGAGCCACCATGCAATGGCTTTTGCGACGATCAACGTGCAGGCGACAGCCAGCGAGGCTCGCGTCGCCAAGCCCAACAAACGGGTGTGTTCGGGACTGCTAGTCATGGTGCTTCCTTCAAATCGAGACAGGCTCGCAAGCCTTTGAGCATCAGGCGGCGGGGACCAGGCCCAGGCTCGCCAGTTGTTCTGGGCTGCCTTTATGTTGAATCAGGCGCGGATCGTCCAGTGGCAGGCTACGGCCCAGCTCGGTTTGAATGATGGCTTGCAGTTTGGCGTTGTCGACGCTGCCGTCAGCGCGAACCGCTGGTTGCAGTTTTTGTGGGTCGATCTGTGCGTGATTACCGCTGGGCAGGTAAATCGCGCCAGTGGCGAAGTCGACCGCGAAGGCGATCACACCGGGGATGATATAGAACAGCAGGCCGACGGCGTCGAGGACGACAATCGCCGGGTCCATTCTGCCGCTGCCTTGAATCTGCCCGCGACGATCAGGATAGAAAATGCTGCCGCACGCGGTGAGTTGGGTGAGCAGGGTGGCGACCAGAACGCCGCCGATCAAACGGGAAGGAATGCGCATGAATATCTCCGGAAAGAAGTCGCAACTATACAAGGCAAATGCCTAATCACTAAGACTATCCGAGCTGTAAGACGGTTCGTTGCGCGTGTAGCTTTTCTGCTTATGTATTTGCGCATCAAGCAGGGCGTATCAGCCGACAAAGCAGGCCTCTATCTGCGCTGAGTCATCCAGGAAAAATCAGACTAAACGTCGTGACATGCCCCGGTTCACTTTCGACGGCTACACGGCCCTCATGCAGGCTCATGATGGAACGCACGGTGGCAAGCCCGAAACCTGTGCCTCCCTGTTGTCGGGAACGGCTCACGTGAATCCTGTAGAAACGATCAGGCAAGCGAGGCAGGTGCTCAGCTCCGATACCTTCTCCAGCGTTGCACACGGCCAGCGAAACCTCATTCAACTGAGTTAGAGAGGGTGAGCGTGACGGTGCTGCCTGGCGAGCCATAGTGGATGGTATTGGACAAAAGATTCGAAATTGCCCTTTGGATCATCAATCTGTCCCCCAGGACGCGTGACTCGCCTTGAACGTGCGCTGATATTTTCTTTTCCTTGGCTGACAACTGAGAGCAGCTCAGCCTTCTTCCATTGATCGAGCTATCTGTGTAAGTCTGGGGATGGTTCCCAAGGCTTCGAATGCAGTAGAGGCTGAGCGGAACGCTGAGTCACGACAAAAAAATAAATAAAAGAGCACTGTGCCGACGACCACCCTGATAATGTCAAGGGCAGTCCATCGGACGGTGTGACTATAAAATTACAGATAACCTCGTTCAGCCAGCGATACGCAGCCTTCATGACCTACAACGATGTGATCCAACGTCTGGGTGCCAATTATGCTGAGGGCATTCTTGAGTGCCAGGGTTAGCGTGCGATCGGCTTGGCTGGGTTCAGGGTCGCCGGATGGATGGTTATGTACCAGAATCACCGCTGCCGCATTGTGCTCTAACGCAATCTTGACCACTTCTCGCGGGTAGACGCTGGCGCCATCCAGCGTGCCTCTGAATAGCTCCTTGAAGGCAATCACTCGGTGTTTGTTGTCGAGCAGTAGTAGTGCAAAGACTTCATGCTCATGGTATTGCAGCAGTGTTTGCAGGTGGCTAAAAACCTGCTTTGGTTCAGTCAATGCTCGGCCTTTAGACAGACGACTCATGGCCAGTTGTCGCGCCATTTGCAGGATGTCAGCCTCGGTAACTGGGGATTCCATGACATAGGTACCGGTTGTTTCACCGGCTATCAGCTTGTGATATTTCATACGGGGATTCCTGAGCGAATAGGGGAGAGCGCAGAAGAGTTGGTGGCTACTGAGCCAAAGGCCTGCCTTTGTGCCGCGAGGCTCGCGACTCCAGCTTTTGGGCGAGTGATGGTTTGTCAGGCGCTGCCAGTTGGGTTTTGATCTCTATACGCCTGGGCTGATCTTCAATGACAGGGAAGAACTCCTCGACGATGGCACCGGTGTCCTCCACGGTGTCCTCAAAGGCCCCATTGTTAAAACCTTGCCGAGCCGCTTGATCCAAGGCACTCTGGTCAAAGCCTGCGGCTTGACGGGTCTCCTCCAATTGCTTGGCTGCAAGTAAGGCATCCTCCATGCCTAGGCCACTGCGTACCGTGATGTCTACATAGAAAATCGGTGCACCGTGGCTTTGGCGGGTGGACTTACCGCGAAGACGCAACTCCAGCGGCAGGCAGGCCAGTCGATCACCGGAGATGGCTTGCAGATAATGCAGTCGCGCTGCCAAGGTGCGGATGCTGTTGTAGCCTGTGGTACGAAAGACAAAACTGCCCAGTGGATCGTCATCGCCAATCACCACGTTGAGCCGGCCGTAAGGTTTGCAGGCATTGCCTTGAGCCAGTGAACAGCCATCCGGTGAAGGGCAGGGCATTGACTGGATACCATCCTTGGTCAGACGCTTGCAGGTCTCACCATTGCCGACGCACAGCGGCCGGCCGGTGTTACGGTCGAACAGGCTGTAGTCAGCCCGAAAGTTGAGGTCAGGTTCGTTGAACAGCAGCCGGATCGGAATGCTGCGCAGCTTGCCGTCCTGGCCATTGCGCAGTTCTTCGTTAAGGGGATGCAGCAACCAGCCGTCACGGCTCTGCACTTGGGAGGTGAGGGTGAATTGATCGTCCTTTTCCGGCAGACGCTTGCCGTTCTTTTCGACGACCTTGCCGATGGATATTCGGCCCAAAATCGGTGGCGTGATGGCTAAACCTTTGAGCATGGGAGTTCTCCTGTAACTGAAATAAAAACGCCACCGAGACCGAACTAGCAGGAGGGTAGCGTTGGAGAGAAAGGGCAGGTGAATAGATGAGGAGCGAACGATCGTTCAGGCCAGCAGAAAACGTCGACTGCCGGCTTTGGTTGTCGAGTAGCGAACTTGCAGATGAGGCTTTTCTTTTAGCAGGCGGGGGATATCCAGGGCCGCGCTGTCTTTGGCTTTCCTCCACGTGATGCTGCCGGTTGCGAAGGTCGCCCGACTGGCATCGCCCATGGCTTGTTGCAGCGTTTGCTTGAGTTGAGCCTCCTGCGCCTCCTGCTGAGCAATCGACTTGCGCACATTCTGCAGTTCGGTAAAGGCCGTGCAGAGCAGTGTGTCCTGGCTAAAGTCCAGGGTTTGTCCATTGTCTTGCGGATACAGACAGCGCAAAGATTGCTCCGCTGAGGCCGAACCGTCTGCTGGTGGCGGGGTGTCACTGACGACGTAATCCCAGAAGAGCTGTTCCAGGTCGATGAGCCGAGCTATCAGTGACTCATCGCGTTCAATGCGATGGATTTCCAGGTGTTGACCACCGAGTAGTACCGCCACATCCGCGGCCTGCTTGCCAGTCACGGCCAACTGGTGCATGACCTGCAACTGCACATACTCGGGCACGCCTTCTTTCCATAGACGCGCGCCGTTTATGCCGGCGGTTTTGCATTCGAGAATCTGCACTTCTGACGCACCGATAACCTCACGGTCGATGTTGGCCAGCATCCAGGCCAGCTTGGGATCAGGATGCTGCAGAACCGCATTGACCCGGCGGACCCGATGACCGCTGCGCCGGGTGTAATGGGATGCGACAATCGGCTCCAGAATGTTGCCCCAGTACGCGGGGCTTTCCTCATCCTGCGGATCGAGCATGGGCAGTAAGGTGTCACGCCCGGTTTTCTCCATCCACAGCTCCAACTGTGATTTATAAGGGTTCAGGCCCACAGCGGCTGCGGCATCCGAACTGCCGATGCCTTGCTTGCGCACGGTCAACCAGTCCTCACGCGGCAGTTGTTTGGTGCCGACCA
>NZ_DASWOT010000207.1:0-2204 GCF_036404235.1 Pseudomonas sp.
GAACAGCAGACCGAAGGGATTGATCAGGAAATGCTCTTCCGGCCCAGGCACACGTGCGGAAAAGTGCGTGTAAATATGATCGGTCCAGCGCTTGAGCGCAGCGATCCGATAAGCCGCCGCCAGTTTGACACGCACTTCCCATTCTTCAGGAGTGACACGGTCGCGGACGTCGCTGGATGGGGGATGCAGCGGTAAAGAACTGACGTTGCTCATGGTAGGACTCCCGGATGACTCATGTAGAGGTATCGAGGGAGCCTATGCGCATAAGAAAATGTTTAAAAATGACATTTTCTTCTAAGCTAATTATCAATAAATTTTATGATGAAAATAGACCTGACCGAACGGGCTCACGCCGCATCGCGCGCCTGCTTCAACGATTCGGCCACCAGACTGCCGAACGACGCCACCGGCCCTTGAAGATTGCCAAGAAAGCGCGGGTAGATCAGCCACAGATCCATCACTGGCTTGAAGTCCTTGAGCGGCACGACCGCCAGTTGATCGCGATGGGCGCTGCGCTCAAGCAGCGGACGCGGCACCAGGCCCAAGCCCATGCCGTCAGCCACCAGACCCAATTGCAGTTCGGTGCCGAAGGTTTCCAGATTGACCTTCAGGCTCAGCCCCAGATCGGCCAGTGTGCGTTGCAGCCCCGCGCGAAACCCACAGCCGTCCGGGTTCAGCACCCAGCCACGGTCATAGCAGTCGGCAAGCTTCATCGGCTTTTTCGGCAGGCTGGCCTTGTCGCAGACCACTACCAACTCCATCTTGCCGATGGATTCGCCGACGATGTTTTCCGGGAAAATCTTGCCAGCGGGAAACAACGCCGCCGCAGCGTCCAGTTCACCGTTCTCGATCTTGCCGATCAGATGACTGCCCCATCCCGTCACGACCTGCGCCCGCAGATCAGGAAACTGCCCGCGCAGGTGCTTAAGCGCGTCGAGCAACACCACGTCGCCAATGGTTTGCGGTACGCCCAGGCGCAGCAAACCGCTGGGCGGCGTGTCGGTGGCAACCAGTTCACGCAATGAGTCCATTTCCCTCAGAATCGCCAGGCACTTCTGATACACCTGAATGCCCATGGGCGTAGGTTTGAGCGGTTTGGTGTTGCGGTCGAACAACCCGACGCCCAGCGCCCGCTCAAAGTTCTGCACCCGACGAGTAATCGCCGGCTGCGTCAGATCCAGCGATTCAGCGGCATGGCTGATCGACTGACAGCGAATCACTGCCACGAAGGCATCGATATCATCAATTTTCATTCGGACCGCACATAGAAGATGGGGGACAAGATAGGCAAAAAGCATAATTCCAAATCGTAAATCTGGATAGCCCACAGATTTTCTGTAGGAGCGAACTTGTTCGCGAAGCTGGTACCTCGGCGTTACCTGACACTCCGCGTCGTGAGCTTCGCGGGCAAGCCTCGCTCCAACAGTTACCCTATCCCAAGCCAAACCCGATCCCCTGTTGGAGCGAACTTGTTCGCGAGGCGTTTGACCTGACACGCTCCAGAACCGCATCGCCAACAAGTTGGAGCGGTGCCACGATCGTAAAAAGAAATTAAAGACACTTTGGTTATAACCTAATCATTAAAAAGTAGCATATTAGCTCGTCACATTATGTTTATATTCATCCATGCCTCAATCAAGCGCTGGAACCGACATGACGCAAACCCGACACCCTGAGCGCCTGCGTGAATTCATCGACGCGCTCGCTGAATTGATCGACAGCAACCTTCGCGACGGCGACCTGCTGCACCGTGGAGGCAAGCTGCTGGGGCAACTGGTCAGCTTCGACGACTGGTTGCCAGATGAGTTCGCCGTCCCCGATCCGACCCGTTATCAACAATTTCTGCTGCACGCTGATTCGCGCCAGCGTTTCTCGATTGTGAGTTTCGTCTGGGGGCCAGGTCAGAGCACACCGATTCACGACCACGGGTCTGGGGCCTAATCGGCATGCTGCGCGGCGCCGAATACTCCCAGGGCTATGCCCGCAGCGCCGACGGCCGTCTGGAAAAAGAAGGCTCGGCGATTCGTCTGGAGCCTGGCCAGGTCGAAGCCCTGTCGCCTCGCAGCAACGACATCCATCAGGTGAGCAACGCTTTCGACGACCAAGTGTCGATCAGCGTCCACGTGTATGGCGCTAATATCGGGGCAGTCCGGCGCGCGGTGTATCAACCTGACGGCACTGAAAAACTGTTTATTTCCGGCTAC
>NZ_DASWOT010000208.1:0-6471 GCF_036404235.1 Pseudomonas sp.
CTGGCTGACACGCGACTCGCTGACCCCCAGGACCTCACCGATTTCCTTGAGGTTCAGCTCTTCGTCGTAGTACAGCGCCAACACCAGTCGCTCACGCTCCGGCAAATTGGCAATCGCTTCCGCCAACGCGCCCTGGAAACGCTCATCTTCCAGGTCACGCGATGGCTCCATATGAGCGCTCGCGCCGTCCTCGTGCAGCCCTTCGTGTTCGCCGTCCTGCAACAGGTCGTCGAAACTGAACAGGCGGCTGCCCAAGGTATCGTTCAAAATCCCGTAGTAATCGTCGAGACTCAATTGGAGTTCGGCCGCAACTTCGTGATCTTTAGCGTCACGACCGGTTTTTGCTTCAATTGCACGAATCGCGTCGCTGACCATACGCGTATTGCGATGGACCGAACGCGGCGCCCAGTCACCTTTACGCACCTCGTCGAGCATCGCGCCACGAATACGAATCCCGGCGTAGGTCTCAAAACTTGCGCCCTTGGTGGAGTCGTACTTGGTCGAGACTTCGAGCAGGCCAATCATGCCCGCCTGGATCAAATCCTCGACCTGCACGCTGGCGGGCAGACGCGCCAACAAATGGTAGGCAATCCGCTTGACCAGCGGCGCGTAACGTTCGATCAGCTCGTATTGGGAATCACGGGATGATTTGCTGTACATGCGATACCCACTTGCTGTCATGACACGGGCCCTACGCTGGTCTGATGCACCAGACGTTCAACGAAAAATTCAAGATGGCCGCGCGGGTTGGCCGGTAATGGCCAAGTGTCAACTTTCTGCGCGATCGCCTTGAACGCCAGGGAGCACTTGGAGCGCGGGAACGCCTCATACACCGCACGTTGCTTCTGCACCGCCTTGCGCACGCATTCGTCGTAAGGCACGGCACCGACATATTGCAGGGCAACATCGAGAAAACGATCCGTGACTTTGGTCAGCTTGGCAAACAGGTTGCGACCTTCCTGGGGGCTCTGCGCCATGTTAGCCAGGACCCGGAAACGGTTCATGCCGTAATCACGGTTGAGCAACTTGATCAACGCGTAGGCGTCAGTGATGGAGGTCGGCTCGTCGCACACCACCAACAACACTTCCTGGGCTGCGCGCACGAAGCTGACCACTGACTCACCGATCCCGGCAGCGGTATCGATCACCAGTACATCGAGGTTGTCGCCAATATCGCTGAACGCCTGAATCAAGCCTGCGTGTTGCGCTGGCGTCAGGTGGACCATGCTCTGGGTACCCGACGCTGCCGGCACGATACGGATGCCGCCCGGGCCTTGCAGCAAGACGTCACGCAGCTCGCAGCGGCCTTCGATAACGTCGGCCAAGGTGCGTTTCGGGGTAAGCCCCAGCAATACGTCGACATTGGCCAGACCCAGATCGGCGTCCAGCAACATGACACGACGGCCAAGCTCGGCCAGTGCCAGTGAAAGGTTCACCGACACGTTCGTCTTGCCTACGCCGCCTTTGCCACCGGTTACCGCAATAACCTGTACGGGATGCATGCTGCCCATGTTAATTGTTTACCTTGTCTTGCTTAGACCTAAGCCACATGTCGGGCTGCACGTTCGTTGTATGAACAATGCTTGGCAGACCATTGAAGTGGGTATATTCCAGTGTCATTTTCTTCACCTAGCCCACGCGCTTGCCTGGGCTGTGATAAAGATCCGCAAACATATCAGCCATCGCTTCCTCGCTAGGCTCTTCCTGCATCTGCACACTGACTGCCCGACTCACCAACTGGTGCCGACGCGGCAAATGCAGATCATCCGGTATTCGTGGACCGTCGGTGAGATAGGCCACGGGGAGTTCATGACTGATTGCCAGGCTCAACACCTCACCAAGACTGGCTGTCTCATCAAGCTTGGTCAGGATGCACCCGGCCAGGCCACAACGTTTGTAACTGTGATAAGCCGCAGTGAGCACTTGCTTCTGGCTGGTCGTCGCCAATACCAGATAGTTGCGCGCCTTGATGCCACGACCGGCGAGGCTTTCGAGTTGCAGACGCAAGGCCGGATCGCTGGCCTGCAGGCCAGCGGTATCGATCAGCACTACACGCTTGCGCAGCAAGGGCTCCAATGCCTGAACCAAGGATTGTCCCGGATCGACGTGGACCACCGGAACATTCAGAATGCGTCCCAGCGTTTTCAGTTGTTCCTGGGCACCGATACGGAAACTATCCATGCTCACCAGCGCAATATTTTGCGCGCCGTATTTCAACACATAACGCGCTGCAAGCTTGGCTAAAGTGGTGGTTTTACCCATGCCGGCCGGGCCGACCATGGCAATCACCCCACCCTCTTCGAGCGGTTCGACGTCCGGGGTCACGATCATGCGCGCCAGGTGCGCCAGCAACATGCGCCATGTGTGCTGCTGATCATCGGCGTCAGTCACCATCGCCAGCAAGTCACGGGACAATGGGCCTGACAGGCCAATGCGTTGCAGACGACGCCACAGATTGGCCTGCGCCGGACGGCTGCCTTGCAATTGGTTCCAGGCCAGGGAGCCCAACTGGACCTCCAACAGCTCGCGCAGGCCATTCAATTCAGAGCGCATCGAATCATAAGCACGTTGCCCGATCGCAGGTTCGGCGAATGCTGCGCGCTCGGCACGATCCGCAGCAATGGCCGCATGGATCGATGGACGGAACGGCTCATCAAGTGTGGGCTCGATGTGCTTCTCATCCGCGCTCAATGGCGTGTTGGCGAACAACTGGCGATTGACCGAAGAATCCAGATCACCCCGAGTGGTGAGTTCGGCCTGGGCCGAGACGATGCGTGACTGAGTCTTGCGCAACTCGTCTTCGAGCTCGATGTTCGGCACACGCGGTGCCAACGCGGACAGCTGGTAATCCAGAGCGGCAGTCAGTTCCACGCCGCCGGCAATCCGCCGGTTACCGATGATGGCCGCATCGGCGCCCAATTCATCACGAACCAGTTTCATGGCTTGTCGCATATCGGCGGCGAAAAAACGCTTAACTTGCATGACTCACTACCTCAGCCGTTAGGCCCGACAGTCGCTACGATGGTGACTTGCTTATTGTCAGGAATTTCCTGATACGCCAAAACATGCATATTCGGTACAGCCAAACGGCCAAAACGAGAGAGCATCGCGCGGACCGGACCTGCGACCAACAAAATAACCGGCTGCCCTTGCATCTCTTGGCGTTGCGCCGCGTCGATCAACGAACGCTGTAGTTTCTCAGCCATGCTCGGTTCGAGCAACACGCCTTCTTCCTGACCCTGGCCTGCCTTCTGCAGACTATTGAGCAATATCTGTTCCAACCTTGGCTCAAGCGTGATAACAGGCAGCTGCGGCTCAATCCCCACAATGCTTTGGACGATTGCGCGAGACAAACCAACGCGAACCGCGGCCACCAATGCGGCGGTATCTTGACTCCGCGCAGCGTTGTTGGCGATCGCTTCGGCAATGCTGCGGATATCGCGCACAGGCACTTGTTCGGCGAGCAGCGCTTGCAACACCTTGAGCAGCGCAGACAACGACAGAATACCGGGTACCAGTTCCTCTGCCAGTTTCGGCGAACCCTTGGCCAGTAGTTGCATCAATTGCTGGACCTCCTCATGGCCGATGAGCTCATGAGAGTGTTTGTAGAGGATCTGGTTCAAGTGGGTTGCAACTACGGTGCTTGCGTCCACCACGGTGTAACCGAGCGACTGCGCCTGAGCACGCTGGCTGATCTCGATCCACACCGCTTCCAGACCGAACGCCGGGTCTTTGGCGTTTATACCGTTGAGGCTGCCAAAGACCTGACCGGGGTTGATCGCCAGCTCGCGATCCGGGTAGATCTCGGCTTCGGCCAGGGTCACGCCCATTAACGTCAATCGGTACGCGCTAGGCGCCAGATCGAGGTTGTCGCGAATGTGTACGGTCGGCATGAGGAAGCCCAACTCCTGGGAGAGCTTCTTGCGCACCCCCTTGATCCGCGCCAACAGCTGACCACCCTGATTGCGGTCCACCAACGGAATCAGACGGTAGCCGACCTCCAGACCGATCATGTCGATTGGCGTCACGTCGTCCCAACCCAGTTCTTTGGACTCCTGCGCGCGAGTGGGAGAAGGCAGCAGCTCTTGCTGACGCTTGACCTCCTGCAACGCCATGACCTTGACCAGGTTCTGCTTCCTCCAAAGCAGGTACGCGCCACCGGCAGCGGCCAGCCCCATGGTCAGGAACGAGAAATGCGGCATGCCCGGCACCAGGCCCATGACGATGATCAAGCCAGCCGCCACGGCCAACGCCTTGGGCGTGGTGAACATCTGGCGATTGATCAGCTTGCCCATGTCTTCAGAACCGGAGGCACGGGTGACCATGATCGCAGCAGCGGTCGACAGCAGCAGCGATGGCAATTGCGCCACCAAACCGTCACCGATGGTCAGCAAGGCGTAGACCTTACCGGCATCGGCGAAGGTCATATTGTGCTGAAACATACCGACCAGGACGCCGCCGATGAGGTTGATGAACAAAATCAGCAGGCCGGCGATGGCATCACCGCGCACAAACTTGCTGGCACCGTCCATGGAGCCATAGAACTCGGCCTCCTGGGCGACTTCCAGACGACGGCGTTTGGCTTCAGGCTGATCGATCAAGCCAGCATTGAGGTCGGCGTCGATTGCCATTTGCTTGCCGGGCATCGCGTCAAGGGTGAAGCGCGCGCTCACCTCGGAGATACGCCCGGCACCTTTGGTCACGACCACGAAGTTGATGATCATCAGGATCGCGAACACCACGATACCGACCACATAGTTGCCACCGATCACCACCTCACCGAAGGCCTGAATCACCTTACCGGCAGCGGCGTGGCCGTCCTGACCGTGAAGCATGACCACCCGAGTGGACGCCACGTTCAGCGCCAGACGCAACAACGTCGCCACCAGCAAGATGGTGGGGAATACCGAAAAATCCAACGGTCGCAATGCGTAAACACACACCAGCAGCACGACGATAGACAGCGCAATGTTGAATGTGAAGAACACGTCCAGCAGGAACGGCGGCATTGGCAACATCATCATTGCCAGCATGACCAACAGCAGCAACGGCACGCCCAGTTGACCACGACCCAGGCCGATCAGATTGCTGCGAGCACTGTTGAGTAATTGAGAGCGATCCACCGATTCTTTACCTGCGCGCTAAATCAAACTTTTGACGCCTAGAGGCGACTTAACACCGATATTGCAAGAAGGAGTCCAACTATTGAGACCCCCTAAAAATAGCAGAGTGCCATTATTCAGAAATATGCACCGCCGCACACTGATGCAGATCGCATGCAACCCCTGTCGTGGAAATTGAAGTTCAGGATGGTCGTGATGCGACTCGGCTGACCCACCACTCTCGGGACCGGCGTGACCACAGAGGGCTTCCAGCGCTTGGATTGCGTCATGTCAGTAGCGGATGTGACGCTAATGATCGTTCCCCACATGGACGTGCCGCGAAGGCCGACTCCCCCAAGCACCGTAAGTCGATTCCGAGAATCTCGTAATCAACCAAATTTCAGCGCTTTGTTTAGTGACACTCACCCAAACGCAAACCTATCGTCCGCTTCCCGTCCAGACGATCAGAGACGTCGCGTACATGTCCAAGCCCTACACGTTCATCAACCAGACACTGCAAAGCGCTTCGTCCCTCAGGGACAGCCTGGTGACCGACCCCAAAGCGAGAATGACGACGACTGCCTATGGTCTGGGTTTATTGAGCTTCAGCGCCTTCGTCATCATCAATCCTCTCATTGTTCTCTACGTTGCAAAATTCAAACTTGATGAAATCGAAGCAAAGTTGACCGGAACAAAAATGGCAGTGGACGCACGACGTAACTGGAGTAGCAATAATATCCACGCACGAATGTTTCGCCTGAGCATGGTATTCATTTCATTGTCCTTCCCGAAGCACTGGAGCAAACGCGGACTGGTTGACCTGAGGGAAATTAACCATTTACCGAGGACGCTGACTCGCTGGGTACTCATTCCAGGAATTCTGAATTTCTTCGTGGTAATAGGTTTGTGTGTTTTCCGACTGCAGGGTGATTAGCTTTCACTATATCTGGGCGAGTATGGCTATTAGTGCCCCTTTGGCTCAGAAAGCAGGCACTGCAATTTACAAGGTTTGATCAGGTGCAGGAGTGAACTTGTTGGCGATGCGGTGTCACAGGCACACCGCGTTAGTCGCCTCGCCAACAAGTTGGCTCCTACAGATTGAACGGCCCCCATCCATCGCAGCGCGCTATTGACGAATGTCTTCAATATCGCAGTTGATCAGTTTATGGAAAGTGATGCTTGCTATGGAGGATGCACTCCTACTGTCGTGTTCGGCCATCTGGTTGACCGGGCCAGCCGTCTATTATTACGTCGGTGTTTTCAAATTAGAGGTTATCGATAGCCACTTTCAAAAAAGCAAATTGATCGTGGATTTCCGGGCAAGTTGGAAGGACCGAGGCTTGAGAGGAAAAATATCGAGGTTGAATAT
>NZ_DASWOT010000209.1:0-2239 GCF_036404235.1 Pseudomonas sp.
CATCGACATTAACTACCTGCTTTCCACCTATGGCTATTGGGCAGTATTCATTGGCTGTCTGCTGGAAGGCGAAACTGTCCTTATTCTGGGCGGCATGGCGGCGCACCAGAACATCCTGACACTCTGGCAGATCATTGCCTATGCCAGCGTCGCCGGCATGCTGGGGGATCAAATTCTATTCTGGACCGGACGCTATTTTGGCGCACGACTACTGCCGCGCCTGCATCGACACCAAGCGGCGATCAAACGTGTTTCGGGATTGATCGAGCGCTATCCGAGCGCTTCAATCTTCTCTGTACGATTTATCTATGGCATGCGTCTGGTAGGACCCATGGTGATCGGCGCGAGTGACCTGTCGCCCCTGCGGTTTTCGCTGGTGAACCTGGTAGGCGCCATTGTCTGGGCATCGATTTTTGCCAGCGCCGGTTACTGGGCGGGTGAGTTTCTTGAGCAACTGCTCGGCAATCTCAAGCCTTATCGCTTGCCAATCGCGGTGGTTGTAGTAGTCCTCGCGGGCGTTGTCGCACTGTTTCGGCACTATCGGGTGAAAGCCAAAAGCCGTCGAGCCTCTCATGAGTGACGTCCCCTTTCACCAGTTTTGTCCCAAAAACATTGCCAGGGTTAAATCACCCTTCGTTTTATGCAGCCGCCCATTGCAGCCACCAATAGCAATTGAGCATCATCCACCCCAATACTTCGGCAAGGCCCGGCCGCTCCCATGAAGACCAGCAAAAGCATTACCCGCGCGTTTTGTGTCGAACTACAGGCGCAGTTGTCGATTGTGGCCGCACGGCGGGAATACTTCTCCATGGAGCCGCCGCGGGCGCGGTTCAACTTTTTATGTTCGACCGAGGCGTGTCGTGAACGCGGGGTGAAAATCACCGGTGTCAGATACGATGTGAAGCCACAGGAGAATCCGACGTTCGTTGCCGCACATTTCCGCGCCAATCCCAATTACGAGCATGTCGCTGAGTGCGAGTGGGTTGATGAAGAAGCGATAGGCGAAGATGAGGCAGTCGCTGGCGAGACGCAAAGCGAAGGGGCTCTGCGCAAAGCCAAGCGCAAGCTAGACGATTACATCGATGTGTTCGATCCGTCTATCAAGGAGAAGACGACGTCCGCCCGACCCCCCGGCCACTCCGACGACATGACAAAAACGGCCCCACAAACGCCAGCGCTGTCTTCTGACAAACCCAAACAAACGAGACACAATGAAACCCGCACCAACAATTTTGAACGACTGGTCGACAGCTTCCGTCAGGCGCAGGCCCAACTGACGAAGGAAGAGTTCAACCTGCTGACGCTGCGCGTTCCCGGCGAGGGTGAGACGACCCTGCGCGCGTACTTTCGCCATATCAAGTTCGCGCAAGTCGGTGACGAACGCCGAGTGCTGTATGGCGGTGGGTTGGTTGAGCGCTACGGGGCCGGCTTCAAATTCAAATTCTTCGACCGACTGCAGGGAAAACAGCTAACGCTGTATGTCTCATCCGCGCAGATGCAGGCCTATCGATCCAGCCGCTACATCAGCGAGTTGCTCAGCCATGCCGATGACGTCAGGTTCTTCACGGTATTTGCGCTGGGCACTTTGGTGGCGAGCCCGTCAGGGAAAAGCTTCAGCGTAGTGATTGAGGATTTGCGGCATCTGGCGATCGTATTGGGGCCTGCGAAGGAGCCGACCGCTGACGAGATGAAAAGGCCATAGGTAAAGCCCAATTGCAAACTTACGCTGGTACAAACCGACGTCCTCATTACGGGCCATCTCTTCGCAGGCAAGATCTACAAAACCGCACCTCAATGGAGTTCCATCCGATCGTCGCGAGTACGGCGCATTTTCCCGATGTACTTGTTCACAGTTGCTCTGATTACCGCCATCAGCTTTTATCAAACCCGCTATGCCATCAGTCCGATGGCTGACACGTTAAAAGCCATACGCGGTATCTACCCGTAGTGATCACTTTGGTCAGCACTCTCAGCGTACTCACTTATTGGGGTATCGAGCGCCCCTTTATCAAAACTCGAACAAGAAGGCAAAGCGCTACATCGCAGGCCGGTTGATCTGCAGTAACGACTATGCAAAACGGTCATAGGTTTTCTGATTATCGTCACATCAAGACGTATTACCCGTTCAACTGCTCTGACGATGCAGCAGCAAACGCTTGAAGCGACGAAACGTCGTCTTGTTGAACTGCCGAAAAGGGATTGAACGCAGAAGGCTCCAGGCGTGCTTCTTGTCAGTCAC
>NZ_DASWOT010000210.1:0-21141 GCF_036404235.1 Pseudomonas sp.
TAGCGTCGCGCCAAAAGGTATGTTGCGCGTTAATCTGCACGGCACGTTGGCGAAGTATTTTGTGATCCCAGCGTTGCCGCAATTCATGGCGCGCTATCCGGATATCGAGCTGACGTTGAGTGAAGCGGACCGTTTTGTCGATCTGGTGCAGGAGGGGGTCGATTGCGTGGTGCGTGCCGGTACGCTCAGCGACTCTTCGCTGGTGGGTAAACGCATTGCGACCTTGCCACAGGTCACCTGTGCCAGCCCGGTTTACCTGCGCAAATATGGGATGCCACGTCAACTTGGGGATTTGGTCGGTCACGTCGGGGTGAACTATGTTTCGCGCACGACGGGCAAGGCCTTTCCATTTGAGTTCGTGGAGGGCGGCCAGCTCAGGGAAGTGAAGCTCGAAGGCCGGGTTTCGGTATTCGGTGCAGAAATTTACGCAGCATCAGCCATCGCAGGCATCGGTATTATTCAGGTGCCGCGTTACCGGGTGGCCGAGCAATTACAGGGGGATTTGCTGCGCGAGGTATTACCCGAGTGTCCGCCGCCGCCGATGTCGGTTTCGGTGCTGTATCCACACAATCGGCACATGTCGCCTCGAGTCAGAGCGTTTGTTGATTGGGTCAGTGAATGCTTTGCACAGGCGCTGAAGTAGCCGCTCGTCAGAAAGCCCCTTGCGTTTGGTTAATGATCAAAATACTGTATGTTTAAACAGTATTAATCGAAAGGGAGTTGACCATGCAAATCGCTCAAATCGACAACAGTCTCGAGTTCGCTCATCGCCCGCAAGAACAAACGTTCAGCAGTGTCTGGGGTAATGAAATGCAACGCGAAGACTTTCTGGCCCTAGCTGCAGGACTGCGTCATTACAACGCCTCTTTGGTCTCGGTCGAATTTACGGGCGGCGAGGCGGCATATGCAACAGGGCATCAACCATGCGTCGAATGACTCGTACTCGGTCTATGGCTCCCGACCCGAGTCAGGGTTTCAAGGAGGCCGTTGATGCCGAAATCAAGTGATCGGCAGGGCTTTGAATGTCTTCTGCATCGGGTTGGCGTCGTTTTCCGGTACGAATCAACGTCAGAGCGATCAAAGTGCCCACTAACGATACCGCGCACCAAGCCAACAAAAATGTAATCACGTCTGGTTCTCCGAACTGCAAAAATCGGGTTGCCATTGAAAATGACAAATGCGACATACGGAATATCGACCGTGAGCAGAATTGCTTGAGGTTGAAAGCCGTAAAGAGTGACCAATTGGATGAAATATCGCAACTCCCCAAGGTCAACGGGGTCATGATTAAACGATAGTCACGCTGGAGGCATCCGTTTATGAAAGATCTTGGCTCGCGACTGAAAGAAACGCGCAAACGCATGGGACTTTCGCAGCAGGAATTCGGTGCCATGGGGGGAGTTGAAGCCAACGCCCAGGGCAAATACGAAAGCGGGGAGCGCGTCCCTCGTTCTGATTATCTGGCGGCACTGGATAAGCAAGGCATTGATGTCCTGTACATCCTTTCTGGTCACCGGATGCCCATGACTAGCGAATCCTTGAGTGACTCGGAGCGAACCATTATCGATCACTATCGGGTGCTCAGTGCGGACGATCAGGGTGCGATATCTCAACTGGCGAGTTCGTTGTCGGAATGCCAAACCAACGAAGAACAGCCCGGCTGACCCATCAGCAGATTTAAGCGTGGCTTGCTTGTCAGTATATGAACCATTTATGATTCGTATATTCCACGCGAGGTGAACCATGGGGCTAGTCAAGATTTCCGAACAGATGCACGCCAATATTCGCTCTGTCAGTGCCGCGCTGAGCCGATCAATCAACGCACAGGCCGAGCACTGGATGCGAATTGGTATGCTCGCCGAGCTTCATCCTTCATTGAACTATAGCGAAATATGCCAGTTGCTGATTCGGGCTGAAGTCTCGGGCGGTACGCTGTTGAGTGCACAATCTTGTGACATCAATCCCTCCATCACTCCGGCCAGAGCAGTATCCCGATGAGCGTCAGTATCAAAAGCGAAGCGGATCTGGTCGGGTTGCGAGTTGCCGGGAGGCTGGCAGCTGATGTGTTGGCGATGATTGCGCCACACGTCAAGGCGGGTATCAGCACCCAGGCACTGGACGACATTTGCAATGATTACATCGTCAATGAGTTGAAGGTTATTCCGGCCAACGTTGGCTACCACGGTTTCACCAAAACCACCTGTATTTCCCCAAACATCGTTGTTTGTCATGGAATCCCTGCGCCCGGAGACATACTCAAGGACGGGGACATCGTCAACATCGATGTGGCGGTGATCAAGGACGGCTGGTTCGGCGACACCAGCCGCATGTACCTGGTGGGTGAGGTCAGCCCGCTGGCCCGGCGTTTGGTCGATACCACCTATGAAGCAACGCTGGCCGGTATTCACGCCGTGAAGCCCGGAGCGACGCTGGGTGACATCGGTCACGCCATTCAGACGGTGGCACATCGGGAGGGTTTCAGTGTTGTGCGTGAGTATTGCGGACATGGCATTGGGCGCAAATACCACGAAGAACCCCAAGTGCTGCATTATGGCGCAGCTGGGAAGGGGCTGCGGCTCAAGCCTGGCATGGTGTTCACCATCGAACCGATGATTAATGCCGGCAAACCGGGGACTCATGTGCTGGATGATGGCTGGACGGTCTTGACTCGTGACGAGTCGTTATCTGCGCAGTGGGAGCACATGGTTGCGGTCACGCAGACCGGGTTTGAGCTGCTCACGCCGTGGCCGGACGGCACGGGTAATTACCCTGCGGTTTGATTGTTTGGGCAGTGGCGGACTAATAAAGTCACAATTGCGATGGTGACGATTGTTCGACATCGCCTGTAGTCTTCGTCGCGTTCCCCTGCAGTGCTGCGGCCTGACCGGCTCATGGATGATCAGACCCGCAGCACTTGGGGAGAACACTCAATTTGCAGTATCGAGCGGTAATTAGAAACCTGGCCTGAGCCAGGTTTTTTTTGGCGTTTGGCCGGTTTAATGGTCGAGGCGTTTGGCCGCCTCCACGCCAGCGGAGCTTAGCTTTACAGGGTAATGCAGCGATTGATCGCTGTCGCCGACGCTACCATTCTGAATAAGACCGCTTTGCTGCAGATGCTCAAGGGTATCTGCTACAGCATTTGCGCCCCGATAATTGTCCAGTACTTCCTTGCCCAGACCTGTCGGGTGAGCGTGGAGCAGACGGGTCAGAACTTCTTTTTTCAGTGCGTGATCAATGGTCATATCTACCTCGCGTTGCTGGATTATGAGCGCTGCTTGTAAATTGGGACCCCTTGATGTCGCGTTTGTTTGGATTTTTTTACCTGTCAGGTTCGCTTCCACTGGACCTTGGTTATTCCGAGACATTCTGCCTGCACAATGGCCAATCTGACCGGGCAAACAGAGACATTGCCATCCATACCCCCGACGCCTGCATGGAGCGTGGCGAAATACAGGGCTTCGCTTTCGCTCAGATAGTTCGCTTGATGGCAGAAGTGCCGGGGTTCCCCCCTGAACTGGTAATGAATTTCAAAGCCCTTGTACTCGTTCATCGTAGTCCCCGCCTGTGCGACGTTAGACGCCGCTCTGAAATTATGTACGGTCCTGATGTACCAGGCAGCATGGACGGCAAGTGCGTCCTGAATGGCACCATTTCATTTCGAGATCGATACAGGCATGCATGACAGCTAGCGGCCTTGGATCGTACTGCAGACTTTCAGTTTGAACATCAACGATGTTCAGCGCGCTTTGGAGGAGTCCAGACAGAAGAAAAATTACACGGTTTCATGACGCTTTGAGCGCTGTTCCGATGAGCGGCAATGTGCCATATCTGTTTGGGTACAGCGCTCGGTCCAAACACGGGAAAGATGAGTTTTTACCGACACCTAAGAGGTGTTCAACTGCAAGCTTTCAAATTGACTGGACCGACAAAATCGTTGCCATGACCCATTACGCACGCTACTCGCTGGTTACGCTGACGCTCCCAACTTTCGACAGGATAGGATTTGTTCCAGGCTTGATAGAGTTGCTGGTCCTGGCGAGAAAGCCGCAGGTTGTACTGCTTGCTCATGTAAAAGTAGGTGCGAGCGATCATTCCGCGAATCGAAGGTCTGGGCATCACCCTCTTTGCCTTGAAGTCCACCTGTGTCAGGCAGGAGCCGTATTGGCCTTGATGTTCCGGTAGCCAGCCAAAGTTGAAGTTATTCCGGTCACCGTTGACCTCCCCAATACTGGGGACGAGGTTGTGCAAGTCGGCTTCGGCGCGCTTGTAAACCTGATCATTACGCGTGCAGTTCTTGCGTCCGCCGTTCTGCCAGCATTGACGCAGGTGGCCAATTTGCCAAGCCGGAACGATGTGTTCCCATTCAATGCGTTTGGCCCGCGTGGCGTTCTTGCGGGGCACATAGCCACAGCCGGCCAGATCGACCGTGTTGCCTGTGTACTTGCAGCCACAATAGAACTCGGTTGATTGCGGGGCGTACAGGCCCCATGCGACTTTCTTCGCCTCGTTGAACGTACGCGGTGCATCGGCATGCGTCGCAAGCGGGGCGGTCATCAAAACGCTGGTGTACAGCAGGGTGAAAAACTTAAGCCTCATGCACTCAATCTTCCTTGGGCAACGTCCAGAAAATCTGGATACCGCCATCGTCGCGGTAGGCGAGCGTGACGTTATCGTTTTCGGAAATTTCCCCAAGCAGCTGATCCCAGTCACTTTCAGCTTCGTCGGGTAGTCGGAAAATCAGTGCAGATCTGGATTTCTGTGCAGTGGTTGAATTGATGATTTTTTGAATGCGAATGCCGAGACATTGATAAGGGTCAAGAGCTGGAGTGGAGGCGCTTTTTTTGGACACAAAAATGATCCCTTGTTTTTGCTGTATATGTGTACAGTATTTGAGTCTGGAAAGTTTCGCAACATCTCCGTAAGGCCAAGTGCAGAGGAGTCGACGTGACAGTATCCTCCAGCACCTTGGCGCTCGAACCAATTCGGGCCGCGTCGATCTGATTGCGTACCGGCGGATGAGTTCGCTGCATTTTTTGAAAAAGGAGTCTGCATGAATATCAAACAGTTAGGGGTACCTGTCGTTCTCGCTTTTTGCGCGGTGCTTGCAGGTTGCTCGACGGCGACAGTCGTCACGCTGCAAAACGGAACGCAATACGTGACCAAAGATGTGCCAAAGACCAAAACCAAAGATGGTTTTTATGAATTCGAAGACATTTCCGGAAAAATGGTCAGAGTTCGCGCCGATGAAGTGGCGACAGTGAAAAAAGAGGATTGAAGTGCGGGGCAGAGCACAGTGAATGCGCTCTGCCCCTGGTGATCGGCTGGGTTGAGGCACGTTTCTTACGGTTGACAAATTTGTAAAGCATTCTCATAGTTCGCCTCTCGCAAACGTTTGCGCTCGATATGCTGTGTCGAATTAATGCGCTGACGGTGCCGATAAAATAATCATAATGTCGGAGTCACTTGATGAAGCTGCCCTTCGCTGCACGTCTTCTCGCTGTTGCCATGCTTGCCGCCACCGCGGTCTCCCTTCCTATCTCTTCGGCCTTCGCTGACGATGCAAAAAAGCCTACCGTCGCGTTGGTGATGAAATCCCTGGCCAATGAGTTCTTCCTGACCATGGAAGACGGCGCCAAGGTGTATCAAAAACAACATGCTGAGGATTTCGACCTGATCTCCAACGGCATCAAGAATGAATCCGATACCGCCGCGCAGATCGACATCGTCAATCAGATGATCGTCAAGAAAGTCGACGCGTTGGTCATTGCTCCTGCCGACTCCAAGGCGCTGGCCTCGGTGATCAAGAAGGCGATGGATGCCGGGATCAAGGTCGTCAACATCGATAACCAACTCGACGTCGACGTCCTCAAAAGTAAGCACATGGAAGTGCCTTTCGTAGGCCCGAATAACCGTAAAGGTGCCAAGCTGGTGGGTGATTACCTGGCCAAGCAACTGACAGCCGGTGATCAGGTCGGCATCATCGAAGGCGTGCCGACTACGACTAACGCTCAGCAGCGCACCGCAGGCTTCAAGGATGCGATGGAGGGTGCGCAGATCAACATTGTCTCCACTCAATCGGGTAACTGGGAAATCGACAAGGGCAATGCCGTGGCTTCCGCCATGCTCAACGAATATCCAAACCTGAAAGCCTTGTTGGCCGGTAACGACAGCATGGCGCTGGGCGCGGTGTCGGCAGTACGTGCGGCAGGCAAGGCGGGCAAAGTGCAAGTGGTCGGTTACGACAATATCAACGCCATCAAGCCCATGCTCAAAGACGGTCGTGTGCTGGCGACGGCGGATCAGTTCGCTGCACGGCAGGCGGTGTTCGGCATCGACACTGCTCTGAAGATGATTAAGGGCGAGAAACTCGACATCAAGGACGGTGTGATCGAGACCCCGGTCGAGCTGATCACCAAGCCACAATAATCCCAGCTTCGTCTCACACCTGAAACAGCGCCAGCCATCGTGTGGCTGGCGCGTGGAGAGCGTTATGTCAGCGTCTGCTCAGGCCGCTGTTCTATCTGTCAGCGGTATTGGCAAAACCTACGCCCAGCCCGTCCTCGGCGACATTGACCTGACGCTGATGCGTGGCGAAGTGTTGGCCTTGACCGGTGAAAACGGCGCGGGCAAAAGCACTTTGTCGAAGATCATCGGCGGCCTGGTCACGCCAACCACCGGCCAGATGCAATTCCACGGGCAGCCCTATCAGCCAGCCAGTCGCGCCCAGGCAGAAAAACTCGGTGTGCGCATGGTGATGCAGGAGCTTAATCTGTTGCCGACACTGTCGGTGGCGGAAAACCTGTTTCTCGACAACCTTCCGAGTCGAGGCGGCTGGATCAACCGCAAGCGCTTGCGTGAGGATGCAATCAAAGCCATGGCACAGGTGGGGCTGGACGCAATCAATCCGGATACCCTGGTCAGCGAGTTGGGTATCGGTCATCAGCAGATGGTCGAGATTGCGCGCAACCTGATCAGTGATTGCCATGTGCTGATTCTAGACGAGCCAACAGCGATGCTTACGGCCCGTGAAGTCGAGATGTTGTTCGAGCAAATCACGCGTTTGCAGGCACGTGGCGTGTCGATCATTTATATCTCCCATCGCCTCGAAGAGCTTGCTCGCGTGGCTCAGCGTATCGCTGTGCTACGCGATGGCAAGCTGGTGTGTGTCGACGTAATGTCCAATTACAACAGCGAGCAGTTGGTGACCTTGATGGTGGGGCGCGAGCTGGGCGAGAAGATCGATCTTGGCCAACGCAGGATTGGTGATGTGGCCCTGTCGGTGAAGGGCTTGAGCCGTTCGGGCAAGGTTCTCGATGTGTCATTCGATGTGCGTGGGGGTGAGATTTTCGGGATTTCCGGTTTGATCGGTGCAGGTCGTACTGAGTTGCTACGCCTGATTTATGGGGCCGATGTTGCCGACAGCGGCACCCTCGAAATCGGTAGCCCGTTACGTGTGGTCAGCATGCGTTCTCCCGTGGATGCGGTCAGTCATGGCATTGCGCTGATTACCGAAGACCGCAAGGGAGAGGGATTGCTTCTGTCGCAATCGATCAGTGCCAACATTGCGCTGGGCAATATGGAAGCGATTTCCCGCGTGGGCGTGATCGACGGAAGCGCCGAGATGAAACTGGCGAAACGTCAGGTTGACGTGATGCGCATCCGCAGTACCAGCCCGACGCAACAAGTGTCCGAACTATCAGGCGGTAATCAGCAGAAGGTGGTAATTGGCCGCTGGCTGGAGCGTGATTGCAAAGTGATGCTGTTTGATGAACCCACCCGTGGCATCGACGTCGGCGCCAAATTCGATATCTACACCTTGTTGGGCGAGTTGACGCGCCAGGGCAGGGCGTTGGTGGTGGTTTCCAGTGATTTGCGTGAATTGATGTTGATCTGCGATCGGATTGGCGTGTTGTCTGCCGGCCGCCTGATCGACACATTCGAACGTGGTTCCTGGACTCAAGACGAGCTGCTTGCCGCCGCTTTTGCTGGCTACCAAAAACGTGATGCGCTGCTGTCCGACGCCGCGCCCGGGATTGACTCATGAGAACTTCTACCAACGCAGCGTCTCGTCCCCCTGGCAAGCGTAGCGGCAACTACTTTGGCCTCGGCACTTACCTGGGGCTGGCGGGGGCTCTGCTGGCAATGATCGTGCTGTTCTCGCTGCTCAGCGATCACTTTCTGTCTTACGAAACCTTCAGCACGCTAGCCAACCAGATTCCCGACCTGATGGTATTGGCCGTAGGGATGACCTTCGTCCTGATCATCGGCGGTATTGACCTGTCGGTGGGATCGGTGCTGGCGTTGGCTGCATCTGCGGTGAGTGTGGCCATGCTCGTCTGGGGTTGGGGTGTTCTGCCGTCCGCGTTATTGGGTCTGGCTTGCGCAACCGTAGCGGGCACCATTACCGGCTCGATCACTGTGGCCTGGCGTATTCCTTCCTTTATCGTGTCGCTCGGCGTGCTTGAAATGGCCCGCGGCGTGGCATACCAAATGACCAATTCGCGTACCGCTTACATCGGTGATTCCTATGCCTGGTTGTCCAATCCATTCGCCTTTGGTATTTCGCCTTCCTTCGTGATTGCGCTAATCGTGATCTTTGTGGCGCAGGCGGTGCTCACTCGTACGGTTTTCGGTCGCTACCTGATCGGCATCGGCACCAACGAGGAAGCTGTGCGTCTGGCGGGGATCAATCCAAAACCCTACAAGATTCTGGTGTTCTCGCTGATGGGCTTGCTGGCGGGCGTCGCGGCGCTGTTTCAGATTTCTCGTCTGGAAGCTGCCGATCCCAACGCCGGTTCAGGCCTGGAGTTGCAGGTGATCGCCGCGGTGGTTATCGGCGGGACGAGCCTGATGGGCGGGCGTGGTTCGGTGATCAGCACCTTTTTCGGCGTGCTGATCATCTCGGTGCTGGCTGCCGGTCTGGCGCAAATCGGTGCAACGGAGCCCACCAAGCGCATCATCACGGGCGCGGTAATCGTCGTCGCTGTGGTGCTCGACACCTACCGCAGCAATCGCGCAAAGCGGCGGGGCTGATATGGCAACGATCAAGGATGTGGCTGCGCTTGCGGGGATTTCCTACACCACCGTCTCCCATGTCCTGAACCGGACACGACCGGTCAGTGATGAGGTCAGGATCAAGGTCGAGGCAGCGATTGCCCAACTCGATTATGTGCCCAGTGCTGTCGCGCGCTCGTTGAAAGCCAGGGCCACCTCGACCATCGGCTTGTTGATCCCCAACGGCATCAACCCGTACTTCGCCGAGCTTGCCCGGGGGATCGAGGACTACTGCGAGCGTAACGGTTTTTGCGTGATCCTGTGCAACTTCGACGACAATCCTGACAAACAGCGCAGTTACTTGCGCGTGTTGTTGGAGAAGCGTGTGGACGGTTTGATTGTGTCGTCGGTCGGCAGCGACAACGGCCTGGTCGAGGGGTTGGCGGCGGTGCGTACGCCGATGGTCATCGTTGACCGGGACCTGGGGAATATTAGCGCTGATCTGGTGCGTATCGATCACGAGTTGGGCGCTTATCTGGCGACTTCGCATTTGCTGGAGCTGGGTCATCGGCATATCGCCTGTATCTGTGGCCCAGCAGAGACCAGCGTGGCCCGCATGCGGCTGGCAGGTTATCAACGGGCGATGCAGGAGGCTCGCATCGAGGTGCCAGCGTCGTGGGTCGTGGAAAGTGATTTTACCAGTCCGAGCGGTTATAGCGCTGCAGTGGGTTTGCTCGAACATGATCGTCCGACCGCTATTTTCGCAGCCAACGATATGGTTGGTTTTGGTGTATTGCGTGCCGCGGCAGAGCGCAATATTCGGGTGCCTACGAATTTATCGGTGATTGGCTTCGACGATATTCAGATGAGCCGCTATGTGTACCCGGCGCTGACCACGGTCGGGCAGTCAATTCTGCAATTGGGCGAGCATGCGGCAGAAGTGTTGCTGCGGCGAATTGCGGCGCCGACTTGCACACCAATCGAAAAACTGATTGTCGCGCCAAGCATTGTCTTGCGCGAATCCACTGCGCCACCGATCACCGTATTCAACGAATTTCGCTGAACCGGACACCTGCGTCCGGCTTGAAGAGTACCAACGCATGCAAGCAAAAGTAGTGATAGTGGGCAGCATTAACATGGACCTGGTGACGCGTGCGCCACGTCTGCCGCGCGCTGGCGAAACCCTGGCCGGCTATTCGTTCGTGACCGTGCCGGGCGGCAAGGGCGCTAACCAGGCTGTGGCGGCTGCGCGTTTAGGGGCCAGCGTTGCGATGATCGGCTGTGTGGGCGATGACGATTATGGGGATCGACTGCGCGCTGCCTTGCTGGTCGAAGGTATCGATTGCGACGCGATCATCTCTGTTGCCGGAGAGTCTACGGGGGTTGCGCTGATCGTGGTCGATGACAACAGCCAGAACGCCATCGTGATCGTCGCTGGCGGCAATGGTCACGTTTCGTCGGCCGTGGTGGATAGCTTCGATGCGCTGCTCAGTCAGGCCAAAGTGATCATTTGCCAGCTGGAAGTGCCAATGGCAACGGTCGGTCATGTGCTCAAGCGTGGGCGTGAACTGGGCAAGATTGTCATCCTCAACCCCGCCCCCGTCAGCGCGCCACTACCAGCCGATTGGTACGCGCTGATCGACTACCTGATCCCCAATGAAAGTGAAGCGACCTTGCTGACTGGCTTGCCGGTGGATTCGGTAACGACTGCAGAGGTAGCCATGGGGGCCTTGCTGGCCTCGGGCGCCTCAAAGATCATTGTCACGCTGGGTGCCCAAGGGGTGCTGTTCGCAACTCGCACGCATGTGCAGCATTTTCCGGCGCCGCAGGTTCGGGCGGTGGATACCACGGCGGCAGGCGACACCTTCGTCGGCGGATTCGCCGCAGCACTGGCGCAGGGCAAAAGCGAATCCGAAGCCATTCAGTTCGGGCAGTTTGCCGCCGCGCTTTCGGTGACGCGTGCGGGCGCGCAGCCGTCCATTCCGACGCTTGGTGACGTTCAGGAATTTCAGTCATGAAAAAAACACCGTTGCTCAACATCGCTCTGTCGCGAGTGGTGGCGTCTTTGGGGCATGGCGATGTACTGATGATCGTCGACGCGGGCATGCCTGTACCGGCTGGCGTCGAGTTGATTGATCTGGCGCTGACGCATGGCGTTCCTGATTTCGTCAGTGTGTTGAACACGGTGCTGACAGAAATGCAGGTGGAAAGCCATGTGCTCGCAGAAGAGATGCTGGTGAAACAACCGCCTGCGCTCGCGACCCTTGACAGTCTGAAGTCCAACGGCGCTCTGGGCGAGCGGCGTTTTCTCAGTCACCAGGCACTGAAAGAGCTCAGTCGCAGTGCTCGAGCGGTGGTGCGCACCGGCGAATGCCAGCCTTACAGCAATGTCGCGCTGGTTGCGGGTGTTGTCTTTTGACGTCGCCCAATGAGTGGCTAAGCGCCCGGCGCGTCTCAAACAATGCTGGTCATGCCTCGGTAGACACCTCGTTCGAGTAACGCAGGAACACCTGGTCCATGAAGGTCTGGGCGCCATGGGTGCCCAGTTCTTTTACCAGTAGATCAATTGCAATGATCGCCAGTTCTTCGGCGCTTCCTGGGCTGTGAGCGCAATGTCCCTGTGGCCACTTGGCCTTGATATCAGCGTCGATCGATACGGCTGCCATGATCTTTTGTCTCTCATTGATCTCTCTTGGGAAAAGCAACATCCTGACAGCCAAGCGCCGTACTTGAGCGGTTGCGTCAGCGGGGTAGTAAAACATCTTGGGCACCACTTCGCACTGATACTTAGGCATGAATTGTTGCGCATGTCGCAGTTTTTCGACGCCGCCCAGAACGAGGGTCTGTCTCAGCGATTACTGACTTTTCAAATGTTTTGTGACGATTTTGCTGAACGAAGGCGGGGCGGCTCGGGCAGACTCCTGCGCTGATGAGGACTATCGATCAGTCGTTAGGTTGCCGTTATTGCAACAAAGCGCAGAGAGCGCTGTCGCAGAAGTTCTGGTTACGTTTATAGGCAAGGAGATTGTATGTTCTGCAAGTTAGCCCCAGTGGGTCTGATCCTCACCGTAATGCTATTGGCCGGTTGCAGCAGCACATCTGAATCATCGGATGACGCGGCTCAGGGCTCCACCGCCGCCGACAGCGGTCATTCCCGTTGTGATGCAGCCGCCGCGCAATTCGCTGTAGGCAAGCCAGCCTCGCCGACACTGCTGGAACAGGCGCGGACCAGCGCGCGAGCGCAGACCGCCAGGGTGCTCGGCCCGAACGACATGGTGACGCTGGAGTATCGTTCTGACCGGCTGAACCTCAACACAGACCAGGCAGGTAGGGTGGGCCGCGTCAACTGCGGTTAAACGCTGTTTTACAGGCATAAAAAAACCCCGTCGGTGACGGGGTTTTTTTAAGCGCGTTCGGATTACTCCGGACGAACCTGAGCGGCTTGCATGCCCTTTTGGCCTTTCTCAGCCACGAAGGAAACGGTCTGGCCTTCTTTCAGGCTTTTGAAACCGTCGCTTTCGATAGCTTTGAAGTGTACGAACAGGTCGTCACCGCCACCTTGTGGAGTGATAAAGCCGAAGCCTTTTTCATCGTTGAACCATTTTACGGTGCCGGTTTGGCGATTAGACATGGTGTATCTCCAAGAACATAATTTTTCAGTAGTACTGTGCTGCTCAGGCCAACTGGGCACACGGGGCTATCATAGTCGAATTGTGCGAATGCTGAACTTTTTCAGTAAGAACTTCGGAAATATAGACGCAGAATTGACGTTCTGGCAGGTTTTGTATCTGCGGGTTTCGGCATCGAAACATCCGCTCTGCATCGCTGGAAACCTTGTATTACAAAGGCTTCGCAGTTATGCAGCGGTGCGGGCAGCGGTGGCTATTGGTCGAATCCGCAGAAGTGTAAATTTTTTTATTTTTGACCCTGAAGGCAGTGTTCGGCGACTGTTTTTTGCAGTCGTGATGTCAGTTCTGCGCTAGGCGGGGTGCTCGTGTCATTCAGTGACGCGATCTCCTTGTCAGTGAAGCTCTTGTTGATTTGCCGGGCACCACATTCGCAGTGGGCCTGAACTGCCTTGGCATCCATTGCGGGGTTGCTCTGGCCAGCGGCGGATGCGCATTCATTCATGTAGGTATTTTGGGTCTTGGCATCCATGGCGGCATGGGCGCTCATTGGGAGGGCCAATGCCAACGGTGTCAACAAGGCGACAGCACGTAGAAGCTTCATGATGGTTTCCTTCTTAATCTATGGGCCGGTGAATCGACAGCCTCGAAAGGGGTTCACGGATAATCTGACGGCTTTGACGCCTGCCAGTTCACAGGTCGCATGATTCTTGAGTGGTCTGCGGGGACTTTAATTCGTAGTCCGATGTTCGCGAGCTGCCTACCTGATGACCGGCTGTGCTAGCATGCGCGTCCTGCGGATTGGCTCAAATGCTGTGAGCGGCTGTTTCGCTCGGCGCAGAACTTACTGAAATCGTTAATTCCAGTCACTCTGGTTCGGTCATTGGTTGGCCTTAAAGGCTCCTGCCACTGTGAGGCAGGTACACCGCCGAATCGCGTACTGGCTCTATCCCACCCATGTGACCTTTGGTAGGGGTCACCACTAGGAGAGGAGGCGCCATGCCCACCATTACTCTTCCCGACGGCAGTCAACGTTCTTTCGATCATCCTGTTTCTGTAGCCGAAGTTGCGCTTTCCATTGGCGCTGGTCTGGCCAAGGCAACCGTAGCCGGCAAGGTCAATGGTCAACTGGTCGATGCCAGCGACATGATCGATGCCGACGCGACATTGCAAATCATTACACCCAAAGACCATGAAGGGCTGGAGATCATTCGTCACTCCTGCGCTCACTTGGTCGGTCACGCCGTTAAGCAGTTGTACCCGACTGCAAAAATGGTTATCGGGCCGGTTATCGATGATGGCTTCTATTACGATATCGCCTACGAGCGCCCGTTCACGCCTGACGATCTGGCGGCGATTGAGCAGCGCATGCAGCAGCTGATCGAAAAAGATTACGACGTCATCAAGAAAGTCACACCGCGTGCCGAAGTGATCGAGGTGTTCAGCGCCCGCCACGAAGACTACAAACTGCGTCTGGTTGAAGATATGCCAGAGCAGCAGACCATGGGTCTGTACTATCACGAAGAATATGTGGACATGTGCCGTGGCCCGCACGTGCCAAACACTCGTTTTCTCAAATCCTTCAAGCTAACCAAGCTGTCCGGCGCCTATTGGCGTGGCGATGCGAAAAACGAGCAGTTGCAACGTGTATACGGCACTGCCTGGGCTGACAAAAAGCAACTGGCGGCGTACATCCAGCGGATCGAAGAAGCTGAAAAGCGCGATCACCGCAAGATTGGCAAGCGTCTTGGCCTGTTCCACACTCAGGAAGAAGCGCCGGGAATGGTGTTCTGGCACCCGAACGGCTGGACCTTGTATCAAGTGCTAGAGCAATACATGCGCAAGGTTCAGCGCGATAATGGTTACTTGGAGATCAAGACTCCGCAGGTCGTGGACCGTTCTCTCTGGGAAAAATCGGGGCACTGGGCCAACTACGCTGAAAACATGTTCACCACCGAGTCCGAAAGCCGCGACTACGCTATCAAGCCGATGAATTGCCCGTGTCACGTGCAGGTGTTCAACCAAGGCCTGAAAAGCTACCGCGAGTTGCCGATGCGGCTAGCTGAATTCGGTGCTTGTCATCGTAATGAGCCATCGGGTGCATTGCACGGCATCATGCGCGTGCGTGCGTTTACTCAGGACGATGCTCATATTTTCTGCACTGAAGAGCAGATGCAGGCCGAGTCGGCTGCGTTTATCAAGTTGACGCTGGCAGTTTACGAAGATTTTGGTTTCAAAGACATCGAGCTCAAGCTATCCACCCGTCCTGAAAAGCGCGTTGGCGCCGACGAGCTTTGGGATCGTGCTGAAGCTGCACTGGCTGCAGCCTTGGACAGCGCGGGCCTGCCGTATGACCTTCAGCCGGGTGAGGGTGCCTTCTACGGCCCGAAAATCGAATTTTCCTTGAAGGATTGCTTGGGTCGCGTCTGGCAATGCGGTACATTGCAGCTTGATTTCAACCTGCCTGTCCGTCTCGGTGCCGAATTCGTCACCGAAGACAATGGTCGCAAGCACCCTGTGATGTTACACCGCGCGATTCTCGGTTCCTTCGAGCGTTTTATCGGGATTCTGATCGAGCACTACGAAGGTGCATTCCCAGCCTGGTTGTCTCCAACTCAAGCAGTGATCCTCAATATCACTGATAAACAGGCAGATTTTGCCCTTGAAGTGGAAAAAACTCTGGCTGAAAGCGGGTTTCGTGCCAAGTCCGACTTGAGAAATGAAAAGATCGGCTTTAAAATCCGCGAGCATACTTTGCTCAAGGTTCCGTATCTCCTTGTAATCGGAGATCGGGAGGTTGAAACGCAAACTGTCGCTGTGCGTACCCGTGAAGGTGTAGACCTTGGCTCGATGCCGGTTGCCCAATTCTCGGAGTTCCTCGCACAAGCGGTTTCCCGGCGTGGTCGCCAAGATTCGGAGTAATTATTATTAAGCGTGAAATGAGACAAGATAAACGAGCTGCACCGAAGGCCCCGATCAACGAGAATATCTCGGCACGCGAGGTTCGGTTAATTGGCGCTGACGGCGAGCAGGTTGGCATCGTCTCGATTGATGAAGCGCTTCGTATTGCTGAAGAAGCCAAGCTGGATCTGGTAGAGATTTCTGCCGACGCAATCCCACCAGTCTGTCGTGTGATGGATTACGGTAAGTCTATCTTCGAAAAGAAGAAGCAGATTGCTGCGGCGAAGAAAAACCAAAAGCAGATTCAGGTAAAAGAAATCAAGTTTCGTCCAGGGACGGAGGAAGGGGATTACCAGGTAAAACTGCGCAACCTGGTACGTTTCCTGAGTGATGGGGACAGGGCCAAGGTATCGTTGAGATTCCGAGGTCGTGAGATGGCCCACCAGGAGCTGGGTATGGAACTGTTGAAGCGGGTTGAAGGTGACTTGCTCGAATACGGTTCTGTCGAACAGCATCCTAAGATGGAAGGACGCCAACTGATTATGGTCATCGCCCCGAAAAAGAAGAAATAACCACCAGGGCACGGCAGGCCTTGCGGTTATGTTTATCAACTGAATGCGGAGTATCCGAACATGCCAAAGATGAAGACTAAAAGTGGTGCAGCTAAGCGGTTTTTGAAAACTGCCAACGGCATCAAGCACAAACACGCTTTCAAGAGCCACATCCTGACCAAAATGTCGACCAAGCGTAAGCGTCACCTGCGCGGTAGCAGCTTGCTGCATCCGTCTGACGTGGCGAAAGTCGAGCGCATGCTGCGCCTTCGTTAATTTTGATCAAGAATAGAGGAAGTAACTCATGGCTCGTGTAAAGCGTGGCGTCATTGCCCGTAAGCGTCACAAAAAAATTCTGAAACTTGCTAAAGGCTACTACGGCGCGCGTTCACGCGTATTCCGTGTCGCCAAGCAAGCGGTAATCAAGGCTGGCCAATATGCCTACCGTGACCGTCGTCAGAAAAAACGTCAGTTCCGCGCTCTGTGGATCGCTCGTATCAACGCTGGTGCGCGTATCAACGGTCTGTCCTACAGCCGTTTCATCGCTGGCCTGAAAAAAGCGTCGATCGAGATCGACCGCAAGGTTCTGGCTGATCTGGCAGTGAACGAAAAAGCGGCGTTTGCTGCGATTGTCGAGAAAGCTAAAGCCACCTTGGCCTAAGTCCCCGGCAATCACCGGATATCTTCTCGAGATTCGGTGTTAAACGTCATAGATAGGGGAAGAGCCTTTTAAGCTCTTCCCCTATTTCGTATCTGGAGTCTGTAAATGGAAAACCTGGACGCACTGGTCTCTCAAGCACTTGAGGCTGTGCAAAGCGCTGAAGACGTCAATGCCCTGGAGCAAATCCGGGTTCACTACCTTGGCAAGAAAGGTGAATTGACTCAGGTGATGAAGACCCTGGGGAATTTGCCCGCAGAAGAGCGCCCTCAGATTGGCGCGTTGATCAACGTTGCCAAGGAGCGTGTTACCGAGGTTCTCAATGCACGCAAAGCGTCGTTCGAGACGGCGGATCTTGCCGCCAGGCTCACTGCCGAGTCCATTGACGTGACCCTGCCTGGCCGTGGTCAGACCTCAGGTGGTCTGCACCCTGTCACTCGGACTCTGGAACGTATCGAACAGTTCTTCACCCATATTGGCTACGGTATCGCCGAAGGTCCTGAGGTTGAAGACGATTACCACAACTTCGAGGCGCTCAACATCCCAGGCCATCACCCGGCTCGCGCGATGCATGACACCTTCTATTTCAATGCGAACATGCTGTTGCGTACTCACACCTCACCGGTGCAAGTGCGAACCATGGAATCGCAACAGCCGCCGATTCGCATCGTCTGCCCTGGCCGTGTGTATCGCTGCGACTCCGATATTACCCACTCCCCAATGTTCCACCAGGTCGAAGGCCTGCTGGTAGACCGCGATATCAATTTCGCCGATCTGAAAGGTACCATTGAGGAGTTCCTGCGCGTGTTCTTTGAAAAAGAACTGGCAGTGCGGTTTCGTCCTTCATTTTTCCCGTTCACCGAGCCATCCGCTGAAGTCGACATGGAGTGCGTGATGTGCAGCGGTAAAGGCTGTCGTGTTTGCAAGCAAACCGGTTGGCTGGAAGTTATGGGCTGCGGGATGGTTCATCCGAACGTGTTACGCATGTCCGGTATCGATCCGGAAGAGTTTCAAGGGTTTGCTTTCGGCATGGGCGTAGAACGTCTGGCCATGCTGCGTTACGGCGTCAATGATTTGCGCCTGTTCTTCGACAATGACTTGCGGTTCCTCGCGCAATTTCGATAAGCGCCGGTGAGAGCTGGCCATCCAGGCCGTTTTCACACTGCGCCTGTGTCGCACGTCCGTAACGAATCTATTAGGAGAGCAGGATGAAATTCAGTGAACAATGGTTGCGTGGCTGGGTGCGCCCGCAAGTATCACGTGACGAGCTGGTTGCTCGTTTGTCGATGGCGGGCCTTGAGGTCGATAGCGTCACACCTGCTGCCGGCGTTTTCAACGGCGTGATTGTCGGTGAGGTGCTGAGCACAGAACAACACCCTGATGCTGACAAGCTGCGTGTTTGCCAGGTCAGCAACGGATCGGAAACCTTTCAGGTCGTCTGTGGTGCGCCCAACGTGCGACCAGGTCTGAAGATCCCGTTCGCTATGATCGGTGCCGAATTACCGGGCGACTTCAAGATCAAGAAGGCCAAGCTGCGCGGTGTTGAGTCCAATGGCATGCTGTGTTCGCAGGCGGAGTTGAAAGTAGGCGAGGGCAACGATGGGTTGATGGAGCTGCCGGCCGATGCGCCGGTAGGTCAGGACTTTCGCATTTACCTTGAGCTTGACGATGCCAGCATTGAAGTCGACCTGACGCCGAACCGTGGCGACTGCCTGTCGGTCGCGGGTCTGGCGCGTGAAGTCGGCGCCCTGTACGACGTAGCAGTGACTCGTCCGGTTATCACTGCCGTGCCAGCGGTACACGATGAAGTGCGATCGGTTGAGGTGTTGGCACCTGCGGCCTGCCCACGTTACCTTGGGCGTGTGATTCGCAATGTCGATCTGTCGCGATCGACCCCGTTGTGGATGGTCGAACGACTGCGTCGTTCCGATATACGAAGCATTGATGCTGCTGTCGACATCACCAACTACGTCATGCTTGAACTGGGTCAACCGCTGCACGCGTTCGACCTCGCCCAAATTAACGGCGGTATTCGCGTACGTATGGCCGAAGATGGCGAGAAGCTTGTTCTGCTCGACGGCCAGGAAGTCACGCTGCGTACCGATACGCTGGTGATCGCCGATCATCAGCGCGCGTTGGCGATCGCGGGTGTCATGGGAGGAGAACATAGCGGTGTGTCCACGACGACCCGTGATATTTTCCTTGAAAGCGCGTTCTTTGACCCGGTTTCTGTCGCTGGCAAGGCGCGTTCATACGGCTTGCACACCGACGCATCGCATCGCTATGAGCGCGGCGTCGATTGGCAATTGGCGCGTGAAGCCATGGAGCGTGCCACTGGCTTGCTGCTGGATATAATCGGTGGTGAAGCCGGTCCTATTATCGAAAAGGTCAGTGAAGCAGATCTGCCATCGATAGCGCCAATCACCTTGCGTGCTGACCGTATAGAGCAAATGCTTGGTCTAAAAATAGACCCGGCGGAGATCGAGCGCTTGCTAACTGCGCTCGATCTGAAAGTCTTCTCTGAAACTGCAGGCCAGTGGCGTATTGAAGTACCAAGCCATCGCTTCGATGTCACCCTCGAAGTGGACCTCATTGAAGAGCTGGCCCGCCTGTATGGCTATAACCGCTTGCCGGTTCGTTATCCTCAAGCACGATTGGCCCCACAGGCCAAAGCCGAGTCTCAAAGTGATTTGCCTGCACTTCGCCGTTTGTTGGTTGCGCGTGGTTATCAGGAAGCCATCACTTATAGCTTTATTGATCCGAAGTGGTTTGAGCTGTTCAATCCAGGCATCGAGCCTTTGTTGCTGGCCAACCCAATTTCCAACGACATGGCTGCCATGCGTTCTTCCCTGTGGCCGGGCTTGGTTAAGGCGTTACAGCACAATCTCAATCGTCAGCAGGACCGTATTCGTCTGTTCGAAAGCGGCCTGCGCTTTGTCGGTCAGCTTGACGGTCTGAAACAGGAACCTATGCTGGCCGGTGTTATTTGCGGTAGCCGTCTGCCGGAAGGTTGGGCGCAAGGTCGTGATGTGGTCGACTTCTTTGACGTCAAGGCAGACGTCGAAGCGGTATTGGGCTTCTCGGGCGCACTGGATGATTTTACGTTCGTATCGGGACAGCATCCGGCACTTCATCCTGGTCAAACGGCTCGCATCGAGCGCGATGGTCGTGAAGTTGGGTATATCGGCGCGATACATCCTGAGCTGTCGAAAACGCTAGGTTTAGATCGTCCAGTATTCGTCTTCGAACTGGTGCTGGCCGATGTAGCCAAGGGCCGTTTACCGAAATTCCACGAATTGTCGCGCTTTCCTGAAGTTCGTCGGGACTTGGCACTCATAGCTGATTGCGACGTCGCATCCAGTGCTGTACTGGACGTTATCCGTGACAATGCAGGGGAATGGCTCACAGACCTAAGGTTATTTGATGTTTATCAGGGTAAAGGTATTGATCCGCATAGAAAAAGCCTTGCAGTTGGCTTGACCTGGCAACATCCATCGCGCACTCTTACTGACGATGAAGTAAATGCTACGACGCAGCAAATTCTCACCTCGCTCGAGGAAAGGTTAAACGCCACGTTAAGGAAGTAGCGTATGGGGGCTCTGACGAAAGCTGAGATGGCCGAACGTCTGTATGAAGAGCTAGGCCTGAACAAACGAGAAGCCAAGGAACTGGTTGAGTTGTTCTTTGAGGAAATCAGGCACGCTCTGGAAGATAATGAGCAAGTCAAATTGTCCGGATTCGGCAATTTCGACTTGCGAGATAAGCGCCAGCGACCGGGTCGAAACCCAAAGACGGGGGAGGAAATCCCGATTACGGCTCGCCGTGTGGTCACCTTTCGCCCAGGGCAGAAACTGAAGGCCCGAGTTGAGGCTTATGCTGGAACCAAGTCATAACGATGAGCTACCGCCCATTCCAGGCAAGCGCTACTTCACCATTGGTGAGGTCAGCGAGCTCTGCGCGGTAAAACCGCACGTTCTACGATATTGGGAGCAGGAATTCCCTCAGCTCAATCCGGTCAAGCGCCGCGGAAACCGTCGATATTATCAGCGTGAAGATGTGCTGATGATAAGACAGATCCGCGGATTGCTTTATGAGCAAGGCTTTACCATAGGTGGCGCACGACTGCGCATGTCTAGCGGCGAGGGGAAGGACGATACTCAACAGTACAAGCAGCTGTTCCGGCAAATGATCGCTGAGCTGGAAGATGTTTTGGTCGTTCTGGGGACTTAGCTCCTAAGTAGATACTTCCATAATTCAAAAGCTTAGAGTATATTCCTCCCGGCTTTCGCGCTTAGCGAAGCTGATTCACGCCTAGTCGGGGCGTAGCGCAGCCCGGTAGCGCACTTGCATGGGGTGCAAGGGGTCGAGTGTTCGAATCACTCCGTCCCGACCATTTAATTCAATGACTTAG
>NZ_DASWOT010000211.1:0-24983 GCF_036404235.1 Pseudomonas sp.
ATTAATCAGCCTGCACCCGCGACTGATATCCGTGAGGCTGACAGCGCGATTGACTTTCTTCGCGTCTAATATTTCCAGGCCCTCTACATAGGGTTTGCTGTCGCTCTCCGAGAGAGCTTGTGTGAAGCCGCTCAAACGGTATTCGTTGTAAAAGTATTCGGTTTTGGTTTTTGTTGAATCGCCTGATCCAACTAATTTGTCGTAAGCATCATAGCGGTAATTGTTGTGGATAATGCGGCCGAATATAGTATACGAGTGTATGGGTGTTGGTTTTGAAGGCAGTAATGGCGACGAGTATCTAGGTATATGTCTGTACCAAATTCGTCCGTCTGGCCCCATCCATTTCTCAATTTTTGGATCAATACCGTAGCCGGTATCGTCAGAGGTGTCTTCAAGGTCAGATTTGATATCCACATAAAAGTCTCCCTCGTTTGATTCGCTGCTGATGGTGATGCACAGTAATCTGGTTGCGTCCTTAAGATCATAATTATATTGAGTGTTGTAATCTCCTTTGGAGTAGTGGCTCTCATCTAAAAATTCAGCATCGGTTGGTCGGAATTTTCCTTCCGTGAAAGTATTGTAAATATTGTCGATGTTCCCAAGTTTATTATAGGTGAAGTCTTGTTTGTCTAGCGATTTGCCTGACGTGTCTTTGGGCTTGTTCGGGCCTGAACAACTATAGCTCTGTAGCTGGCCAGCGTGGGTGTAGGTATACGTTTCAGTTCGACATAAATCTTCATTGGTTTTGAGCGTGGCGGTATGCAGACGCCCATCGGGATTGAAGGTGCTACTTAATTCCAGAATCGATGATTTCGGATTCTGCTCAGCGATGTCCGATAGTATCTCGAACTGACGAAAGATCTCTCTTCCGGATTTGTCGTAGCTATAACGTGTGACCAGATTTTTACCACAAGGCAATTTGAATTTTTCGTAATCCAGTGCTCCATCGGCTCTGTATTTCAGGTGTGTAACACCCCACTCATGAAATATTGAATGGCAGCGCCCATGTTCGTCGTATTCATAGTCAATGCGTATGCCTAACTCATTGACCTCTGATAGAGGTCTTCCGTTGAGCGAGTACGTGTGAGCCTGATATATACTTTTTAAAAAAATATTTTCCTCTGCGCGGTGTTGTTCTATAAGCCTATCTTGGTCGTCGAACTTTTGAGTGCAAACATTTCTACGTTCGGGGGTGGTTTGATAGGAACCTTTGGTTTCCCACCAGCTTATACGTTCACGCTGTTTGGCCGTGACGTGTGAGAAAACTTTCTTGGTTTCCATTCCACCTGTCTTGCCTGAGACGCTTGCAACTGCTCCGTCGATTTCCGGTACATAAGTGAATGTTAGGGCCGTCCCATCACCCGGCGTCAGCGTGACGGGGCAGCGCGAGGCATTTTCGTAACTGTAGTCGACGTGAAGGCCTCCTTGGTCATGGCTTATGACTCTGCCAGCCGCATCGATTGTCCTGTTAGCAATTACATGAGTCAGGGTGTCGTCTTTTATGCACACTTGGGTCGCAAAGTTATCCACCGTTGCAGCGGAATAAGCGATTTCGATGGTTTGAGAGCCCTGTTGCTGTTTAATGCAACGTCCGAAATCATCATATTCAAATATTTTCTCATCAGCATATATGCTGTTTTCGTTTGTCAGTAGGCCCTGTGCATCGAAGGTGTAAATAACTTTTTCCAGCTCCGTATCATTTGCATCCAGTTTTACGACAGACTCTATAACTCCTCTGGTATTACAGGTCGTGACAGAGAGGTCGCTTGTTAAGTCGCCGAACTCGTCCCACTCTTTAATGGTGCGTAATGTTGGGTCGTTTTCTCGATAACTGGTATGTCCATCGCTATATTCGGTTTTCCACTGATTCCCCCAGTCATCGTATGTCGTTACCGCTCCTTCATGTATGACTTGATAGCTTGTTATCTCACCATTGATCGTGCGCCCTCCTGGAACATGGTCATATCGATGCTCGCCTGTCGGGCGCCCGAAGGCGTCGTATTCGTAGCTGGCAGTCAAGAGCCATTCAGTCGCACCTTTGATATCACTTAAAACATGAGTTTGAAGCGTGCGCCCGGAAGCATCGAGTGTTGAGCTTGATTTGTTTCCTAGTGAATCAGTTGTTTCTATGCGAGAACCTTCCGATAAAGGCGTATACGTCGTCAGTATCTCAGTTTTGTAAAGCTCGCTTTCTGGGTTGCTGATGACGCTGAGCTGGCGACCTAAGATGTCGTAGGTATAAAGCGATACCCTGTCCAACGCATCGATCGCAGATAAAAGTCGGCCAGCAAATATCGAATGACTTTGGCTTTGGCTACTGACGATGGTGTCACCAAATGTCTGTTCCTCCCTGCAAATCAGTTGATCGTCTTTCAAGGTATACGAAAATTTGCACAGCACACTAGATTCAGGAATTTCCTTGCCTTTCTCGTCCAGTAAAATATGAGTTACAGATTTACTACGGCCATAGTGTGTTGAGCCAACGTCAGTTTCGTATAGCGTTTTTTCCAGCGTCGTTGAGTTGGCGTGCCAGCTTTTTAGCTTTGATCGGTCGTGGGTGACGGTTGGGTTGAGTATCGTTAGGCAAACAGTCGGTACCACGGCTCGACCTTGATCTGCGGGTAATTCGAGATCCTCATATCCATAAAAGGCCCAGCGCAGATCCACGGTTTTTCCGTTGTGTATAACTGAGACTTTTTCGGACTTTACATACACCGTGAAGCCGTTAGGGGCAGCGGGACAAGCAAGCTCTATCGGTAAATTGAAGGTCGATTTTGTTATTGTCTGGGCGCCCTCGTAATATGTCCATTGGGTGGTAACCCCTTGGGCGTCCGTACGCAATATGATGTTTCCCGAGTCGTCAAAAATGCTGGTCTGTGTTTCCTCCAGGGTGTCCCACCCATCGCTATAAGTGGTGGTTATTGTTTTCGGGAGTAACGCTGCCTTGAGCGACTCGGCAAGTGAGAAAGCCTCTGTTTCAGGATAAGAATACGAAATCATTATTTCAGTATCATCGCAACGCACAATTTGCGCAGTCTGAGCGTGATGTTTATTGAAACCAATTAGCGTCAGTCGTTTGGAGTTGTCGACAGTTTGCTCAATAAGTGTTTCATAATAATAATCGCCGTTAAGTTGAATAAGCGTGTCTTCTTCCGCGATCATTTCTTTTTGTTGTAAGAGAGAGCGTTCGCACGTTTTGAGTCTGTCGTAGGTTTTTCGTAGCTCAGTGATGAGGGTGCTGAGGTTCTCTTTGGATTTGCTAGAGAACTTCATTCTGTTTGATATCAATGAGTCAAGGGTATAATTCCTCAGGTGACTAATCGTCAGGTTTTTATAGAGGCGGGGGGCGCCGTCGTACTTGTAATGGGTATTAAAATATGCCAGGAGTTTATCGATTTTTACTGTCAGCTCGGCAATTTCCCGTTGGGTATTTTCCAGGTTTTCAATTGTCTCAATCGCACCATCCCCTAACCAGTTGTTTTCAGTGAAGGAATATCGGGTGATCAGATTTTGCTGATTAAGACCGTTGATTTTTATATGGTGGCTAACATTCGGTAGCGCACTGAGTTTTACTTGTTTCGGGAATGCTTGGCCTTGCGCCTCATAACGAACAACTTCATGAAGCCCAGATGATAATCGTACACTGTTTAACAACCAGCCCGTTTTCTCAATAAACGTATAACCGAAATGGTGCTGGGTTGAGGTGTTCTCTATCGTGGCTGTTTTCAGAAGATAATTTTCGATGTTCAGATACACGCTGTGGGCTTCTGGGCTCCCAGTGAACAGTTTGAGATGGGCAGTCGTTTTCAACGGTGGTTGGTTCTGAGGGGTGCCTCGTTGTATCGCCTCGATTACAGTCTGGCGATTGTCACTAACTGTCGTACTCATCAGTACGTTGCTGTCATCGGCTATCCAGTGTAAAAAAATAAAATCATCATGGTAGAACCACCTGAAATAAATAGAGTTGCCGGTACCGTTGGTTTTTTTATATGGCAAAATAAAACTATTTTTATCTATTAGGTTTTCTGGTTCGGTGTGTCCGGATTCGAAGTTCGACACGTGCATGAATGGAAAGGCTATGGAATCAGTATTTGTAAATATATTTTCTTGGTTATTCGAAAATTTTCTGTTTGCTAATTGTTCGGATTCGCCGTTTTTGTACAGGATTTCAAAACCTCCGTGATATAGGTTGGTAGGGGCTAGGTATCGAAGACAAATACCATTAATTTTTAGATCGTTAGCCAGGTCTTGATTGATTTTTTTTCCTGGTTTAAGTTCCGATAAATTGCAGGAGAAGCTTTTTCCGATAGCGAGATTTAATGTTTTCGTGAGTTTGTTGTAGTGAGAGACATTAAATGCCCAGCCATCGCCGAGGCTCGCTCTATTGTCTTCCAGCGCCGAATAGTTCAAATTTAAATCGAATACGGGACCTCGCCCTGCGTTGCCAACCAAATGGGCGATGGGGAATGAGGCATTGAAAAGACCTGTTCGTGGATCGACGAAGTTCTCATTGTGTTCACCCGTATCCAGAGCCTGCGAGTGAAATCCGTCAGCCAAGTCTTCCCCTGTGGGCGACGCGGAGATAGTTTTGCCGGTCGTAGTGTCGAGGTAACTAAACGTCAGCGGTGGCCATGCCACATGTTCGACACTTGCCTTCGCGTGTACGCCGATTAATTCTGGTGCGGCCAGTTCAATACGTATCGCCGAGTGCTGGAGCCAGGCACCTAAAGAATCAATTACGCCCACATAAGCGATTATCAACTCTTTGATGGGGGGCGCATCATCGGGGACAAAAACGCCGAGTTCAAATGTGATGCTCCCGCTTGTCACACCTGCAAAGCCTGCGATTTGGACGCTTCGCCCTGTGCAAATAATGTTGAAGTCATCTTTGTTATCGTTGCGGCAAAGGTCTAGTACACGAATACCGAGGTCAATGGCCTCTTGGGTCAGCATCACCCCGACTTGCGCTGTACAAGATGCTTCGTATTGGATATCAAAAGATACGTTGCCCGGTGCTGATTTGAGTTTTATCACGGGCGTTTTTAATGGGTTGATGGTTCGAATGCCAAGGCTGTTCATGACAGTGTCTGGTATGAAGTTTTCGGCGGGGGGATCAAGCATGGCCTGCTTCCAGTCATAAAATGCTGATCCTGAATCCTTGTTCGCTCCTGCTTCTGACGCGTGGGTCAATGGAGGATCGGAGGTCGTTGTCTCTTGCGTCGTAATGTTGGCCGTTGGCGTCGGTATGTCCGGCTCTCCTGTCGTCGAGTCGAAAATGGTTTCTGATAAGGAGCTGCGTAAGCGGGTGAGTGCGCGTAACGAAAACTCGCGGCCATTGATCAATGAGATCTTGTCGAGCGCTATGACATAAGTCTGATTTGAAGCGTCGACGATGACTAATTCATTTTTCTTAAAATCTATTTTTCTAGCTGTGCCGGAGTTTTCATAACTCAGCACTGTTCCGTATTGGATATTTGTTGCTGTCCCTGACTGCCTTGCGTAAGTGCTGCTCGTATAGTCAAAGTATTCTGCGTACGATGTGGACAGGTGAGTGATGGAAAGTACTTGCTGAGTGTTGATTTCTTTGATTAGGGCAAGTGTATTCGAGTTCTCCTGAGTGGTTTCATTGTCGAGTTCCATTTCTATTCTCCGTTTGCGCACGTGATGGCTGTGCGCTTGAAAACAGTATTAACCCTGTCTGCGATACATGCTGCTGTCACAAATAACAGTTTTAAGATTTAATCGTTATAAGCTGAGTTGTTGATAATTAAAATTTCACCGCAGTGATAGCTTTTATCTGGCAGTGTGTGAAGGTGTCGGTGGTGTGCAACACTCATTGTTTTCGTGTGTTTCGGGTGTTAAGCCTGATGTTGAGATGCGGGAGGTTGTTGCTTCGGTTGATCTGTGGCGGGTTACGGGTACACGCTGTCGGGGCTCTGATCTGCATCCATTAGCGGCGGTGCGAGTCAGTCTCTTTTTTCGCTATCTGCTCTAACTGTGAGCCGTGCCGTGCTTGCGTTGTTTACGCTTTCAGCGTCACGCCACATAATCACAAATGCCCCGCTCAAGGAGATGGCCGTTGCCGAGCGCATCCTCACAAACCTCGTTCGTACTTGTGGTCCAACTGACCGACAGCCATCTTTTCTCTAGAACGGATGGCAGGCTGATGGGCATGAACACCCGCGACAGCCTCAATGCTACGGTTGATCGGGTTCTGAATGAGCAGCCGCACGTTGATCTGGTTATTGCCAGTGGTGATATTTCTCAGGACGGCTCGGTCGAGTCTTACCAAGCGTTTCGTGAGGCGAGCGAGCGCATCGCCGCACCTAAGCGTTGGCTTGCTGGCAACCACGACGAGTTGCCGCAGATGGCGTTGGCGGCGCAACAGAGCGATTTTCTTGAACCTGTGGTTGATGTCGGCAATTGGCGCGTCACGCTGCTGAACTCGGCAGTGCCCGGTTCGGTCCCGGGTTACCTAGAAGACCGGCAATTGCAGCTGCTAGCGCAGGCGTTGAGCGAAGCGCCGCAGCGGCATCATCTGGTCTGTTTGCATCATCATCCGGTGCCGATTGGTTGTGCGTGGATGGAGCCGATTGGGCTGAAAAACCCCGGGGCGTTATTTGCCGTGCTCGACCGCTTTCCTCAGGTTCGGGCGGTGCTCTGGGGGCATGTGCATCAGGCGTTCGATCAGTTTCGCGCGGGTGTACGTTTGATGGCATCGCCATCGACCTGTATTCAGTTCGCGCCCGGCAGTACCGACTTCGCGCTGGATACCAAGGCGCCGGGCTATCGTTGGTTGCGCTTGCACACTGACGGGCAGCTTGAGACCGGTATATCGCGGATCGACGATGGGGCGTTCGACGTCGACCACGGCGGTGACGGGTATTGAAGGAATGGTCCTGATTTGTCGGGAGTTGGTGATCAGGCGAGTCATTGCGCAGTTGTCCCTGTAAACTGCGTGGCTTTGCCCGTGCGAGCGCTTGTCCAATGATGCGCAGACGGTGGGACCGACACTGCCTGGAGGCGACAGCGTGAATCAAGATCACCCGACTCTGCTTTATATACATGGGCTGAACAGCTCGGCCCTGTCGAAAAAAGCCACGCAGTTGACTGCGCTGATGCAGCGCCTTGGGCTGGGCGAGCAGTTGCGGGTCCCTGAGTTGCATCACCATCCTAGGCAGGCCATCGCCCAGTTGGAAGGCGCCATCAGCGAGCTCGGTCGGCCGCTGCTGGTCGGCAGCTCACTCGGCGGCTACTATGCGACTCACTTGGCAGAGCGCTACGGCCTCAAGGCCGTGCTGATCAACCCGGCAGTCAACCCGCACCAGCTGTTCGACGGTTTTCTCGGTATCCAGGAAAACCTCTACACCGGCGAGCGCTGGGAACTGACGCCTGATCATGTGCAGGCGTTGGCCGAACTCGAAGTGCCTGCCCCGCAAGATCCATTGCGTATTCAGGTGTGGTTGCAGACCGCAGACGAGACGCTGGACTACCGCCGGGCGCAAGCCTTCTATCGGGCCTGCGCCTTGCGTATAGAGGCGGGTGGTGACCATGGTTTCCAAGGTTTCGCCGCCAAATTGCCGTCTTTGTTGAGCTTTGCCGGCTTTGCGCCTGAACTGCTGCAAACGATCGATCTCGCTGCACTGTGATCGGTCGCGCTAACAGATTGAACAGAGTCAATCCGATATTTAATGAACGACTGATGACGAGACCCCATGGCCAATCCCAGCGCTAGCTCTTATAACGCAGACGCCATCGAAGTCCTCTCGGGCCTCGACCCGGTCCGCAAACGGCCGGGCATGTACACCGACACTACGCGGCCGAACCACCTCGCCCAAGAAGTCATCGACAATAGCGTCGACGAAGCCCTGGCCGGTCACGCCAAATCCGTGCAGGTCATTCTGCACGCCGATAACTCCCTTGAAGTCGCCGATGACGGTCGCGGCATGCCGGTGGACATTCACCCGGAAGAGGGCGTGTCGGGTGTGGAGTTGATCCTCACCAAGCTCCACGCGGGCGGCAAGTTCTCCAACAAGAACTATCAGTTCTCCGGTGGTCTGCACGGCGTGGGGATTTCCGTGGTCAACGCGCTCTCGACCCAGGTACGGGTGCGGGTCAAGCGCGATGGCAGCGAATATGAAATGACCTTCGCCGACGGCTACAAAGCCAGCGAGCTGTCGGTCATCGGCGCGGTCGGCAAACGCAACACCGGTACCAGCGTGTACTTCGCACCGGACCCCAAGTATTTCGACAGCCCCAAGTTCTCGGTCAGCCGCCTCAAGCATGTGCTCAAGGCCAAAGCTGTGCTGTGCCCTGGGTTGTTGGTCAGTTTCGAAGACAAGGCCAGCGGCGAGAAAATAGAGTGGCATTACGAGGACGGCTTGCGTTCGTATCTGCAGGACTCGGTCAACGACTTCCTGCGGCTGCCGGACGAGCCCTTCTGCGGTGTGTTTGCCGGGAACAAAGAAGCTATCGATTGGGCGCTGCTGTGGTTGCCGGAAGGCGGCGACAGTGTGCAGGAAAGCTACGTCAACCTGATCCCGACGGCGCAAGGTGGCACGCATGTTAACGGCCTGCGCCAAGGTCTGCTCGACGCCATGCGTGATTTCTGCGAGTACCGAAACCTGCTGCCGCGTGGCGTCAAGCTGGCGCCGGAAGACGTCTGGGAGCGCATTGCTTTCGTGCTGTCGATGAAGATGCAGGAGCCGCAATTCTCCGGGCAGACCAAAGAGCGTCTGTCGTCTCGCGAGGCGGCGGCGTTTGTCTCGGGTGTGGTCAAGGATGCGTTCAGCCTGTGGCTCAATGCCAACACTGAACTTGGCCTGCAACTGGCGGAGCTGGCGATCAACAACGCCGGCCGTCGTCTCAAGGCCAGCAAGAAGGTCGAGCGCAAACGCATCACCCAAGGCCCCGCGTTACCGGGCAAACTGGCGGACTGCGCGGGTCAGGACCCGATGCGCTCCGAGCTGTTTCTGGTGGAAGGTGATTCTGCGGGCGGTTCGGCCAAGCAGGCGCGTGACAAAGAGTTTCAGGCGATCCTGCCGCTGCGCGGGAAGATTCTGAACACCTGGGAAGTCGATGGTGGTGAAGTGCTCGCCAGCCAGGAAGTGCATAACATCGCTGTTGCCATTGGCGTGGACCCTGGCGCGGCGGACATCAGTCAGCTGCGTTACGGCAAGATCTGCATCCTCGCCGATGCCGACTCGGATGGTCTGCACATCGCGACATTGCTGTGTGCGCTGTTCGTTCAGCATTTCCGCCCGTTGGTGGACGCAGGTCACGTGTACGTCGCGATGCCACCGTTGTACCGCATCGATTTGGGCAAGGACATTTACTACGCGCTGGACGAGGCCGAACGCGATGGGATTCTCGATCGTCTGGTGGCCGAAAAGAAACGTGGCAAGCCTCAGGTCACCCGATTCAAAGGTCTCGGTGAGATGAACCCGCCGCAGCTGCGTGAAACCACAATGGACCCCAACACTCGTCGGTTGGTCCAGCTCACGTTGGATGATTTCGAGGCGACTTCAGAAATGATGGACATGCTGCTGGCGAAGAAACGCGCCGGTGATCGCAAGAATTGGCTCGAATCCAAAGGTAACCTGGCCGAGGTTCTGGCTTGATGCGAGGCTGGCTTGCAGCGCTGCTGCTCATCACTGCTCCGGTATTCGCGGCCCCGTTACCTGAATTGAAGCTGTTGTCCGAGCATCCGGTGGATGACATGCTCGGCGGCAATCTTTCGGGTCTGGCCTCTTGCAACGGCGTGCTCTGGACGGTCTCTGACCGAGACGATGCGATTCTGTACAGCCTGGACACCTCCCAGACGGTATGGAAAGCCAAGCAGACCGTGCTTGAGATTCCGCCAGTTCCAGACAGCGGCCTGTCGACCACCCTGCGTTCGCTGGCCAAGGCCTCGTCACTGATTCGTGGTGGCGATATGGATTTTGAAGGCGTCACTTGTGATGCCGCAGGCAATCGGTATCTGGTCAGCGAGGCCTACGCCACCGTGCTTAAAGTGCCTGCCGAGGGCGTGCCTGTCTGGCTCGATCTGCCCAAGCAGATTGTGCAGGAAGCGCAAGCCGCCGGGATGCTGGGGCATTTCAATGCTATTTTCGAAGGCCTCGCGATCAATGCCGCTGGTGATCAATTGTGGTTTGATGCCGAACGCGACAAACGCGGGCTGTTGACGGTCCATCGCGATCAGGACGCTTGGAGCTGCAAGGGTAGCTGCATCCTGCGCGTGGAGTCGGGCGACGATATTCTTCCGCCGCAGGTGGGTGGCAAGTCTGTTTCCAAGGATTTCTCCGATGTTTCGCTGTACAGGGGCAAGCTGTTCACCCTGGAGCGCGCCGCGTATCGAATTTGTCGACGCACGCTGGAGAGCGGACAGCTTGAGGCTTGCTGGTCATTTGCCAAGGAAGCGTTGCAGCCCCACCGCCTTTACGATCAGAAGTTCGGCTTGACCGAAGCATTGGTTGTCGATGAAACGGGTGCCTGGGTCGGTGTTGACAACAATTTTGGTGCCCGCGCCGACGGCGAAAAGCGCCCGATTGTCTGGCGCTTTGCGGCCCCTAAAGGTGGTTGGGGCGGTAAACCTTGACGCAGGCACCCACCGGCAAACGTGCCGGTCGCTTGATGCTGATAATGGCCTGGGCCGCGGCGCTGTTCCTGGCGACACGGTTTTTTGGCGATTGGGAACAACGCCAGGAAAACCCGAACACCGCCATCACCTCGCAACACGGTGACGGCTATATCGAAGTGCAACTGGTGAGCAATCCTCAGGGGCACTTCGTCATGACCGGGCAGATCAACGCCCGGCCTGTACAATTTTTGCTCGATACGGGCGCTACCGACGTAGCGATACCCGAATCGGTGGCCGACAAGCTAGGCCTGGTTCGCGGGGCGCCAGTCACTGTCAGCACGGCGAACGGGCGCAGCGAAGGTTTTCGCACCACGCTGAACCGCCTGCAAATTGGCGATATCGTCCTGACTAATGTGCGCGCCCTGGTGGTGCCCGGCCTGGACGGCGAACAAGCGCTGCTGGGCATGAGCGCCATGAAACAACTCGAATTCACCCAGCGCGGCGGCACTATGCTGCTGCGTCAGACGACAAAATAATGAGGCCCGCATGAGCGACTCCCTTGACCTCAGCCTGGATGGTGTAGAACGCCGATCACTGGCTGACTTCACCGAACAGGCCTACCTCAACTACTCCATGTACGTGATCATGGACCGGGCACTGCCGCATATCGGTGATGGCCTGAAGCCTGTGCAACGGCGCATTGTCTATGCCATGAGCGAGCTGGGCCTGGACGCCGACTCCAAGCACAAAAAGTCGGCACGCACCGTCGGCGACGTACTCGGTAAATTCCACCCTCACGGCGATTCGGCCTGCTACGAAGCGATGGTGTTGATGGCGCAGCCGTTCAGCTATCGCTACACGCTGGTAGACGGCCAGGGCAACTGGGGTGCGCCGGACGATCCCAAGTCCTTCGCCGCGATGCGTTACACCGAAGCGCGTTTATCGCGATATTCCGAAGTGTTGCTCAGCGAGCTGGGCCAGGGCACGGCCGATTGGGTGCCTAACTTCGACGGCACGCTCGACGAACCCGCAGTGTTGCCCGCGCGTTTGCCGAACATCCTGCTTAACGGCACCACTGGTATTGCCGTGGGCATGGCGACCGACGTGCCTCCGCATAATCTGCGCGAAGTCGCTGCCGCATGCGTTCACTTGCTCGATGAGCCTAAAGCGACCATCGAAGAGCTGTGCGAGCACATTCAAGGGCCGGATTATCCGACCGAAGCAGAGATCATCACTGCGCGTTCCGATCTGCTGAAAATCTACGAGAACGGTCGTGGTTCGGTGCGGATGCGTGCGGTGTATCGCATTGAAGACGGCGACATCGTCGTCACTGCGCTGCCGCATCAGGTGTCCGGTGCCAAAGTACTGGAGCAGATCGCCGGGCAAATGCAGGCCAAAAAGCTGCCAATGGTGGCCGACCTGCGTGACGAATCCGACCACGAGCACCCTTGCCGTATCGTGATTATTCCGCGTTCCAACCGGGTTGATGCTGACGAGCTGATGCAACATTTGTTCGCTACCACGGAGCTTGAGTCCAGCTACCGGGTGAACATCAACATCATTGGCCTGGACGGCAAGCCGCAACTGAAAAACCTGAAAGCGCTGTTGTCGGAATGGCTGACATTCAGGATAAACACGGTTCGCCGACGGCTGCAGTTTCGTCTGGACAAGGTTGAGCGTCGCCTGCACCTGTTGGATGGTTTGCTGACCGCTTACCTGAACCTCGACGAAGTTATTCACATCATCCGCACCGCCGAGCATCCGAAGGCCGAGTTGATCGCGCGTTTCGCTTTGTCTGAAATCCAGGCTGACTACATCCTCGACACCCGTCTGCGTCAGTTGGCGCGACTCGAAGAGATGAAGCTGCGTGGCGAGCAAGACGAATTGCTCAAGGAGCAAGCCAAGTTGCAAGCGCTGCTGGGCAGTGAAACCAAGCTTCGCAAGCTGGTGCGTACCGAGCTGATTGCCGATGCTCAAACGTACGGCGATGATCGTCGTTCGCCTATCGTGGCGCGCGCGGAGGCCAAGGCGCTTTCCGAAAACGAACTGATGCCGACCGAACCGGTAACAGTGGTTCTGTCGGAAAAAGGCTGGGTGCGTTGTGCCAAAGGCCATGATATCGACGCAACGGGGCTTTCCTATAAGGCCGGTGACGGCTTCAAAGCCGCTGCGATGGGGCGCTCCAACCAGTTTGCAGTGTTTATCGACTCAACCGGGCGCAGCTACTCGTTGGCGGCGCATACCTTGCCGTCGGCGCGCGGGCAGGGCGATCCGCTCACAGGTCGTCTGACGCCGCCGCCTGCTGCGACGTTCGAGTGCGTGTTGTTGCCTGACGACGACGCGTTGTATGTCATCGCTTCCGACGCCGGTTACGGTTTTGTGGTGAAAGGCGAAGACCTTCAGGCCAAGAACAAGGCAGGCAAGGCGTTATTGAGTCTTCCGGCAGGTGCCAAGGTGATCCTGCCGCGTCCGGTTGCTGATCGCGAGCAGAACTGGCTGGCTGCGGTCACGACGGAAGGTCGCCTACTGGTATTCAAAATCAGCGATCTGCCACAGTTGGGTAAAGGCAAAGGCAACAAGATCATCGGTATTTCTGGCGAGCGAGTGGCGAGTCGTGAGGAATATGTGACGGACTTGGCAGTCATTCCCGAAGGCTCTATCTTGGTGCTTCAGGCGGGTAAGCGTACGCTGTCTCTCAAGCCAGATGACCTGGAACATTACAAAGGCGAGCGTGGCCGCCGGGGCAATAAATTGCCGCGAGGTTTCCAGCGAGTCGATGCACTATTGGTAGAAAGTGCTACTTAAATGTTCGTTTTCGCTTGTCGATCTTCGTTTTGCAACGAAGATCGACGCATAATCGCTGGAGTCATAGCGCTTATTCACGGATGATATGACGTCTTGAGGTGCGGGCGTGGCTGAGTGCCTTCATGTTTTCTTGAGTATTTAACATCGTGGTGTGCCTTGTGGCGGCCACTTGGATGGAATGATGAATTTTCTACGCGTTCCTTTGGTTTTGCTATTGACCGGCGTTTTGGGTTTAGCCGGATGCAGCATGCATCAACCGACATCGCTTTATCAGCTCGATAGTGGCGAACCTGGGCAACCTAAACAAAGTGCCGGCGTAGCAGTCTTGCTGGGTCCGGTTTCCGTTGCTGATTACCTGCAACGGGAAACATTACTGCAACGTCAACCAGATGGCAGTCTGATTGCATCCACCGATGGACGCTGGGCGGGCAGCCTTTCTTCAGATATCGATCAACTGCTGCTGCGGCAATTAGCGTGGAAGCTTGATAGCCAGCGTGTGGTCATGGCCCCAGCGGCTGCTAATTTCACGCCGGATGTGCAAGTGGTGCTGTCAATTACTCGCTTGGATTCGGGTAGGGATCAGCCCGCGATTCTCGACGCGCAGTGGCGTTTGCTTGATCGTAAAGGCACCGTCCGTGACACCAAGCTGATTCACCTTGAAGAGCCGCACACGGGCTCATCTGCCGCGCAGGTAAAGGCGCAGGGCGTGCTGTTGCAGCGGCTGGCCGATCAGTTGAGCGTTGCCGTGAAACCAGTTGCCAGTCAGCCGTTGGTAGCAGAAGAGCCCAAAAAGGCTGCTGCACCGACCAAGACACGCACCGATCAGGATAAGCCGAAGATTCCAATGGCTTCTCCGATCCGCACGGACCTTGAAGTGTTCCGCTTCTGACGTTCAGTACAAAACAAAAAAACCGCAGCGATGCGGTTTTTTTGTAGGTGTGAGGATTTAGGTATTCGATAGAAGATCGCCCGTTCTCGGGCAAGTGCTTCTACGAAAGAATGCGCCTTGCCCTGCACGATGTTTGTCAGGCCTTTCTTGCCTCGTGCATCCGCGCCAGTTGGCGCTCAAGCATAGAAGGGTAGGGCTCCAGCAGGCGTTCGACACAACTTGCGCCTTCGGGGCTGGCGATTGAACGTATGCGTGCGCGCTGGCGAATGGTCGGGTCTTCGCTGATCTTGCGTTCGACCAGCAGCAGGTTTCGGCTGTGCTGCGATAACGCCAGCGCGTCCTGAGCGGTTTCGGTCAGCAGCAGATCAATCTGCGTCATGCCGTGCAACCCCTCACCCAGGGTCAGACCCAGCTGCAATTGCAGGGTGATCCCGCTGTCGGCCACTTCAATTTGCAGTGCATGACTTAGCGCACGCAGCAACTCTCCGCAGCAAATCGCGTTGGTCAGGTAGTCATCCCCGCTGTCTTGCGTACTGAACAGCATCAGCGAGCTGCCGTCGTTCAGTGTGTGCAGTTCGCTGTCGTACAGCGAGGCGGCCTGGTCGATACAGTCGCGGTAGCGCTCCAGTAATTCGGTCAGGCGAGTTCTCGGCAAGCGGCGCAGTTGTTCCTGGGAACCGAGCTGGACGGCCAGCACTGCACTGTACTGAGGTTGCGAAGGCGCGACCGGCAGCGTGGGGCGAGCAATCGGTTTGGGCAGCGAGTCGTCATGCAGGCCGGCAAAAGGATCGTCCTCTTCATCCTCGTCGGCGACGATACTACGCGGCGTTGGTGCAACCTGAACGCGAGGTTTGGGCGCATCGTCGAAACCGTGATCGCTCAGGTCACTGTCATCGAATGAGGTTTCAGCGTCGTCGGCATCTTCAACGTGTTTCGGCTCAGGCGGCTCAGCCACAGGTTCTGGCTCGGGCGGCGCATACGATGCCTTGAGCTGACGGGCCAGATCGCCAATTTCATCCTGACGGTCAGTGGCTGGGGTGTACGGGTCGATATAGCGTAGCCACATGCGCAGTTGCAGCAGCGGTGTAGAGATGTGCCGCCCCAGCCGCAGGCTCAGCGCGAGCGACAAAGCCAGCAAAATACCGCTGAGAATGGCCATGCTCTGCAGGCTGATGGTCATGGGCTGCTGGAATTGCGTCATGTCCAGGCTAATGCGCAGATGACCCGCAACCACGTCCTGGAAGGTGATTTTGATTTCGTACAAGCCTTCAGCTTCGCCCAGCAAACCGTTTTTCGGTCGTTGACCTGCTTCGGCAAGGATCCGATTGTCGACGCTATAGATAGCTGCATGAGCCACCAGCGGGTTTTTCACCAGATTGCCAAGCAGCACGTTGAGACTGAGGATGTCGTTGGACACCAACAGCTCGGTCGCCGAGGTCGCGGTCTGCGTGGTCAGGGCCTGTCCCAGTGCGTCGGCCTGTTCATGCATGGCCTGCTTGAATTGCAGGCCCATCACGCAGGCGTAAATCACCAGCGCCAACGCGACGAGAATCACGTTATGGCTGGCGATACGCAAAGCAATCGGCACACGACGATGACGCAATGCCCGGAAGATCAGGAGGAAGAAGTTATCGGTTTTAACGGGCGTGGGCCGGTTCACAGAGCGCGGCTCTCATGGTGAAGTTGCCGCGCAGTATAGCGAGCGACCCAGGTGCGGCAAAGCGCTTGCTGTGCCCGGCGGTCACTGAAAGTGAGTAGAATGCGGTTTTTTTCCACTTGCGGGGGTGCGCCTTGCGCGAAATTGTCCTGATTAACATCACAGGTCTTGACCGTCCGGGTCTCACTGCGGCTATTACCGGTGTCCTTGCCCAGGGTGGCGTGAATATTCTGGATATTGGTCAGGCGGTGATCCACGACACCCTGTCGTTCGGCATCCTGGTTGAAATCCCAGACACCGAACAAGGCTCGTCGGTGCTCAAAGACATTCTGTTCACGGCCTACAAGCTGGACCAGCAGGTGCGCTTTACAGCCGTTTCTGAGGAAGATTACCAACACTGGGTCGATGGCCAAGGTAAGGCGCGGCACATCGTGACGCTGCTGACGCGCAGGGTCACGGCCGAGCAGTTACAGCGTGTCAGTTCGATTACCGCCAAATACGGCCTGAATATCGATCAAATCGACCGCCTGTCCGGGCGCATGCCCCTGGATACGCCAGCTGACCAAAGCAAGGGCTGCATTGAGTTTTCGGTACGGGGAGAGCCGGCTGATCCGAAAGCGATGCAGGCTGAGTTTCTGCGTGTCGCTCAAGAGCTGAACGTCGACATTGCGTTTCAACAGGACTCAGTATTCCGTCGCAACCGCCGTTTGGCGGTGTTCGACATGGACTCGACGCTGATTGAGGCCGAAGTGATCGATGAGCTGGCTAAAGCGCATGGCGTTGGCGAGTTGGTATCGCAGATTACCGAGCGAGCGATGCGCGGCGAGTTGGATTTTCGCGCGAGCTTCAAAGAGCGCATGGCTCTGCTCAAAGGGTTGGATGTCAGTGTACTGGATGAAATCGGCGCCTCGCTGCGCCTGACCGAGGGGGCGCAAACCCTGTTCGCCGAGCTCAAGCGCCTGGGGTACAAAACCGCGATTCTTTCGGGTGGATTCACCTATTTTGCCAAGCAGATTCAAGCCAAGCTGGGCATCGACTATGTCTTCGCCAACGAACTTGAAGTGGTTGATGGCAAGTGTACCGGCAACGCTATCGAACCGATTATCGACGCCAAGCGCAAGGCAGATCTGCTAAGAGAGTTGGCGTTCAAGGAAGGCTTGAGTCTGGAGCAGACTATTGCCGTGGGCGATGGCGCGAATGATTTGCCAATGCTTGCGATTGCCGGGCTGGGGGTGGCGTTCCGGGCCAAGCCGTTGGTCAAGCAGTCGGCCAAACAGGCTATTTCAACCTTGGGGCTGGATGGGATTTTGTACTTGCTGGGCTTCCGTGACCGCGAAGGGCGCGGCTGAGTCTGGCCCGACTTTTAACGTGTGGGAGAACGCCCGTCGTCCAGGCGCCGCGCTGTCGTGCAGCAAACAGGGATCTTGTTGGAGCAAGGCTTGCGCCGTGAAGGCGATGGGCCTGGTTGAGAGCAGGCTGAATGTACTGACCTCATTCGCAGGCAAGCGGAACGCCGCCCGGCCTAGCTCCAACAGGTTATTTATCGCCTGTTAAATAAATGACCTGTCTTTTGTTTGATGGGAACACGCTCGCTCTCACGACGATCCTATTCCAGACAGCCTTCTACAGCATGCTCCACAAAGAATCGAACTCCTGCCCCGGCCCCGAATCATTGCCCGGTACGTCGATTTTTTTCGGGCCTTCCTGAATCTGATATTCGAACTGGTTGTAGCTGCCTGTGGTGGAGCGGCGGTTGCTCAGTCTGGCACGGCGTTCTTGACCGCTGGTGTTGATCATGACTTTGCAGCCGTCTTCAAACGGCAAGCGAGGCACTATAACCGTGGCGGGCACGTCGATGACGCGAACTTCCGGCAGCAACAACGCCCGCAGGTACTGGCTGCTTTGGTCTGGGCGTAGCAACTGCAGTCCGCAGGCTTGGGCAAACGGCGCAATCAGCTCGATTCCCATCTGTATTCCACCGCTGCGGACCTGTCGCACCCAGCGCACCACTGCGATGCTCCAGCCCTGTCCGTGGTCCTGGATGCCGACCATCTCGCCAGCCTGTAATTGATCCGGGACTTCTTTGGGCCAGGCAAGGCAATAGCCGCCAGGGCTGTGGTTCACAATGTTCAGGTTGTAGGTTGCAAAGCTCTGTTGATTGTCCAATGCCGAACCATTGCTATCGTCCGTCGGTTGATATTGGATTTCTTCGAATGGCAACAAATGGCTCGAAGTGTCGGCGCGTTGTACATCGGCCACTTGCCCCCAAGGATCGGACTTTTCCGGACCAAGCGGTTGTAGGGTGAACTGTGCGGGTTTGCTGGCGACGGGTAGTTGCAGCAGGTCACTGAAGCATTTTTGCCCGCTGACGAAGTAATGCAGCGCGCTCATGCCGACGCACAATGTCAACGTTCCTTGGCCCGGCGTGCGCTGGAAGGTGCGTTCGCTAACATCGCCCCACGCCGCTGCCAGGTGGTGCAGCAGGTCCATTGAAAAGCCCGGCGGCACTGCCAGGTAAGATTGAGAGCGTTGGTCGGTGGGTAGTTCGAGATAACGTTGAATAGCCGACGACAGCGCCAGCGGGTTGAAACCCAGCAGGCTCGGCAATTGCTCTGGTGTGTACAGTGATTTGTAGCGTGGCGCAGCATCTGCCGTGGGGACCAAAGCAAACAGACTCGACTCCTCAGCAGGGGACTGCAGCTTGACCAGTGGACTCCAGGCATCGAGTACATCGGCCAAGCGGCCAATATTATGCTGGCGCATCTGGTTGCAGCGCGAACTCCCCATCAGCAGCGCAATGATGTAGGTCTGTTCTACCGTCAATGTGCGGGTATGAATGGCCAGGTTGTCAGCCACCGGGATGTCATGCAGTCGGCTGTGTCGGGCAATCTGATAGATCTGGTGCAGCTCAAGCCACAAGCCGTCCTGGACAGGACAATAAAGTTGATTGGCGCGAATCAGCGGGCCGTTAAGGCAATGCAGTGCCCGCTGCAACGCTGTCGTCAGCAGCGGCATGCGGTCTTTGGTCAGTTTGGGCGCCACCCCGGCGATGATTTGCTTGTAGCCAATTGCCAGATGGTTTTGCAGGGTCTGGCAGAGATTGGCAACTTTGCGCGGACGCTCTTCAAGCACAACTGATTGATTGAGAAAGTGCCGCTCCAGGTGTTTGCAGACGAAATACACCTCAGGCCGCAGCAGTTCCAACAGTTGCAGGCGGTTGTCGCTGGGGGTCAGCAGTTGATTCAGTTCGCCGAGCCCTTGATAGAGCTGGCGTGCCATTTCGCCGAGATTGGCTTTAGGCAGGGTCGAGATCCAGCGTTTCAGGTCTTTGGGTGTTGCGTCACAGAATGACAGGCTCGACCGCGTCGGCACAGGTGCGCGCAACAACAGCGGGAGACTTAAATTACTCATGTGACAGGCTGACTCCAACAACTACTGGCCCGAACGGCTGCTTGAAACTGATATAGAAAAACAGCGTGTGGCTACACGAAGCCATCTACTCTACGGCAATCGAAAGCGAAGTTCCCTACAGCACCGATGAATGACTCTAGCAGCATCGGGTAGCAGTCGCAGCCTAATATCAAAGTGATATTGTATCGATGTCGACACTTCAATCCCGTGACGCTACTGACGGCGCTGTGTTGGGCAGCGTCCGTCAATAAAACGTTGTTGGTTAATCCCTCGCAAGAATCAAGCCTGAATGGGCAACGCCAATACCTGACCCATTTGGGTGGGAGAGCCGGCAGCCAACTGTTCGGCCCATTTCACCTGACCGGGACCAAACAGGACAATGGCGGTCGATCCGAGCTTGAAGCGGCCTAATTCGGCGCCCTTTTCCAGATGAATTGGCGCGCGAGCAGCTTCGTCATAATGGGTGGTTTTCAGTTCGCGCTTGGGTGGTGTCACCAGTCCGGCCCAGACCGTTTCGATGGACGCCACAATCATCGCACCGACCAACACCACGGCCATCGGACCGCGCTCGGTATCGAACAGGCAAACCACGCGTTCGTTGCGGGCAAACAGTTCAGGGACGTTTTCAGCGGTGGTCTGGTTAACCGAGAAAATGCGACCCGGTACGTAGACCATTTCGCGCAACGTGCCGCTCAGTGGCATGTGTACGCGGTGGTAGTCCTTGGGTGACAGGTAGATGGTCGCGAATTCGCCGCCCATGAAAGGCGCTGACAGACGAGCATCGCCGCCCAGCAGTTCCAGGGCGCTGAAGCTGTGACCCTTGGCCTGGAAAATCCGCCCGTGTTCGATGGGGCCCAGTTGGCTGACGGCACCGTCAGCCGGGCACAGAATTGCACCCGGTGTTTCGTCCAATGGGCGTGCGCCTGGCTTCAGGGCGCGAGTAAAGAATGCATTGAAGTGCTCGTAAGCGGTGATGTCTTGCACCAGCGCTTGCGACATGTCGACTTGATAGCGGCGGGCAAACCATTGGGTCAGTGCGTTCTTGAACCAGCGCACACGGCACTGCGCGACACAGCCGGCCAGTCTCGACAGGAAGTGATGAGGAAGTACATATTGAAAAAGAATAAACAGACGCTGTTTCATCAAGGTTCCTGGAACGTGTTCTTAATTGACGGGCGTGATCCATTGGCAGAATGGCGCCGTATTCGGATCGGCATTCATCGTTCGACGGGGGTGTCGGGGTGATTGCCCCATTCGCCCCACGACCCTGCATAGCCTTTGATTCGCGGGTAGCCCAACGCTTTCGCCACCAAATAGGTAAAGCCGGAGCGGTGATGCGTCTGGCAATGGGTGATGATTTCTTTGTCCGGCGTGATGCCGAGGCTTTTTAAAATCTGCGGCATGTCCTTGCGAATGCGCAGGCTATGCGCGGGGTCCATGCCGGCGGTCCATTCGAAGTTCACGGCGCCAGGGATATGACCGCCTTTGGCTGCGAGGACCTTTTCACCCGAGTATTCGGTAGGGCCGCGAGCGTCCCAGATCGCAAGATCCGCTGCGCCGAGACGGCTTTGCAGGTATTCGCGGGTGGCGGTCGGCTCGTCGTGCAGCGTCAGTTGCACTGGGCCACCTGCGGTCGCAGGCACGTCGGTGGACAACGGCAAACCTTCGGCTTGCCAGGCGATCAGGCCGCCATCAAGGTAGTGATAGTGCTGATGCCCTATGACGTCCAGCAACCAGATGAAGCGTCCGGCCCAGCCGCCGCCTTCATCGTCGTAGACCACATAAACGGCGTTAGGGTTGTGGCCCAGTTCGCCGAATAGCACTTCCAGTTGTGCCAGTGTTGGCAACAAACCGGGGGCGGGGGCCTGGCCCAGCTGAGTGCGCTTTGGATCGACGAAGCGGGCCCCGGGAATGTGCCCGGCCGCGTAACGAGCGCTGCTGGTCAGGTCAACGAGAATCAGCTCTGACGCGTCAAGGCGTGCCTTGAGTTCGCCAGGTTCGATGACCAGCGGCAAGCTTGAAAAGGCAGACATATAAGGTCTCCAGATCGTCAAAAAGAGGCGAATTGTAGCTCAGCCGTCAAACGTTGCGGTGGCTAAACGTCGTTAGGGCTCTCTCAATGCATTGCGCTGTTTTTCCGAAGGCCTGCACGGTGATTTCTGATAGCGGGCCGCCCCCTTGATCTGCGACTAGCAGCATGAGTACGCGGCCATTACTGGCAATCGAGCGGATCAACAGGTTTTCGCCACTGAACGGGCTGCGCAGGCTGCCTGGCAATAGCGCCGAGAATTGCGCATTGTTCGCTGGAGTCAGGCGTAACTGTGTCGACTGGGCCAGCAAGCGTTGCAGTAGGGTGCTGTCTTTGATGGGCACCACCAGGCTTGTGGTGGATTTGTCCAGTCCCGCCATTTGATGGACGCGCAAGGCATCGATCTTACGGTCAATCATCAACAGCATCACTCGCTGCAGGCCGCAGGCCAACAGTGCGTCGCGGGCGAAGGTGGTCAGGTGCATGGCATTGCTGAACGGGCTTGGCTCCAGAAGCAATTGCGCACATTGCTTGCGCCAGGCTTGCAGCAACTCGGTGGAGGGAGGCGGCGCCGCCAGCAGGCCGTTATGAATGTGTTGGGTCTCCCACGGCCACAGCAGGGCCTCAGCCGGATGCCAGACACCAGCACCTGCGTGCAGTCGGGCGCTACTCACGGCGTTTTGGTGTATTTGTTGCTGCACAGCAGCCAGTGGCTGTTGCAGATACAGACTGGCTAGCAATTGCCAACGCAGTGTGTGTGGGCTGGCCCAGCCGTGCTGCGCCGACAAAGCGAGCTCGTTCGCCAGCACAATGGTATGGGCGGGTTGGTTAAACCAGCGCTGTAAGGGGATATCTGCATCCAGGCGTTGCTGTTGTTTGAGTGGATCATCGTTTTCGTGGGCGATGCGCAGCACTTTCACCAGGTTGCGCCGCTCGCTAATCATCAGTCGATAGCCACGCGTCACCCACATCGGCAGATGCCAATGCTCGGCCAAGGCTTGGCAGAGCACGATCAGGCGAACGCCAAACAACGCTCTTTCAGTCTTTTGGGCACACTCGCCTCTGTGAATGACCCGTAATTCCCACTCCTCCAGCAGCTTGGGATGCGCCAATGCCATGGGCCAAAGTGGCGATAGAAACAGCAGGCTACCCAGATGGATGTCATGCCACAGCCTGGCTAACTGATTGGCGAACAATCCACTGGCCTGCTGCGTCGCATGTTGACTGATCATTTGCAGTTGCCGAAGGGCAAGCGAGATGTCCTGCTCTTTCATCGAAGGTAAGCGAGCGAGCAGCGTTTCAGTGCGCGCCAGCCCCAATCGAGTGATGGCGACCTCAAGGCTTTCGGCAGGCTGGGTGATACCGCCGCTGTGCAGGTTGGCCTCGCGCATCACGCTCAGTACCAAGGCAGGACTTTGCTGCATTATTTCTGCGATATCACGCATTGAGCGGCTAGGGTCGGTCAGTCCGCTGCGTACCCTGGCATGAACGGTCGCCGGAACCGGCAGGGCAATGCCGTCCAGTCGCGTGATCCAGGCGTCTAGTGTTCTAGGCGCAGGGTGCTGTGACGAGGTTTCTGCTTGCATTGCGAAGTCCCGTACGGCTGGGTGGTGTTGAATAAAGTCGAATGCTGGCATCATGATAGCCCTTGCGGTGAAAGCCGCGTGTTGCCTGCCACGCTGTTTTTTCGCTACGACTGCCTATAGTCTGGCGCACTTATGCCGATATGTAGAACAAGAGTTTTAACACTCCTGCGAACATGACCATGAACCCGACTCAGTAAGTAATCCTTATCTATGGCAAAAATTATCGGCATCATCGTCGTTCTCGCGAGTGTGCTCGGCGGATACGTCCTCTCACACGGTCAGATCGCCGCGTTAATACAGCCCTTCGAGGTGTTGATCATCGGGGGCGCAGCCTTCGGTGCATTTTTGCAGGCCAACCCTGGCTATATGACCATGCACGTCATCAAGAAGTCCTTGAAGATGTTCGGGTCGCGCTTCACTCATGGGTTTTACCTGGAAGTGCTGGGGCTGATTTACGAAATCCTCAACAAGAGCCGTCGCGAAGGCATGATGGCGATTGAAGGTGATATCGAAGAGCCCGGAGATAGCCCGATTTTCGCCAAATACCCAAGTGTCCTCAAAGATTCGCGCATGATCGCTTTCATCTGCGATTACCTGCGCATCATGTCCTCCGGCAACATGGCGCCGCACGAGCTGGAAGGCTTGTTCGACATGGAATTGTTGAGCATGAAAGAAGAGCTGGAACATCCGTCCCATGCTGTAACGGGCGTCGCTGACGGCATGCCCGGTTTTGGTATTGTCGCGGCCGTACTGGGTATCGTGGTGACCATGGCGTCTCTGGGCTCCGGCGACAAGGGTGCTATCGGTATGCACGTAGGTGCGGCGTTGGTAGGTACGTTCTTCGGTATTCTCGCGGCATACGGCTTCTTCGGCCCGCTGGCGACTTCCCTGGCCCACGATGCCAAGGAGGAGATGAACGTGTTCGAGTCGATCAAGGCCGCTCTTGTGGCATCGGCTTCTGGTGTACCGCCTTCATTGGCCGTCGAGTTCGGTCGCAAGGTTCTCTATCCCGCGCATCGCCCCAGCTTCAGTGAGCTGGAACAAGCTGTTCGCGGTCGTTGATCCATGGAAAATAATCAGCCGATTATCATCAAGCGCATCAAGCGCTATGGTGGCGGGCACCATGGCGGTGCCTGGAAAATTGCTTTTGCCGACTTCGCGACGGCGATGATGGCATTCTTTCTGGTGCTGTGGCTGATGTCGTCTGCCACCCCGGAACAGTTGATTGCGATTGCCGGCTACTTCAAAGACCCTGTGGGCTTTTCAGATAGCGGCTCGCCATACGTCATCGACCTGGGGGGCTCGCCCGAGATGTCGCCGGACCAGACCCTGAATCCGGAAGTCAAATCCGTGCCTGCGCCGGACCGCGTTCCTATCGACGCAGACGCACAGGACGCAGCGGCAGAACAGGTTGAGCAGGAGCGTCTGGAGATGCTGTTGCGAGAACTGCAGAGCAAGGTCAACGAGAGCCCGCAGCTGCAGAAATTCAAAGACCAGATTCTGTTCGAAATCACCCCGGACGGCTTGCGCATCCAGATCATGGACGCGGAAAACCGCCCGATGTTCGACATTGGCAGCGCGCGCCTGAAGCCTTATTTCGAAGACATCCTGCTGGCGATGGCTGACACCATTAAAACCGTGCCGAACAAGATCAGCGTTAGCGGCCATACCGATGCGACCCCTTTTGTGGGGAGCGGCGGTTTTGGTAACTGGGAGCTTTCGGCCGGCCGCGCCAACGCAGCACGCCGTGCGCTGGTTGCGGGAGGTTATCCGGACCCGCAAGTGGCGCGCGTGGTGGGTTATGCATCGTCGGCGCTGTACGACAAAGAGCACCCGGACAACCCGGTGAACCGTCGTATCGACATCGTGGTGATGACCAAAAAAGCGCAACAGCGCATCGAGGGTTCGCAGAATTCGGGTGAGGCGCCGCAAACATCGCCAGCTCCACCGACTCCAGCGGCCCCGCCCGCCACTGGCTCTCCTGGCGCAACGGCTCCGGGCGGTAACCCAGTCACTCCGAATGCAGC
>NZ_DASWOT010000212.1:0-73200 GCF_036404235.1 Pseudomonas sp.
GCGATCTGGCTTGATCCGCACTTATCAGGCAGTAAAGCGTGTAGAAATGCGATCACTGACAATAAAGTCCAGTTGCAGGCGTGCCGGCGAATTGACCAGCACGCAGGGTAGCTTTCAAACCTGGACTATCGCTTTCACGAGCAAGCGTCGATTCAACAAGGCCCAGGGTTGATCAGCTCCACACAGCGCAGCAGCTCAGTCAAACAATGCAACGGCCTGGGCTGTGGCTTCGGTGATACGACCCCAGTCGCCATTTTTCACCCAAGCGCTGTCGATCATCCAGGTCCCGCCGACGCACATCACGTTCGCCAGCGCCATGTAGTTCTTGAGGTTCGCGGCGCTTACACCACCTGTGGGGCAAAAACGCACCTCCGGGAACGGACCGCCCAACGCTTTGATTGCGCCAACCCCGCCACTGATTTCCGCCGGGAACAGCTTAAAGCGACGATAGCCCAAGGCATAACCGATCATGATTTCCGACGCGCTGCTGATGCCTGGCAACAGTGGCAACTCGCTATGAACCGCAGCCTCCAGCAGATCGTGCGTACTGCCTGGGGTCACGATGAACTGCGAACCCGCAGCTTCGGCAGCCGCCAGCATGCGGCGATCCAGAATAGTGCCAGCGCCGGTACACAGCTCCGGACGCTGGTCACGCAATATACGAATGGCTTTGAGGCCAAACTCCGAACGTAGGGTAATTTCCAGCGCGTTCAGGCCGCCTGCCGCCAGCGCATCGGCCAGCGGCAGCACGTCCTGTTCACGCGCAATAGTGATGACCGGCAGAATCTTCGCTTTCGCACAGAGTTCGTCGATCTGGGCAATCTTGCTCGCCATGTCATTGAACGGTTGTTTCACTTGGGTATTTTCCATGGCGGCTGATCCTTTGCTTATGGGCACCAGTAGATCTCTAGAGACGGGTTGAGGAAGGCACGGATCGGCATTTCGGCGACGTCATCGCCCGCCAGCGCCGTGCGCAGGGTTTGCAGTTTGGCCTGTCCGGAAATCGACAAAATCGGCGTTTTGGCCGAAGCCAGAAGTTTGCGGGTCATGGTCAGACGCTGATGCGGCGTAGTAGGTGCGTACATCGGCAAACACAAGTGATCGCTGTTCAAATCCAGCGCGTCGGCCAAATTCGGGCTGTTGGGAAACAGCGACGCCGTATGACCGTCATCACCCATGCCCAGCACCAATACGTCAATGGAGGGCATCTCCTCCTTGAGCGCGTTATCGGTCGCAACGGCGGCTTCATCCAACGTTCGAGTCGGACGGTAGAGGCTGAAAAAGCCCGCCTCTGCCGCAGGTCCCTGAAACAGATAGCGCTTCACCAGGCCTGCGTTGCTGTCGGCGTGCTCAGTGGGCACCCAGCGCTCGTCAGCTAAGCTGACCGCCACTTTGGACCACTGGATTGGCTTCTGCGCCAAGGCTTGAAAGAACGCCACCGGGCTTTTCCCACCCGAAACCACCAGTGTCGCAACGCCATGGGGATTGCTGTTGATGGCCGCCGTCAAAAGCTCGGCCACATGATCGGCCAGTGCATCGGCCAATAGGGTTGGATTGTCGAATTCGAGCGCCTTCAGGCCTGCTGGAAATTCAAGTTCACATATCGCCATACCAGGATCTCCCGTCACGCGTGATCAGTGCAATGGAGCTCATCGGGCCCCAAGAGCCCGCGGGATAAGGCTTGGGCGCATCGCCAGCCTTTTTCCAACCAGCAATAAGCTGGTCGCACCATTGCCACGCAGATTCAATTTCGTCTTTGCGGACAAACAAGTTCTGATGGCCGCGCATCACTTCCAACAACAACCGCTCATAGGCATCAGGGATCCGAGCACTGCGGTACGCATCGGAAAAGCTCAGTTGAAGCGGATTGCTGCGCAGTTGCATGCCTTTATCCAGCCCCTGATCCTTGGTCATTACCTGCAGCGAGATTCCCTCGTCAGGCTGCAACCGAATGATCAAACGGTTGCTGATCTGCAACCGTTGCTCGGGGGCGAAGATGTAGTGCGGCGGTTCTTTGAAATGAATCACGATCTGCGACAGCTTTTGCGGCATGCGCTTGCCTGTACGCAAATAGAACGGCACACCGGACCAGCGCCAATTGCGAATCTCGGCACGAATGGCTACGAATGTTTCGGTGTCGCTCTGGGTGTTGGAGTTCTCCTCTTCCAGATAGCCGGGAACCGGTTTGCCGTCGCTGTAACCGGCGATGTATTGCCCACGAACCACTTGAGTCGCCAGGCGTTCCGGGGTGAAGGGCGCCAGCGCCTTGAGCACTTTGACTTTTTCGTCCCGGATACTGTCGGCGGACAGGTCGCTGGGAGGGTCCATTGCAATCAGGCACAGCAGCTGCAACAGGTGGTTCTGGATCATGTCGCGCAACTGCCCGGCCTGATCGAAATACCCCCAGCGGCCCTCGATCCCTACTTTCTCCGCCACAGTAATCTCGACGTGTGAAATGTGGTTCTGGTTCCACTGGGTTTCGAACAAGCTGTTGGCAAAACGCAGCGCAATGAGGTTTTGCACCGTATCCTTGCCCAGATAATGGTCGATCCGATAGACACGGTTTTCCGGCAAGAACTGCGCCACGGCGTCGTTGACCCTGCGCGACGACGCGAGGTCGTGGCCGATGGGCTTTTCCAACACCGCGCGAGTACGGTCGGTCAACCCGACAGACGCCAGGTTTTCACAGATGGCGCCGTAAACTGATGCTGGGGTGGCGAAATAAGCGATCAGGGTTTCTGCGTTACCGACTGCGTCGGCCAGCGCAACGTAGTCTTCGGCCTTGAGAAAATCCACGTGCAGGTAACTCAGGCGTGCCTGAAAACGCTCAAGGTGTTCGCCTTCAAGTTGGGCATCGGGCACAAAACGACGCAGGCTCTTGTCGATGTAAGCCAGATGATCTTCTGGGCTACCGGTTTCGCGAGCCAAAGCTAGAATTCGGGTGTCGGCATGCAGCAGCCCTGCTCGGTCGAGCTGGTACAACGCTGGAAACAATTTGCGCACTGCCAGGTCACCCAAGGCGCCAAACAGGGCAAAAGTGCATGGTTCAACCGTAATCGAAAGCATAATGTTGGTTCTTTTATCAAGTTAGACTACAAATACCTTTTTTAAAGGCGTTACTCAAGGCCATATGTAGTAATAACCACAACATTTCTTCAAAACCTACATTCCAGTGGTGATCAACACAGGCCCTCAGTACGATAGGCCAACTTTGCGACAGGCTAAAGACCCTGATACAAGCGCTGCGACAGCCGTCGCTCAATAGGCTTTCACATCGCCTGCATGACACCTTTTGCAAACAGGCCGGCAGATCCGCTTGTTGCAGCTTCACAAGGACTTTCAATGGACCGTGTACGAAATCTTCTGGAACAGATCCAGAGCCGTCTTGAAGACTTGAACAAGGCCGAGCGCAAAGTCGCCGAAGCCATTCTGCTCAACCCTCAGCAAGCCACACGGTTCAGCATTGCAGCGCTCGCGCAGGCGGCGAAGGTCAGCGAGCCTACGGTCAACCGTTTCTGCCGCTCGTTCGATGTCAGCGGTTACCCCGAACTCAAGTTGCAACTGGCGCAAAGCCTGGCCAGCGGCGCGGCATATGTCAGCCGAGCCGTGGAGGCGGACGACAATCCCGAGGCGTATACGCGCAAGATTTTCGGCAGCGCCATCGCATCACTGGATAGCGCCTGTCAGGCGCTCGATCCAAATCTGGTCAGTAAAGCCGTGGACCTGTTGATTCAGGCGCGGCAGATCCACTTCTTCGGCCTCGGCGCTTCGGCGCCTGTGGCGTTGGACGCGCAGCACAAGTTCTTTCGTTTCAATCTGGCCGTGACCGCTCATGCCGACGTGCTGATGCAGCGCATGCTGGCGTCGGTGGCGCACACCGGCGAACTGTTTGTGATTATTTCCTACACCGGACGCACTCGGGAGTTGGTCGAGGTGGCGCGTATCGCTCGCGAGAACGGCGCTTCGGTACTGGGCCTGACAGCCGCCAATTCGCCACTGGCGAAGGCCAGTACCTTGAGCCTGAATATCCCACTGCCCGAAGACACGGATATCTACATGCCGATGACCTCGCGGATCATTCAACTGACCGTGCTCGACGTTTTGGCGACCGGCATGACCCTGCGCCGCGGCGTGGATTTCCAGCCGCACCTGCGCAAGATCAAGGAAAGCCTCAATGCCAGCCGATATCCGGTGGATGATGAGTTGAATTGAGCGAGTTTTTCTGTAGATATTCTGTTCCCCGTCAAGCTTTCAGCAGGTGTTTTTCGCTGAATGGCGCGAAGGGGCAGTAAACCCGGTGCGCGCGGTCTACCTGTTACACCGCGTGCGCAGACTTACGACGGGTTCCCCGCCGGTCGCGGGACAAGCCCAGCGCCTACGAGTCGTCATCGCAAATGCTCCACGGTCAGAATGCACTGTAGGAGCCAACTTGTTGGCGAGGGAGTTTATGCGGAGTATCAGGTACGCCGCTTCGCCAACAAGTTGGCTCCTACAGGAAAAGCCCCGGATCAATCAATGAACCAAATGCGCCTGCAAGCTCAACCGTGCCTGCTGTCCCGGCGCCAGGCTGAAACTGTCCGCCGCTGCTGATGCCGCTTCAATGCGCACAAACCCGCTCGCCTCACCCGCCTCCACGCCCAGCAAGGGTCGACTGCCGGGGTGCCAGACGACGGTGCTGGCGCTGTCGCCAGTGTCGATGCTTAAACGGCGGCACCAGACCTCGTCCTGCAACTCCAACGTGCCAGCATGCTCGAATACACGTTGGCAACCTCCAACGGGCCGCAACTCACCTTTTTGCTCACAGGCACTGCGGCTCAGTTCATCGTAACCGTAAGCGCCATCCAACCCTTCCAGCGCGACATGGGCAACATCGCTGATCCGCCAATAGGCATGCAGTGCATGGCTGAACTGGCACGGCTGGCTGTCCTCATGCAGCGTCGCCAGTCGCAGATCCATGCCCACCCCCAGCTCGGCAAACAGATCGGCTTGCCAATCCCACAATTTCAAACGCCAGTGCAGAGTTACGCCAGCTTCGCATTCGGCACTGTCGATCAACTTCCAGTCGAGCAAACGTGCCCAACCATGCGCAGGCCAACCACTCTCACATGGATGACGTCCGACCCAAGGCCAGCAGACCGGAATGCCGCCGCGTATGGCGCCGACCTGCGGCCACTGCGCCGCGCACCACAACCAAGGCTTTTGGTCGCGGGGCTGAAAGTGCAACAGTTGCCCACCCTGGCGGCTGAACACCGCCTGACATTGAGGATGATCGATCACCAGCACCTCACGCTGCTGATACCGCTCCCACTGAAACGTCGGCCGTGGCCGAGTCGATGTAAAAAAGCGCTGTAGGGGATGCTCAAGCAATCCTGTCTCGCCGATGGCCATAGCTGCCCCATGTGAGTGATCTTGAAGCGACACAACCTTTCTGTAGCAGCGAGCTTGTTCGCGAAGTGCCATTGCTGACGCACAGAGCCATCTGCCTCGCCAACAAGTTGGCTCCGATACGGACTGTTCATCCCCAATAAAAAACACCCTGAAACCTCCAGGGCCGACAACCCAAAAAAACGGGCAGCCAGGCTGCCCGTAAAGCACACACGACCCTTGATCGTCTTTGGAGCGCGCAGGAGCGTGCGCCGGAATCAGAACTTCGACTGGATCTTGATACCTGCAACCAGTGCGTTGTCGACATCATCGACACCGCCAGGGCTCTTGATGTACTGCAGGTTAGGACGCACAGTCAGCCAATCGGTGACGTGGAAGCCGTAGTAGATCTCGGAATTGTATTCAGTCTGCTGGATCGGCAGATAGCCAGGGTTATCGTAATCATCGATCCCGTTGGTGGCGTTGATCAGGCGACGGTTGTCCTGAGCATCATCGTTGACGTGGATACGCGCGATACCGATACCGATGTCATCCTTTGGACGCGCATCGAAAGGCCCTTTGTAGACGAAACCGACCTGCTGATAGTTGTCGACGAAATTGGTGGCTTTGTCATGCACAGTGGCGTTGGCGAAGATGCTCAGCCCCCGAGACGCATCGCCGTTGTGGCTGGTCAATTGCTGCTGAGCCACGACCCACCAGCCGTGCTTGTTCTTGTGGCTTTTGAAGTCGCCGCCGGCAGTCGCTTGTGGCTGGCCGTCTTCGTTTTCATAAAGGTCATCGGCATTCGGGCTGCTGACGTAGTAACCCAAGCGATACTCGCCGGGCAGCGCATTGATGCTCGGCGACCAGACCACTTCAACCGGAACCACGGTGCCTTTGGCGCCGCTGCCGCTGAGCTTGAAGCTGTTGCCGGTTTCCAGATAAGAGGGGTTCTGCTCGTAGACACCGATCTGGGCAAAGACTTCTGGCGTGATGTTGTACTTCACGCGCAATGCCCACTGGCTGACGGGCCAGTTGTACCAAGTGTTCACATAGTTACCCACTTGCGAACCACAGGACGAAAGGTTCTGGAAATCGCATGGGAAGCTGTTGAAGTCCTCGCCTTCGCCGAATCGACCCAGTTTCACATCCAGGGCGCCGTCGAAGTATTTCTGCTTGATCCACATCTGAGTCAGACGCCAGGTCTGACCACGGCCCCAGACTTCTTGCGAAGAGCTTAGAGTGCCGGCGCGCGGGTCGCCGATACGGTCGTTGGAAATGTTATTCCCGCTACGCTCGGTGATCGCCAGCTTGAACTCGGTGTCTTTCCAACCGAGGATTTTTTCCAGATCCATCTGCATACCGATGGCGAACTGGTCGCTGTATCGGGCTGTCTTGTCGTTGTTGTAACCGCCATGAAGGTTGGAGCCCATCTCACCGACGTATTCAAGCGAGAAGTCGTAACCCTTGTCGTACAGCTCCTGGCGAACACCACCCCAGTCGCCCGTCATGTGCTCGTTGGCGTGAAACGGCTCTACCGCTTGAACCGTACCCACACAACTCAACACACCTAAAACAGACAAGCCACCGATCAGCCGGAACTGGTTAAGCGATTTTTTGTGGTGCGTCTTCATCCCTTAAATCCTCGTTTTATTGTTATTAGCTTTAAACATCGTGTAACTACTTGCTTCGTGTGCCTGATTGGCCGGCTTACGGCAGAAATGGCCAGTCAGAGGTGCCTGGTCTCACATTAATGGGTCGGGATCAGTGGCGATTGAGCCGCGTGACATTGCTGACGCGTTCAGCCGTTTTCTGCTTTCCCAGCACACCCAGACGCTCTCCTGTATTGGCGTCGAATAACAGAACCTTGCTCGGATCCAATTGCAGGTTCAGCGACTCACCGACCTGCGGTGCAACATCTGGCGCCAAACGGCAGCAGACTTTGCTGTCGTTGAGCGTAACGAACACCAGCGTGTCTGGCCCCGTTGGCTCGGTGACCTGCACTTGAGCACGAATGCCTGGCAATGCACTGGTTTCGCCGGACGCTAGCACGATCTGTTCAGGGCGAAGGCCCAGAATCACCTCACGGTCTTCAAACCCCGCGTCGCTCATGCTCATTGGCAGTTCGCAACGCGCCTGACCGCTGTCCAGCAGTGCAACCAGACGGCCCTCCTTACGTTGCAGCCGCAGGGGGATGAAGTTCATCGGCGGCGAACCGATGAAGCTGGCCACGAACAGATTTGCCGGATCGTTGTAGATCTGTTTTGGCGTACCGAACTGCTGAATGATGCCGTCCTTCATGACCGCCACTTTGTCGCCCAGCGTCATTGCCTCGATCTGATCGTGGGTGACGTAAACCGTGGTGGTTTTCAGACGCTGATGCATCAGTTTCATTTCGGTACGCATCTCGACCCGCAACTTGGCGTCGAGGTTGGACAGCGGCTCGTCGAACAGGTAGATCTTCGGACGACGCGCCAGCGCACGGCCCATCGCCACACGCTGTTGCTGACCACCGGACAACTGGCCCGGCTTGCGATTGAGCAGGTGTTCGATCTGTAACAGCTTGGCGACCCGCGCCACTTCCTCATCGATGGCGGTCTGGCTCATCTTGCGGATCTTCAGACCGAACTCGATGTTCTCGCGCACACTCATGGTCGGGTACAGCGCGTAGGACTGGAACACCATGGCGATGTCCCGATCCTTCGGGCTCATGCCGCTGACATCCTGATTGTCGATGACAATCTCGCCGCCGGTGATGTTTTCCAAACCGGCGATGCAGTTCATCAGGGTCGATTTCCCGCAGCCTGACGGACCGACCAGAATCAAAAACTCACCGTCATTGATTTGCAGCTCGATGTTCTTCAGGGTCTCCGGCAGGCCGACACCATAAGTCTTGTTTACATTGCGTAGTTCGAGCGTTGCCATGATTACCCCTTGACTGCGCCGGCCGTGAGCCCGCGCACGAAATACTTGCCTGCAACGATGTACACCAGCAGGGTCGGCAGACCGGCGATCATCGCGGCAGCCATATCCACGTTGTATTCCTTGGCGCCCGTGCTGGTGTTGACCAGGTTATTCAGCGCCACGGTAATTGGCTGGGAGTCGCCACTGGAAAACACCACACCGAACAGGAAATCGTTCCAGATCTGGGTGAACTGCCAGATCAGGCAGACCATGATGATCGGTGTCGACATCGGCAGAATGATCCGGCGGAAAATGGTGAAAAACCCGGCACCGTCCAGCCGAGCAGCCTTCACCAGCGCCTCCGGAATGCTGACGTAGTAGTTACGAAAGAACAGCGTGGTGAATGCCAGCCCGTAGACCACATGGACAAACACCAGCCCCGTCGTGGTATTGGCCAGCCCCATCTTGCCGAGCGTGAAAGACGCCGGGAGCAATACGGTCTGAAAGGGCAGGAAGCAACCGAACAGCAACAACCCGAAGAACAGTTGCGAGCCACGAAAGCGCCACATCGACAACACATAGCCGTTCAGCGCGCCGATTGCCGTGGAGATCAGCACTGCCGGGACAGTGATCTTGATCGAGTTCCAGAAATAGCCATCCACCGTTGCCCAAGCTTTGACCCAGCCGATTGCGGTCACCACAGTCGGCCAGCTCAGCAGGTTGCCGGTGCTGATGTCTTCGGGCGACTTGAAGCTGGTCAGCAACATGACCACCAACGGCACCAGATACAGCACGCAGGCAATGATCAACACCGCATGGATTGCGATTCGGCTGAGGCTCAGCGACTGTTTGCCAACGAGACTAGTCATGACGCTTGGTCCTCAGCTCGGAATACAGGTAAGGCACGAGGATGGCGAGAATCGCCCCGAGCATCAGGATTGCACTGGCCGAGCCCATGCCCATCTGGCCACGGCTGAACGTGAAGGAATACATGAACATCGCAGGCAGGTCAGACGAATAACCCGGACCGCCCGCCGTCATCGCCGCCACCAGGTCAAAGCTCTTGATCGCGATATGAGCGAGGATCATCACCGCGCTGAAGAACACCGGGCGCAGGCTTGGCAACACGACCTTCCAGTAGATTTTCGGCATGCTTGCGCCGTCGATTTGCGCTGCACGAATGATCGATTGATCGACCCCGCGCAGGCCGGCGAGAAACATCGCCATGATGAAACCGGACGCCTGCCAGACGGCGGCGATGACCAGGCAATAAATCACCCGGTCCTGATCCACCAGCCAGTCGAGACGAAAACCCTCCCAGCCCCAGTCGCGCAGCATCTTGTCCAGCCCCATGCCTGGGTTTAACAGCCATTTCCAGGCGGTACCGGTGACGATCATCGAGAGCGCCATCGGGTACAGGTAAATGGTGCGAATGAACCCTTCGCGGCGAATGCGTTGATCCAGAAACACCGCCAGCGTCACGCCGACGACCAGGCTGATGCCAATGAACATGCCGCCAAACACTGCGAGGTTTTTGCTCGCGACCCACCAGCGATCACTCTCGTACAGACGCATGTATTGCGCCAGGCCTGCCCACTTGTATGTGGGCAGGAAGGTCGAGGTGGTGAACGACAGCACGAACGTCCACAGGATGTAGCCATAAAAACCGACCAGCACGATGAACATGCTCGGCGCCAGCACCAATTTAGGCAGCCAGCGTTGCAGCGCATCGAACGGCGAGGCTTTGCTGAAGACAGCGACAGAGCTCATCGAAAAATCCACATTCAAAACATCGTTTCCAGACCACAGGCGCACTTGAAACCAGACTCAGGCTTCATCAGCACGAACTGCGGCTGGGGTTACCGCTGGCGAACCAGCGGCGGGTCATTGAGGTTACTTGGCCGAGGTGATGGCCTTGCCCAGTTGCTTGGCGGCGGTTTCAGGATCGGCTTTGGGGTCGTTGATGTAGTTGGTCACCACATCGAAGATCGCGCCCTGCACTGCCAGCGTGGTCGCCATGTTGTGCGCCATGCTTGGTTGCAGACCGGTAGTCTTGGCATCCGCCAGGAAATCCTTGGCAGCTGTCTGCGCACAAGAGTCGAAGCCGTACTTGTCCATGTTGCTCAACATGTCGTTGCGCACAGGGATCGAGCCTTTGTTGATGCTGAAGACTTTCTGGAAGTCTTCGCCCAGGGTGACTTTCGCCAGATCCTGCTGCGCGGCAGTGGTGCCGTTCTTGGCGTTGTCCTTGCCCTTGAACACAGCGAGAGAATCGATGTTGTAGGTGAAGGAACGGTCAGTACCGGGGAACGCTACACACTGATAGTCCTTGCCAGCGATCTTCTTGGCGGCGGTCCATTCGCTCTTGGCCCAGTCGCCCATCAGCTGCATACCGGCCTTGCCGCTGATGACGTCGGCTGCGGCCAGGTTCCAGTCACGACCGGCCCGATTAGGGTCCATGTAGGTCGCAACTTTCTTCAGTTCAGTGAAAACCTTGACCATGTCCGAACCGGTCAGGGTTTTATCATCCAGATCGACAAAAGCCTTTTTGTAGCCATCAGAGCCCATGACCGACAACACGACATCTTCGAAGACAGTGCTGTCCTGCCAAGGTTGACCACCATGGGCCAGGGCAATAAAGCCTGCGGCCTTGAGCTTGTCGCCTGCGGCGTAGAATTCCTCAAGGGTGGTAGGCGCTTTGTCGATGCCGGCTTTCTTGAAAACTTGCGGGTTGATCCACAGCCAGTTAACCCGATGGATGTTCACCGGCACGGCTACATAGTTGCCTTCGTACTTCACGGTGTCGGAGACTTTCTTGTCCAGCAGACTGTCCCACTTCTCTTCTTTGGAGACGTCTTTGAGGGCGCCGGTGTCGAGCAGGCCGGTCTGTGCCCATTCTTGAATGTCCGGGCCTTTGATCTGTGCAACACCAGGCGGGTTACCCGATACAGCACGGCTCTTGAGCACGGTCATCGCGGTGGAGCCACCACCACCGGCGACAGCGCCGTCTTTCCAGGTAAAACCATCTTTTTCGACTTGTGCCTTGAGCACATCAACAGCTGCTTTTTCACCGCCGGACGTCCACCAATGGACAACTTCGACAGTACCTTTGGATTCGGCAGCGATGGCGCTCAGAGGGAACAACGAGGCGAGGGAAATGAGTGCAGCGAGACGGGTGATTGAATTCATCTAGTTGACCTTTCTTTTTGTTATGCCTGAGCAAGTCTTGGTGCTTGCGCTGCATGGATTCTAACCAAGGGGCAAGAGCGGACGGTAACGAAGGGACGCGTAATGGTCACTGAATGGTTACATTGAACAAACACTCACCATGAATACCCGACACCGCGCTGCGTTTACGGTCAGTTTCGATGATTGATAAAAGATTAACTGGCGTCTTGGCGAGCGGTCGGGCCGCCGCTCGGCTGTTTAGATAGGTCATTTATTATCTGTTCAATAAATGACCTATCTAATATTTATCCGCACTGGCGATATGTCAGTCGATGACTGCAGATCAGACCAGCGCAATCACGGGCAAGCAAGCTCCACAACGGTTCAACCCAACGCCGTATCCATCACCATCATCACGCAGAAGCCAGCAACCAGCCCCAGGCTTGCGATGCGGTCGTGACCGTTGCGCCGCGACTCTGGAATGATTTCATGCGTGACCACCAGCAACATCGCCCCGGCAGCCAGCGCCAGGCCTATCGGCAGCAACAGCTCGGCGACCGCCACCAGCCAGGCGCAGAGCACCGCAAATACGGGCTCGACCAAACCTGACGCAGCGCCAATCAAGAACGCCTTCAAGCGTGACATCCCGGCGCCCGCCAGTACCAGAGCGATCACCAGGCCCTCGGGGACGTCCTGAATGGCAATGCCCATCGCCAGGCTGTCGGCGTGAGCCAGACCGCCGCCCGCCGACACCCCGACCGCCATGCCTTCGGGGATGTTGTGAGCGATGATCGCGATGACGAACAACCAGATGTTGGACGCAATTGCCGGATGCTCCAGTGATGGAGGTAGGCTCGTGTCCCGCGACACCAGGTTATCCACAACAAACAGTCCGACGGCGCCCAGCAAAATACCGAAGCTGATCAACCCGCCCGCACCCCAGGGCGAAAACCCCAGGCCTTCAGCGGCGCTCAGGCCCGGCACGATCAGCGAGAACGCGGTGGCCGCAAGCATGATGCCAGCACCAAAGCCCAGCAGGCCGTCGGATACCGCGACCGGCATGCCGCGAATCACCAACACCGGCACCGCTCCCAGCGCCGTGCCCAACGCACAGATCGCCCCGCCTTCCAGCGCGCGCAGCATCCGTGGCTCCAGACTCAACCACGACAAGCCCTGAGCAATCAGTAATCCCGTACCGGCCAGTACCAGAATTGAACCCAAAGCCAGACGAAACAACCGCCCACTGCTGATCGTAAGTATTTCCGAACGCATAACCCGCCTTACTTCTTGTTGTTATAGGTATCAGACCAATGCGGCCTGATAACGCCTGGCGACTTCAGCCCAGTTGATGACGTTGTAGAACGCGCTGATGTATTCGGGACGACGGTTCTGATAACGCAAGTAGTACGCGTGCTCCCAGACATCCAGACCGAGGATCGGCGTATTGCCATTCATCAACGGGCTGTCTTGGTTGCCACTGCTTTCGACAACCAGTTTCTTCTCGGGCGTAACGCTCAACCAGGCCCAACCACTGCCAAAGCGAGTCAATGCGGCCTTGGTGAATGCGTCCTTAAAGCTGTCGAAACCGCCCAGTTGATCGTCGATGGCCTTGGCCAATGTGCCTGTCGGCAGACCACCGCCTTTCGGGCTCATGACTTCCCAGAATAGCGAGTGATTAGCGTGCCCGCCGCCCTGGTTGATTACCGCCGGGCGCAATTTCTCCGGTAGCTGCTTAACGCTGGCTACCAGCTTTTCGATGGGCCATTCGGCGTACTCGGTGCCTTCGACGGCCGCGTTGAGGTTATTGATGTAGGTCTGATGGTGCTTGGTGTAGTGGATTTCCATGGTTTGCGCATCGATGTGCGGTTCCAGGGCGTCGTAGGCGTAAGGCAATGCAGGCAAGGTAAATGGCATATCAATGAACTCCGAAAGAAAGGCTGCCCGCAGTGGTGGCGTTTTTTGCAAGCGCTGAACGCGAGTGCTCGCCACTGCTGTTGAGCAGACGATGGGTGCGAGGGTATTCGCCATGCTCGTTGATGAATCCCAACAGCTCGGCGTAGGTTTTATGACTGTGACTGAAGGCTGCCTGACGCAACGCCGGTGTCAGGCGCGGGGTCTGAATCATGTTCAGCAAGCGCTGGTGGGCCGCGCACAAGTACTCGGCGCTCTCCTCCGGCTGCTTGAGGGCCAAGTGCAAATCAGCCAGGTTGTGGTGAGAAATAACGAAAGCTGCCACCGCTTCGTCGGGCACGCTCCAGCGCTCCAGAAGTACCTGAGCCAACGCCAGCGCTTGCAGGTAAAGCTCGCGCGCGTCGATCAGATCACCGGCGTTGAAGCAGCTGTTGCCTTTCAGGATCGTGCGTTTCCAGTGCTCCATAGCGTGCCTCCAGAGGCGATGACAGCGGCGATCAAAGTCCGCCGGCAGTGAGTTTTTCCGGATTGAGCAGGGTTTCCAGTTGAGCGCGCTGCAAATCCGTGTGTTCGAGGGCGACGTCGATAATCGGGCGACCTTCGCGGTAGGCGGTCTTGGCGATCTCAGCGGCTTTCTGATAACCGATGATCGGGTTGAGTGCCGTCACCAGAATCGGATTGCGCGACAACGCCTCCTTGAGCTTGGCTTCGTTGACTTTGAAGCTGGCGATGGCCTTGTCTGCCAGGACACGGCTGGCGTTGGCCAACAGCTCGATGCTCTCCAGCAGGTTGTGAGCGATGATCGGCAGCATCACATTGAGCTCGAAGTTGCCCGATTGGCCCGCAATGGTGATGGTCGCGTCGTTGCCGATGACCTGTGCGGCCACCATCGCAGTGGCTTCCGGAATTACCGGATTGACCTTGCCCGGCATGATCGAGGAGCCAGGCTGCAGCGCTTGAAGTTCAATTTCACCCAGACCTGCCAACGGGCCGGAGTTCATCCAGCGCAGGTCATTGGCGATTTTCATCAGCGACACGGCAGTGCCTTTCATTTGCCCGGAAACCGCCACTGCGGTGTCTTGCGAGCTGATCAGGGCGAACAGGTCTTTGCCCGGAACAAAGCCTATATTGCTCAAACGACTCAAGTGCCCAGCGAACCGCGAGGCGAATTCCGGGTGCGCATTGATGCCCGTGCCTACCGCTGTGCCGCCTTGCGCCAGTGCTTGCAGGCTCGGCAGCAGGTTTTCCAGATGTTGGACGTTGGCGCGAATCTGCTGCGCCCAACCGTTCAGGACTTGGCTCATGCGCACCGGCATAGCATCCATCAGGTGCGTACGACCGGTCTTGATGAAGGGATGAACCTGTTCGGCCTTATGCTCGATGGTCTTGATCAAATGCGCCAAGGCTGGCAGCAATTGCTCGTGCATGACCAGCGCGGCGCTGACGTGGATGGTGGTCGGGATGATGTCGTTGCTGCTCTGGCCGCAGTTGACGTGATCGTTGGCATTGACTGGTTCGCCGAGCACACGGCTGGCCAAGGTCGCGATCACTTCGTTGGCGTTCATGTTGGTGCTGGTGCCAGAACCTGTCTGGTACACGTCCACAGGGAAATGCACCATGTAATCGCCCGCCAACAGCTCTTTACACACGGTGACAATGGCCTTGCTCTGGCCTTCGGTGATCTGCTTGAGCTCAAGGTTGGCCTGAGCGGCCGCCGCTTTGGCCAACAGCAATGCCCTGATGAATTGGGCCGGCATACGCAAGTGGCTGATGGGGAAGTTATTCACCGCACGCTGGGTCTGCGCGCCGTACAGGGCCTCGGTCGGGACCTGCAACTCGCCCATGCTGTCGCGTTCAATACGGGTAGTGCTCATCGGAAGATCCTTGCATCAGTTCAACGAGAGAAATCGAAGGCTGCAGGACACAGGTCGCCAATTGATGGGCGAAGGCCTGCCAGCGTTGGCGTTGCAGTGGGGAATGAGCCAGGCCCTGCATGTCGTGCAGTGGTCGCCACGCCTGATCCAGACACAGGCAACGCCAATGCCAGGGCAGCGCGGTATCACGTGCGGTATCGAGCAACAGGCGAAAGGTGCTTTCGACGATCAGCGAGTGTGGCGTGGCCGTGAACCGCGCGAGGTAGCGACCTTCTGCCAAGTAATGTTCGATCACCCGGGGTTCATCGGGATCGAGCGCACAGCGAATCCGAAGACTCAAACCACGCCAGTTATCCAGATAAGGCAACTCGTGCAGGACAGGACCCATGACCCGACTCTTTCAATAAATGATATTCATTATTAAATGAGTTTGAGAATCAAAACAACCCCGACAACAAAACCGTAACGGCCCGAAACGCGATCAGAGTCTGTAGGAGCCAACTTGTTGGCGAGAGATGGACGCGGTGTATCAGGCGCAATGCTTCGCGAACAAGTTCGCTCCTTGGGCGTTCTGGCCCTGCCCCCCCCATAAAGCATTTGCGATGACAGCTCGTAGGAGCAGGGCTTGTCCCGCGACCGGCGGGGAACCCGTCGTAAACTTGCGCGCGCAGTGCGACAGGCAAACCGCGCACACCGGGTTTACTGCCGCTGCGCGCCAGATCGCGGGACAAGCCGCGCTCCTATAGCTGTTCACCCGCCACATTGAAGACATACGCCATCCGCAGCGGTGAAGCATTGGATACGGCCACGCTTTTCAGCAAAAAACACCTACCGAAAGCTTGACCAGGAAAAGAGCATCTACAGAATTCTGCGGTCAACAAAAAGGCCTGCACACCGGTAATCGATGGCAAGCCTTGGTTACGGCATCAAAGCTGGATGAATCAGCTCCCTGCGACCGTCATTTTCTCGATCAATACCGACCCGGTGCGAATGTTACTGCGCATTTCCAGGTCGCTGCCGACGGCAATGATTTGCTTGAACATATCCTTCATGTTGCCAGCGATGGTCACTTCCTGGACCGCGAATTGTATTTCGCCATTCTCGACCCAAAATCCCGCCGCACCACGGGAATAGTCGCCTGTGACCATGTTCAAGCCGCTGCCCATCAGCTCGGTAACCAACAGACCGCGCCCCATCCGCCGAATCAACGCCGCCTGATCTTCGGTGCCGTGGGTGACAAACAGGTTGTGTACGCCCCCTGAGTTCGCCGTGCTCGGCAAGCCGAGCTTGCGTCCTGAATAGGTGCTGAGGATGTAGGACACCAGTTCGCCATTCTCCACGAACGGTTTGGCATACGTCGCCAGGCCGTCACCGTCGAACGCCGAACTGCCCATCGCCCCAATCAAATGCGGACGCTCGTCGATGGTCATCCACTCTGGGAACAACCGCTGACCGATGGCGCCTTCCAGGAACGAGGACTTGCGGTACAGGTTGCCGCCGGAAATCGCCCCGAGGAAGCTGCCGAACAAACCACCCGCCAACTCAGCAGAAAACAACACCGGCACCTCACAAGTCGGCACCGGACGCGCGCCCAAACGGCTGGCAGCCCGTTGCGCGGCTTTCTGGCCGATCAGCTTGGCGTCCATCAGCAGTTCGCCACGGCGATTGACGTCGTACCAGTAGTCGCGCTGCATTTGGCCGTCACCCTCGGCAATCATCACGCAGCTCAGGCTGTGACGGGTCGAGGCATAACCACCAATGAAACCATGGCTGTTGCCATAGACGCGGCAGCCTTGATGGACATTCAGCGTCGTGCCATCGGCGTTCTTGATACGCGGATCGGCATCAAAAGCGGCCGCTTCGCAAATCAGCGCCCGCTCGATGGCTTGCTCCGGGGTGATGTCCCACGGATGAAACAAGTCGAAATCCGGCAGATCCTTGGCCATCAGCGCGGCATCGGCAAGGCCTGAGGCTTCGTCTTCGGAGGTGTGTTTGGCGATTGCCAGGGCTGCGGCGACGGTTTCGCGGATCGCGTCCGGGCCGCTGGCGGAGGTGCTCGCCGAGCCTTTGCGGTGCCCAACGTACAGAGTGATGCCAAAACCCTGGTCGCGGTTGAATTCGACAGTTTCCACTTCGCGCTGACGGACCGAAGTCGACAGGCCCTGCTCCAGCGACACAGCCACTTCACAGGCACTGGCCCCCTGACGCTTGGCTTCGGCGACGATTTGTTCGACCTGCTCTTGCAAGGCCGGCAAGGCCTGCGGGCCGACGCTTTCTGATGCACTCATGACGTTCTCCATCAAATTCTGATTTCGGCGATGACCGAATACCCACCGGGCCGGACATTTGGCCCCTGACTGGTTATCATGGCGGCGTTTATTTGCGGACGGCCCCCATGGTTGATTCTTACGACGACTCCTTCGACGGAGAGAAAAGCAAAACCCAGGTCAAGCGAGAGCTACATGCTCTGGTTGAACTTGGCGAACGCTTGACGACTTTCAAACCGGACATACTGGCCAAACTGCCACTGACCGACCCTTTGCGTCGGGCATTGGCCGATGCTCCCAAGCACACCGCGCACATCGCGCGCAAACGCCACATACAGTTCATCGGCAAGCTGATGCGCGATCAGGACCTCGACGAAATTCTGGTGCTGCTCGACCAACTCGATGCCTCCACGCGCCAGTACAACGAGCGCTTTCACAATCTGGAACGCTGGCGTGATCGCCTCGTGACCGGCGCCGACGACGTACTGGAGCTGTTCGTCAACGAGTACCCGCAAGCCGATCGTCAACAACTGCGCTCGCTCATCCGTCAGGCTCAGCACGAGGCCGCGCAAAACAAGGCCCCGGCCGCAACCCGTAAAATCTTCAAATACATCCGCGAGCTGGACGAAGCCAAACGCGGACTGCGCTAAGCGCTGAGCGCCGGACGAGCGAATCGTCCGGCGCGGCTTTCTTGAAACCTCTGATCAGGAACCGGTACCACCCACGGTAATCGCATCGATCTTCAAGGTCGGCTGACCGACGCCTACCGGCACCGATTGCCCATCCTTGCCACAAGTCCCCACACCGCTGTCCAGCGCCAGGTCATTACCGACCATCGACACCTTGCTCATGGCTTCAGGACCGTTGCCGATCAATGTCGCGCCTTTGACCGGGGTCGTGATTTTGCCGTCTTCGATCAAATAGGCTTCGCTGGTAGAGAACACAAACTTGCCACTGGTGATATCCACTTGGCCACCACCGAGGTTGGCGCAGTAGATGCCGCGCTTGACCGAAGCAATGATTTCCGCAGGATCGCTCTGACCGCCCAACATATAGGTGTTGGTCATACGCGGCATCGGCAGGTGCGCATAGGACTCGCGACGACCATTGCCCGTGCGCGCCACGCCCATCAGGCGAGCGTTCAACTTGTCTTGCATGTAGCCCTTGAGCACACCGTTTTCAATCAACGTGGTGCATTCGGTTGGGGTGCCTTCATCATCGACACTCAACGACCCACGACGCCCGACCAGCGTCCCATCATCAACGATGGTGCAGAGCTTGGAGGCGACCATTTCACCCATGCGACCGCTATACGCCGAGCTACCTTTGCGGTTGAAGTCGCCTTCCAGGCCATGCCCCACCGCTTCGTGCAACAGCACACCGGACCAGCCGGAGCCCAACACGACAGGCAAGGTGCCAGCAGGCGCAGGGATCGCCTCCAGATTGACCAGCGCCTGACGCAACGCTTCGCGGGCGTAGCCCATGGCGCGGTCTTCGCTGAGGAAATAACGGTAATCGGTACGACCGCCGCCGCCGTGACCGCCGCGCTCGCGACGACCGTTCTGCTCGACAATGACGCTGACGTTGAAGCGCACCAATGGCCGCACATCGGCTGCCAGGCTGCCATCAGTGGACGCCACGAGAATGCGCTCCCAAACGCCCGCCATGCTCACGGTGACTTGCTGGATACGTGGGTCAAGCGCACGCGTAGCAACGTCGATACGTTTGAGCAGCTCGACCTTCTCGGCGCGAGTCATGACTTCCAGCGGATTGTCAGGCCCGTAGAGCTGTGCGACGTCCTGGGTGGTGAAAGCCTGAACCCGACCGTTTTGGCCTGCGCGGGAAATCGAACGGGCGGCACGCGCAGCGAGGGAAAGGGCTTCAGGGGTGATCGCGTTGCTGTAGGCAAAGCCGGTTTTCTCACCCGACTGCGCACGTACGCCGACGCCTTGATCGAGGTTGAAGCTGCCTTCTTTGACGATGCCGTCTTCCAAGGCCCAGGACTCGGAAATCTGCCCCTGGAAATACAGGTCGGCCGCGTCGATCCCAGGCCCGGCCAGCTCGCCCAGCACCGATTGCAGGCTCTCGATGCTAAGGCCGCCGGGCGCCAGAAGGTGTTCGCTGACAGAGGACAAGTCGCTCATATTCACTCCGGGGTGTTGGCAGGCCGCAAGGCGTCCTGCGAAAAAAATCGCCGGTGATTCGACACCGGCATTCGCGCCCGTATGGACGCTTGCTCTTGACTGTCTCGCTCGGCCAGCAGCACGGCTTCGCCTTGTGCCTGTTCGGCCAGCACGCGACCCCATGGATCTATGATCGCCGCGTGTCCGAATGTTTCTCTTGGCCCTGGGTGAGTCCCGCCTTGCGCCGCTGCCAGCATGTAGCACTGGGTTTCGATGGCCCGCGCGCGCAGCAGGATTTCCCAATGCGCCGCACCGGTCACGGCGGTGAAGGCCGATGGCGCGGTAATCAGTTCGGCGCCTGCTTCACGCAGGGCGGTGTACAGCTCTGGAAAGCGCAAGTCGTAACAGACCGTCAGGCCCAATTTCCCCACTGGCGTATCGACCACGACCACGTTGTTGCCGTGGGCATAATCGTCCGACTCCCGGTAACGCCCGCGACTGTCGGCAACATCCACATCGAACAGGTGCAGTTTGTCGTAACGCGCCACCGTCTCGCCCTGTCCGTCGACCAGCAACGAACACGCCGTGACTTTGCCCAGCGGCCGATCATTGGGCGGCAAGGGCAAAGTCCCAGCGACAATCCATAAGTTGAGGTCACGAGCGGCGAGTTTCAACCACGGCAGGATAGGACCTTCACCGCGAGCTTCGGCGCGACCGATATCCGCCACGTCGCGACGGCCCATGGCGGCGAAATTTTCCGGCAGCACCGCAAGCTTCGCACCGCCTGCTGCGGCCTGCTCCAGCAAGCGACGAGCCTGGGCCAGATTACCCTCGATATCGCTTTGACTGACCATCTGAATCACAGCAAAGGACATACGTACTCCTCACTCGATAGACCGGCACTGTACTCCAAGCGCCGGTGGCAGGCTCATGCCGTCTGACTATTGCGGTTTTTCAAATGGCTTATCGAAAGTAATTTTCGGCTCTTTCCAAGGGCCTTCGACCTTGTATTGCACGCTGGCGAACCGCGCGACACGATCTCCCAGCAGCTTGTCGACCAGAAACAACGCCCCCCCGATGGCCGGGGCACCGACAATCAACGCAGCGATGGGCAAATTATTGGTCACGGGCAAGGTGACCAGCAGCTTGGCGTCCACGCGGTCGTTGACCATGTCCAGCGTACCGTCGAGCTCCAGATTGCTCGAAGGACCGATCAGCGTGATTGGATCACGCGTCACGTAAACACCATCGCTGGCCACCAACAGCCCTTTGACCCGGTCGTAACTGAAGCCCTTACCGAGCAAGTCTGAGAAATCCAGACGTAAACGGCGACCGATGGAATTGAAGTTGAGCAGGCCAAACACGCGCAACGCCTGCGCTCCACCTTCCACTTCAACAAACTGACCACTGCGCAACGTCGCGTCGAGCGTGCCGGAGTAACGTTTGAGCCCCACCCATGCAGGCGATCCGGGCCAGCGCCCATCGGCGTTCATTTGGAATTCCTGGCTGGTCACGGTCGGCGCAAAGCCCCATGCCTTGAGGATATCGGCCAGGTTCTTGCCAGTGACCTGCCCTTTGAACCAACTGCTGGTCGCGCCCATTGCACCTTCCCAGCCACCATTGCCCTTGAGCTGCATGCCTTTGAGACCAAGATCCATGTCGGCCAATTGCATGCCGTTAGCGGTCGGTCGGATCTTCAGCGACCAGGCACCCAGCAAGTCATCCCCTTGAAACAGCTGGGTGACCTTGATGTTCATTGCAGGCACCTTGCGCGGGTCGATATCGGCCAGCGGATCAGGCGCGTTTTCGACCACAGCGGCATTCGGGTCAGGTGCAGGCAATCGGACGTACAGCAGGTTGATATCGATTGGCATGGTTTTGCTGTCAGGCAGCATCGCCGTGCCCTTCATCAACGAACTGTCCAGTGCCAGCGCCCAGGCTGCGTCCTTGCGATTGAGCTGAACGCTGGCCTGATTGAGCGTAGACCCCATGGCCGTGAGTTTGCCAATCTGCAAATCGACACTGTTGAGCAGTTGCTTGGCGCTGCCGCCTGGATCGTTACCGGCATAATGTTCAACCATCGCCTGCCATGGCGCGATGTCCAGTTCCCTTAGGGAGCCGCGCACCCTCAGCCCTTTCGTATCGGGAACAATCGCCCCGCCCTCGCCCAGAAACAGCTCACCACGACCGTCGGCAAATTTACCACCCGGCGCTGCAAAAGCCAGATTACCGAGATTGCCAAAACCGACATTCAAACGTCGCTCAGGGCCTTGTAGGTTCATGCTGAAATCGCTGTCGCGCACCTCGTCGGCGGTTTTGCCAAAGGGTGCGGGAAGATCGATTGCCAGCCCCTTGAGGCTGGAATTGATACGTAGCCGGCTGTCAGCGCCACTGAGCGTGATCTGCAATTGATATGGCAGATCGCCCGACACTGGCAGTGGTTGGGTGACGCCCAGCCAATCGGTCAAGCGCTTGACGGCTATCTGGCTGCTGGCAGCAATGCGCGTTACTGGCGCGCCGGGCTTGCCTTCGCCAAAAATCTCCGCAGTCACCGGCTTGTCGAAGGCGATGGCCTTGATGTTCTTGCCACTGAGCCCTTTGGCATAGTCAAAACGGAAGTCGCCGTTGAGCTGGGTCAAGTCCAACACCGGATCGGCGAGCTTCAAGTGCGCGCCCTCGGTTTTGAAATCCACCGCGACTTTCGGCACCTGGCCCTTGACCAGCGGGATATCAAGGTTGATGTGGCCCTGCAACGGCCCTTCACCCTGCCAACCCGCGAACATCTGGGCGGTACCAATGGGCGCTTCCTGAAGGATCTTCACACCATCATCGAGCCCGCCGGCAAAATCGCCATCCACCAGCAAATGGCTCGGTTGACCAGCAGCGACGTGCGGCACATCGACCGACACGTTGCTGACTTGCGTATTGAGCAGCTGGCCTTTGGTGGCACGAATACGCACACCGCTGTTTTCAACAAAAACGTTGCCATCGACACCGGTCAGCTGCGGCCAGCCTGGCTGAAACGCCAAGTTGGCGTTACGCACGTTGAAGAACAGACTGATGACCCTTGCCACATCCGGCGCGTTTTTATTGATCGAACCCTGATACTGGAAAAACCCTTGATCGACGTTGCCACTCAAGATAGCGGTGCGCAGCCATTCGTCGAGCGCCGGGCTCAGCACGGCGGGCAAGTATTTGGACGTGTAGCGACCATCGCCATCGACCATGCCGACGCGCAGGTCCATGTAGTCTTCCTGGCTTTGGTCGAAATGCAGACGAATCAGGAAATCGCTGGCGATCTTGCCGTCATCGCCCAACACCTTGATATAGGGTGCAATCAGGGTGAAACCCTGGTCGTCCAACGCCCAGGTCAAACGCGCCTCGGCATGCTTATACTGCCATTCATTGGCAAAAATCGGGTCCAGGTGCAGCATGAAATCGTCAGTGTTCAGACGCAATTCGCCCTGCCCAAGATCACCACTGATCGCGCCGCTGACATTTCCGGCTGCCGGAGCGCCGTGATAAGCGTCGAAACCGACCTTGTCCAGATTGGCGGCAAAACTCAAGCGCTTGGCACCTGTGGCCTGCGGGCGATAGTCAATCAGCGCATTACGCAGCCCGCCCGTCACGTTCAGGTGATCCAGCACCACCATCAGCGTGTCGGGCAATGGCGCCAGAGAGTCGAGCAACGGCGTGATAGGCGTCAGGTCCAGGCGATCGGCCTGTACGTGCCAGACTTCTTCGCTGTCGGACGTTGCCGCTGTCTGCCGAAGCTGAATCCGGCTTTCCCAACGCTTTTCACCCAGGTTCATCGCCAGCGAATCAAGTGAAACCAGCAAGCCACTATCGCCACGCTGAACCCAGGCGTTAAGCGCCAGGTTCTCGATTCGGCTCGACTTGCGATCCGCATACGCGCCTTTGAGCAGCGGCGCGTTCAGACGTACGACCGCGCTTTGCACAGTGCCTTTGCCCCAACTGAGCCAAAACTCGCCACCGGCCTTCAGGGTTTTCAACTTCCAGTCACGCGTCAGACTTTTCGGCAACCACTGCGCCCAGTCACTCTGCGGCAGGCTCAGGTAGGCATCGGCTTCACCGTCACGCCATGCTTGAGCGCTCACCCGTGACTTGACGTTAAGCGACAGCGGCTGACCGTCCGGCAACGTCAAGCGGGCGTCCAGACGCTGATCGCTACTGCCCGTTTTCAACGTCAGGCTGACGTAGGTCAGGGTCAACGGTGCCTGGGCGAAAGGCTGCAAGGTGATTTGGCTGTCGAACAGCGACAGGCGCGACACCATCTGCATTTGCGTCAAAACGTGTTCTGGGTCCAGAGGCGTGTCATTGCTGACCGGCAACCCTTGCAACGACCAATGGCCGTCTTTGTCTTCGCTAAGGATCAACTGCAAGCCGTCGAGCTCAATATTGGCAATCCGCACCTCGCGCGCCGACAGGCTGGCCCAGAGGTCGGGCACCGCACGCACATGATCGAGACGAAGCGCGCTGGCACCCTCGCCCACCATCACGTCATGGGCCACGAACACCGGCACAAAACCACTCCAGCTCCCTTCAAGACGGCCGATGCTCAGCGGCATGCCAAGCGCGGCCTGGGCTTTGTTTTGCACCTCGATGCGGTATTCGGCCACCAACGGCGCGAGTTCTCGACCCACGCTGACGTACAGCGCAATCAATACCACCACCAGCGCGCACAGACTCAGGCCCCAACGCAAAAGGGTCGCGAAAAAACGAGTCAGACGCTCCATGTCGCCGAGCCTCCGGGCAGGAAGCCTGCAAACAGCGCCCGGCTCAATCGTGCAGGTGTCGGTACGTCCGGGAAGTGCTCATTTGCCACGCATCATTCTCTTTGAAGGGCATCCATGCCGTCGGCCCGCCGGGCTTGGTTTTATGATTTTTGTCGCTCCACCCTTCACGGTGGAGCGCGTTCAAGCACAGTCAGAGCAGTACAACGTCGTATTGTTCCTGCGAATACATGGTTTCGACCTGAAAACGAATGGTTCGGCCAATGAAAGCCTCAAGCTCGGCTACATTGCCAGATTCTTCGTCGAGCAGTCGATCCACGACTTTCTGGTTGGCCAATACTCTATAACCGACGGCCTGGTAAGCACGCGCTTCGCGAAGGATCTCGCGGAAGATTTCGTAACAGACGGTTTCCGGGGTTTTCAGCTTGCCGCGCCCCTGACAACTGCTGCACGGCTCGCACAACACTTGTTCAAGGCTTTCACGGGTGCGCTTGCGGGTCATCTGCACCAGGCCCAACTCGGTGATGCCGATGATGTTGGTCTTGGCGTGATCACGCTCCAGCTGTTTTTCCAGCGTGCGCAGCACCTGGCGTTGGTGTTCGCCGTCCTCCATGTCGATGAAATCGATGATGATGATTCCGCCCAGGTTGCGCAGCCGCATCTGCCGGGCAATGGCGGTCGCGGCTTCCAGGTTGGTCTTGAAGATGGTTTCTTCAAGATTGCGATGGCCGACGAATGCACCGGTGTTGACGTCGATGGTGCTCATGGCTTCGGCTGGATCAATCACCAAATATCCACCGGACTTCAACGGCACCTTGCGCTCGAGGGCTTTCTGGATTTCGTCTTCGACGCCGTACAGATCGAAAATCGGCCGCTCGCCTGGATAATGCTCAAGGCGATCAGCGATTTCCGGCATCAGCTCGGCAACGAACTGAGTGGTCTTCTGGAAGGTTTCCCGCGAATCGATGCGAATCTTCTCGATACGTGGGCTGACAAGGTCGCGCAAAGTGCGCAGCGCCAAGCCCAGGTCTTCGTAAATAACACTGGGGGCGCCGATGGTTTTGATCTGTTCGCCGATTTGATCCCAGAGCCGTCGCAGGTAACGGATGTCCATCATGATTTCGTCGGCGCCTGCGCCTTCGGCGGCGGTACGCAAGATGAACCCGCCCGCCTCCTTGATGCCTTCCTGCGCCACGCAGTCGCTCACCACTTTCTTCAAGCGTTCGCGCTCGGCTTCGTCCTCGATCTTCAGCGAAATGCCAACGTGCGCGGTGCGCGGCATGTATACCAGATAACGCGAAGGGATCGACAACTGAGTGGTCAGGCGTGCGCCCTTGCTACCGATAGGGTCCTTGGTGACTTGCACCACCAGGCTCTGGCCGTCATGCACCAGCGAGGCGATGCTTTCGACGGACGGGCCTTCGCGCATGGAGATTTCCGATGCGTGAATGAACGCCGCACGGTCCAGGCCAATGTCGATGAACGCTGCCTGCATCCCCGGCAGCACGCGCACGACCTTGCCCTTGTAAATATTGCCCACTATCCCGCGGCGCTGAGTGCGCTCGACATGGACTTCCTGCAAAACGCCGTTTTCGACGACCGCCACGCGCGACTCCATCGGCGTGATGTTGATCAGAATCTCTTCACTCATGACTTGTTACCTTCCAGGCATTGCCAACAGGGTATGCCGAAACGCTGGAGGATTTCTGCGGTTTCGCACAGCGGTAAGCCGACGACCGAGGAATAGCTGCCATTGAGGCTTTCGACGAAAATCGCCGCCAAGCCCTGAATCGCATAGCTGCCCGCTTTGTCCTGCGGCTCGCCACTGGCCCAATAGGCCCGCGCTTCTTCAGGGGATACCGCGCGAAATTTCACGCGACTGCTGACGGTTCGGGTTTCGCAGCGCTGCTGGTCGACGACAGCGACGGCGGTCAGCACCTCGTGTTCGCGGTCTGACAACGCAGTAAGCATCGCCAGGGCGTCCGCTTCGTCCACTGGTTTACCGAGAATCTTGCCGTCGAGCACCACGGCAGTGTCCGCGCCCAGCACGCAGGCGCTTGAATAGGTCGGGGCATTGGCCAGCGACAGCAGGCCAGCATCGGCTTTGCCACGCGCCAATCGTTCGACATACTCAGTTGGGGTTTCGTTGTCGAGCGGGGTTTCGTCAATATCGGCGCTGAGCGTGGTAAACGTCACGCCGATCTGTGTGAGCAACTCACGGCGGCGAGGGGAGCCAGAGGCCAGGTGAAGTTGGGGCATGGGACGTCTCCGTGTCAGTGGATATCAGCTTAGGCGGTTGCGAAGAGCGGCGACTCGGACCGCCTCCCCTTTTACAACACGCAACCTTTGCAGGCTGTGTGGGAGCGCGTTTGCTCGCGAGAGGCCGATACATCCGATACACATCAAGAGCCTGAACCGCCGCATTGCGAGCGAGCCCTCCTCCACAGCCTTGCCTAGGTATTTAATTTATCTTCAGACGCAGGCGTAACCCACGCAAGCCATAGCTGACCCATGGCCACAACAACGCGCTGACCAATGCTGGCAACACCAGCGCCAGCGTCGGTTGACGATTGCCGGTCAGGGCGCTGAGCCACAACTGGACCAACTGTGCCAAACCGAAAATCACCAAAATCACCAGACACTGCTGCCACATTGGGAACATCCGCAAGCGCTGTTGCAATGACAGCACCAGGAAGGTGATCAGTGTCAGGATCAGTGCGTTCTGGCCCAGCAACGTGCCATACAGCACGTCTTCGGCCAGGCCCAGCATCCAGGCGGTGACCATGCCGATCTTGTGCGGCAGGGCCAGCGCCCAGAACGCCAGCAGCAGCGCAAGCCATAGCGGACGAAAGATTTCCATGAACTGCGGCAGCGGTGAAACGCTGAGCAGCAGGCCGATGGCAAAGGTCAACCAGACGACCCAGCCGTTTCTCGCGGGGGCATGACGAGCCATTATTCTTCCCTCTGCCGTAGCGTATCGGGCGCGGCAGACGCCGGCTTGGTCGCCGCCGGCCTGACGGGCGGTTTTGCGGGAGGCTTGCTCGCCAAAGGTTTACTCGGCGCAGCCGCTGGCGTTGCAACTGGCGCGCTTGCGGGCGCCGGCGTGGCGTGGGTAGTTGCCGAAGGCTTGGCAGGTGTACCCACTGCCGGCTTGGCTGGCGTTGCCGTCGCAGGTTTTGCAGCGCTCGCCGGTGAAGTCGCAGCTGGCAAAGTCGCCGAGGGCACCGCAGCAGGATCGCCCTGATGCTCCAGAGACTCCTGCTGTTGTGCGGCATCGGCAGCGCGCTCTTCCGGCGACCGGCCATCAGAGAACACCAGCAACAGGTAACGGCTACGATTCAACGCAGCGGTGGGCACGGCGCGAACAATGGCGAATGGCTGGCCAGAGTCATGAATGACTTCCTTGACCGTGGCCACCGGATACCCGGCAGGAAAACGCTGGCCGAGGCCCGAACTGACCAACAGATCGCCTTCCTTGATGTCGGCGGTATCGGCCACGTGGCGCAACTCCAGCCGCTCAGGGTTGCCGGTACCGCTGGCGATAGCACGCAGGCCATTGCGGTTCACCTGCACGGGAATGCTGTGTGTGGTGTCGGTCAGCAGTAGGACGCGCGAGGTGTACGGCATCAGCTCGACCACCTGCCCCATCAAGCCTCGGGCATCGAGCACCGGTTGCCCCAGCACGACACCGTCGCGCTCACCCTTGTTGATGATGATGCGATGGGTGAAAGGGTTTGGGTCCATGCCAATCAGCTCTGCGACTTCAACCTTCTCGTTGACCAACGCCGAGGAGTTGAGCAGTTCACGCAGGCGCACATTCTGCTCGGTCAAGGCCGCAAGCTTTTGCAGGCGTCCTTGCAGGAGCAGGTTTTCGGTCTTGAGTTTTTCGTTCTCGGCGGCAAGCTCGGTACGGCTGCCGAACTGGCTGGCAACGCCCTGATACAGGCGCTCCGGCAAATCGGCAATCCAGTAGGACTGCATCAGCACCAGCGACATCTGACTACGAACAGGCTTGAGCAAGGTGAAACGTGCGTCCACGACCATGACCGCAACCGACAGCACGACCAACACCAGCAGACGAACGCCCAGCGACGGGCCCTTTGAGAAAAGCGGTTTAATAGGCCGCTCCTTGCAGGCATACGTTCGATCGATTGTGCCTCGATTGGCTGTGCTTATTCATGCGACATGAAACCGGCCCGGTGCAAGTTGACGGAAGTACAGATTGACAGACTTTGAACGCCACAGGGTGGCGCCGACACAACACCCACACAGGCAACACCGTGGGTGCCGCCTGTCGGGTTCATCACAGTTGCAACTCTAGCGTGTTACTCGCTGGAGAGCAGGTCCATGGTGTGTTTGTCCATCATCTCCAGCGCACGGCCACCACCACGCGCAACACAGGTCAGCGGGTCTTCGGCGACGATGACCGGCAAACCGGTTTCCTGGGCCAACAACTTGTCGAGATCGCGCAGCAATGCGCCACCACCTGTCAGCACCAGACCGCGCTCGGCGATGTCCGATGCCAGTTCTGGTGGAGATTGCTCCAGCGCGCTTTTCACGGCCTGAACGATGGTTGCCAGGGATTCCTGCAACGCTTCCAGTACTTCGTTGGAATTCAGGGTGAAAGCACGTGGCACGCCTTCTGCCAGGTTACGACCACGCACGTCGACTTCACGCACTTCGCCGCCCGGGTAGGCCGTGCCGATTTCCTGCTTGATGCGCTCGGCAGTGGATTCACCGATCAGGCTGCCATAGTTGCGACGCACGTAGGTGATGATCGCTTCGTCGAAACGGTCGCCGCCGACACGCACCGATTCCGCGTAAACCACACCGTTCAGGGAGATCAGGGCGATTTCAGTGGTACCACCACCGATGTCGACCACCATCGAACCGCGTGCTTCTTCAACCGGCAGGCCGGCGCCGATGGCTGCGGCCATTGGCTCTTCGATCAGGAATACTTCACGGGCGCCCGCGCCCAGGGCCGACTCGCGAATCGCACGACGCTCGACCTGAGTGGATTTGCATGGCACGCAGATCAGCACCCGAGGGCTTGGCTGCAGGAAGCTGTTTTCGTGAACCTTGTTGATGAAGTACTGCAACATTTTTTCGCACACGCTGAAATCGGCAATGACGCCGTCTTTCATCGGACGAATGGCAGCGATGTTGCCCGGAGTACGGCCCAACATACGTTTGGCTTCCATCCCGACAGCCACGACGCTCTTCTGATTTCCGTGGGTCCGGATGGCCACAACCGATGGCTCGTTCAGGACAATACCGCGCTCACGCACGTAAATAAGGGTGTTGGCAGTGCCCAGGTCGATGGAAAGATCGCTGGAAAACATGCCACGCAGTTTCTTGAACATGGGAAAGGGACCCTAGGGAACGCGTGGGTAAAAAAGAGCGGCAAACTCTAACAACGACAGGGATTTTGGGCAAGGAGCCAATATGTTAAATTGGCGGTTTTTCCGAGCACTACCCTCGACGTTCGCGGCCTTATGACCGTTTAAAGCGTGTAGTGTTCTGCAATCTGACGTACGGCGCATGCCGTTCGCATTCCACTGGAGAACCCCATGGCGCTTGATCGCTCCGACGTGGAAAAAATCGCCCATCTGGCCCGACTCGGCCTGAATGACGCCGATATACCACGTACCACCGAAGCACTTAACAGCATTCTAGGACTGGTCGACCAGATGCAAGCGGTCGACACCACCGGTATCGAGCCTCTTGCGCACCCGCTTGAAGCTTCTCAACGACTGCGTGAAGACGTGGTCACCGAGAGCAACCACCGTGACACGTATCAAGCCATCGCACCAGCGGTCCAAGACGGCCTTTATCTGGTTCCGAAAGTCATCGACTAAGGGAATGTGCCTGCAATGCATCAAATGACACTGGCAGAGATCGCTCGCGGACTCGCCGATAAAAAGTTTTCTTCCGAAGAATTGACCCGCACGTTGCTGGCCCGTATCGCCCAGCTCGACCCGCAGATCAACAGCTTCATTACCCTCACCGAAGACCTGGCCATCACCCAGGCCCAGGCCGCTGACGCGCGCCGTGCAGCTGGCGAGAATGGCGCCCTGCTGGGCGTCCCGCTGGCGCACAAGGACTTGTTCTGCACCAAAGGCATCCGCACCAGTTGCGGGTCGAAGATGCTCGACAACTTCAAGGCACCCTATGACGCCACCGTGGTGGCCAGGTTGGCAAGCGCTGGCACGGTGACGCTCGGCAAGACCAACATGGACGAATTCGCCATGGGGTCGGCCAACGAATCCAGCCATTACGGCCCGGTGAAAAACCCGTGGAACCTCGATCACGTACCGGGCGGCTCGTCCGGCGGTTCGGCGGCTGCGGTTGCCGCTCGTCTGTTACCTGCGGCCACCGGCACCGATACCGGCGGTTCGATCCGCCAGCCCGCGGCGCTGACCAACCTGACCGGCCTCAAACCGACCTACGGTCGCGTTTCGCGCTGGGGCATGATCGCTTATGCCTCCAGCCTCGATCAGGCTGGCCCGATGGCACGTACCGCCGAAGACTGCGCCCTGCTGCTGCAAGGCATGGCGGGCTTCGACACGAACGATTCCACCAGCATCGACGAACCCGTGCCCGATTATGCCGCCAGCCTCAACGGTTCGCTGCAAGGTCTACGCATCGGCGTGCCGAAGGAGTACTTCAGTGCAGGTCTGGACCCGCGCATCGCCGACCTGGTCATGGCCAGCGTCGAAGAGCTGAAAAAACTCGGTGCCGTAGTCAAGGACGTCAGCCTGCCCAACCTGCAACACGCGATCCCTGCTTATTACGTCATCGCGCCAGCAGAAGCCTCCTCCAACCTGTCGCGCTTCGACGGCGTACGCTTTGGCTATCGCTGCGAAGATCCAAAAGACCTGACCGATCTGTACAAGCGCTCCCGCGCCGAGGGCTTCGGTCCTGAAGTGCAGCGCCGGATTCTGGTCGGCGCTTATGCGCTGTCGGCGGGTTACTACGACGCCTATTACCTGCAAGCGCAAAAAATTCGTCGCCTGATCAAAAATGACTTCATGAACGCCTTCACCGAAGTCGACGTAATCCTTGGCCCGACCACGCCCAACCCGGCCTGGAAAATCGGCGCCAAGAACAACGACCCGATTTCTGCCTATCTGGAAGACTTCTACACCATCACCGCCAACCTCGCGGGTCTGCCGGGCTTGTCCATGCCTGCGGGCTTTGCCGACGGTCTGCCGGTGGGCGTGCAGTTGCTTGCGCCGTATTTCCAGGAAGGCCGCCTGCTGAATGTCGCGCATCAGTATCAGCAAGTCACTGACTGGCACTTACGCGCCCCTACAGGCTTCTAAGGAGAAAACACATGCAATGGGAAGTCGTGATCGGGCTGGAGATTCATACCCAGCTCACCACCCACTCGAAGATTTTCTCCGGCAGCGCCACCACGTTCGGCTCTGAGCCCAACACGCAGGCCAGCCTGGTTGACCTGGGCATGCCTGGCTCGCTGCCGGTGTTGAACAAAGAAGCGGTGCAAATGGCGGTCAAGTTCGGCCTGGCCATCGACGCCGAAATTGGCCAGCACAACGTGTTCGCCCGCAAGAACTACTTCTACCCGGACTTGCCCAAGGGCTACCAGATCAGCCAAATGGAACTACCGATTGTCGGCAAAGGCCATCTGGACATCACCCTGGAAGACGGCACCATCAAGCGCATCGGTGTGACCCGCGCACACCTGGAAGAAGATGCCGGCAAAAGCCTGCATGAAGACTTCAGCGGCATGACCGGGATCGACCTCAACCGCGCCGGTACACCGCTGCTGGAGATTGTTTCCGAGCCGGACATGCGCTCGGCCAAAGAAGCAGTGGCCTATGTCAAAGCCATGCACGCGCTGGTGCGTTACCTGGGGATCTGCGACGGCAACATGGCCGAAGGCTCGCTACGCTGCGACTGCAACGTGTCAATTCGTCCGAAAGGCCAGGTCGAGTACGGCACGCGTTGCGAGATCAAGAACGTCAACTCGTTCCGCTTCATCGAGAAGGCAATCAACAGCGAAATCCAGCGGCAGATCGACCTGATCGAAGACGGCGGCAAAGTCATTCAACAGACCCGCCTGTACGATCCGGCCAAAGACGAAACCCGCTCCATGCGCAGCAAGGAAGAAGCCAACGACTACCGTTACTTCCCCGACCCTGACTTGTTGCCGGTGGTCATCGAAGATTCGTTCCTTGATCAGGTTCGCGCCACACTGCCCGAGCTTCCCCCGCAAAAACGCGAACGTTTCCAGTCGCAATTCGGGCTGTCGGCCTACGACGCCAGCGTTCTGGCATCGAGCCGTGAGCAAGCGGATTACTTCGAGAAAGTGGTGACCATCAGCGGCGATGCCAAGTTGGCGGCCAACTGGGTGATGGTTGAACTGGGCTCCCTGCTGAACAAGCAAGGCGTCGAAATTGACGAGTCGCCGGTCAGCGCCGAGCAGTTGGGCGGCATGCTGCTGCGCATCACCGACAACACCATCTCCGGCAAAATCGCGAAAATGGTCTTCGAGGCCATGGCCAATGGTGAAGGCAGCGCCGATGAGGTGATCGAGAAGCGCGGCCTGAAACAAGTCACCGACAGCGGCGCCATCGAGTCGATGCTCGACGACGTGCTGGCGGCCAACGCAGAGCAAGTCGAACAGTATCGCGCGGCAGACGAAGCCAAACGCGGCAAGATGTTTGGTTTCTTCGTTGGTCAGGCGATGAAGGCCTCCAAAGGCAAGGCCAATCCGCAGCAGGTCAATGAGCTGTTGAAAAGCAAGCTGGAAGGTTGATGTAAGCGTTGATCCTCATCCGGTAGGAGCGAATTCATTCGCGAAACGATAGTACATACGACAAATAAGCGTTGGTGTGCCTGCGTCTCGCGAATGAATTCGCTCCTACAGTTTGGTCTGGCTTCATCCCGGGCGACATAGAACAGCCGGGTAAAGAAATCTTCAAAGGACTGCGCCCCATGCTACGGCTTCTCGGCGCTTGCGCCCTACTCTCCCTGCTGGCCGGTTGCGCCAGTGAAAGCATTATTGACCCTCACGGCTACAACGCCACAGGCGGTGCGTCGTACTACGGTGCCAAACACCAAGGCAAACGCACTGCCAGCGGTGAGCGCTTCGATCAAAACTCACTGACGGCGGCCCATCGGCAACTGCCCTTTGGCACTCGCGTGCAGGTCACCAACCTGGACAACAACAGAAAGGTCGTGGTGCGCATCAATGATCGCGGGCCGCACACTCGCGCACGCCTGATTGACGTATCACGCGCAGCGGCCGAGCAATTAGGTATGCTGCGCAACGGCACCGCCAAGGTTCGCGTGCAGGCGCTGGACGATTGACTGCCACTCCCCAACCGAACACCGAAGGTATCCTGAATTCTCGAATTATCGACACTGCCGCTGCCCAATCTGATTGAGCTGATCGGTGGCCTGCTGTTACTCATCATCGGCGCTGAATTGTCGGTGCGCGCAGCCGTGGGGCTGGCGGCCATTCTTCAGACTCGCCCGCTGTTCCTGGGCCTGACCGTCGTGGCATTAGGCAGCAGCGCGCCGCAAATGGCGGTCGGCCTGCAAGCCGCATTTTCAAGCAGCAGCGACATCGCTATCGGCAGCGTCGTCGGCAGCAACATCTTCAACGTACTGGTCACCCTTGGGCTGGCGGCGCTGATCATCCCGCTGCGCGTTGCTCGGCAGTTGGTCCGGGTCGACATCCCGCTGATGATCGGCGCCACTGCATTGGTGGCTGCGCTTTCCTGGAATGGCGTGCTCAGCGGGTTGGACGGGGCGATTTTGCTACTCGTTCTGGGCGGCTACCTCGTCATCGTGCTGCGCCAGTCCGCCCATGGCACCCACTGTTTAATCATTGCGGATCGTCCGAAAAGGAAGGTTCGCCCGCTGATCGCGCAGTTGGCGATGATGATCGGTGGGCTGGCATTGATGATCTACGGCAGCCACTTTCTGGTCAGTGCCGCCACCGTCATCGCGCAGGACCTGGGGCTGTCCGAGCGAGTCATTGGCCTTACCGTGATCGGCATCGCCACATCACTCCCAGGGTTAATGACATCGCTGATTGCAGCCTTGCGTGGCGAACGGGATATCGCCGTGGGCAACGTGATCGGCAGCAATCTGTTCAATCTGCTGGGCGTGTTGGGCGCCACCGCGCTGATCAGCCCGCAGCCGTTGTCGATCTCACCCAACGCACTGGATTTCGACCTACCAGTAATGCTCGCGACGGCTGCGTTGACCTTGCCGCTGTTCTACTCGGGCTATCGCATCACACGCCTGGAAGGCTTGCTGCTGTTGGCGTTGTATGTGGTTTACGGACTGCACATCGTGTCGTTTACAACGGGCATGCCACTGGCCGATCAGTTGGAGAGCCTGATGCTTCATTACGTGCTGCCGGTGCTCGCGTTAGGTATCGCGTTCACCACCGTACGGGCGTGGCGACGGCAGCATTGATGGAGCTGGCGGTGCCCTGCGTATTGGAACGGGCACCGGCCGTTAGATCCACCCACCCCATTGCAAAATGACGATGCCGATGTTGGTCGTCACCGCCGCAGCGAGGGTGGTCATCACAATAATGGCGGCGGCCAACTCATGATTGCCATTGGCCGCACGGACCATGACGTAGCTGGCTGAAGCCGTCGGTGCGCCGAAATACAGAAACAGAATCCCCAACTCCGCGCCCCGAAACCCAACCAACCACGCGCCAAACGTGCAGATCAAGGGTAACCAGACCATCTTCATCAAACTGGCACTGACCACCAGGCTGCCGCTTTCGCGCAGGGATTTAAGCGACAAGGTGCCACCAATACAGATCAACGCCAGTGGCAGGGTCATCTGCGCCAGGTAACTGCCCGAGGTGTCGAGCCACTTGGGGAGTGGAATCTGGAAATAAGCGAACGGCGCAGCAAACACGATGCTCAGGATCAGCGGGTTGGCCAGCACGCTTTTGAAGATGCTCCACGGATCGGATTTGATCACCGGGCTGTACACCGCCAGCACCACGGTCGCCAGCGTGTTGTAGAACAGAATCACCAGCGCGGCGAGGATCGCTCCCAACGAAATACCGTAATCGCCATACATGCTGGCCGCCAGCGCGAGACCGATGACGCCGTTGTTGCCGCGAAACGCACCTTGGGTGTAGATCCCGCGTTCTGCGTAAGGCACCCGGTAAATTGCCCACCCCCAGGCAATGGCGAAACCGACCAGGGTGGCGACGATGAAGTAAATCAACACGCCTGGCTTAAATGCAGCGTGCAGATCAGCGTGAATAATCCCCAGGAACAACAGCGCCGGCATGGTGCAGTTGAACACCAGGGCTGAGGCTGTGTGGATAAAACTGTCGTTGATCCAGGCGATGCGTTTGAGCACAACACCGAGAAACAACATGGCGAACACCGGCGCAGTGATGTTCAGGGTTTCCAGAAAAATAGCCAACATGCCGATCAAAACCCTGTCCCGTCGTTAGGTGGCTAATGATATGCCAGCGTAGACGGTTGCGTGACAGGGAATTGCGGCGAATGCAGATGTGGAGGCTGACGCAGCCCTGGTAGGAGCATGCCCCCTGATACCTCGATCATTCTGATCCACCGCATTTGCCAAATTTACTGCCGCTGCGCGCCAGATCGCGAGCAAGCAACGCTCCGGCGACCCGCCAGAATCAAAAGCGGGAAAGCCCTGACACCCGGTTTGCTGCGCGACAGCCCGGCGTCTGGACGGCGGGCCACCTCCTACAGGTGATGCGGTGTCGTAAGCCCGGAATCAATCAAGCCTGCGCAGGCACCAGTTTCTTTTCGAACACCGAAACCCCATCCAGATCACGCAGGGTCACAGTCAACTCCGAGGTCTGCCCGTCGATGTTCACTTCCCCAAAGAACTGATACCCGGCAAACGGCGACATGTTTTGCGCAGTCGGGGCTTTCTGGAACACCAGTTCCGGGCCGAAGGTCTTGTCCAGTGTGTTAGGCCCGAACGTCCCGGCATTCAACGGCCCGGCGACGAATTCCCAAAATGGATCGAAATCCTGAAACACCGCCAGATCCGGCTGATAGTGGTGTGCCGCGCAGTAATGCACATCGGCGGTCAGCCACACGCAGTCCTTGATCTTCTGCGCACGCAGGTAACCCAGCAGTTCGGCGACTTCCAGCTCACGACCTTTTGGCGCGCCGTTATCGCTGTTGGCTATCGCCTCCCACCGCGCAACGCCCGGGCTGACTTCACCATCCGGCACACCCAGGCCAATGGGCATGTCCGCCGCGATGACCTTCCATTGCGCGCCCGACACCGCCAATTCGCGCTTAAGCCAATCCAACTGTTCACGACCGAGAAACGCTGTAGTCGGCCCCTTTTTTTCAGCCAGATTCGCATCGTTACCGTCGCGATAACTGCGCATATCCAGCACGAATACATCCAACATCGGGCCGTAACTGAGTTTGCGATAAACACGCCCGCCGTTGTCGGCATTCTGCAAACGCATTGGCGCGTATTCGAGAAACGCCTGACGCCCGCGCGCGGCCAATAGCTGGATGTCTTTCACCTTGTAGCGATCATCCAGTTGCTTGCTCGGCGACCAGTTATTGCTGACTTCGTGGTCGTCCCATTGCCAGATCTGCGGCACCTGGGCGTTGAAGCGGCGCAGGTTTTCGTCCAGCAGGTTGTAGCGGTAAGCGCCGCGATATTCGTCGAGCGTCTCGGCGACCTTGCTCTTTGCTTGGGTGGTGATATTGCGCCAGACGCGGCCGTCTTCCGCGACGATCTCGGCGGGCACCGGGCCGTCAGCGTAGATGGTGTCGCCGCTGTGGATAAAAAAGTCCGGCAAGCGCAGGCGCATGGCTTCATAGATGCGCATGCCGCCGATGTCCGGGTTGATGCCAAAGCCCTGGCCCACGGTGTCACCACTCCAGACGAACCGAATGTCGCGTTTGGTCTGCGGGACACTGCGCAGATGCCCAAACCAAGGCTCGCTGGCAACGCTGGTTTGTGCATCTTCGAAGAACACGCGATAGAAGATCGCTTGATCGCTGGGCAGGCCGGTGAGTTCAACCCGGGCGGTAAAGTCAGTACGTTGGTCGGCCAGCAACGAGACGCTGCGGCGCGGACTATTGAAGGTGCTTCGGGTGTCCCACTCCACGACCATGCGCGACGGACGGTCGCTGCGACTCCAGACCATCGCCCGATCACCTTGCAAGTCGCCGGACTGCACGCCATCGGTCATTTTCGGACGGTCTTTGACAGACGCGATGACAGCCGGCGCAAGCCCTGGAAGCAGCAGACCCGCGCCGGCGGCCTGAATGATGCGACGGCGGGTCAGGTCCAATTGAGTCATTTTTATCCCCCTATCAAACGAATATGCAGGGGTAAAATTTACAGACGGTTGTTGGCTGGAATGTGACAGGGACTTCAGGCGACACAACGACCAATAAGACTGCCACCTGTCTCGTGCCGCTGTCGCCTCCACAATATTTCCGGTGCTAACGAACGCTATGTCCCCGCAGGCACCGCATCCAGCTCAACCCCCTCCGGCCGTTTCAATGCGGCATACAACAACCCCGTCACCAGGCTGCCCGCCACAATCGCCAGCAGGTACAACAGTGCATGATTGATCGCATTGGGGATCAACAGCACGAACAGCCCGCCATGCGGCGCCATCAGTTTGCAGCCAAAATACATCGACAGCGCCCCAGTCAGCGCGCCGCCAACAATGCTTGCCGGGATCACTCGCAATGGATCTTTAGCCGCAAACGGAATCGCGCCTTCAGAAATGAAACACAGCCCCAGCACAAATGCTGCCTTGCCCGCCTCACGTTCACTTTGCGCGAATTTGTGCCGAGCGATCAGCGCGGCGATGCCCATGCCGATTGGCGGAACCATCCCCGCCGCCATGGTCGCGGCCATCGGCGCACCGCTGCTGGAGGCCAGCAACCCGACCGAAAACGCGTACGATGCTTTGTTGATCGGCCCACCCAGATCAGCGCACATCATGGCGCCCAGCAACACGCCCAGCAGTACGGCGTTAGCAGTGCCCATGGTGTCGAGAAAATGGGTCAGACCTTCGAGCATGCCTGCGACTGGTTTGCCGACGACGTAAATCATCACCAGACCGGTGAACAGGCTCGCCAGCAACGGAATGATCAGAATTGGTTTCAGCGCTTCGAGGCTGGCCGGCAATTTCGCATAGCGATTGACCGCCCATGCACTGTATCCCGCGAGAAAACCGGCGATGATCCCGCCAATAAAACCGGCGCCCAACGTGCTCGCCAGCAACCCGCCGATCATGCCGGGCGCAAGCCCAGGGCGGTCAGCGATGGAATACGCGATATAACCCGCCAGCAACGGCACCATCAGCTGGAACGCTGCCCCCGCGCCAATCTGCTTCAAGGCGGCAGCCAGCGTTCCCGGCTCGTCAGCCGCATGAATGCCAAACACAAACGACAGCGCGATCAACAACCCACCCGCCACCACCATTGGCAGCATGAACGACACGCCGGTCAGCAAGTGCTTATAGACACCGGTTTTCTCCTGTTTGGTCGGCGCTTTCGAAGCGCCCTGCGAGGATTCGACCTTGCCTTCGGCGAGCGCTTTTTTCAGCGTCGCCTCTGCTTGTTTGAGCGCGATGCCAGTGCCGCAGCGATAAATCCGCTTGCCGACGAAACGCTCGGTGGCGACCTCGATATCAGCGGCGAGCAACACCACGTCAGCCTCGGCAATCGCTTGAGCATCGAGCGGATTACGCGCGCCGACCGAACCCTGGGTTTCGACCTGCAACTGATAACCGAGCTTCTTCGCCGCCTGCTGAATCGCCTCGGCAGCCATAAAGGTATGGGCGACGCCGGTCGGACACGCGGTGACCGCGACCAGACGTGGTTGAGCGCTGCTCACGACCGATGCGGTTTGTGCGTCAGTGGCGATGTAAGGCTCGGCGAGCTGCGCGCCAGTGCGCACAAACCCATCCACATCCTGCAACGCCTGGGCAGGCGTCGATTGATAAAGCCGTTTGCCAACGAACCGCTTGAGGTCCAGCGGGCCGGTATTGACTACCAGCACCCAATCGGCAGCCGCGATGTCAGCGGGCGTCAGTTGCTGTTGCGCATTAGCCGGATCATGCACCTCGACACTGGTGCTCCAGCCTTGGCGCTGGGCCGCTGCGTCGAGCAGTCGAGCGCTGAGGACACTGCTGATCTTGCCATTGGGGCAGGCCGTAACGATGGCTAGCTTCATCAAAATTCCTCTTTTTATTATTCCGTCAGCGGGCGTACATGGACGCCACTCGCAAGCCGCTTGAGTTGTGTGACGTCGTTGATGCCGAAGCCGATCTGCGTCACGGCCATCGCGGCAATCGCCGTGGCGATGCGTAAGGTCTGCTCCGGTGAATGGCCGCTGAGCAAACCATGGACCATGCCCGCGAGCAGCGAGTCGCCGGCCCCTACGGTGCTGGCGACCGTGACCTTCGGCGGCAGCGCATGCAAGGCGATGTTCGGAGCGAACCAATGCACACCTTCGGAGCCCTGAGAAATCACCACATTTTCGATCCCGCGCTGATGCAACTGCACGGCGGCCTGTGACTGCGCGGCAATCGAAATGATCGGTGCATCCAGTGCATCAGCCAGCTCTTCGGTGTTGGGCTTGATCAGCCAAGGCGAGGCTTCAAGCCCCAGACGCAAGGCCTCGCCGCTGGTGTCCAGCGCTACCTTGAGCCCCTGCGCGTTCAAACGCAGCAGCAAGGCTTTCAGCCAGTGGGCAGCGACACCGCGCGGCAGGCTACCTGCGACGACCACCAAGTCGAAACTCGGCGCGATTTGCTCGATGCGGGTCGCCAACGCCTGCTGAGCCTCAACACTGACCTCAGGGCCAGGCCCATTCAGATCGGTGATCCGTCCGCTGCTTTCTGCCAGTTTGATGTTGCTGCGGGTTTCGCCCGGCACACGAACGAACTCATCGGTGAAACCGCGCTGGCCGAACAGTGTTTCAAACGGCAGTTGATTGTCGACCCCGAGAAATCCCGCCACCGTCAACTCATGCCCCAGATCGGCCAACACCTGCGCAACGTTCAGTCCCTTGCCAGCGGCATGACACAACATCGCGTCGCTGCGGTTGACTTGGCCGACCTGCAACTGGCCCAACTGCACCGTCAGATCGAGCGCCGGGTTCATGGTCAATGTCAGAATTTTCGCCATTACAGCCCCTCCACAAGCGCGCGGACTTCACGGGCGCTGCCGACGGCCAATGCCGCCTGCGCCAATTGTCGTGCGTCACTTCTATTCAATTCGCGCACGCAGGCTTTGACTTCGCCAATGCTGCGGGCCGATACGCTCAGTTCATCAACCCCCAGGCCAACCAGAATCGGCACCGCCGCAGGATCGGCCGCCAGCTCGCCGCACACGCCCACCCACTTGCCATGCGCGTGGGCGGCCCGCACGGTGATGTCGATCAGTTGTAATACTGCCGGATGCAGCCCGTCAGCCTGCGCCGAGAGCGTCGGGTGCCCACGGTCGATGGCCAAGGTGTATTGGGTCAGGTCGTTGGTGCCAACGCTGAAAAAATCCACCTCTTTGGCCAGCACGGGTGCCAGCAGCGCTGCCGACGGCACTTCGATCATGATCCCGAGTTGTAAATCGGCGACCGGGATTTCCAGACGCAGGCGCTCAGTCATGTCCCGCGCCTGATGCCATTCCTCAACCGTGCCCACCATCGGAAACATGATCCGCAGCGCACGGTTGTCGGCAGCGCGCAACAAGGCGCGCAACTGGCTCTCCATGATGTCCGGACGTTGCAAGGTCAAACGAATGCCGCGCACGCCAAGGAACGGGTTTTCCTCTTTGTCGATTGGCCAGTACGGCAGCGGTTTGTCGCCACCGACGTCGAGCGTACGGACCACCAGCGGACGGCCTTGAAGGTCGTCGAGCACGCGTCGGTACTCAGCTTCTTGCGTGGCTTCATCTGGCGCCTGGTTGTGCGCCATGAACAGCAATTCGGTGCGCAACAAACCGATGCCTTCGGCGCCCTGCTCCACCGCTGCGGGTGTGCCCGCGCTGTCGCCAATGTTGGCGAACACTTCGACCGTGTGCCCGTCGCGAGTGACCGCAGGCTCCATGCGCAAGGCTGATGCGGCCTGCAATCGCTTGTCGCGGCGGTCCCGATCGTCAATCGCACGCTGCACAGTGATGGCGTCCGGCGTCACAGTGAGGCGCCCACGCTGACCGTCGATCAACAGCAGCGTGCCAGGTTTGATCAGCAATACGGCATCGCCCGCGCCTACCAGCGCCGGGATACCCAGCGCACGGGCCACAATGGCGCTGTGCGCAGTGGCGCCGCCGCGCGCGGTCAGAATCCCCGCGACACGGGTCGGATCGAGACGCGCAACGTCGGAGGGCCCGACTTCATCCATCACCAGAATGTACGGCTGCTGCGGCTCGGCCAACTCACCGACGCCACAGATTTGCGCCAGTACCCGACGGCCCACGTCACGCAGGTCAGCGGCGCGCTCGGCCAACAACACATCTTGCAATTGTTCCTGTTGCCGAGCTGCAGCATCGATCACGTTCATCCAGGCGGCGGCTGCGCTTTCGCCTTTTCTCAGGCGCGAGGCGACCTCATCGATCAGTTCGGGATCGTCGAGCATTTCCTGGTGAGTGATGAATATCTCGCGAATGGCCTTGGCCGTGCTGCGTTGGATCAGCCGCTCGATGTCTTGACGCACTTCGGCCAGGGCCGATTGCAAGCGTTGGTGTTCGATGGCGTGGGACTCGCCCAACAAGGGGTAGTCGAACACTGGCAACACCTGCACATGCGCCGGCCCCATGGCGATGCCCGGCGAGGCGCCAACCGCTTGAACCTGACTGCCGTGAGCCGGCGCTGACAGCGTGTGGGCAACGACAGCGGCCACGGCGGCTGTCGGTGCTGGCGCGGCGGCGGTCGGCAGCGGTTCGATGTCTTCCCCCAGGCCATCGCGTACCGCCGCGATCAGTGCGGGCAAAGCGTCACCCGCAACGCTCGGCTCAGCGATAAATTCCAATACTTGCCCGCGTCGCGCGCCCAGGCTCAATAGCTTGCTCAAGCTTTTGGCGGAGACGGCGCTTTCGCCAGTGTCGACGATTCGTACCTTGATCTCGCCGTCAAACCCCTTGGCCAGTTGCGCCAGGATTTTCGCCGGGCGGGCGTGCAAACCATGAGCATTGGCCAGAGCGACACGCTCGGTGGGCCAGTCTTGCGGTAGCTCGCCGCCCAGTACTTCCAGCACCGCACGGCTGTTGGTGGCGCCACCCAGTTCGTGGCCTCGGCCTTCGATCAGCAACGCACACAGGCGTTCGAGCAAGGCCTTATGGGCTTCACCCAGGCTGGCGAGGCAAAACAGGCCGGTCAAGGGCTGACCGAGGTGACGAATCGGTTTGTCCGGCGTGACAAATGCCAACCCCGGACGCTTGACCATTTGCTCGCGGTGTAACAACCACAGGCCATCGCCCAATGGCAGCGGCTCGACCTGTTGCAGCACGGCGGCGAAACCGTTGCTCGCACAATCCGCCCGACGCAGCAAACGTGCGCCATGCCAGACCAGCTCTTCAAAATCATCCACCGACACACCGAGGCCAATCATCTGCGCGTCCAGCGCCAGCGCTTGCGGCGCGCCTTGCAGCAACGTGAGCAGGGCTTCGGGATCTTTGGCCTGGCGCAACGCCTCACCCAGATCATCTTCGCCCAGTGCTCGCGTCAACAACTGAAGCAAGCGCAGGTGTTCGTCGGATTTGGCGGCAATACCGATGGCAAGGTAGACAATCTGGCCGTCGCCCCAATCCACCCCCTCGGGAAACTGCATCAAGCGCACGCCGGTGGCGAACACCTGATCGCGGGTTTCAGGGGTGCCGTGAGGAATAGCGATGCCTTGACCAAGAAACGTCGAACCCTGCTGTTCGCGGGCTTGCAGGCCAACGAGGTAACCTTCGGCAACCAAGCCATCGGCGACCAGCACATCAGCGAGCAAACGCAGTGCAGCGGCTTTATCAACAGCCGATTGCGCCATGGATATTTGCTCTACAGTGAGTTCGAGCATGCCTTCTCCTTGCTGCGCGGGTCGCGCCTGGTTCTTGTTTTATGGATCGATCATCGACTGCATCAGCGAGAAAGCTGCACCACACCGAGCCTCCGTGTTCACGACAAAAGCCGTAAAAAATAGCTGGCTGAATCGTTTAATCAGAATGGATCGGCACGTTACTCGATAATCTCTCCTGATTGAAGCCCAACTGGTCGGCTGCTGTAGGAAAATTCCTTGCCTGCCCCACAAAACCGTGTGAGCTGATCAACCGCCACATTGAAGTCACCCGCCAATGGCGCGCCGTAACTCATGTAGGAACTGGGCTTGTCCCGCGACCGGCGGGGAACCCGTCGTAAAACCTGCGCATGCGGTGTGACAGGCAGACCGCATACACCGGGCTTACTGCGGCCGCGCGCCAGATCGCGGGACAAGCCGCGCTCCTATCAGTGCGCTCTGGCCCTTTTGATACGGCCAAGTTTTTCAGCGAAAACACAGGCTGAAAGCTTGAGTATCTACAAGACCGCATCAGGCTTCCAAGGATGCGCTATGTTCCTCGTTGACCACGGTCTGGTGTAATCATGGCCTAGATCGGCGAAAATCCTCGGCGGCATGATCGATCCATCCAAAAAAAGGAATGTTCGGGTTGAAACTCAGTGATATTGCGCGTTTGGCGGGTGTGTCCGTGACCACTGCAAGCTATGTGATCAACGACAAAGCCCAGCAGCAACGCATCAGCAGTGCGACTGTCGAGCGCGTGCGCGCGGTGGTGGAGGAACATGGCTTCAAGCCTAACCCTCAAGCCGCTGGTTTGCGCAGCCGGCATACGCGCACGTTGGGTTTTATTTTGCCGGACTTGGAAAACCCCAGTTACGCGCGCATCGCCAAGCAACTGGAACAAGGCGCTCGGGCACGCGGCTATCAGTTGCTGATCGCCAGTTCCGACGATGATCCCATCAGCGAGCTGCAATTGCTGCAGTTGTTCCGGGCCCGCCGCTGCGATGCGCTGTTTGTTGCCAGTTGCCTGCCGACCAGCGATGACAGCTACCGCGAGCTGCAAAAACAAGGGCTGCCGGTGATCGCCATCGACCGGGAAATGGACCCTGAACTGTTCTGTTCGGTGGTCAGCGACGACCATGACGCCAGCCAGCAGTTGACCCGCAGCCTGCTCGAAACCCATCCGCGCCATATTGCCCTGCTTGGCGCGCAACCTGAGCTGAGTGTGAGCCGCGAGCGTGCCAGCGGTTTCAAGGACGCACTGGCGGGCTTTAGCGGCGATGTCATGATCGAGCACGCCGAATCGTTCAGCCGCGATTGCGGGCGGCAACTGGCGGGCCAATTGTTTGATCGGTTGGGTTATATGCCCGACGCATTGATCACCACTTCGTACGTGCTGCTACAAGGTGTTTTCGACTTATTGCAACAGCGCAACCTCAATCCGGCTCATCTGCACCTGGGCACGTTTGGCGACACACAGTTGTTGGACTTCCTGCCGCTGCCGGTCAACGCCATGGCCCAGCAGCACCACTTGATCGCCGAAAAAGCCCTGTCGCTGGCCTTGGCGGCGATTGAGAACGATCAATACGAGCCGGGCGTCCATGCCATTGTGCGCACCTTCAAACAACGCATTCACGAGGCGTAGCGTGAGATTGGTCGACACCCATACCCACCTGGATTTCGACGACTTCGATACAGATCGCCAGGCCGTGCTCAAGCATTGCCTGCAGTTGGGTGTCGAGCGCCTGGTGGTGCTTGGGGTGTATCAACGCAATCTGCAGCGGGTGTGGGATCTGGCGCTCAAGGAGCCTGCGGTTTACGCGGCACTCGGTTTACACCCCATTTATCTCGACGAACATAAGCCCGAACACCTGGATGCGTTGCGTAATCGCCTGGCTCAATTGGCAGGTCATCCAAAACTGTGCGCGATGGGCGAGATTGGCCTGGATTACTACGTTGAGTCGCTAGACCGTGGGCGCCAGCAGCAGATTTTCGAAGCCCAATTGCAGATGGCCGTCGACTTCAACTTGCCCGTGTTGCTCCATGTGCGGCGCAGTCACGCTGATGTCATTGCCACGCTCAAGCGCTTCAAGCTCAAGCGCAGCGGGATCATTCATGCGTTCGCGGGCAGTGCCGAGCAAGCACGCGAGTACATCAAGCTGGGCTTTAAACTTGGGCTGGGCGGCGCCGCCACTTGGCCCCAGGCACTGCGTATGCATCGGGTCATTGCCCAACTGCCGTTGGACAGCGTGGTGCTGGAAACCGATTCGCCGGACATGGCGCCTGCCATGTACCCCGGCCAGCGCAACAGCCCGGAACACTTGCCGGACATCTGCACTGAACTGGCAAAACTGATGAGCCTCGACGCTGGCAAGCTCGCACAAATCAGCACCGACAACGCTAAAGCAGTGTTTGGCTGGACTTGAATAACCTTCCGCCTGATTTCATTTTGTAAGAAGAAATTTCAAAGCGGTGTCGCGGTCCCTTAATTATCCCCCCCTTCACTAAGGAAACCGGCAATGAAATTCTCCAGATTCGCTCAAGCGTTATCGAAATGGAGTGGCAGTCCGACGACTTTTCTGGTCGCGGTACTGCTGATCTGCATTTGGGCATTCACCGGACCGTTGTTCCATTACAACGATACGTGGCAGCTGATCATCAACACCTCGACGACCATCATCACCTTCTTGATGGTGTTTTTGATTCAAAACACTCAGAACCGCGACACCGACCAGTTGCACATCAAGATCGATGAGCTGTTGCGCGTCACCAAGGATGCGCAAAACGCGGTGCTCAGCCTGGATAACCTGGATCAGAAAGAACTCCATGAGTTGCGCAAAAAGTACAAGGCGATGGGTGAGGGTGAAGAGGTCGACTGCAGCCAACCGTTCCCGGAACCGGAGTGCGATGAGCAATTGAAAGTTGCCGACCACTGATCAGCGTCGAGGAACTAGTCGGCGCTTCGGGCTTCGTAATTGAGGGTTCGGCCTGTCGGTTTGATCCGATATTTCTCAACAGGGAGTTCGCTTATGAGCGGGTCAGCAACCAGTATTGCAAAGGCTGAAGTCGTTCTGCTCGGCACCCATAAAACACTCGCCACACATGAAGTCGCCGTGCATTCGGCATTAGGCGAAAAAATCGCCAAACTCCTGGGCGCCCGATTTTGCGGCGTTTACGACCCCGCTCTGCACAAAGGTGCGGGGCTGTATTACATCCCTTCCGACACGTTGATTGGCAAAGAGCAAAACAAAGCGCTGAACATTCGCTCAGTGCATGACTTCTTTGGCGGCTTGATCCAGTACCCGTTCATGGCTACCAAAGCGATCTCTCATCCACTCATCGACAATGCCACGGCTAAGCCGGCTGGCTGGTCGGAGCGTTTTTTCGAAGAGGCAGCCGACTCGGTGCTGCATGGTTTTACGGTGTTCAATCTGGACGATGCCCGGCGCGCGGGTCGCCAGTTGTTGGCGGACGGGCCGGTCAGGATCAAACCGGTACTGGCCACCGCTGGACGCGGGCAGATCGTCGTGCAGTCGCAGGCCGAACTGGATGAAGCCATTGGCGCACAAGATCGCGCCGAGGTTGAAGAGTGGGGCCTGGTGCTGGAAGAAGACCTGCACGACGTCATTACCTATAGCGTTGGGCAGATACAGGTTGCAGGCATCGTGGTCAGTTATCACGGCACGCAAAGCTTGACGCAGGACAACGACGGCGAGACCGTTTATGGCGGGTCAGAACTGTGGCTGGTACGTGGAGACTACGAAAGACTGTTCACACCTGATCTCGACGCGGATGTCAGAAAGTCGATCAACCAGGCCATGACCTACGAGAAAGCAGCGCACGATTGCTTCCCCGGCTTCCTCGCATCAAGACGCAACTACGACATCGCTCATGGCACCAACTCACGCGGGCACGTGTGCTCCGGCGTGCTGGAACAGTCCTGGAGAATCGGCGGTGCGAGCCCGGCGGAAGTCGAGGCGCTGGTGGCGTTCGCCGCCGATCCGGCCCTGAACCGTATCAGCGTCTCGACCCACGAGATCTATGGCGAAACAACTCTGCCAGCAGACGCCAATGTACTTTACGAAGGCGATGACCCTGACGTCGGCTTCATCACCAAATTCACACAGGTCCAGCCTTATGACCGTGCGCAGTGAAACCATCGAAATCGCCGTCGATGAACAAAGCATCTCCGGCACCATCCTTACGCCCGGCGCCAGGTTGCCCGGCATCTTGTTCGTCCACGGCTGGGGCGGCAGCCAACAACGCGATCTGGCCCGCGCCAAAAACATCACCGGGCTGGGCTGCGTGTGCCTGACCTTTGACTTGCGTGGGCATGAACGCACCCATGAAATGCGGGCGTCGGTGTCTCGCGAGCACAGCATGGATGACCTGCTGGCCGCCTATGACCGACTCGCCAGCCACCCGTCTGTGGATAACAACGCAATTGCCGTGATTGGCAGCAGTTATGGCGGGTATCTGGCGGCTATCCTCAGTGGTATTCGCCCAGTGAGATGGCTGGCCTTGCGCGTGCCGGCTTTGTATTGGGATGCAGACTGGGACATGCCCAAGCAGGCCCTGGATCGGGACAAACTGGCGCACTATCGACGCTCTGCGGTAACCGCCGCTGACAATCGCGCGCTAGCGGCGTGCAAGGAGTTCCAAGGCGATGTGTTGCTGGTCGAATCCGAAACCGACGACTACGTGCCACATGCGACGCTGATGAGTTATCGCACGGCATTCGATCTGGCGCATTCGCTGACCTATCGCCTGCTGGACGGCGCCGACCACGCGCTAAGCAGTGACACCAGCCAGCATGCGTACACCAGCATTCTGACCAATTGGATCAGCGAAATGGTGATTGGCGCACGCCTGGTGGACTACCCGCATCAGTCTGCGGCATTTGCCTGAACCCGCCAACTGCGATCTTGGTGCAGGTGCTCGGTCACGCACATAACGCCTTAGTCGGCGAGCGCGTCGCGGCCACCCTGCAAGGCGATAAGGCTTGGTTTAGCACGCAGCCCTCCACCTTCATGCAGTTCGGCGCCAGCAGGGGCGCCGTGCGCACCTCGATTTTGAACGACGCTTGCCCACGAAAGCCCCATCAAGCGCTAATCAGGTAATCGGCGCCGGGTTAAACAACGTGATGTCGTTGTGCAGCCGGTAGTGCTCGGTCCAGGTTTTCTTTTTGCCGCTGGCGACATCCAGATAGAAATGGAACAGCTCCCATCCCAGGTCCTCGATGCTTGCACGCCCCGTTGCGATACGACCGGCGTCAATGTCGATCAGGTCCGGCCAGCGTTGCGCCAGCTCAGTGCGGGTCGACACTTTCACCACCGGCGCCATGGCCAAGCCATACGGCGTACCGCGCCCCGTGGTGAACACATGCAGATTCATCCCGGCAGCCAGTTGCAGCGTACCGCAGACAAAATCACTGGCTGGCGTCGCGCAGAAAATCAGCCCCTTGCGCGTCACACGTTCGCCAGGGCCAAGCACCGCGTTGATAGCACTGTTGCCAGATTTGACGATCGACCCTAGAGACTTCTCGACAATGTTCGACAGCCCGCCCTTTTTGTTGCCCGGCGTGGTATTGGCGCTGCGATCTGCTTCGCCCTTGGCCAGGTAACGGTCGTACCAGTCCATTTCCCGCACCAGTTCTTCAGCGACCTTTTTGGTCTCAGCCCGTGAGGTCAGTAAGTAGATAGCGTCACGCACTTCGGTCACTTCGGAGAACATCACCGTGGCGCCAGCGCGCAACAACAGGTCTGAGGCATAGCCCAGCGCCGGGTTAGCGGTGATGCCGGAGAATGCGTCGCTGCCGCCGCATTGCATCCCCAGAATCAGCTCGGACGCGGGCACGGTTTCACGACGACGTTGATCAAGCCTCTTCAAACGGGTCTCGGCCAACGCCATTATCTGCTCGATCATCTCGTTAAAACCGTGGCTGGAATCCTGCAGCCGGTAAAGCCATGGATCGCTCAGGTCCACCGAGCTGTCGTCTTCGTGCATGACCTGCCCGGCCTGCAATTTCTCGCAGCCCAGGCTGATCACCAGCGCTTCGCCACCCAGGTTTGGGTTGCGCGCCAGGTTACGCACCGTACGAATCGGGATGTACGCGTCTTTTGCAGTGATGGCTACACCGCAGCCGTAGCTATGGGTAATTGCCACCACGTCATCGACGTTCGGGTAGTTGGGCAGCAACTCTTCACGGATGCGCTTGACCGCAAAGTCCAGCACGCCAGTGACGCACTGAACCGTGGTAGTAATACCCAAAATGTTGCGTGTGCCGACGGTGCCGTCCGCATTGCGATAGCCCTCGAAAGTATAACCTTCCAGTGGCGCGCCCTTGACCGGCACATCGGTGGACAGCGGCAAGCTGTCCAGCGGTGGCGCACTTGGCATGCGCAGCTGATCTTCCTTGACCCAACTGCCCTTTGGAATCGGTTGCAGCGCATAACCGATGGTCTGCCCGTAACGAATCACGGGCCCGCCCTCAGCGATGTCCACGGTATTGACCTTGTGGCTCTGCGGCACGTTATCGATGGTCACCAGACCATTATCGAATTGAGTCCCCACCGGAACGCCCTGGTCATTGACCACGACGACAACGTTATCGCGCTCATGCAAGCGGATATAACGCGGCGAGTCGGCATGTTGGATCAAGTTCATCACGGTTTTTCCTCAGAGTTTCGCTTGAGAAAGTTCGGCTTCGCTGGCCGGCAGGGAACCCTGCGTTGGGGTTTCCTTGAGTTCTACACGTTTGATTTCACCCACGATGAATATGTAACTGATCACCGCCACCAGCGCGTTGGCGCCGACGAACACCAGTGCCCATTTGAACGAGCCGGTGGAGCTGATGATGTAGCCAATCACAATCGGCGTGGTGATCGATGCAATGTTGCCGAACATGTTGAACAAACCACCGCTCAGACCTGCGATCTGTTTAGGCGAGGCATCGGACATCACAGCCCAGCCCAACGCGCCCACACCTTTGCCGAAGAACGCCAGGGCCATGAAACCCACGACGACCCATTCGATGTCAACGTAGTTGCAGGTGACGATGGAGGTCGACAACAGCAGACCACCGATGATTGGCGCTTTGCGGGCAAACGTCAGCGAGTGCCCTTTACGCAACAAGTAATCGGAAATGATGCCGCCCAGCACCCCGCCGATGAAGCCGCAGACAGCAGGCAACGAGGCGATGAAGCCGGCCTTGAGAATGGTCATGCCGCGTTCTTGAACCAGATACACGGGAAACCAGGTCAGGAAGAAGTAGGTAATGCCGTTGATGCAGTACTGAGCCAGGTAGATACCCAGCATCATGCGGTTGGTCAACAACTGGCGCACGTAGTCCCATTTCGGGCCGCTCGACGAGCCTTTGCCTTTGTCCTGATCCATATCGACCATGCCGCCGTTATTGGCGATGTAGTCGAATTCTTCCTTGTTGATACGGGGGTGGTTGCGCGGGCTGTGGATAACTTTTAGCCAAATCAGCGAGAACACAATGCCTACGCCGCCCATCACCACGAACACATGCTGCCAGCCGAAGGTGTAGACGATCCAGCCCATGATCGGGGCAAACAGCACGGTAGCGAAATACTGCGCCGAGTTAAAGATGGCTGAAGCCGTCCCGCGCTCGGAGGTCGGGAACCAGGCCGCGACGATACGGGCATTGCCAGGAAAGGAAGGTGCCTCAGCGAGGCCGACCATAAAGCGCAGCGCGAAAAGCAGAAAGATGGCGGTGGAGAGACCGAACTCACCCACATAGCCCTGCAGCACGGTGAACAGCGACCAGACAAAGATACTCAGTGCGTAGACTCTCTTCGAACCGAAGCGATCGAGCAGCCAGCCACCAGGGATCTGCCCGGCGACATAAGCCCAACCAAAAGCGGAGAAGATAAAACCGAGGGTGACGGCGTCGATGCCGAGACTTTTTTGCAGGCTGGAGCCTGCGATTGCGATGGTGGCACGGTCTGCATAGTTGATCGTGGTCACCAGAAACAGCATGAGCAGGATCAAATACCGGACGTGAGTCGGCTTGGTTTTCAGCATGTTCGAAACTCCCACTAATTATTTTTTTGCGCGGGTTAAACGATCTTTTGTTGTGTGTGTGCTGCTCGTCTCTGACACTCAATTCAGCTGCAGTTGAAGCGGGTGTAAGTGTGTTGCGGCGATCCCTCGGGTTTAAAAATCACGCGTATGGCGGCCTTGCCAATGCGAGCCTCTCTATTGCGTTGGAAGCGGTGAAGAACTCAATCCCGACGACAAAAAACCGCTGAGTGTTCAGCGGCTTTCAATGAGTGACGTGTCGGTTATTGCGCGCCCTGCTTGTCCATCAGCGCAGCGAGCATTTCAAACTCTTCTGCGGTCAGGTCGGTCAGCGGCGTACGCACAGGACCTGCGTCGTAGCCAGCGATTTTCGCGCCGGCCTTAACGATGCTGACGGCGTAACCCTGTTTACGGTTACGAATGTCGAGGTACGGCAGGAAGAAATCGTCGATCAGCTTGCCGACAGTTTGGTGATCGTCGCGGGCGATGGCGTGGTAGAAATCCATCGCCATTTTTGGCAGGAAGTTGAACACCGCCGAGGAGTAGACCGGTACACCCAGCGCCTTGTAAGCCGCCGCGTACACCTCGGCAGTTGGTAAACCGCCCAGGTAAGAGAAGCGCTCGCCCAAGCGGCGACGGATCGACACCATCAGTTCGATATCGCCCAGGCCATCTTTGTAGCCGATCAGGTTAGGGCAACGCTCGGCCAGACGCTCCAACAACGTTGGGGTCAGACGGCACACGTTACGGTTGTAAACGACAACCCCGATCTTGACCGATTTGCAGACCGCCTCGACATGAGCGGCAACGCCGTCCTGGCTGGCTTCGGTCAAGTAGTGAGGCAGCAGCAACAGGCCTTTGGCGCCCAAGCGCTCGGCTTCCTGAGCGTATTGAATCGCTTGACGGGTGGCACCACCGACGCCAGCCAGAATGGGGACGCTATTTGCGCAGGTGTCGACGGCAGTCTTGATTACTTCGGAGTATTCGCTGGCCGCCAGGGAGAAGAACTCACCCGTACCGCCCGCCGCGAAAAGAGCCGTTGCACCATAAGGGGCAAGCCACTCGAGACGCTTGATGTAGCCCGCGCGATGAAAATCGCCCTGAGCATTGAAATCGGTAACCGGGAAGGACAACAGACCGGCAGAGAGGATGGACTTCAGTTCTTGTGGATTCATTATTCGAACACCCTGAGGAGCAATTTTGTGAATGGAGCACCAGTCCTGCACTGATGTCGTATGTCATCGTACAACTGTAAATGAGAGGACTCAATAGGAGGTCGACAATTTAATGTTCGGGGGGATGAGTGGCTGTTCGCCCATTGATCGCGGTCTATTGCGTCGATTGCGCTTTTGATTCTGGCGAGAGGATATAGAGGCGTGGCGTGGCTCACGATCTGCCGCGAAGCGTTAGCAATCCTATGAATGAGGCGTGTCTGACACTTCGCCGGGGAATGGTTTCACGGCCGGTTCCCGGCCGATCGCGGGACAAGCCACGCTCCTATGCCTGTGGCAGAAGACGCCCAAATGACGAGAGGATTGATTCAGGCCCGCTGTGATTCAGCCTCTTCATGGGCATGACGCAGGCGTTCGCGGCTGTTGGTCAGGTGCAGACGCATCGCGGCGCGGGCGGCGTCGGAGTCCTGGCGGGCGATGGCGTCGTAGATTTCTTCGTGCTCGCGGCTTAGCCGCCCCATGTAATGCTGATGATCATCGTGGGCCAGGCGCGCCGAATTCAAGCGAGTTCGCGGAATGATGCTGGTGCCCAGGTGATTCATGATGTCGGTGAAGTAACGATTGCCGGTCGACAGTGCAATCGCCATGTGGAACTGAAAGTCCGGCCCGACGGAGTCGCTTGAATGGGATACGCCTTCGTTCAGCGCGTCCAGGGCAGCACGCATGTCGGCCAGTTGTTCAGGGCTACGACGTTGCGCCGCAAGCCCCGCCGATTCGACTTCCAGACTGATGCGCAATTCGAGAATCGCCAACACGTCACGCAGGGTAACGATGGTCGCCGGATCGACGCGAAACCCGCTTGGGCTCGGCGTGTCCAGCACGAACGTACCGATACCGTGACGCGTCTCGACCAACCCCGAGGCCTGCAACCGGGAGATCGCTTCACGCACGACCGTGCGGCTGACGCCCTGCTCTTCCATGATCGCCGATTCAGTTGGCAACTTGTCCCCGCGCTTCAACAGTCCGGTGCGAATGCGTTCGGACAACTCCGTGACCAACTCTTGAGCCAGGCTGCGATGCTTTCGGCGTGCGCGAGGCGGAGCACTCTGATTTTCCATATCCAACAGGCGTCTCTAAATACGGTGATGGGTAATCATAGCTCACCGGGTTGTACGATCACACCCGGTAAGCTTAATGACCGTAGGGCTTTAGGTTGCGCCGATGTCAGACCACAGGTTCGGCAAGCGGCTGCTCGTGCAACTGGCCACCGTCGATACGCAAATGCCGGCTGTGGAAGCGCTTCAAGCTGCTGCGATGGCCAATGCTAAGCAGAGTCAAGCCCGGCAACTCATCAATCAGCGCCTGGTACAACGCGGCCTCGTCTTCCTCGTCCATCGCTGACGTCGCTTCATCCAGATATAACCACTGTGGCGCGTACAACAACGCCCTGGCAAAAGCGACGCGTTGCTGTTCCCCCGGCGAGAGCATGCGCTGCCAGTGGTTGCTTTCGTCCAGGCGCGGGACCAAGTGGCTAAGCCGGCAGGTCTCGAGAATCTCAGCGAAGCGCTCAAACGGGTAAGCCCCTGGCGGTTGTGGATAGCTCAAGGCTTCGCGCAGGGTACCAATTGGCAAATAGGGCTTTTGTGGCAGGAACAATGAACGCTGAGCCGGCAACTTCACCGCTCCATGGCCATCAATCCATAACCCGCCCATCGCCCGCAGCAGTGTACTTTTGCCGCTGCCGGACCGACCGCTGAGCATCACTTTGTCGCCAGCCGCGATATCCAGATTGGCATTGGTCAGTAATTGACGCCCACCGGCCAGCGAAAGCGCCAGGTCTTCGAGATGCAGTGCGTTCTGCTCATGGCTAACATCGATGGCAGGGACCCGCGCTTCGTTCTCGTCCATAGCCTGACGGAAACTCAACAGACGATCACAAGTTGCGCGCCACGATGCCAGCGAGGCATAGGCGTCGATGAACCAACTGAAGTTCTCCTGCACATTGCCAAACGCCGAGTTGATTTGCATCAGCTCGCCCAGTTCGATCTTGCCCGCGAAATAACGCGGCGCTGCGACCACGAACGCAAAGACGATAGCGATCTGTGAATAGCCGGCGGTAAAGAATGTCAGGCGTTTTTGCACCCTCATGATGGTCCAGAAATTACTCCAGACCATACCAAAGCGGCCGCTCAGGCGTTCGTTCTCGTTAGTCTCTCCATCGGACAGGGCAATGCTTTCGGCGTTTTCACGGACACGCACCAGCGAGAAACGCATGTCGGCTTCGTAACGCTGTTGTTGATTGCTGAGGAGGATCAGCCGTTTGCCGATCAAGTGGGTCAGCCAACTGCCGACTGCGGCATACACCAGCGCCGCCCAGAACATGTAGCCGGGAATGGTGATACCGAGCAGTTCGATGCTGCCGGACACGCCCCACAGAATGACCGAGAACGACACCAGGCTGACCACTGTACGTAGCAAGCCAAGACTCAGGCTCAACGTGTCAGTGGTGAAGTTATTGAGATCCTCGGACAAACGTTGGTCCGGGTTATCGGTATAACCGCCCTGCTCCAGTCGGTAGTAATTCTTGTGGGCGAGCCATTTGGTGAAGTGCTGTTCGGTCAACCAGCGCCGCCAGCGGATGGTCAGCATCTGCGTCAGGTACAGACGATAAACGGCGCTGAGAATGGCAATGGCCGCAATCCCACAGAAATACAGGATCAGGTGGGTAAACGCAGCCAGATCCTTGTTCTGCAGCGCATTGTAAAAGTCGCGATACCAGCTGTTGACCAACACCGAAATAAAGACACTGAACAGCGACAGCACAATAACGGCGATCAGCAGGACCCACGCCATGGCTTTTTCTTCGCTGCGCCAGTAAGGCGTGACAAGCTTCCAGACGCGTGAGAAAAACTTCCCTGACACGGTGTCATTGACCGTGGGCTCTACAGCATTCAAATTCATGGTTAAGGCTCAGTGGCAGGTATTTAGTGACGTCGCCTCAATGTGCCAGACGCCACCCACGATCTTCCATGAATAAATGTTTAAGTCCTCAGCGACGCACAGGACGCTTTTGCAGTTTGCGTTGCAGGGTCCGGCGGTGCATGCCCAGCGCCCGGGCAGTCGCCGAGATATTGCCTTCGTGCTCAGTCAGCACGCGCTGGATGTGTTCCCACTGCAAGCGGTCCACCGACATCGGGTTTTCCGGCACCAGGGTATCGAGATCGGCATGCTCGGACAGCAACGCAGCCAATACGTCATCAGCATCGGCCGGCTTGCACAAATAATTGCAGGCACCGCGTTTGATGGCTTCCACCGCCGTGGCGATGCTCGAATAACCGGTCAGTATCAGGACACGCATTTCCGGGTCCAGTTCCAGCAGTTTGGGCAACAACACCAGACCAGAGTCGCCTTCCATTTTCAGGTCGACGGTCGCGTAGTCCGGGATATCCGCCTGGGCCAGGGCCAGCCCTTCTTCGGCAGAACCTGCCGTACTCACGCGAAACCCGCGCCGGGCCATCGCACGAGCCATCACGCGAGTGAACGTGGCGTCATCGTCGACCAGCAACAAATGCGGCAGTTCTTCGCCTTCAACCTGGGTTTCGTCAGTCATGCTTCATCTCCTCGTGTGTCACGTGGCAGGCGCAGCTCGGTGAGCGTGCCGCCTTCCTCGTGAGGATAGAGTTTCACCGAGCCGCCCGCGCGGGTCACGCTGGCTTTGCTCAAGAACAGGCCCAGGCCGAAACCTTTGCCCTTCGTTGTAAAAAAAGGTTTGCCGATTTGCTCGGCAATGGCCAGCGGCACGCCGGGGCCGTGATCGCGAATACTGATACAGATTTCCAGTTCGTCCCAATCAAGGTTCACTTCCAGGTCTTCAGCGCAGGCGTCGGCGGCGTTGTTCAGCAAGTTCAGCAGGGCCTGGGTCAGATCAGGCGGCGGTGCGATCACGGGGGTGTCACCCTGCCCCAACCACAGAAAGCGATAGCTGGCTTCAGGGCGCATCAGGTGCCAGCGATTGAGCGCCTGATCGAGCCAATGGCTGACGGTTTGTTCTTGCACTGCCAGAAGCCGATTGGCTTCGGCCGCACGCACCAGTTGTTGCAAGGTTTCCTTACACAACTTGACCTGATCTTGCAGGATCGACAGGTCTTCCTGAAGCACCGGATCGTGATGGTCCTGGCGCATCTCCTTGAGCAAAACGCTCATGGTCGCCAAGGGCGTGCCCAGCTCGTGCGCGGCGCCAGCGGCTTCGGTTGCGACGGCAAGCAGTTGCTGATCGCGAGCGCCCTCTTCCCGGCGTAACGCACGCATTTGCTCCTGCCGACGCAACTCTTCAGCCATGCGAGCGGCGAAGAAGGTAATGACACCCGCCGCCAACGCGAAGCTCAGCCACATGCCGTAAATCTGCATTTCCTCGCGGGACACGGCGGACGCTTCCAGCGGATAAAACTTCGTCAGCATCAAGGTGTACAGCGCCAGCGCGATACCGGAAAGGATCAGCGAATAGCGCCACGGCAAAGTCACCGCCGCGATGGTCAGCGGCACCAGGTAATAGGAAACGAAGGGGTTGGTCGAACCACCGGAAAAGAACAGCAACGCGCTGTGGATAAACAGGTCGAACGCCAGCTGAACGGCGTATTCCAACTCGGTAACCGGCCACGACGTGCGCAAACGCAGGGCCGTCAGCATGCAGACGATCGCCGAAAAGCCGAGGGTGATATCCAGCTGCAACCACGGCAGCGGCAGCAAACTGAACAAATAGGCGGCCCCCACCGATCCGGCTTGGGCGGCCAACACAAGAACACGAACGACGGTCAGTCGCCAGAGATTCTGGCGAGTGGCTGAAAGCATTTGGACGGGGGCGAGCATGAGCTCTCCTGATGAGCGCTCCAGGCGAATCGACGGGAGTATAACCAATGATGATGGAAATACAGCTTATAGAGCATCAAAGCGCCACATCCATAGACAGCAAAGCCCTGCCGCACAGGAGAGGCTTCCCCAACCGGAACAAGATTGGGCAATGACAGTCTGATAGGCATCCGTGCGCCGATGCCCATCGCGCTGATTCATTAAACAAGGAGTTTTTATGTTCATCCGTTACCCTTTTGTCACGCTCGTAACGATTGGCACTGCCGCGCTCGCCAGCCTTCCAGCCCTCGCCGATGACGTTCATTACAATCAGGTTTCCGTACGCGCCGAGGTCAATCAGGAAGTCCAGCGTGACCTGATGATGGTCACGCTCTATAGCGAGTCGCAGAACACCGACCCCGCCAAGCTCGCCGCCGAGATCACCGAAAACCTGAACAAAGCCTTGGGCCAGGCGCGCCAGGTCAAGGCGATCACGATTCGCCAAGGCAACCGCAACAGTTACCCGATCTACGACGACAAAGGCCAGAAAATCACCGGCTGGCGTGAGCGCGCCGAACTGCGACTGGAAAGCGCCGACTTTGCCGCGCTGTCCAAACTCACCGGAGAGTTGCTGGGCAGTGAAATGAAAATGGGCGGCATGGACTTCTCCATTTCCAAACCTGCGCGCAAGGCTAGCGAAGACACTCTGCTCAAGGACGCCGTCAGCGCGTTCAAGGCCCGCGCCCAGTTGGTCACCGACGCCTTGGGGGGCAGCGGTTACAAGCTAGTGAATCTGAACCTCAACACCGCCGGCTACCCGCAACCGTATATGCGTGCGCCCGTCATGATGATGAAGGCCGCACGCGCCGATGCCGCAGCGCCCACACCGGAAGTCGAAGCCGGGACAGCTGAAGTCAGTGTCACGGCCGATGGCGTGATTGAAGTCGCCATTCCTTGACGTACAAGGCGGCAGCTAACACCTGCCGCCATTTCGCTCTTTGTTTCATGCCTTTGCCCGCAATCCCATATCACATTTCCCTTACATTTGTTCCTACCTCCTACACACTCAAGTACCCGTCCTGATATCCACCCGCCACGCAATCCATAAACTGGACGTCGCAATATACATTCTCACTTTAGCGCGATGAGCCGTCTGTCCTAATCCATAGGGCCAGCCACGCGCACTTTCATGGAATCAAGGAAGAATCCGATCATGCCATTCCAGGCCACAGCAATAAGACACACTCATTTCACGAACGAGCAGTTGCACAGCACGTTTGCATTGGATGTATTGACCCAGATCGCACGCAGACTGACGCCCGACAAATTTACCGCGACCCTGTCACAGATTTTCGGACGTGACCTCCCCCCCCACACACTACTGGCACTGCGCGAAGACCTACTGTGCGGAGAAGTGAAAAACCCGCCACTCATTCTCACCGATGATCTGGGGTATACAGCGGACTACGACAATCGTGAGCGCATCATTAGGCTCGACCGTGGATTTTTTCAGCGTATCGAAAAGGGGGTGGATGCATCCTGGCTGCTGGACGCTCTGCTACACGAGTTCGGTCATCACATCGACAACATCCTGCGCCATGACCTCAGCGACCCCAACAGCAGGCAGCGGCTGGCTGCCGACGCCATTGGTGAGGAGGGTGAGCGTTTTTCATACCAAATGGCGCAGCTAGGTGAGTTCGAAACTGACCAGGTAACCATCGCTAGCAGCACGAACGACTACTCGCATCAGAAACAAGAAACCCAGGTTAAGTGGAAACAAGCAGCCAGTGAAATCCTGGCGCGCTACAAGCACAGCCAGGGCAATTTCGACTCCGGGCACCGTAATCCGGATCGCGAAGCGTTTGAAGCAGGTCATGGCGACGACCGCAAGAAAACCCACCTGCAGATAGAAGCCATTCTGAGTACTCTGGGCTTTAGTGAGGACGAAACCGAATGGGTTTATTTCGGCAACTGGCTGCGCGATTACTCGCAACTGCTTGATCCCAAGATCGTTCGCGCCACGACTATGCCCAAACACTTCCCGGACGTTCTGTCCCGCGAAGCCCTCACTAAAATCGTTGACGTACTGGCTGTAAAGCAATTCAGGTGGAGGCGGTCCTTCCCTCAGGTTTTCACAGTGACGCCGCAGCTTCTCGGGGTCTACCGCCCCAGCGAACATATCGATAACCCCAAAGTGACTGACCCCAAAACCGAGGACCCGACCACACGGGATCCAGACTTTGAGCCACTGGTGCTGGATGGGGACGCACTGCTGGAAATCGACTACCAAACCTCGATGAAACGCTACATAGCGCGTTCGGTTGCATTCATGAAGGCCGAACTTGAAATCGCCATGAGAGAAAAACGCACCGCCGAAGGCCTGCGCGCTTTTGGCTCGGCCCTGCATGTGCTCGAAGATTTTTTCGCTCACTCCAACTTCGTGGAGCTGGCCCTGATCAAGAACGGTCACTCAAACGTGGTGCCATGGACCTCCCCCGCAGACTGCAAGGCTGGACTACCGCTGGTCACCGGCATGTTCGGCCCCACAGACGTACTTGCCAGCCTGGCCGGGCCGCTGGGCGACGTTCTGTTTTCCACCGAAGATGTCACCTATAAACCCACAAAAGCCGGTGATCGCAGCCCTCGGGAGCAAGTGCTGCAGATCCTGCTTGAAGAGCATCACAACCCGAGCTACCTGCAAACCTTCAACAGTTACCTGGTAACACGCGACGCTTGGGCTGACCTGCCCTTCGTGGAGTTTCTGCAGAGAAGTGCGCACTATCTACAGGGGCTGTCCGCCGTGGCTGGCAACGGCGTGGGCATCATCATGAAAGACATGCTCAAGCACCTCGGCGAGAACGTAGACGACTGGCAAACACGCTACGGGCAAGACCCCCACCTCAACGGCTCGACCGATCCAACGCACTCACAACTGGCGAAGGATCACGCCGAACACCCTCTGCATTTACTGGCTGCATCGCTGGCCACTCAGGCAGTCAAAGAGGTTGCCCTGGCAATGGTTGCCCACTGGAATGGCGACCCAGGTGCGGACCCTGTTGCCGTCGCTACTTCATACTTCAAGCACCCTCAAGACAGCGATTGGCAAGATACCGAAGTGATTGACTGGGCTCAGACCACCCCCGATGAACTGCGTCGCAGCGAATCCAAAACCGAACTCGCCGATATCAGTCGAGCGCTTTCCGACTCGGGGGCCAAAGCAGTGGAACAAATGAGAAAAGATGGCAAAGCGTACCTGATGTTTCTTCGCGGCGAATTCCTGGACAAAAACTCACCTTGGTGGTTTCTGCAAAGCCTGACGCCTACAGGGCGCCTCTCAAAAGAAGTACTTAAGTTCCTGGGACTCATCTGACTGAATCGCAAGAGGCCCTCGCAGGGCGCCTGTGTAGGAAATCTCAGCAGTACGGAAATCTCAGCGGTCTATCATCTGTCGATGATCAGGGCGGCGAGATTGCCGCACGCCAATGAGACAACTGCGAGGTTTTCATGGGAAAGACGTTTAAACCCCTGCTACTCACTGTAGCGGTGCTGGCCTGTACACCCATGGTCCATGCTGCCAGCACCCTGGTGTATTGCTCTGAAGCGAGCCCCGCCGGTTTCGATCCGAGCCAATACACCAGCGGTACTGATTTCGATGCCTCCGCTGAGACCGTGTTCAACCGACTGACCCAGTTCAAACGCGGCGGCACTGAAGTTGAACCTGGGCTCGCCACGCACTGGGAGGTCTCCAGCGATGGCCTCACTTACACGTTCCAACTGCGTCCTGGCGTGAAATTCCATACCACCGATTACTTCACGACGACTCGCGATTTCAATGCAGATGACGTGTTGTTCACCTTCAACCGTTTGCTCAACGCCGACGACCCGTTTCGCAAGGCCTACCCTTCCGAATCGCCCTATTTCACTGATATGGGGATGAACACCACGATCAAAAGCGTTGAGAAAGTCGACGAGCAGACGGTGAAGTTTCAGCTCAACAATATCGACGCGGCGTTCATTCAGAACCTGGCGATGAGTTTTGCGTCCATCCAGTCGGCCGAATACGGCGCGCAGTTGCTCAAACAAGGCAAAGCGGCGGATATCAACCAAAAACCCATCGGCACTGGGCCGTTCGTCTTCAAGCGTTATCAAAAGGATTCGCAAATTCGCTACACCGGCAACACGGCGTACTGGAAACCCGAGGACGTCAAGCTGGATAACCTGATCTTCTCGATCAACACCGACCCCGCCGTGCGCTTGCAGAAGCTCAAGACCAATGAATGCCAGGTCAGCGGCTATCCGCGCCCGCAGGACATCGAACAAGCACAGAAAGACCCGAATCTTAAAGTGCTAAGCCAAGCCGGATTCAACCTGGGCTTTCTGGCGTACAACGTGACTCATCCACCACTTGACCAGCTCAAGGTGCGTCAGGCGCTGGACATGGCCATCGACAAGCCGGCCATCATCAAGGCGGTTTATCAGAGCGCGGGCCAATTGGCGCAGAACGCGCTGCCACCGGACCAATGGAGTTACGATCCCACTATCAAAGACGCGCCCCATGACCTAGAAAAAGCCAGGCAGTTACTGAAAGAGGCAGGGGTCGCGCCGGGCACTCAGATCAACTTATGGGCAATGACCGTACAACGTGCGTCCAACCCTAATGCACGAATGTCGGCGCAGATGATTCAGGCGGACTGGGCGAAGATCGGTATCAAGGCCAACATCGTCAGTTATGAATGGGGCGAATACATCAAGCGTGCCAAAGCTGGCGAACATGACGCCATGATCTATGGCTGGACGGGCGACAACGGCGACCCGGACAACTGGCTCGGCGTGCTTTACAGCTGCGCGGCGGTCAACGGCAGCAACTACGCCAAATGGTGCAATACCGGCTACGACAAGCTGGTCACGCAGGCAAAACTGACCAGTAATCGTGATGAGCGAATCAAGCTGTATCAGCAGGCCCAGAACATTTTGAAGAACGATGTGCCGATCACACCGATTGCCAATTCGAAGGTCTTCCAGCCAATGCGCAAGGAAGTCCAGGACTTCAAACTCAGCCCGTTCGGCCTGACGCCATTCTATGGGGTCAGTCTGAGCAAATAGCTGAACCGTTTTTTTCAGCGGTAACAACTGCGTCCAACCGGGTGCATTTGCCACGTTTAGCGCGCCTGCGTGGTGCGCGAAAGACGCTGAAATACAACGCGCAAACGTTCAACTGTGTCAAAAATTATACTTTTGCGACATTCGTGTACGCTCGTGCCACTCTTTGCCCCTTCATTGGCGTCAGCGCCTTGCTTTGGGTATGACGCCTGCATAAGTATCCGCAGGAATGACCCACAAGGTCGTTCCCTCTAGTAAAAAATGACAACAACTGAGGCCACCATGCTCAAACACGCGGTCATTCCGTTTCTACTCAGCGCAGGTTTGATTGCCAGCGCTCCCTTCGCCCAGGCAGCATCGAATCTGGTGTTCTGTTCCGAAGGCAGCCCAGCCGGCTTCGATCCAGGTCAATACACCACCGGTACCGATTTTGATGCGTCCGCAGAAACCATTTTCAACCGTCTGAGCCAATTCGAACGTGGCGGCACCGCTGTCATCCCAGGCCTGGCAACCAGCTGGGACGTAACCCCTGATGGCCTGACATACACCTTCCACCTGCGCGATGGCGTCAAGTTCCACACCACGCCGTACTTCAAGCCGACGCGTACCTTCAATGCCGATGACGTGCTGTTCACGTTCAACCGCATGATCAACAAGGACGATCCGTTTCGTAAGGCGTACCCAACCGAATTCCCGTATTTCACCGACATGGCGATGGACACCAACATCACCAAGGTCGAGAAGATCGACGAACACACCGTCAAGATGACCCTGGCCACTGTTGACGCTGCGTTCATCCAAAACCTGGCGATGAGCTTCGCGTCCATTCAATCCGCTGAATACGCCGCCCAGTTGTTGAAAGAAGGCAAACCCGCTGACATCAACCAGAAACCGATTGGCACCGGCCCGTTCGTATTCAAGAGCTACCAGAAAGACTCCAATATCCGTTTCACCGGAAACAAGGATTACTGGAAGCCTGAAGACGTCAAAATCGACAACCTGATTTTTGCCATCACCACCGACGCCTCGGTACGCGCACAGAAGCTGAAAAAAGGCGAATGCCAGATCACCGCTTACCCACGCCCTGCCGACCTTGCCCCCCTGAAGGCCGACCCAGCACTGAAGATGCCTGACCAGGCTGGCTTCAACCTGGGTTATATCGCCTACAACACGCTGGACAAGATCAAGGGTGACGACAAGCCGAACCCGATGGCGCAACTGAAAGTGCGTCAGGCACTGGACATGGCCGTCAACAAACAGAACATCATCGATGCGGTGTACCAGGGCGCGGGCCAACTGGCCGTCAACGCCATGCCGCCGACTCAATGGTCCTACGACACCACCATCAAAGATGCGCCTTACGACATTGCCAAGGCCAAACAACTGCTCAAACAAGCGGGCGTCAAGGAAGGCACTGAAATCACCCTGTGGGCGATGCCGGTACAACGTCCTTACAACCCCAACGCCAAGCTGATGGCAGAGATGCTGCAATCGGACTGGAAGCAGATTGGTATCAACGCCAAGATCGTTTCCTACGAATGGGGCGAGTACATCAAGCGCGCCAAAGCGGGTGAAAACGGCGCGATGCTGATTGGCTGGAGCGGCGACAACGGTGATCCGGACAACTGGCTCGGCACCCTGTTTGGCTGCGATGCAGTCAACGGCAACAACTTCTCCAAATGGTGCGACAAGCCCTTCGACACACTGATCCACCAAGCCAAGGAAACCACCGATCAGGCCAAGCGCATCGAACTGTACAAACAGGCGCAGCACCTGCTCAAAGACGCAGTACCTATGACCCCAATCGCGCACTCGACGGTTTATCAACCCATGCGTAAAGAGGTTCAGGACTTCAAGATCAGCCCATTCGGTCTGAACTCGTTCTACGGCGTCAGCGTCAGCGGCAAGTAATTATCCAGCTATCGACTCTGCAATCGCGTCGCCCTAGGGCGGCGCGATTGTTGGGTCATGCCTGAAACTGATTCGTCGAAAAGGTCCATATCGTTAGTTCACGCGAGCGAACCAGTTATTGCCTACTAATAATATGTACTTTTCCTACATACATTGATGGCACCTTAACTCTTTACTGCTTAGCGCGACGGACATACCTTCGTCACTGCCTGTATTGTTTTTTTGCTTTTTATTTGAACGGTCGGGTAATTCCTCAGCGCCGGGATCCATTTGCGTAAACAGTTGCGCAAATTAAGTTTCCGAGTGCTCAGGCGCTTTCACGCGCCAAACGATAAGGATTGTCATGCGTAACCTATTTTCTACGTCTTCATTATTAACGGTTGGTTTAGGCGCTGGGCTATTAGCCACCACTCTTTCGGCTCAAGCGGCCACCAAAAGCCTGGTGTTTTGCTCCGAAGCCAGCCCAGCGGGCTTTGATATCTCGCAATATACGTCGGGCACCGACAATGACGCCTCTGAGCCCATTTACAACCGCCTGACCGAGTTTGAACAGGGAGGCACCGGCGTCGTTCCTGCACTGGCAACACGCTGGGATATCTCACCCGATGGCCTGATGTATACCTTCCACCTGCGTGAAGGGGTGAAATTCCACAGCAACAAGACCTTCACGCCAACCCGTGATTTCAATGCGGACGATGTGTTGCTCACCTTCAACCGCATGTTGCACAAGGACCATCCGCTGCGCGTCGCTTATCCGACGGAATCCCCCTACTTTACCGGCATGGGTATGGACAAGGACCTCAAGTCTGTGGAAAAGACAGACCCCTTGACCGTGGTATTTACCCTCAATGAAGTTGACGCGGCGTTCATTCAGAATATCGCGATGAACTTCGCGTCAATATTATCGGCAGAATATGCTGAAAAACTGATGGCATCGGGCGATATCCGAGATATCAATCAACAACCGATTGGTACTGGCCCCTTTATATTTCAGCGCTATCAGAAAGACTCGCAAATCCGTTATATCGCCAATAAACAGTTCTGGGACCCGAGCCGGGTGAAGGTGGACCAATTGATTTTTGCCATCAATACCGACGCGTCGGTACGGGTGCAGAAACTCAAGAAGAACGAGTGCCAGGTCACCCTTAATCCGCGTCCCGCTGACCTTGAATCGCTCAAATCAGACAAACAACTCAACGTGATCGAAGAACCAGGTTTCAATCTGGGCTACATCGCCTACAACGTACGCCACGCACCACTGGACAATCTGCAGGTACGCCAGGCGCTGGACATGGCGATCAACAAGCCGCAAATCATCAAAGCGGTGTATCAGGGAGCGGGCCAACTGGCGGTGAATGCCATGCCGCCAACCCAATGGTCTTACGACGAAACCATCAAGGATGCGCCCTACGATCCGGACAAAGCGCGAGCGCTGTTGCGTGCTGCGGGGGTCAAGGAAGGGACCGAAATAAATCTCTGGGCGATGCCGGTGCAGCGTCCGTATAACCCGAACGCCAAGCTGATGGCGCAGATGCTGCAGTCGGACTGGGCAAAAGTAGGCATCAAGGTCAACATTGTCAGCTACGAATGGGGCGAATACATCAAACGCACCAAGAACGGCGAGCACGATATCTCTCTGATCGGCTGGACCGGGGACAACGGCGACCCGGACAATTGGCTCGGCACGCTGTACAGCTGTGCGGCGATCGGCGGCAATAACTACTCGATGTGGTGCGACGACAAATACGACAAATTGGTGAAGGCCGCGGTCGCAACCTCGGACAAGAACCAGCGCATCGATCTGTACAAGCAAGCACAGCACTATCTCAAAGAACAGGTGCCGATCACCCCGATTGCCCACTCCACCGTCAATCAGCCATTGCGAGCTGAAGTCCAGGGGTTTCAGGTCAGTCCGTTCGGTCGCAACAATTTCTCCGGCGTCGACATCAGCAAATAACTCACCAATGTAAGGCGGGGGCCAATCCCATGCCTTAGCGCAGCCGTTCCTGAAATCTGCCTTTTTGTCCAAAGACTGATCAAAACGGCGCGAAACCGAGCACCACCAAAGCCGGCCCAGCCATAAAGCCGGCCTTTACAAAAGTAATGAAAGGGAGCTTCAAACGTGAAAAAGACCAGTACCGCTGTATTCGCTCTGTCGTTGATCGCATTGAGCGACACGGCCCAGGCAAAGCCAACCAGTCAGGATTTCGTTCCGACCCAACTTGCGTCGAGTAACGCTCAAAGCGAGGCCAAGGGCTTCGTCGAAGAATCAACACTGACAGGTTCTACCCGTAACTGGTATGCCAATGAGCTGAAGCGTCGCGGCGATCACTTCAGTTATCAGAAACAAGGCGTTGCGACCGATACTTCGCGTCGCATCAACTGGGTGCAGGGCACCATCATTGATTACAGTTCTGGCTTTACGCAGGGCACTGTGGGTTTCGCCACCGAGGTTGCTTTGTATAACGCAGTGGCTTTGGACCGGGATCGCAAGGACATCGCCGGCGGATCTAATCGTACGTTGACCGAGAACGACGGCGATGCAGTCGGTCAATGGAGCAAGCTAGGCTTGGGCAACATCAAGGCGCGGGTTTCCAACACCACTCTGACCCTGGGCCGCCAGTCGGTGAACACGCCAGTGATTGCCTACGTCGGTAACCGTGCGCTGCCATCAAGCTTCGAAGGTGTGGGCCTGCTTAGCGAAGAGTTCAACAACCTGTCGTTCCAGGCGGGCAGCTTCGATCGCGTATCGCCACGCACCGAACAAAGCCTGACCAAGTTCACCAGCGAGTACAGCGCCAACGGCGCCAAGGCTGATCGCGTCGACATGGCAGGCTTGGACTACAAGCCATTCAAGAGCCTGACCACCAGCCTCTACGCATCCAACGTAGAAGACTTCTGGCACCAGTACTACCTCGGCGTGCTGCATGAAATGGGCGACACCAACGTACTTGGTCTGAGCACCAACCTGAATTACTACAAAACCAAAGATTCCGGCACCCGGAAAATGGGCGAGATCGACAACGATACCTACAGCTTGTCATTGACCGCGACCCACAACGCACACAGCTTCAGCATTGCCTACCAGGAAGTCAAAGGCGACACCTACTTCGACTACGTGCATGACACCAACGCCATCTTCCTGGCCAACTCCTTGCTTTCCGACTTCAACGGACCGAACGAAAAATCGGTGCAGTTGAGCTACTTGCTGAGCATGGCTGAATACGGCGTGCCAGGGCTGAAGTTCAACATCTACCAGGCGCGCGGCTTCGACATCGACGGTACGCATTACAAAGGTACGGCATACGACGTATCGAAGATGAACGGCGAAACACACTATGAATACGGCGTAGGCACCTCGTATACCCTGCAATCGGGGCCGTTAAAGGCCTCGACCATGCGTGCGACCTACACCACACACCGGGCCAGTGCCAACCAGGCTGACGGCAACATCAATGAGCTACGTGTCGTGACCACGATCCCATTCAACATCCTGTAATCCAAACCATCGGACGGCGAGTCAGGTCAATGGGCTCACCGTCCGATCACTTAATGGCTTCACACTTGCAGAGGGCGTTTACTTGAAATCGAAACTTAAGCTCGCAACGTTGCGCAACGCAGTCGCGCTGGCATTGTTCAGTGTTGCCATCGGCGTTTCTGCCAAACCTCTGGTGGTCTGCACCGAAGCCAGCCCCGAAGGATTCGACACGGCGCTGTACAGCACCGCCGTCACCGCCGATGCTGCGGCCGAAACCGTCTTCAACCGTCTGCTGGACTTCAAGCCCGGCACCACCGAAGTGGTCCCTGCGCTGGCTGACACCTGGGAAATCAGCGACGACGGCCTGACGTACACCTTTCACCTGCGTAAGGGCGTCAAGTTCCACACCACCGACTACTTCACGCCAACGCGCAACATGAACGCCGACGACGTGCTTTGGAGCTTCCAGCGTCAACTGGACCCAAAACACCCGTGGCACGAACAATCGACCGTGGGCTTTCCCTATTTTGAAAGCATGGGTTTCAAAGAACTGCTGAAAAGCGTCGAAAAAACCGATGACAGCACGGTCAAATTCACCCTGACACGTCGCGAAGCGCCGTTTCTGGCTGATCTGGCCATGGCCTTCGCCTCGATCTATTCCGCCGAATACGCCGACCAGTTGCTCAAAGCTGGCAAGACCGGAGATCTGAACAACCACCCGATTGGCACCGGCCCGTTCATTTTCCAGCGGTATCAAAAAGATGCTCAAGTCCGCTTCAAGGCCAACCCGGAATACTTTCGCGGCAAGCCACCGGCTGACATGCTGATCCTGGCTATTTCCACCGACAGCAACGTGCGCCTGCAAAAGCTCAAGGCCAACGAATGCCAGATCGCCCTGTACCCCAAGCCCGACGATATTCCAAGCATCAGGAAAGACCCGAATCTGCAGCTCGCGGAAATGGAATCCATGACCACGGCGTACATCGCCATGAACACCACCCACAAGTACATGAGCGATGTGCGGGTGCGCAAAGCAATCGACATCGCCTTCGATAAAGAGGCTTACGTCAACGCACTGTTTGGCAAGGGCAATGCACTGGTCGCGGTCAACCCATACCCGCCCACCTTGCTGGGCTACAACACCAAACTGAAGAACCCGGCCCATGACCTCGATCAGGCCCGCGCCTTGCTCAAGGAAGCTGGCGTGCCTGAAGGCACCGTCTTCACCCTGTTCACCCGTAACGGCGGAGGCCAGACCAACCCCAATCCAATGCTTGGCTCACAGATGATGCAAGCGGATCTGGCCAAGGTTGGGATCAAGGTCGACATTCGCGTCATGGAATGGGGGGAAATGCTCAAACGGGCGAAAAACGGTGAGCACGACATGGTCTCGGCCGGCTGGGCAGGTGACAATGGCGACCCGGATAATTTCCTGACCCCTACACTCAGTTGCGAGGCCGCCCAAAACGGCGAAAACTACGCCCGCTGGTGCAATCCCAGGTTCCAGGCGCTGATTGATCAGGCTCGGGAAAAAACCGAACCCACCGAACGCGCAGCACTCTATGAGCAGGCCCAGGACGTGTTCAATCAGGACCTGCCTTGGATCAGCATGGCTCACACCAAGATATTTACCGCAATGCGCAAGAACGTAGAGGGCTATCACATTAGCCCTCTTACCACTAATAACTTCGCTACCACCCAAGTGAAGTAGAAGAAGAATCTGGCGGGCTCATAACCTGGGACCCGCCAGCACACGCCTAACCGGCTGATGAGGTACACCACAAGATGTTTAGTTTTATCGCCCGCCGAGTGGGGTTACTCATACCCACCTTCTTCGGCATCACCTTGCTGACGTTCGCCCTGATTCGTCTGATCCCTGGCGACCCGGTCGAAGTCATGATGGGTGAGCGCCGAGTCGATCCGCAAATGCACGCCGAGGCCATGGAACGCCTTGGCCTGAACAAACCCCTTTACGCGCAATACATCGACTACGTCGGCAAGCTCGCCCACGGCGACCTCGGCGAATCGCTGCGCACGCGTGAGAGCGTGTGGACCGAGTTCACAGCGCTGTTCCCGGCCACACTGGAGCTGTCGATCGCAGCGTTGATATTCGCGGGCATCCTGGGGCTTCTGGCCGGGGTGATCGCGGCCCTCAAACGAGGGTCCCTGTTCGACCATGGCGTCATGGGTATCTCGCTGGCGGGATACTCAATGCCGATCTTCTGGTGGGGCTTGATTCTGATCATGTTCTTCTCAGTGTCGCTGGGCTGGACGCCGGTTTCCGGGCGGATCGACCTGCTGTATGACATCCCGCCAAAAACCGGTTTCATGCTGATCGACACGTTGCTCAGTGATGAAGAAGGCTCGTTCCTGGACGCCTTGCATCACCTGATTTTGCCGGCCATCGTGCTGGGTACCATCCCACTGGCGGTGATCGCCCGGATGACTCGCTCCTCGATGCTCGAAGTATTGCGCGAAGACTACGTGCGTACCGCGCGTGCCAAAGGCCTGTCGCCAGCCCGCGTGGTGTTCGTTCACGGCCTGCGCAACGCGCTGATCCCGGTGCTGACCGTGTTCGGCTTGCAAGTCGGCACGCTGCTGGCGGGCGCGGTATTGACCGAAACGATCTTCTCTTGGCCGGGCATCGGCAAATGGCTGATCGAGGCCATCGGTGCGCGTGACTACCCTGTGGTACAGAACGGGATTTTGCTGATCGCCTGTCTGGTGATTCTGGTCAACTTCCTGGTGGACATCCTTTACGGATTTGCCAACCCACGCATTCGTCACCAGCGCTGAGATCACTTCTATGAGCACACCTACTCCCGTGGTAGCAGTCGATCAAAGCCTGCTCTACCCGTCCCCGTACAAAGAATTCTGGCAAGCATTTGCCAAGAACAAAGGTGCTGTCGCCGGCTTGGCGTTCATGCTGCTGATCATTTTCTGCGCGCTGTTCGCGCCTTGGGTCGCACCGCATGACCCAAGCGAGCAATACCGCGACTTCCTGCTAACCCCGCCAGTCTGGCTTGAAGGCGGCCAATGGCAGTTTCTGCTCGGCACCGACGAACTGGGCCGTGACCTGCTGTCGCGCCTGATTCAGGGCTCGCGCCTGTCGCTGCTGATCGGTTTGTCGTCGGTGGTGATGTCGCTGATACCGGGCGTCTTCATGGGTCTGATCGCAGGCTTCTTCCCGCGTATTCTCGGCCCGACCATCATGCGTCTAATGGACATCATGCTGGCCCTGCCTTCGCTGCTGTTGGCTGTTGCCATCGTCGCGATCCTCGGCCCTGGCCTGATCAACACCGTGATCGCCATCGCCATCGTGTCGCTGCCATCCTACGTGCGTCTGACCCGGGCTGCCGTCATGGGCGAGCTGAACCGTGACTACGTGACCGCCGCGCGCCTGGCCGGCGCCACCCTGCCGCGCCTGATGTTCATCACTGTGTTGCCCAACTGCATGGCACCGTTGATCGTTCAGGCCACCTTGAGTTTCTCCTCGGCAATCCTCGACGCTGCGGCGTTGGGCTTTTTGGGTCTGGGCGTTCAACCGCCAACGCCTGAGTGGGGCACGATGCTCGCGTCGGCCCGCGACTATATCGAACGCGCCTGGTGGGTGGTGAGCCTGCCTGGTCTGACCATTTTGCTCAGCGTGCTGGCAATCAACCTGATGGGCGACGGTCTGCGCGATGCGCTGGACCCGAAACTCAAGAACGCCGCCTGAGGACGTCCAATGTCTCTTCTAGAAATCAAAAACCTCAACGTGCGCTTCGGCGACGCCAAGGCCACACCGGTTGTCGACGGCCTGGACCTGAGCGTCGACAAAGGCGAAGTCCTGGCCATCGTCGGCGAGTCGGGCTCGGGTAAATCCGTGACCATGATGGCGCTGATGGGGCTGATCGATCCCCCAGGCATCGTGACCGCCGACTCCCTCAGTTTCGACGGCAAGGACATGCTCAAGCTCAATGCGCGCCAGCGCCGTCAGATCGTCGGCAAGGATCTGGCGATGGTCTTTCAAGACCCCATGACTGCGCTGAACCCCAGCTACACCGTGGGCTTCCAGATCGAAGAAGTGCTGCGTCAACACCTGAACATGTCGGGCAAAGCGGCACGCAAACGCGCGCTGGAGTTGCTGGAAAAGGTAGAAATCCCGGGCGCCGCGCAGCGCCTCAACGCTTACCCGCACCAACTGTCGGGCGGCATGAGCCAACGTGTGGCGATTGCCATGGCGATTGCCGGCGAGCCAAAACTGTTGATCGCCGACGAACCCACCACAGCGCTCGACGTGACGATTCAGGCGCAGATCATGGACTTGCTGCTGACATTGCAACAAGAACAGAACATGGGCCTGGTGCTGATCACTCACGACCTGGCAGTCGTGGCTGAAACCGCCCAGCGCGTCTGCGTGATGTACGCCGGGCAAGCGGTGGAAGTCGGTCAGGTCCCTGGCTTGTTCGACGTCCCCGCGCACCCTTACAGCGAAGCCCTGCTGGCCGCCATTCCGGAGCACAGCATGGGCGCCGCGCGTCTGGCCACACTGCCGGGCATCGTACCCGGCCGCTATGACCGTCCGGTCGGTTGCCTGCTTTCACCACGCTGCCCATACGTTCAGGACAAATGCCGCCAACAGCGCCCAGCTCTGGACCCTAAAGCCCACAGCCTTGCACGCTGCTTCTATCCGCTGAACCAGGAGGTGGCGTAATGAGCGTCGTTCTTACCGCCCGCGACCTTACCCGTCACTATGAAGTCTCCCAGGGCCTGTTCAAGCCGCACGCTGTAGTGCGCGCGCTCAACGGCGTGTCGTTCGAGCTGGAGGCGGGCAAAACCCTGGCCGTAGTGGGCGAATCCGGCTGTGGCAAGTCCACCCTGGCGCGCGCCCTGACGCTGATTGAAGAGCCGTCGTCCGGCTCGCTGAAAATCGCCGGGCAAGAAGTCGCCGGCGCGACCAAGGAGCAACGCAAACAGCTGCGCAAAGACGTGCAGATGGTGTTCCAAAGCCCCTATGCGTCGCTCAATCCTCGGCAGAAAATCGGTGATCAACTGGGCGAGCCGCTGCTGATCAACACCAAGCTGTCAGCGGCAGAACGGCGCGAGAAGGTGCAGGCGATGATGAAACAGGTCGGCCTGCGCCCTGAGCATTATCAGCGCTATCCGCACATGTTCTCCGGTGGTCAGCGTCAACGTATCGCGCTGGCTCGGGCGATGATGCTGCACCCCAAAGTGCTGGTGGCGGACGAACCGACCTCGGCGCTGGACGTGTCGATTCAAGCA
>NZ_DASWOT010000213.1:0-14666 GCF_036404235.1 Pseudomonas sp.
GCGACTGTTCGCAACACGGCTATGCATGCTACTAGACCAGAAAGCCGGCAGCGACTCCAGACAATAAACTAGGCCGGGAGTTTACGCTGGATGCTGCGCGCCATGATCTTCAAGTCCTCCAAGGGGTTGCGTCCGATCAACATGTACGCATGATCGATACTGGACCAGTACACCACGTTCATCCCTAGGCGCTGCTCGCTTGCCAGGCTGGTCGGACCTGATGTGGCAGCGGTAATGCACAAGGCCAACGGACCGTGGCGTGCGTCTAGGTATGTCAGTTGGCCGATGGGTACGCCGTCGTAGTCGAGTGTCTGCGCGCGTTTGAACTCGGCACCGGGCAAGGCAACTGTCTGCGGGTCTAAAGGCAACCCCAATTGCTGGCCGACCGAAGTCAGTTGTGCGCTGTGCGACGCGCCGTCCGGGGCAAGATTATCCAGTGTTTGCGGCGTGTAGAGCGCCATATATTGCGCCACCGAGGCGCGCCATCCTTGTCCGGCGACCGGCATGCGTGCAGCGATAAACAGGCGATCGGCCAACACCCCGGCTATCACCAGCCCAGCGGCGCGGGCGAGGAATGCACGCCGGCTCATCGAAAGCTGCGCCGGGCGCGGCAGGGTCTTGAGCATTTCCTGTAGCCGCTCAACCGGCGCCTGCTCAAGCAGTGGCTTGAATGCTGCCTTGAATGGCAGATCACTGCGGTGCAGATACGCCACGCGCTGGGCAATGTGTTCGTCGTGTTCAACCAGGACTTGGATTTGCCGTTGTTGCTCTGCGTCCAGTTCTCCGTCGAGCCAGGCCACCAGCATTTCATCCGAGATGGGGGGCGAGGGTGGTGCAGTGGTGCGATTCATCGCCGTTCTCCTTTCGACGTCTCTGACGTGGCGTTGGACGCGGCAGTTTCAGCGAGTTTCAGACGCGCAGCAGCCAGGCGGCTCATGACCGTACCGACCGGGATGTGCAGGATTTCTGCCATTTCACGGTAAGAAAGGCCTTCGACATAGGCCAGAAATACCGTTTCCCGCTGGGCATCAGGGAGCGCATTGACCCGTTTGATGACTTGCGCAGCCAGCACGTGATCCTGCGCCAGGCTTTCGCCATCAAATGACAATTCGCTTTCGGCGTCGACGAAACCCTGCCCCTGGCGCACGCGTTGTGATCTGACTTCGTTAAGCCAGATCGAATGCAGAATCGCTAGCAGCCAGCGGTCCAATCGTGTGCCGGGCACAAATTGCCCGGCACGTTCCAATGCGCGAACGCAAGTGGCCTGAACCAGATCGTCAGCCACATGCCGTTGACGGGACAGCACAAGGCCATAGCGCCACAAACGTGGCAACTGATGGCCCAGTTCGGCCCGGATCTCGGCGTCGTTGGCGATGGTCATCTTCTGCGTCGATTACCAACCCATGTCATGGATGCATCAAGTTTGCGGCGCCGCGGCGATGGCTTCGGCAAGATCCTGATATTCCTCGCACGTCCGGCTGCACAGCGACTCAATCGTCGCCAGTTGCTCCTGCGCAAGGTCCAGGCGGCCTTTGATCACGTAGGCTTCGCCCAGATACTCACGCACTTGCGCGTACCTGGGGTCCAGCGCTACGGACTTCAGGTAATAACCGATGCCTTCGTCGATACGCCCCAGTTTGCGGGTCGCGTAGCCGCGGTAATTCAGAGCCTTGGCGGTATTGGGATCTTGCAGCGTATCGAGCAGCGACAGCGCTTCCTCGTAACGCCCATCCTTGGCCAGGCGGTAAGCGTAGTCGGCGCGGTCAGCATCCGAGGTGGCTTTGCTCTGCTGGGTGACACATTTTTTGCTACTGCTGTCCCAGACCTGGCCTTTGGGGCAGTTCGGTGTGGGTGGCGCTGCTTCGTCACCTGAGGCATCGGCCTGGCCTGTCATCAGCGCAACGGCCAGACAGGCGCCGAAGAATAGCGCGGTACGGTATCCAACAACGGGGTTATCACGGGCTTTCATTTGCTGCCCCTTGCGCAGTGCTGTGGCTTTTTCAAGGTTGTCCCAGATATGCGCACTGGCAAACAGGAAAATCACCAGCGCTGTGGTCAACCAGTGAAAACCCCGAGCCAGTCGGTCGTAGCGCTCAGACGAAGTGGCAGTGAGGCCAGGCGAAACGTTCTTCATAGAGAAACCCTCGGTGTGATGTGCAGTGAACACCTAGGGCGGAACATTTATTCGAGGATCGAGCAATTTTTTTGGTGTGTGACCAAACGATTGTCTTGAGAAGCCTGATTATTATCAGCGCTCCATCGAACTTGAGTTCACTGGATTTCGGCAGGCACCTGTATAGCGAAGCCAAGGTGTCGGTGCTCGATGCTCGATGCCGCCTTCGGTGAATCGGCGTAGGGATTTGTGCGCCTGTCCTTCACGCTGGGCGAAGAACAACTGACGCGGGCCTGCAAAACCGGATCAAAGCGTTCGTCAAGACACTGAACTCGGCCCCCCAGGAAGGCCTAGAGCGTGGCTATTGTGTGATCGATTGATTTGGTATGGGCTGTGGTGGCGAAGTGTGTGGCAACAAACCCTCGGGACACTGGGTGAGGGCGGTCTTAATAATAAAATTATTCATGGGTTAATCACTTTTATTGATAGAAAGACAGTTCCCTTTGGTCGTAAGTTAACTGGATAGTGAATGGAAAGATGAAAAATAATTCATAAAAAAAGCCACCGAACCGAAGTGAGGTGGCTAAAAAGTCTTACCAAAGGAATGATGAAGTGGAGCAAGTGTCTGTCTGCCTGAAGCTGCGGAGTCATCAGGCAATGGATACGTGTTCTTTCATCGCCGACAACGGTATCACTGCATCGAAATTTTTAACTATTACAATAATCGATAGTGACTATCACGACTCATTGATCATAGCGCGACCTGGAAAATGCTAAAAGTTTGCGGGCAAGGGGAGCACACCCTGCACTTCGAAGCGGAGCAAACGCTTTGGACATTATAAAGAAATGGGCTCAAAGCCTGTAATTCTGCCGTGAGCGACTAATGCGGTATTGCTTTATTTAGCCCATCTGCCATAGCTCGTATTCCACCGTTTTTCTTATGCCTGATTCAGGGGATTCCTTGTTTCCCGAGCACTGCGAAAACGTTGGGCCTTAATTGAGACAGGGGATAACAATGACGTTTGTGAAATGGAACCTCGTGACCCTCGCGGTTTCTCTGGGCGTGAGTCAACTGGCGGCAGCAGGGGTCGTCGGTGATCAGTCCCAAGCCAAGGGTTTCGTCGAGGACAGCAGCCTCACCGTTCACCTCAAGAATTACTATTACAACCGCGACAACAAGAATACGAAGAACGACAGCAAGGACTGGACCCAGGCTGTCATGGGCACTTACACCTCCGGCTTCACTCAAGGAACCGTTGGTTTTGGTGTTGACGCTTACGGTTATGGGGCCCTCAAACTTGACGGCGGTGGCGGTACTACGGGCACCGGCAACCTGCCGATTGATCAGCATGGCAACCCGCAAGACGACTACGGTACTGCCGGTGGTGCAGTCAAAATGCGCATTTCCAAGACTGAGCTGCTGTACGGCAACCTGCAACCGCAAGCTCCGGTCTTTGCCGCTGGTGGCTCACGACTGTTCCCGCAAACCGCAACGGGCTTCAATTTGCTGAGCAGCGACATCGCCGGCCTTGAACTTGACGGTGGTCATTTTACAGGTGGCAATGGCCCGGCAACGACCAACAACGACCATGCGATCTGGGCAGCTTATGCCAACCAGCAAGCCAGTAGCATCGACTATGCCGGTGGTAAATATGCCGTCACCGATAATCTCTCGTTGAGTCTGTATGGGTCTGACCTGAAAGACATCTGGCGTCAGTACTACGGGAATGCGAACTATACATTGCCGCTGACTGACACTCAGTCGGTGAACCTCGACTTCAATATCTATCGCACCAATGACACGGGCGCGGCGAAGGCCGGTGATATCAACAACACGACATGGTCGTTGGCGGCTGCTTATTCGTTCCTGACCGCTCACACTATCACCCTGGCTTATCAAAAAGTTCATGGTGATACACCGTTTGACTATGTGGCGTTTGGTGATAACGCTTCGGGCGATGCCGGTGACTCGATCTTTCTCGCCAACTCCATTCAGTATTCTGACTTTAACGGACCTGGTGAGAGATCCTGGCAGGCCCGCTATGATCTGAACATGACGAGCTATGGTGCGCCGGGACTTAGCTTCATGGTTCGTTATGTCAATGGCGATGATATTGATGGCACTCACATGCCGTCCAATACCACATATAGCGGGTATGGTACAGACGGCAAACACCATGAAACTAACTTTGACGTTAAATACGTCGTGCAGAGCGGCCCTGCCAAAGACCTCGCATTGCGCATGCGCCAAGCGTGGCACACCGCAAACGGTGACCAGGCTGACGGTGATGCCAAAGAGTTTCGTCTGATAGCCGACTACCCAATCAATATTTTCTGATTCGATTTTTGGGTTAGAAAGTCGGTTGAACAAAGCCAGGTGCCTGAGAAGGGCGCCTGGCTTTTTGCCGTGTCACAGAGCAGCAAGCGCATGCACACATCAATCCGACGTGTGGTCCCCGCGAATCGAAAAGTTCGCCATGTGCTCCAGCCCTTTGATCAGCCCTGAGTGATCCCAGTCGCTACCGCCTAGAGCGGCGCAGGTGCTGAACACTTGCTGGGCGTTGGCGGTGTTGGGCAGATTCAGGTTCAACTCTTTGGCGCCTTGCAGGGCCAGGTTCAGATCCTTCTGGTGCAGCGAAATGCGAAAGCCTGGATTGAAGGTACCTTTGATCATCCGCTCGCCATGCACTTCCAGAATTTTCGACGAAGCAAAACCTCCCATCAGTGCTTCACGCACTTTGGCAGGATCGGCACCGTTTTTCGAAGCGAACAGCAATGCTTCGGCCACTGCCTGAATGTTCAAAGCGACGATGATCTGATTGGCGACCTTGGCTGTCTGGCCGTCGCCGTTGCCACCGACCCGGGTTATGTTCTTGCCTAGGGTCTGGAACAGCGGCAGGGCACGGTCGAAGCTGTCCTGACTGCCGCCGACCATGATGCTCAAGGTCGCAGCCTTGGCGCCGACTTCACCGCCGGACACCGGCGCGTCAAGATACTGTGCGCCGGTGGCGTTGATTTTTTCAGCGAAGCTCTTGGTGGCCGAGGGCGAGATCGAACTCATGTCGATCACCACGTTGCCTGCGCTGGTGCCTTGGCTGAGGCCATTCTCGCCGAACAGCACGTCCTCTACCTGAGGGGTGTCCGGCAGCATGACGATGATGAATTCTGCTTCCTGAGCCACTTCCCTGGGGTTGTTCAGGACGGTCGCGCCGCCGTCGACAAGTGAGGCGGGCGGAGCATTGAAGTGCTTGGACAGGAACAGTTGATGACCTGCTTTTTGCAGGTTTTTTGCCATGGGCAGCCCCATGATGCCGGTGCCAATGAATCCGATATTAGCCATGAGATGTGTCCTCGTTGTTATTGGGAATGAGTGTGCGGCGCGACGTCGCTGTAGATACGCTGTTCCCGGTCAAGCTTTCAGCAGGTGTTTTTCGCTGAAAAGCCTGGCCGTATCAAAAGGGCCAGAACCGGCTCCAACACGCCGTCATCGCAACTGCTTTAGAACGCACTGAGTGAACTTGTTGGTGAGGCGGCGTACCTGATACACCGCACCACAATCTCGCCAACACGTTGGCGCTTACAGGTTCGTGGAGCTAGATCACATTGTGGGTTTTCAGCCATCCAAGTCCGGCTTCAGTAGTGGTCAGCGGCTTGTACTCGCAACCCACCCAGCCCTGGTACCCCAACCGATCCAGGTGCCTGAACAGGAACGCATAATTGATCTCGCCAGTACCCGGCTCATGTCGCCCTGGATTGTCCGCCAACTGCACATGACCAATCGCTGGCAGGTTTTTCTCAAGGGTCCGCGCCAGATCGCCCTCCATGATTTGCATGTGGTAGATGTCGTATTGCAGCGACAGATTGCGACTGCCAACGTTCTCCCGGATCGCCAGTGCTTGTCGGGTGGTGTTGAGGTAAAAGCCCGGGATATCCAGGGTGTTGATCATCTCCATGACTAGCCCAATACCCTCGACCTCCAGTTTGTCGGCGGCGTATCTCAGGTTGTCGACGAAGGTCTTTTCGATCACGGCTTCTTCTATGCCCTCAGGCCTAATCCCCGCCAGACAATTGACCTGGGTGTTACCCAGCACCTTGGCGTAGGCGATGGCCAAATCAACGCCAGCACGAAACTCTTCGACACGATCCGGGTGGCAGGCAATCCCACGCTCGCCCTTGGCCCAATCGCCTGCGGGCAAATTGAACAGCACCTGAGTCAGACCGTTGGCTTCAAGCTGCTCCTTGATCTGCGCGCAGCTGAAGTCATAGGGAAACAAATATTCGACACCTTTGAAGCCTGCGTGGGACGCAGCTTCAAAGCGTTGCAAGAAGTCCAGTTCGGTAAACAGCATGGACAGGTTGGCGCATAAACGTGGCATAGCAGGCTCCTGTTTCTTGTCGGTTTATCAGTCCATCAGGCTGACGGCGGTGGGGGCGTCGGCGCGGCTTTCAGCCAGCGGTTCGAACTCATTGATCGCATTGATTTCCGTACCCATGGCGATGTTGGTCACGCGTTCGAGAATAATCTCGACGACCACGGGGACGCGATGCTGCTGCATCAAACGGGTGGCCTCGGCGAACGCCGCTTGGATGTGCGCAGGGTCGGTGACGCGAATCGCCTTGCAGCCCAGCCCTTCGGCAACCGCCACATGATCGACACCATAGCCGTCCAGTTCCGGTGCGTTGATATTGTCAAACGCCAGTTGCACGCAGTAATCAATGTCGAAATTGCGCTGCGCCTGACGAATCAGGCCCAGGTACGAGTTGTTGACCACCACATGCAGGTACGGCAGCTTGAACTGCGCGCCGACAGCCAATTCTTCGATCATGAACTGGAAGTCATAGTCACCCGACAACGCCACCACGTTACGGTCCGGGTCAGCCTTGACCACGCCCAGCGCTGCCGGAATGGTCCAGCCCAATGGCCCTGCCTGACCACAGTTGATCCAATGCCGTGGCTTGTACACATGCAGAAATTGCGCCCCGGCAATCTGCGACAAGCCGATGGTGCTGATGTAGCAGGTGTCCTTGCCGAAGTACCGGTTCATCTCTTCGTAAACCCGCTGTGGCTTGACCGGAATGTTGTCGAAGTGGGTCTTGCGCTGCATGGTGCGTTTGCGTTCCTGGCAACTGCTCAGCCAGGCGCCACGCTCTTTCAGCTTGCCGCCGGCGTGCCATTCGCGGGCGACTTCCAACAGCATGCTCAGGGCTGCGCCAGCGTCGGAAACAATGCCCAGGTCCGGCATCAACACGCGACCAATCTGCGTCGGCTCGATGTCGATGTGGATGAACTGGCGGCCTTCGCTGTACACGCAAACAGTACCGGTATGGCGGTTGGCCCAGCGGTTGCCGATGCCCAGCACCATGTCTGATTCGAGCATCGTCGCGTTGCCATAGCGATGGGATGTCTGCAAGCCAACCATGCCCGCCATTTGTGGATGGTCATCGGGAATCGCGCCCCAGCCCATGAGCGTCGGGATCACCGGAATACCTGTCAACTCGGCAAATTCCACCAGCACGTCCGATGCGTCGGCATTGATCACACCGCCACCGGCGACGATCAGCGGACGCTCGGAGGTGTTGAGCATGGCCAAGACTTTTTCGATCTGCTTGCGGCTGGCCTGAGGCTTGACCACCGGCAACGGCTCATACGTGTCGATATCGAACTCGATGTCCGCCATTTGCACGTCGAAGGGCAGGTCGATCAGTACCGGACCAGGACGACCGCTGCGCATCAACTGAAAGGCTTTTTGGAATACATACGGCACCTGGCCGGGTTCCATTACCGTGGTGGCCCATTTGGCAACCGGTGCGGCGATGCTGGCGATGTCCACCGCCTGGAAGTCTTCCTTGTGCAGACGCGCACGCGGCGCTTGCCCTGTAATGCACAGGATCGGAATCGAGTCGGCAGACGCCGAGTACAGGCCGGTGATCATGTCGGTTCCGGCAGGGCCGGAAGTGCCGATACACACGCCGATATTGCCAGCAATGGCACGTGTGTAGCCCTCGGCCATGTGCGAAGCGCCTTCAACGTGCCGCGCCAGCACATGATCAATGCCGCCGAGCTTTTTGAACGCTGCGTACAGTGGGTTGATGGCAGCGCCGGGAATACCGAAAGCGGTAGTGACCCCTTCGCGGCGCATCACCAGAACGGCGGCTTCGATGGCTCTCATGATGGTCATTTGTTAGTCTCCTGAATTCGGTATTTTTTGTATGTAAATAGACTGATTCGAATCACATTTTTTGTGAATGTCTGTTTTTATCGTTTCTATCGGTATCAGGAGTATCGAATGGATCGCTACACAGAGTTGCGCAGCTACGTCCTTGTCGCGACCCGTGGCAGTTTTGCCGCGGCGGCGTTGGTGGAGGGCGTGACGCCGGTGATCATGGGCCGACGGCTCAGTGCGCTGGAGGATCGCCTGGGGGTCAAGTTGATCCACCGCTCGACTCGGGGTTTGAGGTTGACCGACCTGGGGGAGTCGTATCTGGAAAACGCCAGGGCAGTACTGCATTCCTTTGAAGAACTCGACGCCAGCATCAGCGAGAACGAAAGCAGCGTGCGCGGGCACTTGGTGGTCTCAGCCCCGGCAGGTTTCGGTCGGCATCATGTCGCACCGCACGCGCCAGAATTCCAGGCGCGTTTTCCCGACTTGCAACTGTCGTTCAACCTGACCGATAGCGTCGTCGATCTGGTGCAGGACGGTTATGACATGAGCATCAGGATCGGCGAAGTGCTCGATCCCAACTACGTCGCGATCAAGCTATTTGCCAACAAGCGCGTGGTCTGTGGTGCGCCGTCTTACTTTGACGCCCATGGTTGTCCGCAAACCCTGGAAGACCTCGCCAGTCACAATTGCCTGGCGTTCAACTTGCAGGGCGGACAGCATCGGGGCTGGACGTTCCAGCGCGACGGCAAACAGGTCGCGATCAAGGTTGGCGGCAACCTGTACTGCAACGATGGCGAATTGTTGTTCGACTGGGCCAAGCGCGGTTTGGGCCTGAGCTGGCGCTCGTGGTGGGAGATTCAAAGCGAGATGCAGAACGGCACGCTGCTAACCGTGCTGGATGACTTTGCGTTGCCCAGCTACGACATTCAGGCGGTGTACCCGCAGCAGCATTACCTGCCGGCGAAAGTGCGGTTTTTCATTGCGTTTTTGAAAGAGGTGTACAACCGACCTGGGTATTGGAGTGGGTCATGATTGCAACCCAGCATTTGCTTGTACGTCTTGTGGCGCACCAGTTATCTGTAGAAGCGAACGTGTTCGCGAGGTGTGTGACTCGAAAACAGCTCGCCAACACGTTGGCCCCTACAGAAAGTCCGTCGATCAAACGAGCTCGACGGATATCGGCGGCAACCCTCTGATTTCGCCCAGCGCCAGACCAGGCCCCTTGGTCAGGTACATGCCGGTGTAAGAGCCGGTCGTGATAATGATCTCCGGCGTCAGCGTCTTGCCCTGGGTGGTGTAGTGATTGACCAGCCATGGCAATAACCGCCGAGGATCGCCCGCCGGATTGGCTCCGTCACCGGGCACGATGTCTTCGTCGGCATAGGTAAAGGTCAGGGCCGGTTCGATAAACGGGAAATCCGCATCGTAATCAATGAACTCGCCGACGATCAGCGCGCCATGATTGAGCAAGTCGCCCAATGCCAGCAACGGGTCTATCTTCGGCCAGGCGGCAAACCGGCTGGACACCACCTCAATGGTGGCGCCCATGGAGCCGATGCTGCTCAGCACTTCCTCATCGGAGTATGGCCGGTCACGCGGGGTGAATTCGCGATTGAGCCTGAAGGCAATTTCCAGCTCCAGAATCGGCGAGGGGTATTCGACGTACTCCAACTGACTACCGCTGGCGAGCAAACCGTCGTCCGGTAGCAGAGAGCCCTGAATGGGGCCAGTCGGTGATTTGGAACCGACTTTCCAGCCGCCAATTGGCGTGTCGCGTAAACGCAGGATTTCCTGTTGCAGGGCATAAGCGCCTGCCGCATCGGCGGGCACATACTCGGGACGGATCTCGGTGATTTTCTGACCCTGACGCATGGCATCGACGATTAATTCGGCGACATTCGCTTGGTGAGAGGTTTGATTCACTCGGGACTTCCTTCAGTCAATTGAATGGAAAACGCAGCAGCGAGCGGGGTGCAGCGCCAGACCGCCAAATCACAGTGCTACGCGACCACTGTAACCGTCATTTGACGATAGCAGCAGGGGCAGCATGCGCCGCCGCGCCGTTTGTCGCTACCCCGAAAGGCTCGACGCTGAGCGTTTCGAACTTGTTTTCTGGCTTCATACGCAGTGCCAGTACCACACCGATTGCCATTAACAACATGCTGCCGGCAAATGGCAAATCCCAACTGCCAAAGCGATCGATCAAATAGCCTGAGACCACTGGCGACAGAATCGCCGCCGCTGCGGAGCCAGTGCTCATGATCCCGCTGGCGGTGCCGCTGAACTCTGGCGCGATGTCCATCGGGATCGCCCACATCGGGCCGATGGTCATTTCTGCGAAAAAGAAGCCGCCTGCCAGACACACCATCGATACGTAAGCGTTGTGGCCAAACATCACCGGCAGCAAGCACAGCAGGGTGAGAAACATGCAGATCGAGACCATCCAGGTACGCGAGCGCTTGAGGCATTTGGTCTTGACCAGCAAACGGTCAGTGACCAGGCCGCCCAGGGTGTCGCCGATCACGCCCGCGAAGAACACGGCCGAGGCGAAGATGGCTGACTTTTTCAGGTCCATGTTGTAGCTGTGCAGGAAGTATTGCGGAATCCATGACAGAAACAGCCACAGCGTCCAGCCGTAACAGAAATAAACGATGGTCACGGGCATCATGCGTTTGAACAGCGCCTTCCACGGCACTTTCGGTGCCTTGCCTTTTTGCGCCGGCAGCAGCGCCAGTTCTGCCTGGGTGATGTGTGGATGGTCCTTGGGGTGTTCAGTGAATACCAACGCCCAAAGCACGACCCACACCAGGCTGATCGCGCCGCAGACGAAAAATGCGATGCGCCAGTTGTAAGCCGCCATGATCGCCACCACAGCCGCCGGTGCCACGGCATTGCCGATACGCGCTGCCGAGTGGGTGATGCCTTGGGCGAAACCGCGTTTCTCCTTGGGGACCCAGCGCGACATGGCGGCGGTCGCAGCAGGGAAGGTCGCGCCTTCGCCCAGTCCGAGTAATAAACGTGCCGCCAACAGCGAAAACAAGCCGCCAGCAAAACCGGTCAACACGGTGGCCACGCCCCACAGTGCGCCGCACACGATCAGCGTGCGACGTGCGCCGTACTTGTCGCTGATCCAGCCACCGATGACCTGAAACACCAGATACGGGTAAGCAAAAGCTGAGAACACCAGGCCGATTTGCGTGTTGGAGAGCCCGAATTCGGCACCAAAGCCAGAGGCTGCGGTGCTGACGTTGACCCGGTCCAGGTAAGTGATGAAGTACATGACGCAGAGCATGAGCAATACCATGCTCGTGGGGCGCAGACGGAACAGTTTCATGACGCTATCTCCAGTTTCTTATTGTTCGCGCCGATGAGCGCGTGAGTCGGGATAGTTCGGTGATCTGTATTGAAAGCAAGCGGTCCCTGTAGGAGCCAACGTGGTGGCGAGAGCGTGAAGCGATGTGCCAGGTACGCCACCTCGCGAATGAATTCGCGCCTACAGAGAGGGTTATTTATCGCTGCAAGGGCACCTTCTGTGAGCCGATGACATCCATCGCCGCCGCGACACCACTGCCGTCGAGCTTGACGCCAGCCATTTGCAGGCCCATCTCGCAACCGGCGAGCGTCGCCATCAGGGTCAAATCGTTGCAGTCGCCCAAATGACCGATGCGGAACATGCGGCCTTTCATTTTGCCCAAGCCAGTGCCGAGCGACATGTCAAATCGCTCGTAAATCACTTTGCGTACCTGGTCGGCATCGACGCCCTCTGGGGTCATGACACCGGTCAGCACCGGGCTATAAACGGCAGGGTCGGCGCACTGGATCGGCAATCCCCAGGCGGTGACGGCGCTTCGACAGGCCTTGGCCAGTCGGTTATGCCGGGCGAACACGTTATCGAGTCCTTCGCCAAGGATCATGTCCAGCGCCTCGGACAAGCCGTACAACAGGTTGGTGCTTGGGGTATACGGCCAGTAGCCGGTTTTGTTCATTTCAATGATGTCATCCCACGCCCAAAAACTGCGCGGCAGCTTTGCTGATTTACTCGCTTCAATGGCTTTCGGCGAAACCGCGTTGAAACTGATTCCAGGTGGCAGCATCAAGCCTTTTTGCGAGCCGGAGACAGTGACATCCACCCCCCATTCATCGTGTCGATAATCCGCTGACGCCAGACCCGAGATGGTATCGACCAATAACAGGGCAGGGTGGTTGGCAGCATCGATAGCTTTGCGAACAGCGGCGATGTCCGACGTTACACCGGTGCTGGTTTCGTTATGGACCACGCACACGGCCTTGATCGAGTGGCTTGAATCGGTGCGCAGGCGTTCTTCGATTTTTCTGGCATCTACGCCGTAGCGCCAACCTTCAACGCCCGGTAGCCCAAGGAACTCAGGCTGAATACCTAAGCTTTCGGCCATTTTCTTCCACAGCGTGGCGAAGTGCCCGGTTTCGAACATCAGTACGTTGTCACCGGCGCTGAGTGTGTTGCACAGCGCCGCTTCCCATGCCCCCGTGCCGGACGCCGGGTAGATCACCACCGGTTGCGTGGTCTTGAAGATTTTCTTGATATCAGCCAGCACCTTCAGCCCCAGTTCGGCAAATTCAGGGCCGCGATGATCGATAGTGGGGTAGCTCATGGCGCGAAGAATGCGGTCGGGGACGGGACTTGGGCCGGGAATCTGGAGGAAATGACGACCCGCCGGGTGGAAATCGAGCTTGATCATAGCGCTGCCTCTTGTTTTTGTATTTTGAATGCAAAATACATTAGCACTTGATTTGAGCGCGTCAATACGAAATAAAAAAAGGCGAAAAGCCATACTTTTAGCTGGTCAAGCTGATTTTTTGTCTTAGTATCCTTCGCATCACCGTGAGGATTTTGTATGCAAGATTCAGATATCTCACCACCAAAGGATGGTGTGAAGATGCTGCCGAAAGTTGAACGGCAACGACTGCATGACATTGTCGTAGAGCACCTGCGCAGCTTCATCATCGAGGGCACATTGGGACCTGGGACCAAGCTCAACGAGCGTGAGTTGTGCGAAACATTGGGTATTTCCCGCACGCCGTTGCGTGAGGCGCTCAAGGTTTTAGCTTCAGAAGGACTGATTGAAATTAATCCGAATCGCGGCGCCAGCGTGGCGCGGATGTCGGAATTGGACATCCGCGAAGCCTTTGAACTGATGAGCGGTCTGGAAGGGTTCGCCGGCGAGTTGGCCTGTGAGCGCATCACCGCCGAGGAACTGGACGAGATCAAAGCGCTGCATTACGCGATGGTGGTCTGCAAGAATCAGAACGACTTGCCGGGCTATTACCAGCGCAACCGCGCGATCCACGACATGATCAATCTGGCGGCGCGTAACTCAGCACTGCGCCAGACGTATCTGGCACTTAACTGGCGCTTGCAGGCGCTACGTTTTCGCTCTAATTACCAATTGCCGAAATGGGAGCGGGCGGTTCACGATCATGAACAGATGATCCAAGCCCTAGAAGCGCGTGATGGCAAGCGCCTGAGTGCGATTCTTCGCCATCATCTGCTGGAGAAGCGCGATGCATTGATGTTGATGGTGGGACAGGACGATGAGCATCCGTCATCTATCCGCCGTTAAAACTCACTAAACAGGTCACGCCCTTGCAGAAAATGAAGCCGCCAACAGGCATAAAAAAACCGCTGCGATGAGAGCAGCGGTTTTTATGTGATCCAAATGCCTGCGTACTTGAATGCCTGAGTACGCTGAGCATTAACCATTCTGGCAACCATCACCCATACGGGTGTATTCGAGGTTGTGAGTCGCGCCTTTGCTGTCGACATAGATCATGTGAGCTGCAACCACACCACACACGTTGGCAGTATCGTTGGCGCTGGTCATGCTGATGACTTTGGCGATGTCCAGTTTTTGCGAGTAATCGTATTCAACGGCTTGAGGGACTGCCTGAGCCTCATCAGTAGCACCGTTGACGTTTTCGTTCGCCGAAGCGAAAACGCTAAACAACGACAAAGCGGCGAACATTAGGTATTTCATGGTGGATCTCCAGAAGAATTAAGTAGTTGTTAAGCAAAGCGCCTTTGGTTTTGCTTATGGCTGCTAGTGTGTGACCTGTTTAATTATTTAAGAAATGGCAACTGTTGATACACGCCATCATGAAAAGTGATATGGCACGATGCGTTGTCGATTGTTCGTTTTCTGGTAAAAGACCGTTGCAGGTATAGGATGGCGATTTAAAAAACCGCCGATAGTTCACGTATATTTTGATGTGACATCGAGTAGGAGGCGGATTTACATCCGCCGTCCTCTCACACCACCGTACGTACGGATCCGTATACGGCGGTTCAGGTCAGGCGGCTAAGCCGGTTTATCGTATCCAGTATTGAAACCAGCCCAAGTCCGTCCCAGAGT
>NZ_DASWOT010000214.1:0-56545 GCF_036404235.1 Pseudomonas sp.
CTCCTGCGCCAACTCCTGGGCTTGCTGATACATGTAGTGGGTGCCACCGATGTCGGCCTTGAGCAAGTAGCTGCTGGCAAGCTGACCGAGTAACGCTGTGGTGTATTCATAGGGGCCGAGCACGCCAGGTAATGACAGCGAAACCTGCACAAGCTGACGCAGGTAATGGCCTGGATAATCCTGATCGAACAACGACGGCTTAAACGCGAACTCGATGCCGCCCGTGCTGCGCAGGCTGGCGATGACCGCCGCCCACCCGGTTTCACCGCCCTCGCCTTGATAATCCTGAAGCAATTGGCGCAGCGATACGGTTTTTATCAACTCCAGGCGTCGTTCCTGTCGAACAAGGAACGCCGACTCCATTTGCAACAGCCCAAGGTTCAAACTCTCGCCCGCAGTCAGCCCGTGGCGGTTATCGAACCAGGAATCAACGGGAATGAAGCGCGTATCGCCATCGCCAATTTCATACTTCCAACACGCATCGACCGCCAGACATAAAGACAGCACCGCGTCGTAAGCCTGAAAGTACAACGTGGACATCTGCCCAAGCAGCCATTGGTATAAGGCAACATTGCTGGCGCGGTTCTGAATGAACGCATAAAGCGCCTGCGCTTGTTCGCGGGCGTTCTGCGATCGGACCCGCTTCAATTGCGCCGAGCGGATCAATATCTCCTGCTGTTCGACCTGCCGCGCCAGGGATTCAAGCTGGCTCTGCGCCTGATCCTTGAAAAATAGCCATTCCTTGCGCCTGCGCTGATGTGCATCCGCACGCAAGTGCGCATCGGCGCTGTCAGCCAGATACGACCCTACGCTTTGCGCCGCCAACGCAGCACTCCATGGCGGCCCCGACCAGTGCCAGCCACCTGGGATGGGAACAGGAATAGGGCCAGGCAAGAATGTGATCGTGTTGGGCGCAGTGGTCAGGGCATAACCGGCGCTACGGCCAGCGCCGGCAACAATGCGAGCAGCGCTCGCACCAGAGAGCATTTCTTCGGCGCGTTGTTCTGCGTCACTTACATCCCGTGCAATCCATTCATCGTAGGTATCGACCTGCGCCTGTAGTTGCTTGCCGTTAGCGTGCAACGCTTCGAGGTTCAGTTGCACCTGCTCGATTGCCATGGCGTCCAGCCGCTCGACGAAGCCCGACAACTCCAGTAAATGCCCCTGCTGCAAACCTTGCTGCTCAGAGCGATCACCGGACTCCATGAACTGTCGCACCTGCTCGCCAAAACGGATCAGCGTATCCACTGCATCCTTCGCTCGCGGCAACATGGCAGCAAAACGATAGGGCGCGATAATCGCCATCGACCCCAATCGGCGCACCGTGGTGCTGCTGCCAGACAGTTGCGAGCGCAGTATATCCAGCGGATTGGAGGGTGGTTCGTACAGCGCCAGTTGCATGGGTTTGCCATCAAGCGTCAGATTGTGGCGAAGGTTGTACAGCCGCAGATCAAGCTGCTCCCACAAGTCCAGCAATCGAGTATTGACCGGCAAGCGAAACCACGGCGCATCGATCAACCGCAACCAGGGCTGGTCGCCCAGCGTGTGCGGCGTGTCGTGTTGTAGCCAATCCAGCCCTGAAGCCTCGAGCGCGGTAAATGATTCGGGCTGATAACGGGCGGCATTTGCTAACGATTGGGGCGCCCATTGGCTGATGCTGCGCCCTTTGGACAGCGGCCCCAACAAGGACAACGCACGCACGTAAAGCAGCTTGGCCTCGGTGAGCGAATCGCGGTTGGCCTGCCGATAAAGTGTGTCGCCCCATGCGATCAGGTTATCCAGGTACAGCATGAAAACGGCTTTGCGGTAGTGCGAGGGCGCACCATAGGCAATTACATTCGGATCGCGTGGAGCGGCGGTGTCGTGCAGCGGGTCGTCGGCAAAGCCCATCGGGCGACTGGTCCAATAGGGAAGCCAATGTACTTTTTCCGGTGGCGGATACAACGGCGCCACCCGCACCTGCGGATTGAAAAGGTAATGCAGCCATTGCTCGGCGCCAGCATGATCAAAACACTGATTCAGCCGTGACGCGGCCAAATGCGGCACGTGAAAGAACAACTCCCAGAAATAACGTCCGTTGGCGCCGTTGAAGTCGATGATGGTTGCTTTGTCGTCACCCGGCACCGGGCTCTCCGGCGTGTGCTGGGTTTCCCAGCCCAGCGCGCTTTCCAGTGAGCGCTCGGCCTTACGCGCCAACTCAGCGGCGAAGGTGGTATTCAGGCGTACATAGCGCAGGTTGGGTAGTTCAAGCGCTTGCAAGTCGAGGAATTGTCCACCTTGAGCAGTCGTTATCAGCGTCGGCAAAGCAAAGGAGCGCAGCTTGCGGGTGACGGTGAACTCGTTATAGCCAAGGCCGGTGGACGTGTCGTCCATACCAAAGCGCATCCCATAACTCAACTCATCACCGCTCACGGACCAGGGATCAACCTGTACAGGCGTTCGCGCAGACCCATTGAGCGTCAGGGGGTAAGGGGAACGCTTCGAGTTTTTCCACAGACCAAAATTGCCACGGAACACCCCTGTAGTCTGGTCGTCCAGGTACCAGGGTTTATTACAGAAACCGACCGTCTCCAGATTGCAAACGCCGTCGATGGTTTTAACGCGTACATCGAGTTCGAGGTATCGGTTAAGTTGCGCTACGTAGTTATCGCCTGCCTCGTTCCAGACCACGCTGTCGAGTGTCCATAGGTTACCGTCGAGATCCAATCCCTCTAGGGCGAACTGCGCTCCTCCTGCTCCACCCCCCATGAGCATTTGTGTTACCAAGGAATACAATAGATATTCCTGCGCCGTTGGATCCATCGGAACTGGCTGCCAAAGCCTGTCTCTCAAAACAACAAACGCATGCGGTGCAGCGCCAATTGCATTCCTTGGAAACGCCACCGCCAGCCTAGGCGATGCCTCCACGCGACTGTCCAGTACTGCCACAAGAACATAGTTTTCTGCTTCGAGCGTCGCGAACGACGGCATGTTGCATTGATACAGGCAAATCGCTGGGCACTATTGACCGTTGCTCTGTAGATAACTGGTGTTCAAGTGATACAGATAACTGTCCGCGACCGAATTGCCATTGTCGTCCAGAACCTCGCGTACCTGCTCAAGCCACACCAGATGCAAACGCCCCTGCACCACCACCGCTCGTACATGGGTAATGGTGCCCCCCGTTTTGATGTCAATCTTCTTCCATTCGCTCCATGCCGAAGGCAATACATGGGTACTGTCGTCGTTCAGGTCGATGTCTGCCTTGCGCCAGTAATAAGCGAACGGTTCAATACGTTGCCGACCGACGAAGTAATAGTCGGCACGGCGAAAATCCACGCCGTCGATATAGCAGCACACGGACGCAAGATTGCTCACTTCCTCGAACCGGGCCAGATAATTGCCCAGTGCTTTCTGTACGTTGTCACGATTGATGCGCGACTGCGCGAGCTCACTTTCGAATGTTTTAAACGCCTCGGTCTTACCCAGACGCAAAGACGGGTCGAGATAGTTTTCGGGATAATCAGCCACCATCTGGTACCCCGCCCAAGTGCTGTACTCGCTCATGCCGTCGTGCCATTGCTTAAGCGCTGCTCGATGCTGCGCAATGTCCTGCACCTGACCGAACCCCGGCTCCATGCCGTTGTAGATGGCATGGACATGCTGCTGAATACTGGCAATGCCCTGGGCGACACGACTGGTGTCGACTTCGCCACTGACCTGATTGTCGATAAGCAGGTATTCGTAGAGGTCTTCTGGCGTCTTGACTTGTGCAGACGCGTCATTATCCAGAGATGCGGCCATCTTCCCTAAATAATAAGAGACTAACGCATCACGGCGATTCTCTTCCAGTACAGGAACGATTCCATTATTCATATTAGTATGCCCGACACAATACAAATGAAAACACTGCTTATTTAAAGCCACTCGACTTTCAGGCTCAAATACTAAATCAGCAATGCAGAGCCTTGATCGAGACATCACTCAAAAACCGATAACGCCAAAACAACTAAAAAATCAACACTTCCCTAACTCACGTCTACCTCCTTTTGGCTTTCGACCAAATAAAAACAACCATCCAATGCAGACTTGGCTTGAATGACTGCAATAGCACCACGAGACGGCTTCACGCCACCACCGAAGTCTGCAGTCACATTCGCAGGTTCTCCAAAAGGATTTCGGAACGTCGGGGATCCACTCCAGTTTTCCGAAGCAATAGAAATTTCAGAGTATATCGTTTTCCCTTCCAATACTCCCCCTATGCTATTAATGTCTGAAATATCTGAATAAGGAGCAAGCGTTGCGTAACTCCTCAAGCTGTGAAACCTGACCATATCTAACCTGTAATAGTAGCCAACCTTATAATCGCCGCTCCACTTCACCGTTCCGCCACTTTCAATCTGAAGTGTGAAAGGCCCGGTAAGGGCAACTGCGCTGAAAGTAATAGAGAACGTCAAACCATCAGCGCTGGATTCCTGAGGTGTCCCCAAACCGACCACCGTTATCGCCAACTCCTCAGCGCCCTTGGCCTTAACCATGAAGGGCACGCCTGCCACAGCTTCAGCGCCGCTGAACACATTAACAGTTAGCGTATAAGTCTCATATCGTGACAACAAACCAGGCGCTTGCGACAGCAAGAAACCACTCAAGGAACACTCATACTTGTAATCCAATGCCTGGACATTCACAGATTTTCCAACATCCGTGCCCGTAATCACGGCCTTAACCCCATGAGGCCCCAACGCAAACCTGGATAAAAAAACTGCCACACCCTCACCATTGGAGTCAGAGCTATGCCTTTGGATATTGTCTACGTACCAATCGACACGTCGGCCAACCGCCGGGGCGTCGCCTATTTTTAAGCCGCTCGAGAATACCAATGGCTCGGCACCTATCATGTACTTGTCACTGGACACAGTAAGTTCAAGTGTCGTGACAGGATGCACAAGCGCACTGCCACTGCTTTTACTTATCGGACCATAATCTGACTCCACCGTAACTATCACACTGCCTGCACTCTCCGGAATCAGTAGCGCGCTAGCCAACCCATCAGCATTGGTTGTACTGGAGGTAACGTTGAACTCGCCATTGTCTGTCGTCCATTTAACTGCTGTTTCCGCTGGCGCCGGACTGCCATCAATCTCCACCACTCGACACTCGACCCTGACCTCATAGCCAACACTTATAGCATTCGCAAAGTGCACGTATTGAAAATACGGAATACTGATGAATTCAACAGGAGAAAATACAAAATCATCTCCATTTTCACACCTCGCTACAACGAGTGCGGAGCCGTGGGTAAGACTCTTCAGTTCTGCCCTGGCAACACCATTGCTGTCACCCTGAGTTATATGCCGCTGAAACTCGCCAAGGGTCGTTTCCCAGGTAACCGGATGGTCAATACCAGCATTTCCATACATATCTTCGAGCACGGCTGTAAAGGAAACGGACTCAAGTCTGTTAGCCAGAGCAGAAGAAGGATCTCGTTCACCATCAATGATTGCTAGGGTGGCACGGTCATAACCAATCGTTACAGTCGGCGCGGTTTGAGTCTCCCCCAGACCGAAGTGTGCCTGCACAATTGCAACGCCCATCTCGGAACTGGTGCCCAATGTCACGGAGGCCATACCCTGCGCGTTGGTGCTAACGGTTTCATCACTCAACTGCCCCAGACTTGTCGTCCAGCGCACAGGCACATCAGCAACGGGCTCATCCGTCAGATGCCGCAAGTTGATAGTAAAAACGGCTTGTTCATCCTGTTTTTTGGCTACCAGATAATCCGTAGACGCGGTGATCGTATGCGCTCGACTCTGACCGACTTCGCTTTCACGGGATTCGGATGTAAAACTATTGATATTGCTGAGCGCCTGTTCGGCGGCAGCTCGATATTCCGAAGTCTGACTCGTCGGCGCCAACGCGTTCAAAGCAAGAAGTGCCTTGGCGTCCAAGCTTGCCTGGTGCCCCAACAATGATAAACGGCCAGCAACATCTATACTCTGCAACGTTCGAGTGACGCCGTTTTCACTGTCGAGATAAAGCGCCACCGCCAATACATCACGTACGCCCCAACGCAAATAAGCACTCAGCCGTTGTGCCGCGCTCTCGCGAATGACTATTTTATCTCCCTCAGTAGTGCCCTTATAGGTATTTACCAGGCGTAAATAATCAAGCAAGGTATCTTCACTTTGATCACTGCGCCTAACCACGCTGGCGTACTGCGTGAGAATATAGATAGCCGGAAATGACAAGCCCGTGTGAGGTAAGCCAAACCAATCAGGCTGCGACAGGAATTGGCGAATCAACGCTGGCCCCAATTGAAGATGGCGGGTGACAGCTGCACGCTTGGACAGCTCCATGAAAAGCTCCAATACGTCATCGCCTATTGGTACCTGTATCGTGTTATCGCCGCCCGTCACTCTGCGAACTTCCCTCAATAGAAGATAGCTATTACCCTGCGCCCAGGTTAAAAGCGCATCCGCATGGTCGGAGGAAACGCTTAAATAACCCGAAAGGCCCTCCATCAACAATGCACCTTGCTCGCCCCTCGCCCGCATCACCCTGTTAGATATCTTGACACCTAATGCCTCATCGACAAGGTTCAGATCTGCCAGGACCTTCTTGACATTCTCAATAAGGCGATGCTCAAAATTTGGCTCGTAGGCATCTCCAAGGTGCTTGATTAATCCTTTGGTCAGGCCATCTGTCTCGCCCCCGGTATCAATGAAAGCTTGAAGTTCTTCGAACCAATCGATGGACTGCATGGCCGGACCATCTTGCCCCTGAGCATCGCGCGTCCATACAGTCTGTGAGTTAGGCGCACCTATTTCGGCAAAACTGCTCTCGGTGATTAGGGCCGATTGTAACCGCTGATTGATTTGCTCCAGCAAGTTATGCTCAGCATCCGTTGCAACTATTTCAGTAAATCTCGCACCCAAAAATGAATACAACTGCTCCACCTGCCAAGAAGCTCCTTGCATCCACGCCACACAATCCACCCACGCATGAATAACACTTAATGTGTCACTGTCAGGCGTCGAACTGTGCATTTTTACTTGCGCTACACCTGCAATTTTTGACATTAGCTGAGTTGCGCCGTTATCGATTACTTCAATAAGCGCCAAGGCTTCAATTACACTCTTCCCTAAGTACTTCGGTAGTTTTGTCAATCGATAACATGTCGACACCACATCAATAGACCACAACAGTGGTTGATCCCCACGAGCCTGCACGATAACTCGAGCCACATAACGAAACGTTTCATAGGTCATGCCGAGCGATGCGCAGAGATGATCTATTTTCTGCCGCTCTGCGTCGACAGTAGGCGCCAACACCATGGGTGTGTCATCAAGTTTAAGCGGGATGGAAAATAACGCCTGACTGTTGAATACCCGATCAAAGTGTGAAGATTCCTTGCCGCGCCCGTAAACACCAATACCCTGAATCAGTGCAGCAAAGTCTTCGGAGGCCATCTTATATTTGCCTCGCAATGTCTGAAACAACCCGATGGCCCGCAGTGTGTCAGTAGTGATGACCGGGAAGTCCTTCTGATTTTCCGCTCGCATGCAGGCAACGATGATTTGATCCACCTCATCAAACGGCAAACCCAACCACCGCGCCAGGCGGATCATGCGGTTCATGCGGTCGAAACGATCAGGGCTGGCATGGGTGATCCGATGGCGCGGGCCTTGTATCAGGACGCCATCAGCCATTTCGCCGGGCAAGGTTTCGATGGCCATTGCCGGGGCCTGACCGGCATTGATGTAGACCGAGCCTGACACACTGCCGTCGACCTCGCCTGCGGCAATGGCTGTGACGTTTGGTGAGGGACTGGGTGCAAAAGCGCCCACCGACAGCAGGGCTTCCAGCTCTTCGGTTTTCAAACCAGTGCGCAGGCAGAAGGTCTGGGTATCCTCCAGGTCAGAGAACCCCCCAACACCGAAGTTGTCTTGAAAGAACTTGGTGGCCTGTACGTCACCCTCGCCAGCGTCTACCAGCAAACGTGTACGCGGGTCGATGCGCCACTTGTCGGCAATCAACGAACGCGTCTGTTTCTCAGCATCGGGGAAATACGGCGCTTCCAACAGCAGCGCCTGTTGTACCGGCCCAAAACCGGTGTCCTGAATCAGCGCTGTATCGGAAAGCAGCGAATGCACACCCGGCTCTTTGAAGTAGGGATACGCCGGATCAGCCGCCCGAATCACGTCACCCAAGGAATAGCCCTTGCGCCCCAACACATAATTGATCTGGCTGGTATAGCGTTCGAAGGGCAATGCATTGGGATAGCGAGCCTCAAGCAGCGCGTCGTCGACACTCGTGTCCGTCAGGGAGATGCCGTCCAGATGGCTGCGAATCGATTTTTCCAGAATCTCATTGACCAACACGATGGTGGGCTCGATGCGATTGAGGGCCGTGTGATCAAGCACAAGATCCTTGAGATCAGGCCTACGAGCATCGAGGGTGATGACTTCCGCTGGTTTGCCGGTAGCTTCCAGTTCTTTGGCGTAGCGATACAGGTCGGCCAGGTACGCCACAGGCGATGTAGTGGCTTCAATCGCGTCGGGAGGGCAATGGTTGGCCCAATCAGGGTTGAACATATCTGTGTAGGTAGGGCCGTCCACCAACCCTTTGATGCCAGTCGGCGGGCGGTTAGCCTGGCGAACGGAAGCGGTCAGACGCTGTTCGCGGAACTGGCGGGCAATGACCACTGACATGGCAGTGGCTTGTTCATGCAGTTTGCGCGCTTGGGTGATGTGCAGGCCGGGGTTGCTTTTCATCAACTGCCCAACATCTGCCCGCGCCAGGCTCATGACCGACGGGTATTGTTCCAAGAGAGAGGCACTACGGCTTTGCGGCTGACCGGTTTTCTGCAGCAGCACATCCATTGCAGTAATGGGTTTGACGGAATCCTTGGGAATTTTCTTCTTCATAGCAGCCACTCATCCTGAGTACCTATCCCTGATGGCCACTGCTGAAGACCTATTAAATAGAAGCTAAGCACCGACTGTGGCAGAAGGTCCTCCCAAGCGACAAGCGGCGTATACGCGCCAGCGGCGTATGCCACGCCGAACCCTTGCTCCCTGCACATTCGCTGCAAAAAAATGCCGAGTAATCTTTTTGTAACCCGACACGGTATTGGGGCGAGCCTGCCTACGAGGGTTATGGCTCAGGATTTGTAGTCCCTTGCTTCTTGATTTAGTTGCGCAAAAAAAACCTTCGCCGTTAGTCGCCAGCCCCGGGATGGATTAAAGTAACGCCCCCAGCTTCGGTGCCGTTTTGGCGCTGCTGCCTACCCTGCCAGGAACCGTCATCGATGGAACATCGTGAAGCGTTGATCGCGCTGCGAACCTTTCTCTCAACACAGATTCTCGGGCAGGAGAAACTGGTTGAACGACTCCTGATTGCCCTGCTCGCCGATGGCCATATGTTGGTCGAAGGCGCACCCGGCCTGGCCAAGACCAAGGCAATCAAAGAACTGGCCGAAGGCATCGAAGCGCAGTTTCACCGCATCCAGTTCACCCCCGACCTGCTGCCCGCCGACATCACTGGCACCGAAATCTATCGTCCGGAAACCGGCAGCTTCGTCTTCCAACAGGGGCCGATCTTCCACAATCTGGTGCTTGCCGACGAAATCAACCGTGCTCCGGCCAAAGTGCAGTCGGCCCTGCTGGAAGCCATGGCCGAACGCCAGGTCAGCATCGGCCGCAGCACCTACGACCTGTCGCCGCTGTTTCTGGTGATGGCAACGCAAAACCCCATCGAGCAGGAAGGCACTTATCCCCTGCCCGAAGCCCAACTCGACCGTTTCCTGATGCACGTCAAGATCGGCTTCCCCGACGCCTCCGTGGAACGCAAGATTCTGGCCCAGGCCCGAGGCGAGGCACTCAATGGCGAGACCAAGCCAGAACGCAGGGTCAGCCAGCAGGCGATTTTTGCCGCACGCAAGGAAATCCTCGGCCTGTACATGGCCGATGCCGTCGAGGAATACCTGGTGCAACTGGTAATGGCGACGCGCACGCCGGCCAAGTTCGATCCGGAGCTGGCCGAGTGGATCGCCTATGGCGCCAGCCCGCGCGGTTCAATTTCCTTGGACCGCTGCGCCCGCGCCCATGCCTGGCTGGCCGGGCGAGATTTCGTCAGCCCCGAAGACATTCAAGCGGTGCTGTTCGATGTGTTGCGCCACCGGGTCATTCTGTCGTTTGAAGCCGAGGCCGCTGGCGTCGATCAGGACAAAGTGATTCAACGCATTCTCGACGTCGTTGCCGTCGCCTGACCATGCAGCCTTATCTGATTTCCCAACCCGGCATTCGCGTCAGCCTCGCCGAGCTGATCGAAATGCGCCATCGCGTGCGGGAAGTTCAGCTGTTTTCCACACCCAGCCGACGCAGCCCGCTGATTGGCCTGCACCACTCCAAGCTGCGCGGTCGCGGGGTAGATTTCGATCAGGTTCGGGTGTATCAGGCCGGAGACGATGTACGCACCATCGACTGGCGCGTGACTGCGCGCACTCAGGAGCCGCACACCAAACTGTTTCATGAAGAGCGCGAGCGGCCGATTTTCATCATGGTCGAGCAGAGCCGGCGCTTGTTCTTCGGCTCTGGGCTGATGTTCAAATCGGTCATGGCAGCCCAGGCTGCGGCGCTGGTCGGCTGGGCCGCCCTGGGCCATAACGACCGGGTCGGCGGGCTGGTGTTCGGCGACAACGAGCACTATGAAATCAAGCCGCGTCGCAGTAAACAGAGCCTGTTGCAGTTGCTTAACCGGCTGGTGCGAGCCAATCAATCCCTGCACACCGAAGCCCTCGCCGACCGCGATACGTTTGGCATCGCCCTGCGCCGGGCGCGCGAAGTGCTGCGCCCCGGCAGTCTGGCGATCATCCTCTGCGACGAACGCGCGTTGTCCGACTCCGTGGAGCAACAACTGTCGTTGCTGTCACGGCATTGCGATCTGTTGTTACTGCCGATCTCCGATCCACTGGACCATGCCCTGCCTGCCGCTGGCCTGCTGCGTTTTACCGAGCATGGCGCGCAACTGGAACTCGACACACTCAACCCCGACCTGCGCCAGACCTATCGCACCCAGGGCGAAGCACGGGTCGCGCGCTGGGAACGGCTCGCGCAAAAACTTCGGGTATTGATGATGCCCCTGAGCACGCAGCGCGAGATGGTCGAGCAACTGCGCGAATACCTCAACGCCCAGCATCCGGTAAAACAGAAATGAACCCGCTGGATAAACTGCAACCCTTGATTGCCCCCGCCGCTATCGGTTTCTGGCCCCCGGCGCCCGGTTGGTGGATGTTGCTGATGGTCGTTGCGGCACTGGCTTATGGCGCCTGGCACGCGCGGCGCTTTATGCCGCAAAAGGCTCGTACGCAAAAAGCCGAACAACCGCTCGACCCGTTACGCCAAGCCGCACTGGATGAGTTGGCTCGCCTGCCAAAACCCTACGATGGCGCCCCCGCCGGCGCCTGGCTGCAACAAATCAATGGCCTGCTCAAACGCCTGTGCCGCAACCATTACCCCTATAGCCAGAGCCACACACTGAACGGCCGCAAATGGCTGGCGTTTCTGGATAATCGCTGCCCGGCTGCCGGACTGACGCGTTGGATGATCCTTGTCGAAGGAGCCTACAAGCCGGAATGCAAACTCGACGACAAAGCCATCAACGGGCTTACACAGTCGGTCGATACCTGGATTCGCAAACATGTTTGAGTTCGCCTGGCCCTGGGTCTTTCTGGCCTTGCCCTTGCCGTGGATCATGCGTTTTGTGCTCCCCATCGCAGACAGCGGCGAGGCTGCGCTGAAAGTCAGTTTCCTCAGTGAACTCGAAGGCATGGCCGGTCGCCGCGCACGGTCCAATCTGCCTGGCTGGCGCCGGCAATTGCCCTTCGTCAGCCTGTGGCTGTTGTTGCTGATGGCTGCCGCACGCCCACAATGGCTGGGTGATCCGTTACCGATTGCCGCCAGCGGGCGGGATTTGCTGGTGGCCGTGGACGTGTCCGGGTCCATGGATTACCCGGACATGACCTGGAAGAGCGATGAAGTCAGCCGCCTGACCTTGGTCAAGCTGCTGATGGGCGATTTTCTTGAACATCGTCAAGGTGATCGCGTAGGGCTAATCCTGTTTGGCAGTCAGGCGTATCTGCAAGCGCCGCTGACCTTCGACCGGCATACCGTCAGGGTCTGGCTCGATGAAGCGCGCATTGGTATCGCGGGTAAAAACACCGCCATCGGCGACGCCATCGGGCTGGCACTCAAACGCCTGCGCCTGCGCCCGGCACAAAGCCGGGTGCTGGTACTGATCACCGATGGTGCTAACAACAGTGGGCAGATCGACCCGGCCACGGCGGCACGATTGGCAGCCCAGGAAGGCGTCAAGATCTATCCCATCGGCATCGGCGCCGACCCGGACAAAGGCGTGGCCAGCGTGCTGGGCCTCAATCCAAGCCTGGACCTTGACGAAGCGTCATTGAAAGAACTGGCCGACATCACCGGCGGTCAATACTTCCGGGCGCGCGATGGCGTGCAACTGGCAAAGATCGGTCAAACACTCGACGCCCTCGAACCCGTAACGCAACAACCGACCCAGGCCCGCCCAACCAGGGCGCTTTACCACTGGCCGCTGGGTGCAGCCTTGTTGCTGAGCGTATTGCTGGTGATTCACGAACGCTGGCCAAATAATCCGTTTTACCAGTTCCTTAAACGCCAACCGGCGTTGCAAGTGGTCCCGCAATGGCGTCAGCGTTTCAAGCAGCTCAGGAGGCGCCAGTGATCGCGCTCTGGCCGCATTGGTTTCGTCCATGGTGGCTGCTGATTCTGCCGCTGTTGGGCTGGTTGCTCTGGCGTTTATGGAACCGGCAAAAACGCATCGGACGCTGGCAGATGATCCTGCCCGTCGCCTTTCATACGGTGTTGCTTAACGGTGGCAACGGGCGCGAAAGCAAACTGCCGTGGATCGCCATGGGCCTGGGTTGGGCGCTTGCCCTGTTGGCGCTGCTGGGGCCTAGCTGGCAGCGGGTCGAGCAGACCAGCCAGAGACCCGTCGACCCCTTGGTGATCATGCTTGAACTGACCCCGGAGATGCTCGCCACCGACAGCCCGCCGACGCGGTTGGAGCAGGCCCGACGCAAACTCATGGACCTGTTGCAGGCGCGCAGCGACTCGCAGACCGCGATCATCGTCTACGCTGGCAGCGCTCACACGCTGGTGCCGCTGTCCGATGACGTCGCGACCAGCAATAATCTGCTGGACGCGATCAAGCCATCGATCATGCCCCAAAGCGGTCAGCGTGCTGATCTGGCTGTGAAAAAGGCTCTTGATTTGCTCAAGCAAGGCGCGCTGGGTCAGGGCCGTTTGCTGCTGATTGGCTCATCACTCACCGAGCAGGAACGTCAGGGCATTCGCCTGGCCATGAGCGGTCACTCACAGCCGCTGCTGATTCTCGGTGTTGGTACGGCAGAAGGCGCACCCGTTGCGCAGGAAAAAGGCGGCTTCCTCAAGGACGCTCAAGGCGCGATTCTGGTGCCGCGTCTGGACAGCGCCAGCCTCAAGGACTTCAGCGAACAATTCGACGGCCGCTACAGCACCTTGCGCATGGGTGACCAGGACCTGCGCGAGCTCGGCCTACTCGACAGCCCGAAAAACATCCGCAGCGATGGCCAAATCATCCAGCTCGACACCTGGGCCGATCAGGGTTACTGGTTGCTCTTGCCGCTGTTGCTGCTGGCGGCCTGTGCGGGGCGACGCGGCTGGATGTTGTGCCTGCCGCTGTTGTTGATGCTGCCGCAAAACAGTTATGCCTTCGACTTCAAGGACCTGTGGCTACGCCCCGATCAACAGGGCCAACGCTTGCTTGAGCGGCATCGCCCGATAGACGCCGCGCGTCGTTTCGAAGACCCGCAATGGCAAGGCATTGCACTCTACGAAGCCGGGGACTACGCCGGTGCCGCCCAGCGCTTTGCCCAAGGCAGCAGCGCCATCGATCATTACAATCGCGCCAATGCCCTGGCCAAAGGCGGGGAACTAGAAGCCGCACTGGATGCTTACGATCAGGCGCTGGACCGACAACCCGACTTCCCTGCCGCCACGGCCAATCGCGCGTTGGTGCAGCACATCCTTGAGCAGAACAAACAACCAGTGGTCGACGACAACAGCAAAAGCCAAAGTGAAAGCGACGACAATGGCGACAACCCGCGCAGTGGCACTGTCGACGCGCAAAAAAACCAACAAACCCCATTGCAAGCGGGTGAGGAAAACAACCCCGGCAATCGGCAAGACATATCAGCAGGCAACGAGACGCTTGAATCGGCACTCAACGATGACGAAACGACCCGAGCACCGATAAAACCGGCCAACGGCGTCATCAACAGCGAACAAAAGCAAGCACTTGAACAATGGCTGCGGCAGATCCCCGATGAACCAGGCGAGCTGCTGCGGCGCAAATTCTGGTACGAACAACAGCAGCATCAGGAAAAGACCCGATGAGTCGTGTACACAGGTTAATGATCGGCTGGCTGTTGTGCCTGGTCGCGCTGTCGACACAGGCCGCAACACCCGCACCGACATTGCTCTCCAGCGTTGATCGCGCACGCCTGAACACCGGGGAAACCGTCGAGTTGACCCTGGAGTCCAACGACCCGACGCTGTTCGGCAAGCCGGACATCAGCGTGCTTGACACCGATTTCGAAGTACGGGGCACGCGTCAGGTCAATCGCTCGACGACACTGGATGGCAACGTCCAGGCCACCACTCGCTGGCTCATCACCCTGATGCCAAAACACAGTGGTTCTGTTGTGATTCCCGAGCTGCAACTGGGCGAGATGAAAAGCCAGCCGATCACCCTGCAAGTGGCGCAGGTCGAGCCTTCGACCAGCCCTCAGGAGGAGCAATTGGCGCCGGTATTCATCGAAACCAGCCTCGATCAGGAGACGGTCTACGTGCAGGCGCAGGCGGTCATGACCCTGCGCATCTATCATTCGGTGTCGCTGTTCGATGACAGCAACCTTACGCCACTGCAAGTGCCCGACGCACGGATCGAAAAACTCGGCGAAACTCGCACCTATGAAAAGCTGATCAACAACACTCGTCATGGCGTGATCGAGATGCGCTATGCGCTTTATCCGCAGCACAGCGGCGATCTGCTGATCCCGCCGCAGGTGTTCAGCGCAACACTGGTGCAGGACCCTGCAACGCAAAATAGCGGTCAGGGCCAGCCACAAAACAACGACATCAACCCGTTCGGGCCCAAGCCAGGCAAAGTGATACGGGTGACCTCGACGCCGTTGTCGCTGAAGGTCAAACCGCAGCCCCCCAATTATCCAGCCGACAGCGCCTGGCTGCCCGCGCGCAGCGTCAACCTGAGCGAAACCTGGAACCCGGAACCCGGCCATAGCCAAGTGGGCGATTCGCTGACCCGTACCCTGACGTTGAAGGTCGAAGGGTTGTCCAGCGCGCAACTGCCACCGTTGCCCGCCACCGATGTCGGTGCCTTGCGGCGCTATCCCGATCAGCCTCAACTGGCCAACCTGGCCAGCGAACGTGGTTTGATTGGTACTCGCGAAGAGCGTGAGGCGCTGGTGCCAAACCGCGCCGGCGCAATCGATTTACCCGCCGTGGACCTGGTCTGGTGGAACACCCACGAAGACCACCTCGAACACAGCTCGCTGCCCGCAAGGACCTTACAAGTCAGTAACAACCCTGCGTTGTCGGTGGATACGCCCGTCAGCGACAACGCCGGACTGATCGTCATCGGCGCGCCGGTCTGGCCGTGGCAGTTGGCGACGGTACTGCTGAGTTTCACCACGCTGCTGGGATTTGGCCTGTGGTGGCGCGCCCGCTGGCAACCGGCCCTGAGCCGAGTGGCGCAGGCCGGGCCGAGCCCACGCACGGTGCTCGATGACCTCAAACGTGCGAGCCTGGCCAACGACCCACAGGCAACCCGGCAGGCGTTGGACGCCTGGGCACGGCAGCAACCGGAAACCCTGGCCGACATGGCTGCGCGCTTTGTGCCGCTGTCCGACGCTCTGGACGGTCTGAACGGTGCGCTGTACAGCGAAACCGAACAATTATGGCTGGGTGAAGATTTATGGCGCGCAGTCAAAGCACTGCCTGCGATTGAACGACCACAGGACAACCATGACGATAATAGTTTGCCGCCGTTGTATCCAAAGTAATAACGGCTGAACGCGACTGTTGCTCGCCTGTCCCTGTTGAGCGAGGCTTGCCCGCGAAGGGGGCTGGTACATTCACCGAATATCCTGCATCGCGCGAACAGTTCGCGGGCAAGCCTCACTCCAACGATCAGCGTCCCCTGCTACATCAATATTTGAAACAAGGTAATCCAATGCGTCTGTTCCACACCTCTGACTGGCACCTGGGCCAAAACCTCCACGGCCAGGAGCGAGACTTCGAACACGCCAGTTTCCTCACCTGGTTGCTGGCGCGTCTGGCTGAGCGCGCACCGGATGTGCTGCTGATCGCCGGCGACATCTTCGACACGGTCAATCCGCCGGTCAAAGCTCAGGAACGCCTGTATGACTTCATCGTCAACGCCCATGAGCAACAACCCAAACTGACCATCGTGATGATCGCCGGTAACCACGACTCCGGCTCGCGCATCGAGCTGCCCGCACCGCTGATGCGCCGTTTGCGCACCCACGCGTTGGGTCGGGTACTGTGGCTGGACGACGGCACCCTCGATGTCGAGCGTCTGCTGCTGCCATTGCCCGACGCCAAGGGCAAAATCAAAGCCTGGTGCCTGGCCCTGCCCTTCCTGCGCCCGGCCGAAGTCACGGGGCCGACGCTCGGCGACAACTACCTGCGCGGTATCGGTCGTGTGCACGAACTGCTGATCAAAGCGGCCAACCTCAAGCGCGAGCCCGGCCAAGCGCTGATCGCCATCAGCCATGCGCACATGGCGGGTGGCTCGGTGTCGGAAGAGTCCGAACGCAGCCTGATCATTGGTAACGCCGAAGCCCTGCCCGCCAGCCTGTTCGGCGAGAGCATCACCTACGTCGCCCTCGGCCATCTGCACAAGCCGCAACGGGTCAACGGCGAAGAACGCATCCGCTACAGCGGCTCGCCGATCCCCCTGTCATTTTCAGAAATCGGCTACCAACACCAGATCCTCGAAATCAACTGCAAGGGCGACAAGCTGACCAGCGTTGAAACACTGTTGATTCCTCGTGCGGTCAATCTGCAACGTGTCGGCCCCGCGCCACTGGCCGAACTGCTGCTGCAACTCAAAGACCTGCCCGACATCGACTTGCTCGCCGACATCGACCGTCAGCCCTGGCTGGAGGTGCGCGTGCGCCTCGACGAACCGCAACCGGACCTGCGCAACCAGATCGAAACCGCATTGCAAGGCAAAGCCGTGCGTCTGGTGCGGATCGCCGCCGAATACGCGGGCAAGGGCGCCAATGGCGATGACGACGACAGCGCGGGCTTGATCGAACTTGATCAACTCAGCCCGCAGGAATTATTCAGCCGCGCCTGGTTGGAGAACTACGGCAGCGAGGTGGACGAACAGACGCTCAAGGATTTCGCCCAGTTGTTGCAAGACGTCCAGCTGGAGAGCGAACAGCCATGAAGATTCTCGCCATTCGCCTGAAAAACCTCGCCTCGCTGGCTGGGCCCTTCGAGTTGGACTTCACCGCCGAGCCATTGGCCAGTGCGGGACTGTTTGCGATTACCGGCCCCACCGGCGCCGGTAAAAGCACGCTGCTCGATGCCCTGTGTCTGGCGCTGTTCGGGGCCATTCCGCGCCTGAACAACATCGGCCAATCGAAAGTCCCGGAGATCGACGGCGACATCGGCACCAGCGACCCGCGCAACCTGCTGCGTCGTGGCACCGGCAGCGGTTACGCCGAAGTGGATTTCGTCGGCATCGACAAACGTCGTTATCGCGCCCGTTGGGAAACCAATCGTGCTCGCGATAACGCCAGCAAAAAATTGCAGGCCAGTCGCCAGACCCTGACTGACCTGGACAGCGAGCAGATTCTCAGTCAGAACAAGACCGACTACAAACCGCTACTGGAAGCGCGCCTGGGGTTGAATTTCGAGCAGTTCACCCGGGCCGTCATGCTCGCGCAAAGCGAGTTCAGCGCATTCCTCAAGGCCGACGACAAAGAGCGCAGCGAGCTGCTGGAAAAGCTCACCGACACGGCAATCTACAGCCAGCTCGGCCGTCGCGCCTACAGCAAGGCCAGCGAAGCAAAAAAGGCTTGCGACGACCTGAGTCTGCTGGCGACGGGAGTCACTCCCATGGCGCCCGAACAACGTGCCGAACTTGAGCAGCGCTTCAACGATGCCCAGCAGCAACTGAAAACCCATCAAGCCCAACAGCGTCAGCTTGAGCTCAAGCAACAATGGCTGACTGAACTGCAACGTCTGCGTGACGAGCATCTGAGTACGACCGAACAACTGACCCGTGCGCAACAAGACTGGGATAACCAAAGCGGCCAGCGTCAGCGGCTCGGACAACTGGAGCGACTCGCGCCGCAGCGGCATGTGTTCGCCCTGCGTAAAAAGCTCGACGGGCAGATCGGCCCGCTGAGCGCGGTGATACAGCAACATATTCAACAGCAGAGCGAGCTTCTGGCACGACAGACATCCCAGGAAGAAACCCTCCTCGCGGCACAAAGCAGTCTGCAACAGGCACAAGAGCAACAGGCCTCGGCGGCGCCACTGCTGCGTCAGGCCTTCGAACAGCAGAGCAACCTGACCCACCTGAATCAGGCGTTGCTCGACGTTACCGAACAGTCGAATGTTGCGCTGCAAGCCAGCGCGGCAGGGCAAGCCGAGCTGGACAGGCTGATCGAAATACAACGTGAGCGTGAGCAACGCCTGCAATCGATCGCCACACAACTGGAACACAGCGCCGCACTGGCGCCGCTGACCCAGGCGTGGCCTGCGTATCGAACCCGTTTGCAGCAAACCGTCACGCTCAGCGCGCGCCTGAAAAAAGGCCGTGAAGAGCTGCCGCAGCTCGAACAGAACGCAACCCGCGCCGAGCAAGAGCTGACAGAACGCAGAAGCGCATTGGACACGTTGTACCGCGAAGCCGACGTGAAAGCCGACGCCGTCAACGAAGAAATCCAGCGCCTCGGCCAATTGCTGCAAGACAACCGCCAGCAACACAGTGCCAGCGATGCACTGGAGCGTTTATGGCAGCGCCATCAGGACCTCGACAGCCGCCTGCGCGACATCCAGCTTCAACAGCAACAGGCCAACGAACGACGCACGCAAAGCATCGCCTTGGGCTTGCAACTAAAGACCGAACACGAGGCCGCCGAGCAAGCGCTGAAGGTCACCGTTGAACTGCTGCAACGTCAGCGCCTGGCACGCAGCGCCAGTGTTGAACAACTGCGCGATCAGCTCATCGATCAGCAACCCTGCCCAGTGTGCGGCAGCCAAGAGCATCCGTATCACCAGTCCGCCGCGCTGCTTGAAGCACTGTCCGGGCATGACGACAGCGAGGAAACCGCTGCGCGCCTGAAGGTCAGCCAGCTCAGCGAAAAACTCGCGGAACTGCGTGCCGAAGTGTTGGAGCTCAATAGCCAGCTCAAGCAGTCCAAACCGCAACAGGACCAACTCAGCGAGCAGTTGCAGAAAATCACCCCGGAACTCGAAGCGCACGCGCTATACCCACGCCTGCTTGAACAGCCAGAGCAGCAGCGCGGCGACTGGCTCGGCGAGCGCTTACACACACTGGCGCAGGAAATTCTTGGCAGCGAGCAGCGCCAGACGCGTTTGCTCAAGGTTCAACAGCAGGCCGAAGGCTTGCAGCAACACGTTCAGGCCGCTCGCGATGCCAGTCAGCAGGCGATGAAACTGCTCGACGACCAGCAGCGCAGTATCTCGCAGGACAATCAGGCGTTCGAAACCGCGCTACAAGAATTCGAAGCGTTGCTGCCTGCCGAAAGCCTGCCGCAGTGGCGTGAGTCAGCTACCGAAAGCTTCATGCAACTGGACAACGACATCGCACGGCGCCTTGAGCAACTCGACCAGCAAAAAGATGAGCAACAGGAACACAGCGAGCGAGCCAAAAAGATCGAGCTGGATCAACTTGCGCAGCTCAATCGCCAACAGTTGCATGAGCAATTGCAGCAACGGCTACACGTCAGTCAGGCGCAGCACTTGGCCGGTCAACAACGCTTGAGCGAGTTACTCGGCGAGCGGGCCAGCGCCGAGCAATGGCAGCAGCAATTGGAACAGGCCGTCGAACAGGCGCGCACCGCTCAAAGCATGACCAGCGATGCGCTGCAACAGGCGCGTGGTGAGCTGATCAAACTGACGGCAGAACTGGACGGCGAGCGCCAGCAACTACAAGGGCTGGGGCAAGAATTGGTCGAACTCGACCGGCAGATCCTTGAATGGCGCAACGCCCACAGTGAACTCGACGATGCAGCGCTTGACGGCTTGCTCGGCTATGACGAAGAGGCTGTCAGTCAACTTCGCCAGCAATTGCAGCTCAGCGAAAAAAACCTGGAGCAGGCACGCGTGCTGGTCCAGGAACGCGAAAAACAGGTCCAACAGCATCAAGCGCAGCACAGCGACATCATCAGCGCCGAACACCTGTCGAGCGCCTTACTGGAGGCGCAAAACCTCGCCGCCAGCCACGAGCAGCAATGCGCCGAACTGCGCGCGCAATTGAGCGAGGACGAACGCCGACGCAACGCCAACAGCCAATTGCAAGAGCGCATTGCGTTGGCCACGGCAGAGTATCAACGCTGGGGCCGAGTCAGTGCATTGATTGGCTCAGCGACCGGCGACACCTTCCGTAAAATCGCTCAAGCCTACAACCTCGACCTGCTGGTGCATCACGCCAATGCCCAGCTAAAACAGCTGGTGCGGCGTTATCGCCTGAAACGCGGCGGCAGCATGCTGGGGCTGTTGGTGATGGATACCGAGATGGGCGATGAACTGCGCTCCGTGCATTCGTTGTCCGGCGGCGAAACCTTCCTGGTCTCGCTGGCCTTGGCGCTGGGGCTAGCGTCGATGGCGTCGAGCACGCTGAAAATCGAGTCGTTGTTCATCGACGAAGGGTTCGGCAGCCTGGACCCAGAGTCGCTGCAACTGGCGATGGACGCGCTGGACGGCTTGCAGGCCCAAGGACGCAAGGTCGGGGTGATTTCCCACGTACAGGAAATGCACGAACGGATACCTGTGCAAATTCAGGTGCGGCGTCAAGGCAACGGCCTGAGCACGGTTGAGGTCAATAACGGATAATCCAGACTTTTGTCAGGCACGAAAACGCCAACCGGTGTTTCGTGCAACGCTATACCCACCGCGCGCCCCGTCGCGCCGAACTTAAAGAAGAAGGTAATTTGCATGTCCAACTCCAAAGTATTTTTCGACATCACTGCCGACGATGAGCCTCTGGGCCGCATCGTCATGGAACTGCGCAATGACGTGGTGCCGAAAACCGCTGAGAACTTCCGCGCACTGTGTACCGGCGAAAAAGGCGACGGCCTGACCTACAAGGGCTCGTCATTCCACCGTGTGATCAACGACTTCATGCTGCAAGGTGGCGACTTCACCAACCACAACGGCACAGGCGGCAAATCGATCTACGGCAATAAGTTCGCCGACGAAAACTTCACCCTCAAGCACACCGAGCCAGGCGACCTGTCCATGGCCAACGCTGGCCCGAACACCAACGGCAGCCAATTCTTTATCACCACCATCGTCACCAGCTGGCTGGATGGCAAACACGTGGTGTTCGGTAAAGTCATCGAAGGCCTGGACGTGGTCCGCGCCATCGAAGCCCTGGGTTCACAGTCCGGCCGCACCAGCAAGAAAGTCACCATTGCCGATTGCGGCGAACTGACAGAAGCCTAAGCGCAATGTCGGTGATCGCACTCAACAGCGCGACGCCGACGCTCTACTCGTTTCGGCGCTGCCCCTACGCCATGCGTGCGCGCATGGCCCTGCGCTACGCCGGCTGTGACGTCGATATCATCGAAGTCAGCCTCAAGGCCAAGCCGGCAGAGATGCTACAACGCTCGCCCAAAGGCACAGTGCCGGTTTTGCTGCTGGCCAGCGAAGTGCTGGAGCAAAGCCTGGACATCATGCACTGGGCCCTGGCGCAAAATGATCCGCACGATTGGTCCATGACCGCCAGCCCCGATGCACAACGTGAAATCGCCCAATTGATCGCGCAAAACGACGGCGCGTTCAAGCAGGATTTGGATCGTTATAAATACGCGGTGCGCTACCCGGAGTTTTCTCAGGAGGAGTATCGCCAGCGCGCAGAAGTGTTTTTATGTGAGCTGGAAGGTCGACTGCAACAAAGGGATTATCTGGTGGCCAATCACCTGACGCTGGCTGATATAGCACTCGCTCCGTTCATTCGGCAGTTCTGCTTTGTCGACCCGGATTGGTTCTGGCAAAGCCCGTATCCAAAGTTGCGTGAATGGTTGCAGCGTTTTTTGAACTCGGCGTTGTTCATTCAATCGATGTAAAAGCATGTGTATGACGGATTTCCGGCGAACAGTTTCTGCGACTGTCGCGTCGCAACGTCTTGAGCGAATTCGTAGCAAAATTCAATACTGCGTGCGTCACGCCATCGACTGAACCCAGCCCCCCCCCCGACAAGAAGGAACCCGGTTAATTATTAAGTTAATTAACCGACTCGACAGCAAGTTCATCTTGAGTAAAGTTTAAATACGTCAGCAGTCTCCTACATCAACTTCAGAAACATCTTTCAAGTGTTGAGCAAACATTACTACATACCCATAACCGCAAACATGATTAATATGCGCCGCTCAAATCGGCAACAATAATAATCATTATCATCAAGCGCACTGTTGAATTTACTATCACTAGGGATGTGGAATTGAACTCGCTCTACAGATTCAAACAGGCATCACTGGTTTCTCTCTGGTTGAATGCCTTAGAGACACCGGCCTTCAAGCGTCACAATTTAAACTTTAACGTCCTGCAAGCCGCGGCCTCAAAGTCGTTTGAAGCGTGCTGCCAGCGATTGATACAAGCACTACTGCGTGAAGAAATCATTCCCAGGACTTTCATTGAGTGCTCTTCGCCTGAGGGTATCTGGATAAATCTTCACGGTGGAAACCGGTTGCATCTTGATAATTTGTCGTCCGGGCGAATGAACAGCTGGTATCTCAAGGGCAGCATTACTTTCCACGCCGAAGGCGCAACACCTCGTCAACTGGTTTTTCCGTCGCAACTGCTGGTCCTTCTTGCGACCATCTTCGAACAGCCCGTATCGGCACAAGTGCTTTCGCGTTTTTCAGAGGAACTCGATGACAGCTTTATGAACGATACGCTCTGTGTCGCTTTCCATAATGCGTGGACTGAGAGCCTCACTCAGCAATACGGCCAAGGTGCGCACCGCGGATTCCTTGCCGCTCTAACCCAACAACCAAACATCAATCCGACTCTGCTGCTTGAGCAATGGGGAACGTCTGGTCACCCATGGCACCCCAATTACAAGACCAAGCTCGGTCTATCTACAGAGCAGGTGATCGGTTTTTCACCTGAATTCGACGCAAGTTACGATGTTTCGTTTTGCGCGCTACATCGCAGCTGCGCACACATAGAAGCGATAGACGACGACCTCGACTATTGGCAATGGTTGAGTAGCGTTTTCCCTACTGCTACCGAGGCGTTGCAAGCATCGCTCCTGTCACAAGGATTAAACGTCAATGACTATGTCGCGCTGCCAGTACATCCGTGGCAGGCATCTGAAACACTTCCTAAACTGTTCGCAAATGAGATCCGAGACCAGCTGTTGGTTCTGACCGCTATCAAGGCATTCACCGCCTATCCAACGATGTCATTCAGAACAGTGGTACCAGAATGCTGTCGTGAAGCGCCAATGGTAAAGCTGCCTGTAGCACTGCGCCTGACTAGCGTTCAGCGAACAGTATCCCCTAGATCCGCGTGCATGGGACCGCGTGTATCCCGACTCCTTCTCGACATTCTTGAAAGAGAACAGAGCATACAAACCATCTTGTCGATCCTTCCCGAATCTCTTGGCATTCATTACAAATCCGCTGTCCGCGATGATGATCGCGCAAGGCATTTAGCTGTGCTGTATCGGACCAATCCACTAACCATACTAAATACCAACGAGATGGCAATTCCGGTAGGTAGTCTTTTCGCACTTGATCAGAACGGTGAACCACTATTACGCCAATGGGTGTCGTTGTCCGAAGGCGCTGACGACGAAAACGCCGTCTATGCGTTTCTAGAGAATTATCTGAGCATTGCGGTGCAAGGTTTGTTGAGCCTGTATTTGCTGTATGGAATCGCTTTTGAGGCACACCAGCAAAACAGTTTCATGGTCATGGGTACTGACCAAAAACCAAGCCGGCTTTTGTTACGAGATTTCGGCGATATTCGTATCGACAGGGGCACATTGCATTCCTGTGGTCTAGATGTCGAAACTCATGATCGCGCAATGACGCTTTACGATAATCCTCAGTTTGTCCGGGATAAATTGTTGCACGCCACCTTCATGTGCCATCTTGGCGAGCTGATTCTTCTGGTGGCAAGACACTGGACGCTGCCTCAAGCGTTGCTGTGGAATCTATTAGCAGATCAGGTCAAGCATTGCTTTGATGAGCTGCGAAACAGGGTCAATCCTCAACGCTGGAAAACTGAACGTCAGGCATTGTTGGAACTGGATTGGCCTGCAAAGTCTTTCATGCGGATGCGACTGCTCGACAGTCACATTGACCTCGTCGGGCGCCTTAAAAATCCGTTGGATGCAACGTCCAATGAAGTCTGATAGAAGTCCAATCAAGCTTCTGATACTGATACAACTCATTTCCATGGGCGCCATGGAAATGAGCGGTCCGTTCTGGCCCTTGCAGATTAAAGCCTTGCTCCGCCCTGAGGACACTCGCTACATCGGGCTACTCTCGACAATTGTTTACGCTGGTCCGTTGCTGGCGGCAATGGTCTTCACTCCGATGTGGGGGCGATTGGGGGATCGAGTCGGGCACAAGATAATGATCGTCCGAGCGCTTTTCGCACTTGCGTTATGCCAAGGCCTCGCCGCCATGCTCAATGACGCATGGATGCTGGTGACAGTCCGTGCGGCACAAGGAGCGCTCGCCGGATTCATTACGGCCGCCCAAGCCTACGCCATGGTGTATTGCCCCGATAACAGTCGCGGCAAGACGCTAGCCGGTCTGCAATCAGCGACAGCCATCGGCTCACTGATGGGTCCGGTGCTGGGCGGCTGGTTGATGCAAACCCAGGATTTCGCTCTTCTCTGCTACAGCGCCGCGTTCATTTGTTTGCTGTGCGCAATGCTCAGCCTGTCGTTACCTGCTCTACCAGGACGCCAACGCGAATTAAATCCGCGTCCCGCTGCATCAACACAAAAAAGATGGTTAAGCGGATTGCTCACGATCATCGTATTGATCCAGGCGGCGAAGCTCATGCCTCAGCCCTTTTATGCGCTTTACGTGATCGAGATTCTGCACGGGGCCCCGTGGTTGATCGGTATCAGCTATGCCGCTAGCGCCGCGACATTGGCTATTTCCGCCCCTGTGTGGGGAAAGCTTTTTGATCGCCGGCATTCATCTCAAACTCTACGCGTTATCGAAAGAGTCACGTGGCTCTGCGCTGCAACGCTGGCAGTCAGCGCCCTCGCCAGTGACTGGACAAGCTTTATCGCCAGCCGATTAATCTGGGGTGTATGGCAAGGGGCGCTTCTACCCGTGGCCTACGCGCTAATCGCTAACACGATGCCCCTGAGTGAGCACGGTTTCGCTCTGGGCATGGGCAACAGCACTGCCAAAGCTGGCGCACTGTTGGGTCTGTTAATCGGTGGCCTTGGCATTAGCGCAATCGGATTGGATCAGGGCTTCTGGTTAGTAGCGCTCACCTACGCCTTTGCGGCTGTCGCAATCAGAGCCGTACGCATCGTGTCACAACAGTCGAACTCCCCCTTTACACCCGCCTCTCTTCAGCCTCACAAAAAGACCAAACGATGACAACACTCAGATTATCGACGCTGCTATCACTCCTGGGCTGCGTCAGCCTGCCCGCTGGCGCAGAACAAATCGAGAGCGATGGCTCACCCCAGCCCCTTAACCTGTCGGAGGTGGTGATATCGGCAACCCGAACACCTGAAACCATTGCATCGATACCCGGCGCGGTCCAGGTGATCGATGCACAACAGATCGGTGAGCAGAGTGGGCCAGGTCGCAGGGTTTCAGACATCCTCGGGCAGTTGGTGCCGGGGCTGGCACCGTCAAGTGGTGGAATGAGCAACTTCGGTCAGACCTTGCGCGGGCGCAATATGCTGGTACTTATCGATGGCGTGTCGCAGAACGCCACCCGGGATAACTTCCGACAGCTAAACAGCATCTCGCCAGGCAGTATCGAGCGCATCGAGATCGTTTCAGGCGCCAGCAGTATTTATGGTGCGGGCGCTTCAGGTGGCATTCTCAATATCATTACCAAACGAAATAGCGGCCAGGGGATAGCGTTCAGTAGCCGACTGGGCATGACCAGCGCCGATCAACTCAGCAGCAACGGCATGGCTTATGAGGTTTTTCAAAGCGCAACCGGGCGGCAGAACACGCTGGACTGGTATGTGTCGTCCAACCTGACGCAGCGCAACGACCAATTCGACGGCAATGGCAAACGTGTGCCTCAGGACACTTCGCAAGGCAGCAATATGGACACCGATACCTACGACCTGCAGGGACGGTTTGGTTATGAGCTGGATGCGACCAAAAAAATCAGTCTTTCGTTGCAGGACTATAAAGACAGGCAGGACACTGACTACACGAAAGATCGTGGTAACAAGACGCAAGCTGTTGCCGTCCATGGCTTGCAACTCGACCATCAACCTTATACCCATAATCAAGCAGTGAACCTGAATTACACCGATCAAGATTTTTTCGGCCAGGGCCTTCAACTGGAGAATTACTGGCGCCGGGCAGACGCCCTGTTCTTCCCGGACTTGTCTCGTGGCAAAGCCGGGGTTTCTGATAACAACAGCGTTCAGGATGTCTATGGATTGCGGATGGCTATCGACAGCCAAGCGCCGTCTATCGGCCCGGCGACCGGGCGCTTGGTCTGGGGTGCCGACTACGACCATGAGCGTTCGCGTCAACGCGGTGATCAATACGTCGTCGACGGACTGACGTATACCCGAACCGGCACCACCTTCGAGTTGGGTCCTGATCTGCAAACCACCACGCGCGCACTGTTTGGGCAACTGTCTTACGACATCGCCGATTGGACGCTGAGGGGAGGTGTAAGGCGAACATGGATTGAAAGTGAAGTCAGCGACAGTATTGCTTACGGCGAAATCGTGCAAACCGGGAACCGCTCAACGCTCAAAGGAGGAACGTTAAAGTACGACGATACGCTGTACAACCTTGGCGCCGTTTATTACCTGACACCCCATCAGGAGGTATTCGCCAACTTCAGCCAAGGGTTTTCGCTGCCGGATATCCAGCGCTATCTTCGTGACGTCAACAGCCGCTATGACATTGATCAACTTAATGCCCAGGCACTGAAAGTCGACAGTCGTGAACTGGGCTGGCGTGGTAACTGGAATCAGTGGCAAGCCTTAGTGACAGCCTATGAGAACACCTCAGACGTCACCCAGTTCTATGACGCCAATGACCGGGTGTTGCGTTTGATCAATCAGAAAGAACGGGTTCGAGGCATTGAAAGCAACCTCACGTATCGCGCCTCTGAGCGCTGGTCGTTGGGCGGAACTTACGGATGGGCCAAAGGTGAAACCCGACAAAAAGGTAAATGGATAGATTTGCCCGCGACCCGTATATCACCTGCAAAAAGCACACTGTTCCTGGCGTACCACGGACACAACCACGCTATACGTCTACAGAGTATGCAGTTGCAGAATTATAAGGCGGCCTTCAACGACAACAACGGTCGGAAAATCAAAGGCTACACACTATTGGACCTATTGGGTTCTGTGAATTTACCTGTCGGAAAGCTTGAGGGTGGCGTTTACAACCTGACCAATCGTAACTATCAAAACCTGTTCGCACAGGCAAATGCCCGCGCGCCGTATGCCAACGCGCAGGGTAGGACATTGGGTGTGAGCTACGCATTGGATTGGTAACAACAGCACAAAGGTGTCGATGAGGTGAAGAATAAGGCATAAAAAAATCCCCATCGCTTATTCAGCAGACGGGGATAAAAGGGAATACGTCAACGCTTTCGCGAGCAAGCTCGCCTTACAGTGGGTGCATGGCCTGACACGCAGTGGTCAGTGGGTCGCGTCCACCTGTTAAAGGCGAATTTGCTCGCGAAAACGTTTAACAACAGTATCGGAGCAAAGGGCTAAAACAGCGTTCTTACAAATCCATTCCCCGGTATCGTTTGTATCGTTAACGGGGAATGGATTCACATCGAAAGTTCTATTCATTGCTGGGTCTTGTGATCCAGTGCTGCGTAGAAATTGGCGCTTTGTTGCAGATACCTCGGTGTGTAAGTCTGGGTTGAGCTGGCTTTCCTGTCTGAAACTTCGACGCTGGCGCTGGCAGGCAGGGCAACAGTGGCGGAGATGGCAGACGCGGCGATGATGGAGAAGAGATTGAAATTCATGACGTGTACCTCGGTGTTGGGTTTGCGTTTCAAGTCTTGACCGTCTTGGCCGTGGATCGAATGTACGCCCGAGGTAGCGATAGCAGAAATTTTTTGTAGCACTAGATCATATCAGTTCAATTAATACATGCCTTCAGCCCTTGCAAAGTAAGGGCTGAAGGCAACTTCAAGCACTCACTTGGTGGTTAGAAAACGAAAGTCAGAAGGTGAATCGAAATCCAAAGCCTGCACCGTTTCGCCCAAAAGCCCGGTTTTTGGATCGACGCGCAGAGTGACGATCTGGTTGCTTTTCTGGTTGGCAATCAACATGAAATGACCACTGGGATCGAAGCTGAACTCCCGTGGTTCCTTGCCTTCGACCGAGCGACGCTGGAGTTCCTTCAACTGCCCGGTGGCTGGGTTAACGCTGAACACCAGCAGCTCATTCACGTCACCACGATTGGCGACATAAAGGAATTTACCGTCTGGTGAGGCGTGCAGCCCGCCCGCTGCGCGGTACTGCTGACCTTCCTTGTTGGCGAGTTCGACCAATTGCGTGCGTTTGAACACGCCGTCGTGGTAGTCGAACACGGCCACCTGCGCACTCATCTCAGTGGTCAGCCAAGCATGTTTACCGTCGTGGCTGAACAGCAAATGCCGGGGGCCGCTGCCCGCAGGCAGGTCCACCGATGGGTTTTTCGCTGGCTGCAAAGGCTGGGCTTTCTTGCCGTCGTAACGAAACACAAAGAGTTTGTCGGCACCCAGATCGCTGGCGATCAGGTATTTACCGTCAGGTGAGGAAACCGCCGAATGCACATGGGACGAGGCTTGCCGCTCAGGGTTCACCTTGCTCGCAGGGTGGGTGCTGGTTTGGGCGACGGCGGACAATGTGCCGTCCTTGCCCACCGGCACCACAGCCAGCACACCACCGGGATCAGCATGTACCGCGTAGTTGGCTACGAACAGAAAATGCTCATCGCCGCTCAGACTCGAATGCGTGGGCTCATCGCCTTTGCTTTCGACCTGATTGATGAACGAAACAACATGGGTCTTGGGATCGATGGCGAAACTGCTGACCTTGCCGACAACGTCAGTTTGACCCGGGCCGTTCTCATTGACCGCATAGAGATGACGCTGATCTTTGGAAAGCGTCAGCCATGAGGGGTTTTCGCTTTTGATCACTTGGCGAGGCGCGACATCGAGCTTGCCGGTTGTGGTGTCGAAGCGAAAACGATAAATGCCTTCGCTGGCGCCAGCGGTGTAAGAACCCACCAGCACGTCGTAGTCAGTCATGGTTGTCGCCTGAACAGAAAATGCGCTGATGCTGCTGGCCATCACCAGCCAGGGCAGAAGTTTACAAGTCATGGGCAGCTCTCTTGTTGATTGTTTGCCGACATGGAAGTCGTTGATATGACAGCGCAGAACACACGGTAGTTGCCTGTGCAGTAAGGCTGAGACACCGCCTCGCGGACAAGTTCGCTCCAGTGCGTTCTGGCCCTGCCCCGCCATGTAGGAGTTGGGCTTGTCCCACGACCGGCGGGGAACCCGTCGTAAAACCTGCGCACTCGGTGTGACAGGCATGCCGCGGACATCGGGTTTGCTGCCACTGCACGCCAGATCGCGGGACAAGCTGCTCTCCAGTGCATTTTGACGCTTTTGATACGGTCAAGCTTTTCAGCGAAAAACACCTGCTGAAAGCTTGACCAGGAACGGAGTATCCACACGGGAATCGGGTTACTCCTGCTCGTCATCACCCTCATCACGCGCGGCAAATGCGCTCATGGCGATAATCCGGTGATCGGCGTTGCCATCATTGATGACCCAGCTTTGCAGGGTGTCATCAAAGCTAGCCGCGTCGATCTGCGCCTGGGTGAAGCGCCAGACCTTACGCTCGCGACCGTCCATGCTTTCAATGTCCAACTGCTCCTCGTTCAACGAGAAGTCGAAGGCATGCAAGCCGTCGATTTCCAGCATGTCAGCGGTTTGCAGGGCGGCGAGCAGGTTTTCAGGGGTGGTGGTCATGGCTGTCATTCGCATTGGTGAAACCGCGAATAATAGGCGAAAAGACGCCTGCATGTGATCGTGAGCGTTTGTCAGACAGCTTTCGGGAGATCAGTCGCGAGTGTTGGAGCAGAACCTCACGCGGCGATCATCTGTCATTCAATCTTCAGAAAACTCCGCTATACCCCATAAACCCGCCACGCATCGAACAACACAGCACGGACTCGCCGCGCACACGTATTACCGTTCGCGACCTCAACTCAATGGATGAGGCTCACCATGAACACCACCTTCAAATCCAGCCATGCATTGTGGCCGCTTCTGGTTGTCTTTAGTTCACTCGCTCACGCTGACTTCAGCCAACAAAAGGCGCTGCTGATCGGCCTGGACGGCATGCAATTTGAAAAACTGCAGGACGCCATCGCTGACGGTCAAGCCACCGAACTGGGCAAATTTCATCTGTATAAAACCTACGCAGGCGGCATTGCCGGTCAATCCAGCGAGCAACCCACCCTTAGCGGACCCGGCTGGAGCACGCTGCTCACGGGGGCCTGGGCAGACCGCCACGCCGTCACCGGCAACGACAGTAACCTGCGCAACCAGGCCGTCAGCCTGTTCAAGCGAATCAGCCAGTCGGCACCCATGCGTCACACCGTGAGTATCGTCAGTTGGGACACCATCAACGATCATTTTGCCGATGACATCGCAGCCGGCGATGTCGAGATGGCGGTGAAATGCGCGGGTGATGATCAGTGCGTGCTGAGCAGAACGCTCGAAACACTGCGGTCAGGCAGCTACGACTTCATTTTCGTCGACATCGATCAACCTGATCGTGCGGGTCATGACCTTGGGTTTTGCACAGGGTATCAAGACGCAATCCAAACCGTGGACGCTCAGGTTCAGCAAATCATGGCTGCCCTCGATGCCCGGCTTGTCACTCATCCTGACGAAAATTGGCTGGTGATGGTGGTCACCGACCATGGACGTAAATCCCCCGACGGCAGAGATCACGGAGGTCAGACGCTGGGAGAAAAAACCACCTTCGTGGGCCTCAACAAACTGGCCAACGAACAGCTGACAACACCGATAACCGATCCGGACAATGCTGACTTTGACGGGCTCTACGGCTATGCCAGCCAAGCTGATATTGCCCCCACGATTCTGGCGCACTTGGGCATCGAACCTGACCCGGCGCATTACAGCATCGACGGTATGCCGTTGATCGGGCCGGTGGGGGTCAGGCAATTAGCGGCCAATCTGGATACCTCTGCGTATCTGATCACGTTGCGATGGCGGATCACCACGCCGAGCCTGCAACCTATAAGGATTTACCGTTCCGGCAGACTGATCGCCACGTTAAGCGGCAGTGCTTGCGAATACATCGACCATGATCTACCCAAGCGGGTCACCGCCCTCAATTACACCGTCGTGATGAACGGCGTACCCGTGTCGCGATGGGTGAAGGTGACGCGGTGAGGCATTGGCGCTTCTGCGCGTAAGACGTGGGAGCGTGGCTTGTCCCGCGATCTGCCGGGCACCGGCAGTAAAATCAGCGCATGCAGAGTGCCTGACACAACCACGACCGTTAATGCGAAAACAGCGAATTCCCCACTTTGCCGGCCATTTTTTCCGGTTTGATCAGAAACCGCGCCAGTGCAGGCAACAGCCACAACGCGCCGAACATGTTCCATAACAGCATGAAGGTCAGCATCAGGCCCATGTCGGCCTGGAACTTGATCGCCGAGAAGATCCAGGTACACACGCCAATTGCCAGGCACAGACCGGTAAACAACACCGCCTTGCCCGTGGATTTCAGGGTCTGGTAATAGGCTTCTTGCAACGGTAATCCTGCCCGTAGGAAAGTTTCCAGACGGCTGTAGATGTAAATCCCGTAATCGACGCCGATGCCCACCCCCAGCGCCACCACCGGCAAGGTCGCGACTTTCACCCCGATCCCCATGAACGCCATCAGCGCGTTACCCAGTACCGAGGTCAGCACCAACGGCAAGACGATGCACAGGGTCGCCGCCCACGAGCGGAACGTAATCATGCACATCACCGCGACGCAGAGGTACACCAGCACCAAAATCATCATCTCAGACTGCTTGATCACCTCGTTGGTGGCAGCCTCGATCCCGGCATTGCCTGCCGCAAGCAGGAACTCCAGGCCTTCCTTGTTGTTCTCGTCGGCAAACGTCTGCACGGCATGCACCACACGATCGAGGGTTTCGGCCTTGTGATCGTTGAGAAAAATCAGCAGCGGCGCCAGCGAACAGGTGTTGTTGTACAAACCGTCAGCCCGGGCGATGGAGCTGTTGAGTACGTCCTTGTTGCGCGACAGCGATTCCCATTTCAGGTTGCCTTCGTTCATGCCCTTGATCACTTGCTTGGACACGGTTACCAACGAGATTGCCGATTGCACCCCCGGCGTGTTTTCCATCTTCCACGAAAGTTCGTTGATCGCCGACAGCGTCTGATAGGCCGAACACCCTTCGGGCGGGGTCTTGACCATCACCACCAATACATCGGAGCTGGTGGAGTAGTTGTTGATGATGAACGCGTTGTCCTGGTTATAGCGTGAGTCAGGCCGCAGCTCGGGCGCGCCTTGGTCGAGGTCGCCGATCTTCAGGTTGTGGCCGTACCAGAGACCGCCGCCCATGGCGAGGATCGCCAGCACAATCGACACCGGCGCAACTTTAGCGCTGGCGAAGTTCGACAGCAGACGCCAGAACGGATGCTCACGCACGGCATCCTGTTTACTGCGCAACACCGCCTTTTTGCTGATGCCGACGTAGGAAATCGCCACAGGTAAAAGGATCAGGTTGGTGAACACAATCACCGCCACACCGATAGACGCGCCAATTGCCAGCTCGCGAATCACCCCGATGTCGATGATCAACAGCGTAATGAAACCCACGGCATCCGCCAGAATTGCAATCATGCCCGGCAAAAATAACTGGCGGAAAGTGCGCTTGGCAGCAGTCAGCGCGCTGTCGGCATCGCTGGAATGCAGCGCAATGCCGTTGATTTTCTGCACGCCGTGAGAAATCCCGATGGCGAAGATTAGAAATGGCACCAGCATCGAGTAGGGGTCGAGGCCGAAACCCACTAGATGCATCAGCCCCAACTGCCAGATCACAGCGATCAACGTCGTGCTCAAAACAGCCACGGTGCTGCGAATGCAGCGAGTGAACCAAACCAACAACACCAGGGTGATCAAAAATGCGACGGCGAAGAACATCACCACCATGATCAAGCCGTCGATCAAATCACCGACCTTCTTGGCAAAACCGACAATGTGAATATCGACGTTGGGGTTTTGCGCTTGGTATTTATCGCGAATCTTTTCTTCCAACTGGTGGGAGAACTGGCGGTAGTCCAACGGCAGCAACTTGCTCTGGTCGGCTGGGTCCGGGTAGAACTCCTGCAACGGCACATCGACGATGCTGGATTTGAAGTTGTTGGCCACCAGACGCCCGACCTGACCGGACTTGAGCACGTTGTTGCGCAGCTTATCGAGGCTTTCCGGGGAGCCATCGTAACTCTGTGGAATCACCTCACCACCGGCAAAACCCTCTTCGGTCACCTCGGTCCAGCGCACGCTGGGGCTCCACAATGACTTGAGCCCCGAGCGGTCGACACCGGAGATGTAGAACACCTCGTCGTTGATCTGGCGCAGCGTCTCCATGTACTCGCTGGAAAAAATATCGCCGCTCTTCGCTGCCACAGAAATCCGTACGGTGTTACCGAGGTTCGCCAGGTCGTTGCGATGCTTCATCATGTTTTGAATGAAGGGATGCCCCAGCGGAATCATTTTTTCGAAGCTGGTCGAAGGTCGTACCAGCGTCGCCTGCCAGAACAGGAAAATACTGATCACCAGGCAAATGCCCATCACGATCAGACGATTGTTGAAAATCAGTCGCTCAAGGAACGTCGACTTTTCGTGGGGATGTTGAAGATTGGTCATGCGAAAACGTCCTCGCCTTGTCAGTTCTTATTGTTGGGCAACATCAGCGCCCGTTGGCGAGGCGACGCGGACGCCACCCTGTCCTACCAGAATCAGATCACCTTTATCGTCCTCGGCGACGCCGCTGAGCGAGATACGGTCGGATCGGTTGGAAACCTTGAATGTCAGGCCATCGTCGGTGCTGCGCATGACACTGCCGCCATTGCCCACCAGCACCAATGAACCGTCTTGCAGCAAAGAAGCATTCGACAGGCTGAACTCCAGCGGACCTCGTTCGCCGTTCAGGGCGACAGGTGCCCAGGTAGTGCCGAAATCGCTGGAGCGGTACACATTGCCGCGCAGTCCGTAGGCCAGCAATGTGGCGGGTTGCGCTGTGGCAACCACGCCGAACAACGAGCCTTGATAAGGGCCTTCGAGTTTTTCCCAGGTCTGGCCGTCATCGGAGGAGCGGAACATGCTGCCCATCTCGCCGACGATGAACAGCCCGGAATCCTTCACTTGGGTTATTCCGTTGAGGTGGTACTGGTCTTCATTGTCGAGGCGATCACTGATGTCTTCCCAGTGCTGTCCGCCATCGGTGGTTTCCAGCAAGGCACCGTACGCACCGACTGCAATACCGGTCTGCGTGTCCTTGAACCAGACGTCCAGCAAAGGCGCTTCGCGCTTGAGGTCTTCGAATTGTTTACTCCAGGTCGCGCCGCCGTCACGGCTGGCGAGGATCTGAGCATCATGGCCGACCGCCCAACCGTGTTGCTCATCGACGAAATACACCGCGGTGAGCAGCTGCCGCGTCGGGACCTTGGCCTGGGTCCAGCTCTTGCCCTGGTCATCGGAATAGAGAATATGCCCACGGTCGCCAACGACAACCATGCGCTTGCCTGCGTGCGTGACGTCGAGCAACAGGCTGCGCGAAGCTTTGGAAGATTCAATGGCGTAGACGCCAGAATCGCCAGCACTGGCTGGTACATCGGCGGGTGACGACACAGCGGCGAACGCAGGCATCAAGGCACCTGACAGCGTAAGTGCGATGAGCAACGACAACGCTGCGCTCAGAGGCTTGCCCGTGTAAACGGTTCGAGGGACGCCATCGCTCACAATGACATCGGATCGAGTGCGCCGAATGACTGGCTCACGCATGGGGCTTCCCCTTCCTTTATTTTTATTAGGTTCTCCTTACGGCCACGTCATCAGCCTGCAAACGCTCTAGCCTGCTTACTGATGTGACTGTCGAAGCGAGCCCATCCTATCCAGCTTTGGAAATGTATGACAATCGACATAACGTTATCTTTGGTGAAGCAACGCTCCGGTGATTAGAGCGTTATCACTGGGATTGATTAAGGACTCTAGACGCTGGCATTGGCTGGCGGACGACATACAAGCAATCAGCCATTCTGTTTGGTCAATATTGAGCACGCTTGCCAGCGTTTGCGGTGCGGGCAAGCGTACTTCAAGGGCCACTGGTGCCTGGGAGATTGCAGGTATTTTTTTAAAAAACCCACCGGCTGCGATCAGAACTGATACCCCACCGCCAGGGTGGACAGGATCATCTTGCTGGCCTGGCCACTGGAGTTACCACCGAAACCCTCGCTGCTGCCGTCGCCAAGGTCCTTGATCAAGGTGCTGCCCTTGGCCTCGGCATTAACCTGATAGTCAACGCCCGCCTTCACCGAGAAACGCGGGGTGACGTGATAAGAAAGTGCCACGGCGAGGCTTTGCATCCGGCCTTTATTCCCGTGGTTGCCGGTAAAAGTCCGGTCGCGATGATGAGTGTCAAAGTCTCGTGCCTTGACCCACTGGCTGTACTTGAAGCGACTTTCCAGGGTCCAGTCATGAAAGTTGTAAATGCCTACGAGTCCAACGTAGGGCGTGTCATAGCGCTGCTTGTAGCTGATGACCTTTTCCCCAGCCTGAAACTCGCCAGACAGGTCACGATAGCCTTCCTGCGAAGAATGGTGGTAGCGACCACCCCGGCTCTCCCAACCAAACTGGCTGTGCTGATAACCCAGCATGAACCCAAGCGCAACGTCCTCACGCTTGATCGCCCAGGCGGTCGCTGAAACCTCAGCCTGCCAGGCAGTCTTGACGCGGGTATCCGGGTGATCCGAGTAATGGCTCCAATCGGCGTGCTCATCGCTCAGCCAGTCATAGTCCTTCATGTGGCTATCGCCCTTAGCGATGTGAGTCCAGCCAGTCAGGTCAAGGGAAAGCCACTCCTGAGGGTGGTAAGTCAGGCCCAGGTGCAGCGTGGGCACCTGTTTGAAATCCCAATTCAGTTGGCTGATTTTCTTACCGCCTGCCTCGACGTCGTAAACCGTTTCCCGAGCCTGGCCGTTCAAGAGCCCGACACCCATGTTTACTTCAACGTTGCCGAGGTTAAACCGTTGCTCGTTGGTCATCTGTGCATGGGCTAGCGCCTCTTGCCCAAATGTGACCGCCCCTAGCAGTACCAGCGCCTTACGTCCTGTCATCAACAATTGCACACCCTTATGTCGGAGATATACCTGGCGGTAGCAGACCGCCTGGCAAGCTGCGAAAGGATGAACTTGGTAGCGGGATATTTCTGTCGGCTGCCTCTTATCGGTCCGTATGAAACCGTGATAAGCGATCGCCGAAACATCCTACAAAAAGCAGAGCGCAAAAAAGGGCCACCCGTGTGAACGGACGGCCCTCAGATCGATAACCGGCGCGAATCACGCCAGGCTTTTACTCACCACTTCATACACGTCGCTGGATAACTGGCCCGACGCACGAATGCGCTGCAGTTCACCTTTCATCAACGCTTGACGCTTATCGTCGTATTTGCGCCAGCGGGTCAGCGGCGCCAGTTGGCGGGAGGCGATCTGTGGGTTGAAGCCATTCAACTCGATGACCAGATCCGCCAGGAAGCGATAACCTGAACCGTCTGCCGCGTGGAAGTTGATCAGGTTTTGCCCCGCAAACGCGCCGATCAAGGCGCGCACCTTGTTCGGGTTCTTCATGGTGAACGCAGGGTGCTGCATCAGCGCTTTCACACGATCCAGACCACCTGGCAGCGGACTGCCCGCTTGCACGCTGAACCACTGATCCATGACCAGCGGGTTGTCTTTGAAGTCTTCGGCGAATACCGCCAGCGCCTTGTCCTTGGCTTCTGTGTACGCAGAGTTGACCAGCACCGCCAGCGCGGTGAGGCGCTCGGTCATGTTGTCGGCGGTTTCGAACTGCTCGTTGGTGGCCGTCAACACTTCTGGCTTACCGACCAGCATCAGGTACGACAGCGCAATGTTCTGTAGCGCACGACGGGCGAAATGTTCGGCTTCGGCCACGTACGGCGTGGCTTTCGATACCGCGCGGTTAGTCTGATAACGGGCCCACAGGCTGTCGGATAATTTCTCGGCCAACTGCAAACGGGCAAACTCGCGTGCGGCATGGATCGCATCGACGTCCGCTACTTCGCTGATTTCGGTCAGATAGGCCTCACCCGGCAGCGAGAGCATTTCCGCGACCATGGCCTGATCCAGACTCTCGTCCGCCAACACAGTGCCCAGCGCCGTCACCAAACGCTGATCCATCTCCAGCGACTTGCCCTGCTGATATTGCTCGATCAACTCTTGCAGCACTTGCACCGACAACTGCTGACCGGCATCCCAGCGGTTGAAACCGTCAGTGTCGTGCTGCATCAGGAACATCAGTTGATCGCGGTTGTACGGGAAGCTCAGTTTCACCGGAGCCGAGAAGCCGCGCAGCAACGAAGGCAACGGTTTTTCAGCGATGTCGACGAAGGTGAAGGTTTGCTCGGCTTCGGTCACTGACAGCACACGCGAGGTCTTAATCGCTGCCGCTTCGCCTTGCAGACGCAGCGGCAACTCGCCACCCTGTGCATCCAACAGGCCCAACGAAACCGGAATCACGAACGGTTTTTTCTCGTTGCCTGGCTGCCCCGGCGTGGTCGGCGCGCTTTGGCGGAACGTCAGGCTGTAAGTTTTGGCGCCAGCATCGTAGGCATCAGTGACGGCCAAACGCGGCGTACCGGCTTGCGAGTACCAGCGTTTGAACTGGGTAAGGTCAACGCCATTGGCGTCTTCCATGGCCTTGATGAAGTCGTCGCAGGTCACGGCCTGGCCGTCATGGCGTTGGAAATACAGATCGCTGCCCTTGCGGAAGCCTTCAGCGCCCAACAGCGTGTGGATCATGCCCACGACTTCCGACCCTTTTTCATACACAGTCAGGGTGTAGAAGTTGGAAATCTCGATGAAGCTGTCCGGGCGCACCGCGTGGGCCATCGGGCCTGCATCTTCGGCGAATTGGTGGGTACGTAGATACGCCACGTCCTGAATCCGCTTGACCGTCGCCGAGTTCATGTCCGCCGAGAAGCCGGAATCACGGAACACCGTGAAGCCCTCCTTGAGCGACAACTGAAACCAGTCGCGGCAGGTCACGCGGTTGCCCGACCAGTTGTGGAAGTATTCGTGGGCGACGATGGCCTCGACGCGCTGGTGCGCAGCGTCGGTCGCGGTTTCGGCGCGAGCCAGCACGGCGCTGGAGTTGAAGATGTTGAGGCCCTTGTTCTCCATGGCGCCCATGTTGAAGTCGTTGACCGCCACGATCATGAAGATGTCCAGGTCGTATTCGCGGCCGTAGACCTCTTCGTCCCAGCGCATGGACTTCTTCAGGCTGTCCATGGCGTGCTGGCATTTGTCGACGTTTTCCGGCTCGACGAAGATGCGCAGCGTCACCTTGCGCTCGGTCATGGTGATGAACGTGTCTTCGATGCACCACAAATCGCCAGCCACCAGCGCGAACAGGTACGCAGGCTTCTTGAAAGGGTCTTCCCAGGTTGCCCAGTGCCGACCGTCGTCACCCGGCCCCTGAGCGATCAGGTTGCCATTGGACAGCAGCACCGGAAAGTCATGCTTGTTGCCGCTGACCGTGGTGGTGAATTTACTCATCACGTCCGGGCGGTCGAGGTAATAGGTGATCTTGCGAAAGCCTTCGGCCTCGCACTGGGTGCAGAACATGCCGCTGGATTTGTACAGGCCTTCGAGCGCGGTGTTGGTTTCCGGGTGAATCCTGACCGTGGTGTCCAGCGTGAAGCTGTCGGATTTCGGGTGTACGGTCAGGTTGTCCGGGGTCAGCAAATAATCAGCTTCGGTCAGATCGACATCCGCGAGCTTGATCGACAACAGCTCAAGCAATTGGCCATCGAGGACCAGGGGCGGAAAACCGGCACCACGTGCCGGGTTACGGCGCATGACCAATTGCGCATGGACCAGCGAGTGGTCATCGAACAATTCGAACGTCAGGTGCGTCTCGTCAATGAGGTACTCAGGCGCCTGATAATCCTTCAGGTAGATCATTTTCGGCTGGTCGGTGCGCATGATGAATTCCTTATTACTGATGCACGGCGAGCTGGTACGCCGTGTATTTGCGAATATTGATCACGCCGGTATCGAAGATCAGGTATTGGCCCTTGATCCCCATTAACGTGCCTTCTGCGATTGGGTCTTTGTCCAAATTGAAGCTGACGATCTTGGTCGGATACGCCTGGACCGGGTAGTTGATCTCAATCGGTTCGACATCCTGCAGCAGTTGGATGGCCTGTAGACCAAATCGCTCCTGCAAGCCCTTCAAGCCTTCGGCGCAGGACTCGAACAATTGCTGACGAATGGCCTTGAGGTCAACCGCTGGTGCATCGCCTTTAAGCAATGCACGCCAGTTGGTGCGGTCGGCGACCTGGCTGCGCAGCAAATCCTCGACGAACCCGGACTGCTGACGCGTGGCCACACGCAGAATCGGCAACGCCTGACTTGCACCCTGATCCAGCCAGCGAGTGGGCAGTTGGGTGCCTCGGGTGATGCCGACTTTCACGCCCGACGAGTTGGCCAGATACACCACATGCTCGGTCATGCAGAACTGTTCGCCCCACGCCGGATCGCGGCAGGTGCCGTGTTCGTGGTGGCATTTTTCCGGGCTCATGATGCAGATGTCGCACTGCGCCAGTTTCTGCATGCACGGGTAGCAATAACCCTGGCTGAAGCTGGTCTTGGTCCGACGCCCACAGTGGCTGCAATGAATGGCGCCGAGGTATTCCAGGCGTACCGTCTTGCCGATCAATGGATTGACCGGAATCTCGGTGTCACCCAAACGAAAAGTGTACTCAACCCGCGACGCATCAAGACGCGCCGACATTTTGTTGACTGCTCCGCGGCCAATCTCGATCAATGGATGGCATCCGACTTGAACAGGATATTGGGCACCGTCGTGGATTTCGACGCGCATTCCTGCGGCCCCATGTAACCGATGCGCTGGTCTTCCGGCACGTTCATTACCTCCCAGGCGATCAGGGCTTGCAGCGACAACTCGCGCTGTTCTTGAGTCAGCTTGCGTCCATCGGACCATTTGCCGATTTCCACGGCCAGTTTCAGGCTCTCGTAGATGTCCGGCGTGATGTTTTCGATCATTTCTTGAAAAGTGGACATGGGCTTCTCCCAGAATTTAGCGGGCGATTTTAATGTTTACGGCGGGCTAATGCACCGCCCAACAGACCTGTTACACAACCGATGATCAGTCCACCCACATGCGCGCCGTTGGCGATTTCGCCAAAGCCCAGCAGGCCGACCACGCCGGTCAGGCACACCGCCAGCCAGACCAGCATCATGATCAATACGCCGCGCGGCAAACGGTACATGGGGTTGGGCGCCAGCAATTGAAAGATCCAGCAATGGCCGAGCAAACCATAAAGCACACCCGACAAACCGCCGAACAGGCTCGGGCCACTCCAGAAATACTGCCCATAGTTGGAAAATGCACTGAACAACAGGGTCAGGCCCAGCAGTTGCCAACTGCCTTGACGCATCTCGATGCGCTTGCCCAACTCCCAGAACCACATGCCGTTCATCGCCAGGTGCAGCAGGCCGAAGTGGATTAGCATCGGCGAAACGATCCGCCACCACTGCCCTGCCGCCAAGCTGCCTTGCAGCGGCGTGAACAGGACATATTCGCCGCTGATGCGAAAATCGTTGAAAGTGAACCAGTGCAAGGTATCGAGGTTATCGCCCAGCAACGTCACACCCGCGACGATCAATGACAGCAGCAGAATCAACGCCGTGACCGGGCTGGCGCGCAATTGCACGAAGGCGTTGGGTCGCTTGAAGGTCGAGACCTGTTGACCGGCTGGCAACTGAGCCGTCGGGTCGCCTTCGGGGTAGCGCTGATAAAGATCGCGCACCTCGTCTGCCAATGTCGGTGCATCCGGAACCCACAGTACTTGCTCGCCGGCCTCCTCACTGACCCGATGCGGGACGTTCAAGCGCTTGAGCAACTGCAGGAAACCGCTCAGGTCAGTGTTCAATGGCAGACGTAAAACGGCGACAGGACTCATTCAACATTCTCAGGGCGCTTGACGTCGACCCAGACAAATTTACCCGGATCGATCTGTGTTTCCTGATCGAGCCGGTAGGCAACCAGTTTGCCGTACAGCACTGCGCTGTAATCCAGACAGGCCAGGTTCGGCCGAATGGCTGCGGGGATGCCACTGCGCCAGTAATGGCCGACGAACAATAGCGGTTCATCGATGCCATAACGCAGCAGCGCGCTTTTTTCGCTGTCAGACAACGGACGCTTGGCCACAGGCTCCGGCAATGCATCGGGCTGGAACACCACATCGCCATAGGTTTGTGGGTCGTCCTCCCAGAACTTGGTGCGGAACGAGGCGCGAGTCAGGCCGTCGCCGCCGGTCAACGTCATGCCGTGCGGCAAGCGCATATCGGTGCCACGCAGCAAACGATCAAACACCGCGCTGGCGAAACTGCCCGGTATCGCCGAGGCCTGGACAAAGTGCTGGTCAATTCGTCCGTCGCCATGCACGCCACGCAACGGCGCGATCAGGCTCGCATCCCAACACGCATGCACCAGCCGAAAACGCTCGGCATCGATGAACAGCGGCAGCTCGTAGAACCACTGTGTGAAATCGTGCCAGTCGCCGGGATGCTGCTCAAACTGGGCCAGGGTTTCGCTCAGCAACCGAGTATGTCGCGGCGTGTGATCGCGCACGAACTGCTTGCCGGTTTCCAGTGGCGCCGGGGTGATCCAGCCCAACGCGTTGAACTCGTGGTTACCCATGATGCAAAACGCCTGACCGGCCTGGACCATGTCATGCACGATGTGCAGCGCCTCGCGAATACGTGGGCCGCGGTCGATGATGTCGCCAAGGAACAACGCCATGCGTTCAGGGTGACGCCAGACGCCCGCCTGAAAACGGTAACCGAGGGTGTCGAGCAAGTGCTCAAGGGTCTGGGCACAACCATGCACGTCACCGATCAGATCGTAGCTACGCGCGGGATCGAGCATCAGTCGCCTCCACCGCCGAGCCGACTGCCCCAACCCAGCTTGGTACGGCAGACCTCGTAGTAGTTGTGATCCAGCGGATGGATCAGGCGCAGTTTCTGCGGTTTTTTCTTCACAGTGACGGTATCGCCTGGCGCGCAGGTGAAGTGATTCTGCCCGTCGCACGAGATTTGCGGATAAATCGTCATGTCCTTGGAGACCACGATTTTCAGCTCACTGTTGCCATCCACCACAATCGGCCGGCCAGATAACGTGTGCGGGTACATCGGCACGATGACGATGGCGTCGAGTTTGGGGTGCATGATCGGCCCGCCCGCCGACAGCGCATAAGCAGTTGAGCCCGTGGGTGTCGCGACAATCAACCCGTCGGCCTTTTGGCTGCAGACGAACTGGCCGTCGATGTAGATTTCGAACTCGATCATCCGCGTGGATTTGCCTGGATGCAGCACCACGTCGTTGAGCGCATCACCCTGGCCGATGGCTTCGCCATGACGACGGACTTCGGCTTGCAACAAGAAACGGTTTTCCACCAGATAGTGGCCGTCAAGCACTTCGGCGACTTTCACTTCCAGTTCGTCGGGGCGGATATCGGTGAGAAACCCCAGACTGCCTCGGTTGATACCCAGCACCGGAACGTTGTGCTTGGCCAGCGCCCGCGCCGCACCAAGCAAACTGCCATCGCCGCCGACCACGATCACCATGTCGCACACTTCACCGAGCATCTTGCGCGACGAGGTTTGCATGCCATGCCCTGGCAGGACCTCAGCGATAGCGTCCTCGAGAATCACGTGCAGGTGCCGCGACATCAGGAATCTCTTCAGTCGGCGCACGGTCTCAAGCACTTGCGAACTGCCAAGGCGACCGATGATACCGATATTGCGAAATTGCTCCATGGGGCTCCTGCGGGGTTTGGCGCGTGCAAAGAAAGCGATTATGGGCGAAAGGCTTCGGCTGCGGCAAATAAGGCTCGGTAACCGACGTAAAGCTGCTCGAAAGCACCTACCGAGAATCTGCCAACTCGGCGATTTACGCGACATCCCGCTGGCGTTTCAAACCTTGAGAAGTAACAAGCTGCAATCCTCGAGGCCGAAATGGACGCTATTTTTAGTATCGGCCCTGACGGACCCCGCCTGCAGTCCAGAGCACAGGCAAGCTTGTTAGGCATGTCCTGCGCCAGACTGAACCTAGAAATTGAACAATTCCTTAGGCAACGTCCCCAGCCGGATGTCTCCATGCGTCATGAATCTGTGATGTGCTGCAAAGGACGTGGCCCACTGGGTGTTACTTGGCAGCGTCCCCGGTCACGGCGCCGAACTCATTGAGGCTTGTGACACCTTTAAATCTGACCCTTCGGGGTGCTCACCAAGCCGTTCAAACTCTAAAACAGCCTTGCCATGTTGATGCTGTGTCCGATAGCTAGCAATGCATATTTTTTGACAGGTTTCAAAAACTCAAGCTCAGTAATATCCTCGATGGATGAAGGCTTTTCCATTAGTGATTATCCTGATTGCGTAATTCACTGGGAATTTTATCGTGAGGCGAAGTTATCGGCTTCCCCGTATAAAATCCGGCTTTCCGCCTGCAATACACCAACCCCTTATAGTTTTAATAATACCTTCGAGTGAATTATCTGCTTATTAATCTTCCTCACAATCTAAATACAACTCAAGCGCCTTTGGCAATTCAACAAGCGCAGCTATCTCGACTTCTTTAATCTGCTCGCCATTAAGTTTATAAGAGAAAACACACTCTCCGTCATCCTCCCACCGCATAATCTCTTTCAGCCGCGCTAGCGAGATGACTAAATCTTGACGAAAAACAGGAAAGTCGTTTTCAGACGAATAACCGGTTATGAAGTGAATCATGGTTCAATCCTCCGTGCTGGATCAGCAGGTTTTGTTTGTGCACCCGTTTCATGATCGACTTCTCCCAAATGTGTTCCTTGTTTATTACGGAAGGCTTTACTTAGTTAAGTATTGTCTGGCTTAAAGCCTGGTTTCCCGTTCGCGGCTCGCCATTCCTTTATCGTTTTGACGATACCTTCTGGTGAGTTGTCTGCAGATTTTTTCGGGTAGTAGATCAGATCTGACCCTTCGGGGTGTTCACCCAGCCGTTCAAACTCTAGAATAGCCTTGCCATGTTGATGCTGTGTCCGATAGCCAGCAACGCATATTTTTTTGACAAGTTCCAAAAATTCAAGCTCAGTAACATCTTCGATGGATGAAGGCTTTTCCATTAGTGACCCTCCTGATTGCGCAACTCATTATGAATTTTGTCGTGATTGGCAGGACTATTAAATCCCAAATTATCTACCCCGTAAACATCTCCTCCTTTCGAGATAGGCTTAATGTGATGGATTTCATACCACATCCTGCCACCTTTTCGCTCACCCTTCGGAACAATAGGCGCATTACCTTTTTTGATCAGCTTAATATTCGTTTCATCCATATTAGTCAGCATCTCAGGGTGCTTAGACATCTCCCTCCAAATCGCGCGCTTCAAATTCCGAAATTCAGCGTACTGTCTCCCCCTAAGAGCATCGGCAACCACAGAAGGTATAGACGAACCTAAACCTTTCGAGGCGCTCGCCTGCCAATTTTCATCAAGGCTTCCTCCCACACCGCTAACAATTCCTGGCATGTACCGTGGCCTTTTGAATAGCGCATAAATAGGGGGCAGTCCGGAGTCGGACGGAAATACGATAATGTAGTCATCAAAGTCTTCCTGGTCATAAGTCGGAAAGCCACCAAGTTCATTCAAAACGGGTGATACACCCGCCCCTGAATCGGCCGGAAGAGTTGGAGTTTCGCTCGGGGATAACGTGGAGCTGCCATCCAGATACTGAATAAGTGCTTAGTTTGGATGGGTTCCGAAAGATAATTAAAAGCCTCGTCAACCAGAGAGGCTTTTAATTAATCAAAATTATCAACTAGCCTGACTTCAAGTCGCGACACCCGCTATTCTCCCCCACATGACCCTATTCCCCAGCCTCATCGACCTGCCCCGCCAACTTCGCCATCCCCAGGTGCGGGATCTGGCGTGGGTGATTCTCTCGCCGCCGATGCTGGCACAAACGCCCTGGCCGCAGCGTCATCCGTTGTCCGCCAGCGACTGGGCCGACAATCCGCAAGCGCTGGCGGACTTTCTTCTCGCGCTGGACCAGGACAACACCTCGCTCGCGCATTGGCTGTCTCAGGGCGAGACCCGACGACTGGGGCGTTATTACGAACGGCTTTGGCAATTCGCCGTACAGCACGCACCCGGCGTAGACATAATCGCCGCCAACCTGCCGATCCGCGTGGCCGGGCAGACGCTGGGCGAACTGGACATGCTGCTGCGCGACCGCGAGGGCGTCCATCACATCGAACTGGCGATCAAGCTTTACTTAGGCCCGCAAGATGGCGACGGCAGCGATCCGGCGCAGTGGCTGGGGCCGGGTTGTCATGATCGTCTGGACCGCAAGCTGCGGCACCTGAGCCAGCATCAATTGCCGATTTCAGCGCGCCCGGAAGGCCGAGAAGCGCTTGCGGCGTTGGCCGTGAGCACGTTTAGCGCTGAACTGTGGCTGGGTGGCTACCTGCTGTATCCGTGGCCCGGAAACGCCCAATCACCCGCTGGCGTGCATGCCGATCACCTGCGTGGGCACTGGTTGCATCAGCGGGACTGGCAGGCCTTCGTCGCACAACGTCCGCCGGGGCGCTGGCAACCCTTGCCGCGTCACGCCTGGCTGGCACCGGCGCGTTACGAAGAGGCCTGGAACGACGATCAACTGCACCACTGGCTACATGAACTGCAACCGATGGCCCCCGCTCAACTGATGGTGCGCCTCACGCACACCCCACATGGCCAATGGGAAGAGGCAGAACGGCTGTTTTTGGTGTCGAACCTGTGGCCCAACCTGCCCGACACCGCCACGGCATCAGCGTTTGGTTCTGGGCAACAGGATCGCGAGGATCCCCAGCAGCGGTAGAAACGAGCACAGCGTGTAGACGTAGACAATCCCGTGACTGTCCGCAAGATGCCCCAACAACGCCGCACCGATGCCGCCAAAACCGAACATCAGACCGAAGAAGATTCCGGCGATCATGCCGACATTACCCGGCACCAGTTCTTGGGCGTAGACGACGATGGCTGAAAATGCCGAAGCCAGAATGAAACCGATGATCACGCTGAGCACGCTGGTCCAGAACAGATCAGCGTATGGCAACGCCAGGGTGAACGGCGCGACGCCGAGGATCGAGAACCAGATCACCGCCTTGCGCCCGATCCTGTCGCCTATCGGCCCACCGAAAAAGGTCCCCGCGGCCACTGCCGCAAGGAACATGAACAGGTGCAGTTGCGAACTGGCTACCGATAGGTCGAAGCGTTCGATCAAAAAGAACGTGAAGTAGCTGGTGAAACTGGCCATGTAGAAATATTTGGAGAACACCAGCAGCGCCAGCACCACCAATGCCGCCGTCACCCGCCGTTTCGACAGGCCGTGGGTGGCCACCCCGCCCTGCTTGAGCTTGAACAGGCTCAGATGGGTTTTGTACCAGCGGCTAATGGCATACAAAAGGCCGACCGAGAACAGCGCGAACAGACCGAAATAGGCGATGTTGCCCTGACCGAATGGAATGATGATCGCCGCCGCCAGCAACGGCCCTAACGCAGATCCCGTGCTGCCCCCCACCTGAAAGGTCGATTGCGCCAAACCGAACCGACCACCCGAGGCCAGCCGTGCAATCCGTGAGGCTTCCGGGTGAAAAGTTGAGGAACCAATACCGATCAGGCCCGCTGCCAGCAGGATCAGGGGAAAACTGCCAACAGTCGACAGCATCAGAATGCCTGCAAGGATGCACAGTGAACCGAGCGGCAATACCAGCGGGTTCGGATGACGATCGGTGTAATAACCAACCCACGGCTGCAGCAAAGAAGCCGTCATCTGAAAGGTCAAGGTGATCAAGCCGACTTGAGTAAAGCTCAGGTCATAGTTGGCCTTGAGCATCGGATAGATCGACGGCAATACCGCCTGGATCAAGTCATTGATCAAATGCGCCAGCGCCACCGCGCCGATGATACGCAGAACCAGCGGGCTGGATTGAGGGATAGCAGTGGTTGAAGCGCTGGTGGAAGGCGGGCTGCTGACGGCCATGACAAGGGCATCCATCGAACGTTTACGAACGCGCCGTTTCATTTATGACTGATTGTGTGACGGCGCAGGAGGCGCCAATGTGCCATTTTTTAGCGCACCGCTGCCATGTTTTGTTGCATGCGCGATGCTTGAAACTGAACGCAACGCTCACTGTTGCCAGGAGCGCGCCTGCCCGCGAAAGCAGCGTGTCGGATACAAAAATGCCCCAGACATACCGCAATCGCGGGCAACAGCGCTTCATGGAGGGACTCGTCAGGCGATAGATTCAGCCGCCGAACGCTGCGTCAACGAGCCTTCCACTTCATGCAGCGAGACTTTCGAGGTCTCAGGCAATGCCAACCCACCGGCCAATGCCAGCAAGGCAATCACAATCAAATAAAACGCTGGCGCAAGATTGCTGCCGGTCATGCCTATCAACCAGGTTGCCATCAACGGCGCGGTGCCCCCAAAGAGGGTGTACGCCATGTTGTAAGTGACCGCCGAAGCGGTGTAGCGGGTGCGGGTAGGAAAGGTTTCCGACAGCAGCGCAGCCGTCACCACGCCACACAAGACAGCACCGACCGCCAGCAACATCACGCCAATAATCGAGGCGACAAATGACCCGGAACTGGCCATCCAGAACGACGGATACACCACTACAATCAGCAGGATGCAGGTGCTCATCACGGTCGTCCGTCGCCCTACCCGATCAGAGAACATCCCGGCCAAAGGGCAGATCGCCGCCGCGAACAGCAACGCAATCAGCGAAATCAGCAACGAGGTGGCGCGGCTCAAACCACCGGCGACTTGCAGGTACGTCGCGAAGTACGTGGTGAACATGTAGAACGACAACGCCGTCAGCGAAACAAACGCGCCGAGGCAACAAATAGCGGCGCCATGATTGCGCAGGGTGTCCTTGAGCGGCGAATGGGCCACGGCGTGTTCTTGAGTGACGGCTTGGAATGCCGGGGTTTCATCCAGTTTCCAGCGCAGATATAGACCGACCAACCCCAATGGCGCGGCAATCAGGAACGGCAGACGCCAGCCCCAACTGCTCATGGCCTCAGTGGACAACGACGATTCCAGCGCATAGGCGATGATGGCCGCTGCGGCGAAGGCGGAAAAGGTCGAAACCGGGACAAAACTGCCGTACCAAGCGCGCTGATTGCGCGGTGCATGCTCCATCAAATAAGCGCAAGCCCCGGCGTATTCGCCACCGGCCGAGAAGCCCTGGGCACAGCGGATGATGGTCAGCAGGATCGGCGCCATGACCCCGATGGCGGCGTAAGTTGGCAGTAAACCGATGATCGTGGTCGCGCCTGCCATCAGCAAAATGGTGAACGCCAGCGTACGCTTGCGGCCGATGCGGTCGCCGAGCATGCCGAAAAAGATCCCGCCCAGCGGCCGGAACGCGAACGCCACGGCGAACACGGCGAAGGTTTTCAGCAGTGCCGCACTGGCATCACCGCTGGGAAAGAACTGCTGGGCAATGGTGGTGGCGAGAAAGCCGTAAACGGCGAAGTCGAACCATTCGACGAAATTACCGATAGCCGCCGCAACGATGACTTTCCTCAAAGTGGCAGGATCGACCCGCTCGATGGTTGCAGTAGTCATGTAAACCTCGGCGCGTGTTGGAAGGGTCGATTATCGACACCGAGGCGTAAGCGGTTGACTCCAGAAGTGCCGCCGACATGCCCAGAACCGACGTATCGATACGTCTGGGCCGCAGGATTCGTGCCAGCGGGACCCGTGTTGCGCTGTCGCGAGATTCAAATGAACCTGTAGAGACTCTGTTCCTGGTCACGCTTTGAGCGAACTTGTTCGCGATGCTATGGGGCTGACGACAAAGATGTATTGGATGGGCCTCAATCTCACGAATGAATTCGCTCCTACAGAGGCTGCGTCATACAGGCTGATCCCGGCCAAAAGACACGCCGCTATAAAGTCTCACGCTTACCCTGTAACCCACCGGTATGGACAAAGATCAGCTTCGTGCCCTCGGCGAATCGGCTGGCAACAACTTCGTCGTGCAACGCCAGCAGGGCCTTGCCGGTGTAAAGCGGTTCCAGAGGAATGCCGGTGTGCTGTGCGCAGGTATCGATAAAGGACAGCAAGTGCGGATCGGTTTTGGCGAACCCGCCGCGACTGGCATCGAGCAGACAATAACAATGGTCAGGCGCTTGGTTACCTGGCGCTTTAAGTGACGCTTTCGCGAGCAAGCGCCCTTCCACAGGTGTTGTGTCCGAGCAAACGATGCCAGACGCAGCCAACGCTGTGGAGGCGAGCGTGCTCTCAAACGACTCGATAATCGCCGAGACATTCTCGGGCACTCCATGCCCCTTCGGCAGCGCCATCGCGCCATATACCAGTCGCGCGCCCGACTCGGCCAATACCAGGCCCGCCAACGTGGTGCCGGTTCCTGCCGCTAGCCACCAGCCGTGATAATCGTCCCAGCCCACCGCCGCCAATTGATCACGCGCCTGACACACGATGTCGGCACAGCCCAAGGCACCTTCCAACCCGCCACCACCCTCGGGTACCGGATGCAGTTGCGGATAACGCGCCATCCACGGCACCCAGAAATCCGCTTCGTGCCGCGCCCGGTAACCCGCATAACCCAGCCAATGCAGTTGCATGCCGAATGCCTGCAAATCCATCACCGTCGGCGTTTCCTGGGGATGACCGCGCAATAACCCCACCGTGGAGAAACCAAAGCGTTTGCCTGCCGCCGCCAGCGCATGAAGATGATTGGAGTGCGCGCCGCCAAGGCTGATCAAACCCTGGGCGCCTGCACGTTGAGCGGCTGCCAGGTGATGGGTGAGCTTGAACCATTTGTTGCCAGAGATCAGCGGATCGATCAGGTCCAGACGCAGGATCGCAACCTCAATGCCAGCGTCAGTGAGCCAAGGCAGATCCAGACGTTGCAGCGGGGCCGGTAACAGGGCGTGGTCAACGGGAAGCATCAGAATTAATCGGGGACTAAAGAAGGCCGGAGTTTAGCATTGGCCCTCAAGAGCGCCGCTCGTAACGCATCCCGCGAAACAGGTTCTGCACACTCCCCGTAGGACAACTGATATCACTTACAACTCAGCCGCCAACCGTGACCCTTGGTTGATCGCCCGCTTGGCATCCAGCTCTGCCGCAACGTCGGCGCCACCGATCAGATGCACGTTCTGCCCTGCGTCTTTCAAGCCGTCGTACAGCTCGCGCAACGGGTCCTGCCCGGCGCAGATCACCACGTTGTCTACCGCCAGTAGTTTCTCCTCGCCGTCACCGATACGAATGTGTAAACCGGCGTCGTCGATCTTCAGGTATTCGACGCTGTTGAGCATTTGCACCTGCTTGTTCTTAAGGCCCGTGCGGTGAATCCAGCCAGTGGTCTTGCCCAGACCATCGCCGACCTTGGAAGCCTTGCGCTGCAACAGGAGCACCTGACGCGCTGGCGCATGTGGATGCGGTTTGATCCCGGCGACACCGCCACGCGCTTCCAGCGCCTCGTCGATGCCCCACTCGTCCCAGAATGCCGCGCGATCCAGACTGGTGGACACGCCCTGATGCACCAGAAACTCCGAGACGTCGAAACCAATGCCGCCCGCGCCGATCACTGCCACGCGCTTGCCCACCGGCTTACGCTCCAGGATCACGTCCAGATAGCTCAGGACCTTGGGGTGATCAATACCGGGGATCGCTGGCATGCGTGGCTCGACGCCGGTCGCCAGAATGATTTCGTCGTAACCAGCACTCTTGAGGTCATCCACCGAAACGCGGGTGTTCAAGCGCACGTCGACGCCTGTGGTCTGCAGCTTGCGACCAAAGTAACGCAGGGTTTCGTAGAACTCTTCCTTGCCCGGCACGCGCTTGGCGATATTGAACTGACCACCGATCTCACTGGCTGAATCGAACAGCGTCACCTGATGACCGCGCTGGGCCGCGACGGTTGCCGCTGCAAGCCCGGCAGGACCGGCACCAATCACGGCGATGTTCTTCGGTTGTTGAGTGGGCAAATAATTAAGTTCGGTTTCGTGGCAAGCCCGGGGATTGACCAGGCAACTGGTGAGCTTGCCGCCAAATGTGTGGTCCAGACACGCCTGATTGCAACCAATGCAGGTGTTGATTTCATCGCCCCGCCCAGCAGCCGCCTTGTTGACGAAGTCCGGGTCGGCCAGAAAAGGCCGCGCCATGGACACCATGTCGGCATCGCCCTCGGCCAGCACGTGCTCGGCAACTTCGGGGGTATTGATGCGGTTGGTGGTGATTAGCGGAATCGACACCGAACCGCGCATTTTGGCCGTGACTTTCACAAAAGCAGCGCGCGGGACTTTGGTGGCGATGGTCGGAATCCGCGCCTCATGCCAACCGATGCCGGTGTTGATCAGGGTCGCGCCGGCCTTCTCGATGGCCTGCGCCAGTTGAACGGCCTCTTCCCAGGTACTGCCGCCTTCGATGAGGTCAAGCATCGACAGGCGATAAATGATGATGAAGTTCGGACCAACGGCTTCGCGCACCCGGCGTACGATTTCAACCGGCAAGCGCATGCGGTTTTCGTAGCTGCCACCCCATCGGTCGGTGCGATGGTTGGTGTGGGCGGCGAGAAACTGGTTAATGAAATAGCCTTCCGAGCCCATGATTTCGACGCCGTCGTATTCGGCGGATTGGGCCAGGGTCGAGCAGGTCACGAAGTCCTGAATCTGCTTTTCGATACCCTCTTCATCCAACTCCCTGGGTTTGAACGGGTTGATCGGCGCCTGAATCGCGCTCGGTGCGACCTGCTTTGGGCTGTAGGCATAACGACCGGCATGGAGGATCTGCATGCAGATCTTGCCGCCCGCCTCATGCACCGCCTGGGTGACAACACGATGGTGGTCGGCTTCTTCGGTGGTCGTCAGCTTGGCGGCACCGGAATAAACACCGCCTTCGACATTCGGCGCAATACCGCCGGTGACCATCAGGCCCACACCGCCACGCGCCCGTTCGGCAAAATACGCGGCCATGCGCTCAAACCCGCCCGGTTTCTCCTCCAACCCCGTGTGCATGGAGCCCATCAGAGCCCGGTTGCGCAACGTGGTAAAACCCAAGTCAAGGGGGGCCATCAGGTGTGGATAGTGGGCGGTCATCGCAAACTCCATCGAGCATCATCACGGGATGCGAGGGCTCTGTAGGCACTCGTCAAATTATTCGGCGGTCGCTATCAAGCACTGACAATAGCTCGCTGTTCATGGCGCCAACAGTAAACAGCACCCTGATCACGCTCAATGACTGAAAGTAACAACTTATTGATCCAAATGCGCAGCAAGGGTTGGCAAGTCCCTGGCTGCGCCCTACTCTTGTGCGCACCTTCATCCACGACAGCGTTCGGTTCTACATGCGTAAAATTCTCGGTTTATCCACGGTGTTATTGCTGGTGATTATCCTCGTCAGCTATGGCCTGTGGACCGGCAAGCGTCACGCCGGTCATTACCTCACCGATTTGCGCATTCAACTGGTGATCAACGATGGCCAGCCTGGTGATCGCGGCAATCTGCTGGGCATACAGCCAGAACTGTTTGCGTCCGACTATCAAAGCCTCAAGCGCCTGCACCGAAAACTTGCCGCCTATCTCCAGCAAGCCCGTGAACACGGCCTGATCAACGACAAAACCATTGTTGTGTTGCCCGAGCATGTAGGCACTTGGTTGTTTGCCGTGGACGAAAAATCCCAGTTCTACCAGGCCACGACTATTGAAGAAGCGCTGAATTGGCTAGCCGTCAGCAACCCACTGCAATTTGCCATCGCGATGCTGCACGCCAAAGGCGAAAACCGGATTGACGATGCGCGTATCAGGATGAAGTCGGTGAATATGGCCCGTGACTACCAGACGCTATTCGGTGGTTTGGCCAAGGAATTTGGCGTGACGTTGGTGGCGGGTTCGATTGTGCTGCCAGGGCCTTCGGTGGAGAACGGTCAATTGCACGTGGGCAATGGCGCGCTCTATAACTGCAGCGTAGTGTTTGGCCGCGATGGTCTGCCTATCGGCCAACCCCAACGGCAATTGTTTGCGACCTGGTATCAGCGCGGTTATATCCGTTCAGGCAAGGATGCGCCGCTCAATGTCATCGACACTCCGGCCGGCCGTCTCGGTACGCTGATCGGCAGCGACAGTTGGTACCCACGCAACTACACGCGCCTCAATCAAAGCGGTGTCGAGCTGATCGCGGTGCCCGCATTCGTTGCGGGCAATGATGCATGGTCACAACCGTGGCATGCGCAAAAGCTCCCTGTAGAACTCGGTGTTGAACCTGCCCCCCTGACCGAAGGCGAAGCGTGGCGGCGCTTGACACTGGCGCCCATCAGTACCGCTCAAGCGGGTATCAGCGTGTTTATGCGCGGCCAGTTTTGGGATCAAGGCAGCACAGGCCATAGCTTTGCCAATCGCGGCGGGCAAAGTATCACTGAACAATCTGTCAGTACGCCCCCCAAAGGCAGCAAGCCTGGGCACGGCGCGCGGCTGATCAATCTGTGGTTATGACGCCATGACCGCGCCTCGGGTACGTTTGGGGGATTTGTCGGTAGGTTTCGTCCATAGCCTGGCGGATGCCGTGCGCAGCTTCGATCAGGACCCAACCCCCTTGCTTGAGCAGTACGGACTGGACGCGGCAACGCTGGGTGAAGCAGGCGCACGGTTGTCAATTGCGCGCTACATGCGCCTGGGACACTCGGCGATTCAACTGACAGGGGTGCCCTGGCTAGGCTTGCGCATGGGTCAGTTGAGCCGCATCAGCCAAGCCGGGCTGGCAGGCGTCACTGCCGCGCAAGCCCCCACTGTGCGAGAAGCAGCACGTACATTGATTCGTTTCGAAGCCTTGTATGGCGCCAACTACCGCGGGCAATCGAGCTTTCATGAAGACGCCAGTGGTGCCTGGCTGCGTTTCTACTCCATTAGCCCTTACAACGACTACAACCGTTTCGTCGTCGATTCGATTCTCGGCAGTTGGCTGCAACAGTTATCGACGCTGGCGGGCACTGAGCTGCGTGCGCAAAAGATCGAGATCGAATTTGAGGCGCCCATCTATTCAGCTCAATACGCGCACTTGAGTGAGCATCCGGTGAGTTTTGCCGCAGGCGCCAATCAATTGCGCCTCAGCCAACACAGCCTTGGCCTGCGTAATCCCGATCACTGCCCCAGCACCTGGCGGCATTTGCTGGCGCTCTGCGAACAGGAACTGGAGCACCGTACGCGCACCCGCAGCCTGCGTGAACGGATCACTCAGTTGTTGGGGCCTTTGTTGAATGGTGGAAGAGAGCCTGATCTGGAGGAAGTGGCAGCACGGCTAAAGCTGCCGACCTGGACCTTGCGGCGCAAACTGGCCGACGAAGGTACGCGCTTTCGCGCCATTCTCAATGACACGCGCCGCGACTTGGCCATGACCTACATCCGTGACACGGAACTGGCTTTTGGCGAGATTGCCTATCTACTAGGGTTTTCATCGGCCGAGGCCTTTCAGCGCGCCTTCAAACGCTGGAACGGTGAGACTCCTGGAGAGTTCCGCCGCAGCCAACGTCATACCGCTTGAAGCGACAGCCTACAACTCGGTTGCGTCGTCAGCGGGTTCAAAAGGATCAAACTCGTACGCGTTGTATTCCAAAAGCTCTTCTTGATAGTCGTCCATTACTCATGCCCTCGTGGCTGGTTTCTTCGTTTCGGTTGTCTTTCATTGACGTTTCAGCGACTGCATTACTTACATCACTGATCACAACCCTCACCTTAGAGTGCCGTCATGAAGGAAAAATGAAGGCGCCCGACGTAGGGGACGAGGGGTCAGGAAAACCTGACGGCGCGCTTGCATGAGCAATGCAGCTCTTGACGCTCGAACCCTAAGCGCAATAGTCTTCACGCCATGAACGTAACCCAGCACCTCTTCGGCCAGATAATTATTACCGCCATTCCAGTCATGGCGGGTTAGCCGACGTTTGCACCCAACCCGCCCTCGAGGCGGGTTTTTTCCTTCTGTCTCCCGGGCCAAAAATCTCGAACCAGGAGTCAGACATGAACTTTATTCGCCCTTCCCTCTCTGCCGCTTGCCTGAACCTGATCATCGCCGCCCTTTGCACGAGGCCAACACGATGAACCAGATGCTGGATAACGCGCGGTTCAACAGCGACCTGCTCAACCACTACGTCAAGAAAATCCTCACCTCTCGCGTCTACGACATCGCCGTGGAAACCCCGCTACAGGGCGCGCGGCAGTTGTCCGAACGGCTTGGCAATCAGGTCTTGCTCAAGCGCGAAGACTTGCAACCGGTGTTTTCTTTCAAAATTCGCGGCGCCTACAACAAGCTGGCGCAGTTGACCCCCGAAGAACTGGCACATGGCGTGGTCACCGCGTCGGCGGGCAATCATGCGCAAGGGCTGGCGCTGGCGGCGAAAACCCTGGGCGTCAAAGCGACCATCGTCATGCCCAAGACCACACCGGAGATCAAGGTCGAAGGTGTGCGTTCCCGAGGTGGCAAAGTGGTTTTGCACGGGGATTCGTTCCCCGAAGCGCTGGCCTATTCGCTGAAATTGGTCGATGAAAAAGGCTACGTCTACGTCCACCCCTACGACGACCCCGACACCATCGCCGGGCAAGGCACGGTG
>NZ_DASWOT010000215.1:0-89566 GCF_036404235.1 Pseudomonas sp.
AACTCTGGGACGGACTTGGGCTGGTTTCAATACTGGATACGATAAACCGGCTTAGCCGCCTGACCTGAACCGCCGTATACGGATCCGTACGTACGGTGGTGTGAGAGGACGGCGGATGTAAATCCGCCTCCTACTCGATGCGTTTTTTATAGATTGTGTGGCGAACGTCCCGCCTGCCTAATGTGTCCTAACACAGCCTCTATTATTCATTTCCCCCTACCAAAGGACCCTCTAATGAGCTCAGGTCACAGCCATGGCCAAGTACGTGCAGGTCATGAGAAAAAACTCCTGATAGCACTGGGCCTGACCACCGGATTCATGATCGCGGAAATTATCGGTGCATGGATCACAGGAAGTCTGGCACTTCTCTCCGACGCAGCACACATGTTTACCGACTCAGCTGCGCTGGCGATATCGCTCATGGCGTTGCAGATCGCAAAACGGCCTGCGGATCGCAACCGCACATTTGGTTATGCGCGATTCGAGATCCTGGCCTCGGCATTTAACGCCATGCTTCTTTTCTTCGTTGCTATCTACATTCTTTACGAGGCCTATCAAAGACTCGTGAGCCCTGCCCCTATTCAATCAACAGGGATGTTGGTTATCGCCATTCTGGGGCTGGTTGTGAACCTGGTCTCAATGCGGCTATTGGGGGCGGCGAGTGGTGAAAGTCTTAACGTAAAAGGTGCGTATCTGGAGGTCTGGAGCGACATGCTTGGATCGATAGGTGTCATTGTTGCGGCACTGGTGATCCGCTTCACCGGCTGGACGTGGGTGGATTCGCTCGTTGCGGCAGGCATTGGCTTGTGGGTATTGCCAAGAACCTGGACGCTCTTGCGTGAAAGCATGAATGTGCTTCTGGAGGGTGTTCCGAATGGGATTGACCTGGAAGAGGTCGAGCGAACCATTGTGGCGGTTGAGGGGGTCAAAGCGATCCATGACCTGCACGTCTGGTCGGTTACCAGCGGTAAAAACGTGATGAGCGTGCATCTGGTGATTCCACATACATCGCTTACCGGACAAGACATCCTGGCTCAGGTAACGACCTCAGTCAGTGAGAAATTTGATATTGCTCACTGCACCATTCAACTTGAGCATGATGGTTTCCACGATCAAGAGCACGAACATGCAGATCATGAGCATCATTCGTGAACCGCTCGCGGCGGTTTCCTGCCGCGAGCGGTGACTCAACGAGCAGACGCCCCTACACCTCTTCTTCCCGGCGATGCGCCCATTGATAAAGCGCAGGAAGTACAAGCAGTGTCAGAGCAGTAGAGGAAAGGATTCCGCCAATCACAACGGTCGCCAGTGGCCGTTGCACTTCAGCCCCGGTGCCTGTGGCCAATGCCATCGGGATAAAGCCAAGCGAAGCAACCAGCGCAGTCATCAACACGGGGCGCAAGCGTGTCAAAGCCCCCTCGTTAATGGCATCCGCCAACGAGCGCCCCTCTTGGCGTAGGTTGCGAATGAAAGAGATCATGACCAAGCCGTTCAGCACGGCGACCCCAGACAATGCGATGAAGCCTACGCCTGCTGAAATCGACAGCGGTATGTCACGCAGCCAAAGCGCCATGACGCCACCCGTCAATGCGAATGGAATACCTGTAAAGACCAGCAAACCGTCCTTCATGTTGTTGAACATCAAGAACAACAGCGCCAGCACCATCAGCAGCGCCACTGGAACCACTATCTGCAGGCGCTTGGCGGCGGACTGTAGCTGCTCGAACTGGCCACCCCAATTTGTCCAGTACCCCGCTGGAATCTGAACACTGCTGTTGATCGTCTCCCCCGCTTCCTGAACGAATGAGCCGAGGTCACGACCCCGTACGTTGGCGCTGACGATTACCAAACGCTTGCCGTTCTCCCGACTGATCTGGTTCGGACCCAGCACCAAATCCAGACTTGCCACCTGGGACAGGGAGATGAAGCTGATCTGCTGGTTAGCGCTGCTTGCGGTGGCAGGCACCGGGATAAGCAGGCTGGAAAGCCCGGCCACATCAGTTCTTAGTGCTTCAGACAAGCGCACCACCATGTCAAACCGGCGATCGCCTTCGTACAGTGTGCCCGCCTGGCGTCCGCCGACGGCAATAGCAATAGCGTCTTGAACATCGCCAACATTCAGGCCGTATCGCGCTGCCTTGTCGCGATCAATGTTGATCGTCAGCACAGGCAAGCCAGTGGTTTGTTCGACCTTTACCTCGGAGGAGCCGGGCACCGTCTGCAAGGTCGCGGCAATTTTGGCCGCAGTTTGGTTCAGCACAGCCATGTCGTCGCCAAACACTTTCACCGCGACGTCGCTGCGTACCCCTGAAACCAGCTCATTGAAGCGCAGCTGGATTGGCTGCGACAGCTCGTAGTTACTGCCGGGTACTGTCGCGGCAGCCTGTTGCAATTCGGCAATCAGTGTTTCCCGAGACTTGCCCGGGTCAGGCCACTCGCTTTGCGGCTTGAGCATGACGTAGCTGTCAGAGATATTCGGTGGCATCGGGTCGGCAGCGATTTCTGCCGTGCCGGTGCGGGCGAACATACGCTCCACTTCCGGCATTTTTTCCATGACGGCTTTTTCAAGACGCTGCTGCATGTCCACCGACTGGCTCAGGCTCGTGCCAGGAACCCGAAGCGCTTGCAGCGCAAAATCACCTTCACTCAAGCTGGGGATGAACTCGCTGCCCATGCGACTCGCCGTAAACCCGGACAGGACGATCAACACAAACGCCATGGAAAACGCTATCGACCGATGCCCCAGCACCCATTTCAGCACAGGTGCGTAGCGCAGGCGTGCCGTGCGCATCACCACGCCCTCTTCTTCCTTGACCTTGCCGGTGACGAACATAGCGATGGCGGCCGGCACGAACGTCACCGACAGGATCATGGCGCCCAGTAGCGCTATCACCACGGTAAATGCCATCGGGTGGAACATTTTGCCTTCGACGCCCGTCAAGGCGAAGATCGGCAGGTACACCACCATGATGATCAACTGACCGAAGATCAGCGGTCGACGCGCCTCTCTGGCGGCGGCAAACACCTCATGGAAACGCTCCGAGCGGGTCAACATCCGTCCGTGTTTGTGCTGCGCGTGGGCAAGCCTGCGGATCGCGTTTTCGACGATCACCACCGCACCGTCGACGATGATGCCAAAGTCCAGCGCGCCCAGGCTCATCAGATTGGCGCTGACTTTGTTGGTGAACATACCGGTGAAGGTGAATAACATTGCCAGCGGAATCACCATCGCGGTAATCAACGCTGCACGGATATTGCCGAGGAAAAGAAACAGAATCGCGATAACCAGAATGGCCCCTTCGATCAGGTTCTTCTTCACCGTGGAGATGGCTTTTTCAACGAGATTGGTACGGTCGTAAACGGTGATCGCTTCTACCCCTTTGGGCAGCGAGCGATTGATATCCGCCAGCTTGGCGGCGACAGCCTGCGAGACCGTGCGGCTGTTTTCGCCGATCAGCATGAACACGGTGCCGAGAACCACCTCACGGCCATTTTCCGTCGCAGCTCCCGAACGTAGCTCCTGACCGATATCCACATTTGCCACGCTGCTGACTCGAATAGGCGTGCCCTGAACGTTGGCAATCACGATGTTGGCGATGTCCTGGACTGTACCGAGCTGGCCCGGAGCACGAATCAGTAACTGCTCGCCGCCGCGCTCAATGTAGCCTGCGCCAATATTCGCGTTGTTACGCTCAAGGGCCGCCACCAGGTCGTTCAAGGTCAGCTTGTAGGCCGCCAGTTTCTTGGGATCTGGAGCGATCTGATACTGCTTGGCGAAACCACCAATGGTATTGATCTCGGCCACGCCAGGCACATTGCGCAGTTGCGGCTTGATGATCCAGTCCTGGATGACCCGAAGATCGGTTGGGGTATAAGGCGTTCCATCCTCTTTTAGCGCCCCCTCCCTGGCCTCAACCGTCCACAGGAAAATCTCGCCGAGCCCGGTGGAGATCGGCCCCATGACGGCGTCGACGCCCTCAGGCAGCTGATCCTTGGCGATTTGCAGACGCTCGCCCACCAACTGGCGTGCAAAAAACAGGTCGGTGCCATCTTCAAAAATCACCGTGACCTGCGACAGCCCCGAACGCGACAGAGAACGGGTCTGCTGCAGCCCGGGAAGTCCCGCCATGCTCGTTTCAATCGAAAAGGTCACCCGTTGTTCTGTCTCCAGCGGCGAAAAGCCGGGAGCCGACGTATTGATCTGCACCTGAACGTTAGTGATGTCAGGTACAGCATCGATGGGCAATTTCTGATAGCTGGCAATGCCAAGCCCAGCCATGAGCAAAACAGCAAGCATCACCACGATGCGTTGTTCGATTGCGAATTGGATTAACCGTTCAAACATGGCGTTGTACTCGTGCGGGGCAGATCAATGGGAATGCTCAGCGGAGCCTTTACCCAGCTCGGACTTGAGAATGAAACTGCCAGCGGCGGCCACTTGCGTGCCAACTGCCAAGCCTTGAACGATTTCCACATAGCCACCGTCGCGCCTGCCGACTTTCACCGGGCGCAGCTCAAAGCCTTCAGCATCACGAACAAACACCGAGGTCTTGTCTTCAATGGACTGGATGGCGGACTCAGGCAGGCTGACAGCTGCGTTGGCTTTGTCTGCAGTCACATCAACAGAGACAAACAGCCCTGGACGCCATGCCCCTTCAGGGTTGGCCAGCACCACGCGTACCGCAGCGGCTCGGGTCTGCTCCCCAAGCAAGCTTCCTACGTAACTGATGCGGCCTTCGACTTGAGCATCAAGGTCGGGGGCACTGACCGTTACCGCCCGGCCCACCACGACTTTGTTCAGATCCTTGGGCGTCACACCAAAGGTCGCCCAAACCCTGGACAAATCCGAGAGAGTGAAAGCAGAGCTTGATTCATTGACCACTTCGCCAATCGCAAGATGTTTTTCAATGACCACCGAGTTGAACGGAGCAATCAATTCGTAACGATTACCCGCGGACGGATTCAAGCTGGCGCCGATAGCGCTCAATTTCTGACGGCCGTTGGCGAAGCTGATGTCAGCCTCCTGATAGGCCTGACGGGCCAGCAGATAGTCCTGCTCTGCGGAAATCTTGTCTTCCCAGAGTTTTTTCTCGCGCTGCATGGTCAGACGTGCGAGCTCCAGACGACGCTGCGCGGCATTCAACTCACTGCGCTGATCGGAGATTTGCTGGCTCGCAATAACCGCCAGCACCTGGCCCCTTTTCACGGCCTGGCCCAGGTCAACTTTCACCTCCTCAACGATACCGCTGACCCTGGGCACCACATGGGTCGTACGGTCTTCGTCAAAGCGGATTTCACCAGGAAAGGTGACGGAAGTACTCATCTCCCGGGGCACGGCGACAACCAGCTCGATACCGGCTGCGCTGATCTGTTCAGCGCTGAGCGCAAGCTTTCCTTCTTGCGCATGGGACTCATCTGACGCATCGCTACCGTGGCCCTTTTCACCGTGAGTTTCGTCACTGTCTTTATCAGCGTGCTCCTTTTTGTCGCCGTGCCCGCTCTCACCCGCCTGCCCCTCTTCTTCCGAGTGCTCGTGCGGTGATTCTTTAGCGTCCTTGCTCGTCGGCTTCGGCTCAGCCGCCGAAGGAAAACCCTGATTACCCAGTGCCAGGCTCCCCAGGCCAATGATTGCGACCACAGCCAAGGCCGTTGTCATGCTCCGTTTGTTATCCATGGATGCTCCCGGCGATCACGTAGTTGCGTACACAACGAACGCCCAATAAGTACGAGAAAATGAGTTTAAGGATGGGTAGTGAACCGGTTCAGATCGCCGTAGATGCGCTCAACGGTCACTCTGGCGTCAGTCGCCATGGCCAGTGATTCGAGGTATTGGCCACGCGCCGCAATCAGCGTGCGCTGCGCATCGAGAACTTCCAGAAAGCCGAATTTGCCCATCTCGAAACCACGAGTGGCCGCATCAACAGCGCTTTTCGCCGACGGCAGGATGACTTGATCAAACGACTCCACATCCCGCATGGCAGTTGCCCACTGATCGAGTGCAGACTGGGTCTGGGTACGCAATCTGAGCTCTACAGCGTTGCGTAAGTCCCGGGCCTGATCGGCCCGCCGCGACGCCGCGAGCACATTTCCCTGGTTTCTGTTGAACAGCGGAAGGGGCATGGACATGCCGACAACGTTGACCCGCTCGCGGTCCTCGCGACTGTACTGACTGCCGATGCTCACGGTGAGGTCGGGGATGCGTTGCGCTCGCTCAGAACCCAACGCCGCGTCACGTTGCTCAATCTGGGCTTGCGCCAGACGCAGTTCGGCAGACTGATTGATAGCAGTGAAAATCTTCGCAGCTGGCGGAGATTTTCCTGGCGAGAGTTCCCGATATTCCAACCGATCAAATGATGACGTTGACGATCCGGTGGTCCGGGCCAGGTCACGGTAGCTGTTGGCTTTCAACGTTTGGGCTCGCCGGACCAGCACGTCAGTTTCAGCCAACTGCACTTGAGCACGGGTCACTTCGACCGGAGAGGATTTCCCCGCACGCACACGACCTTCGGCCACTTCTACGCCACGCTGGGCAAGCGCTTGGGACTGTCGCGCAAGATCCAGACCTGTGTCAGCCCGTACAGCTGTGAAAAAGGCCTGGACGACTTCGGCACGCAACTCGTTACCGCGGCGCTCAAGCTCCCACTGCGCAGCATCCTGGCCCCGGCTCGCGACCTCAATACGAGCGCCTCGCTTGCCTCCCAACTCCAGCGCCTGGCTGAGCATAACCGTCGTCGTGCTAGTGTTACGACGCGTGTCTTCCACTTCCCACGACAACTCGGGATTCGGAAACAGACCTGACTGTTGCCTGTCACCTTCGGCCACGCCGATCTCCCAGCGTGCCGCTGCAAGCTCGGGGTTTTCCGTAAATGCAGCCTCGATAGCCTCAGGCAAGCTTAAGCTCTGGGCAGCCACAACGCCGGGGACGGCGAAAGGCAACATCAGGGCGCATAGGACGCTCATTCTCACAGAGGCTGGCACAGGAAAAAATCTAGACCTAAGCACGTTCGCACTTCTCCAGTCGCATAAATCACCCAACCAAAAACAGGTATTACCCCGCCCCGAGGGCTGGAGTTTGATGCGGGGACTTTATGCAACAGGACTTATCAGAGGGATTGCTGGAACATTACAATTCTGTAATTGAGCGTCAGTGGATACTTCTTCACATTACAATGCGTGGCGCCATTATCTGCATTCGCTATAGAAATAATGCGCAATACTTTTTCGCTTGATTTGCGACGACATATTAAAAATGTGATTCATCTCTTAAATCCAGAGCGGCATAACTTTAAAGCTGATTTTCTTAAAGGAGTGGGTTGACCCTCAAGCGGCTACAGGCTCCAAGATCCTCCGAAAATTCAGAGAGCTGTGAGGCTCGCACCAGACTCAATAACAAAACGCTAACCCTCACAGAATTTGTTGATCATTCCCCCACCGATAGAAACAGGACATTCATATGCGAATCCTTGTTGTAGAGGACGAGCCAAAAACTGCCGAATACATGCATCAAGGTTTAACAGAGAGTGGCTATGTCGTGGATGTGGCTGCCACCGGACTTGACGGACTCTACCTGGCTCAGCACCAGACCTACGACATCATAATCCTGGATGTGAACCTGCCAGAAATGGAGGGCTGGGAAGTATTAGCCAAGCTCAGGAAAACCGATAATACCCGGGTCATGATGGTCACCGCTCGCGGTCGCCTGGATGAGAAAGTCAGGGGGCTGGAAATGGGCGCTGATGACTATCTCGTCAAGCCGTTCGAATTCCCTGAGCTGCTGGCCCGAGTGCGAACCCTCCTGCGTCGCAGTGAACAAAGCGGGTTGCCTGACGTATTGCGCGTAGGCGACCTTGAGCTGGATCAGGGACGACACAGAGCGTTCAGAGGCAACCAGCGTATCGACCTGACGACCAAGGAGTTTGCCCTGCTGCATCTGTTGATGCGCCATAGCGGAGAAGTCATGTCCCGCACTCAGATCATCTCTCTGGTGTGGGACATGAATTTTGATTGCGACACCAACGTCGTTGAAGTCTCGATCCGTCGGTTACGCGCCAAAATCGACGATCCTTTCGAGCATAAATTAATCCATACCCTGCGCGGCGTGGGTTATGTGCTGGAAGTCCGGGGATGAAACCGACTCGCCTGTCCATGAGGCTAGGCCTCACGGTAACCGCCATGAGCGCCGTGCTGGTATTGGTGATGGCGACGTTCGCCTATGCAACCATCTCCCATCAGTTGGACGTGAGAGCCAGAGATGGACTGAATGAAAAGCTGGGACAGATTGAACACAGTCTGGAGGAGAGCCTGGCCTCGACTGCCGATATTGTGCTTCACCCCCACAACCTGCGTGACCAGATCATTGGGCACGATAACTTCACCCTTATGATCCTCGACTCAGGCACCCCGCGAAAACGCTTGATGAACCTGGGAAGCAACGAGGGTTTAGAGCTACCTGTACCCGATACTGACGAGCCCTTGCAAGACTTCCAGCGTTTGAAATCTGCAGAGGGTTACGAAATTCTCGTGGCTTACAAGAAAGTGCGCCTCACTAGCGGCCAGCAAATCCTGATCATTCTTTCCCTGGATAGAAAGAGCGATGTCACATTACTCAACGCTTTTGTGAAGTCCACACTGATAGGACTGCCTCTTATCTTGCTGCTGGTGGGCGGCTGTGGGTGGTGGGTTGTACATCGCGGATTGAGACCTCTGCGCGCGTTCCGCAAGATTGCAGAAAGAGTCTGCGCTCGGGATCTCTCCTTGCGGATGAAAGTAACAGGGCTGCCTGACGAACTGCGTGACCTGGCCCATGCCGTCAATCTCATGCTCCATCGGCTGGACGGCGATGTTCAGCAACTGACGCAGTTCTCGGACGACCTGGCACATGAACTGCGCTCCCCGATGAACAATTTGATGGGCAAGGCTCAGGTGACCTTATCCAGAGAGCGGCCGCCGCAGGAGTACAAAAAGGTCCTTGAGTCCTGTACCGAGGAACTGGAGCGCTTGTCACTCATGGTGTCCCAGATGCTTTTTCTGGCGAGCGTGAGTCAGCCATCGGCTCGACTAGCGTTTGGCCCTGTGAACCTTCATGAGGAAGCCCAAAAAGTCGCCGAGCTGTTTGCATCGTCAGCTGAAGAGAAGGCTATGCTCTTACAGATCCAGGGGAGCGGTTGCGCCCAGGGCGACAGGCTGATGATCCAGCGGGCGATTTCGAATCTACTTTCTAATGCCATACGGCATGGCACTCCCGGTAGCACCGTCACGATAATGCTCGTCGAGCATGCTGATGAAGTAGCGCTGGCGGTACGCAATGAGGGCGACGGGATTGAAACCGAGCATTTACCTCGATTGTTTGATCGTTTCTACAGGGTTCATCCCAGTCGTTCCCGCCAACAAGGAGGCACAGGACTGGGGCTCGCCATCGTCCGCTCTATCATGACGCTGCATGGAGGTCGTGTAGCGGTTGAAAGCGAGCTGCGTCAGTTCACTGCGTTCACTTTGTATTTCCCCCACCCTCTTTCCCAAAAAATATCTGCGAGTACGATCAATGCACCTGCTTTCAGTTAAAAAACAAGCGTTTATCCTCGCCACTGCGGTAATCATCGGTTTCGCTCCTGTTCTACAGGCAGCCCCGCAGCTGTCCATTGACGTTCATCGGGACCCGAACTGCGGGTGCTGCAGCAAATGGATCGCTTACTTGCAAGAGCACGGCTATACCGTGGTCGATCACCTTGAAGACAACATGAGCGAGGTGAAGGAAAAGCTCGGTGTGCCCGCACAACTGGGGTCCTGTCATACCGGCGTGGTGAATGGGAAATTTGTGGAGGGTCATGTGCCTGTAGAACAAATAGCCGAGCTGACCCGGCGAACGGATCTGATCGGCGTCGCCGCACCCGGCATGCCAATGGGATCACCTGGCATGGAGTCAGGTAACCGTCGCAGTGCCTACCAAATCATCGGCCTGACCAAATCTGGCGCCGAAGAAGTCGTAGCTGACTATCCGGCCCGATAACTTCCGCCTTTATGGCTCTGGTTGACCGAAAAACCAATAGATCAGCCCCAGAGCCCATCATCAAAATCAGGTTGCAGAGACAGTGCGAAATTCTATGGTCAGGTGGCTGACTTCATGGACGGGCTTGAGGCGCTCGCCAATGCGATCCGCATTCGTTTAAGTTGTCTGGGCTTGGCTTGCAGGGACGGCAAGACATTCACGCCATCGCATGCTGCTGGATAAAAAAAGCCAGGCTGAGCAGGCCTGACCAAAGGAGTTTTTGTTGAGCAGTGCACACCGGCCTCGGAAATTATGAGGCGACAGCTTTATAGGGCTTCTGGGCTGAGGAGGCTTCACCCAAACGGTGATAGGCGCGATTGAAATACACCAGCCCCTCTTGGGAGCCGCCTATGCACAGGTCGAGGATTTCACAATAGAAAATCGTGTGTGAGCCCACTTCGTGAGCTTGGGTAATCCGGCAATGTTACCGGCCAGGGCATCGTCGGAGTTGATCAAGCGAACCAGCTTGCTGCTGGACCTTGAAGCTCTCGCCGGCACGCTCCAGTTCATAGACGATGTCGGCGCTGTAGTGCTTGAGCGAATCCTTGCGGAACTCACGCAGGTTCTGCGCACAACGTAAAGCCATCTATGGCATGACGGTATTCGACTATGGACTGCGCCAACGAATGGCGCATGCCATGAACTTGCTGATAAAGGACGGGGTATCAGCCTCTGAAGTCGCCAAGGCTATTGGCTACAGCAACCAGGCCAGTTTTTCGACAGCATTCAAGAAATATTATGGCCACCCTCCCCGCGAAGCGCGCCGTAGCACGAGCAAGTTTCTGACCCCCTGAGCCCGATCCCTCGCTGGAGAAGTTCAGAAAACAGGATTGATGCGCGCCGTGTGCGTCCATCGAGACCAGCAGGTCGCTCGACTTCCCGACCTTGAGCATCCACGCAGGTCAAGCCAGTGGGTCGCCAGTGGGTCGCCAGAATGCCCACTCCCCAACTACAAATCCAAAGCAACGCCATGCCATGCCTCAATACAGCCATTTTGCCGGGCTGGTGTAACCGCAAGTGTTCGTGTTTTTCATGGAGGTCTTCTTCGATGACTTATCGGCTTACGGTGGCTGCTCGCCTCGATCGAATGTGGGCATCAGACCGCGCGCCACAATCCTATAGTGGAAACGTGGCTCGATAAATAATCGTTCAGGATCAAGTATGTAGAATCTATGTCCACAGATGAAAGCCGGGCGCTATGTCCTTCCGTTGAGGCTACTGCCAGTGCTCACACAACCGTACCAACTCATCGACCACGTACCTCACCTTGGGCCGCAAGTGGGAAACCTTGGGCCATACGGCATGGACCTCAACCGGCTCCGGCTCATAGTCTCCCAGCACCTCTGCCAGCCTGCCTGCGTCAATATCGTCCTTGAAGAGGCAGCGCGGCATCTGGCACAGGCCAATGCCGGCCACGGCTGCGAGGATCATGGCCTCGCCGTCGCCTATCTGGTGGGTTGAAGGTGGCACATAACGAACGGTTTCTTGCCCTTCCCTGACTCGCCAGGAGAGCGGCTGCCCCCGTCGATGCCCGACGATGCAGTGGTGACGATTCAGATCTTCCAACGTGTCAGGTACGCCGAAACGGTCCAGGTAACTCGGCGCTGCACAGATAGCCCAGCGTTGTCGTGCAAGGCGGCGGGCAACCAGGCCGTTGGTATCTTTGAGTTCTCCAAAACGAACCAGCAGGTCGATGCCCTCCTCTATCGGATCGACCAGGTGGTCAGAAAAAGTCATGTTCAACTGCAGCGAGGGATACTTGTCAGCGATTTCAAATAACAAGGGCGCGACGACCCGGCGCCCGAATGCGACGGGCATGTCTACGCGCAATCGTCCGGAAGGCTCGCGGGTTCCCGGACCCAGTCCGCTCTCTGCAGCGCCGATTTCTTCGAGTGCGTTTGAGCAGGCGATGAAATAGGCATCGCCATCAGCAGTCAGGGAGATGCGACGAGTGGATCGATGAAACAGCTGCACCCCCAAGCGTCCCTCAAGACGAGCAATTGACTTGCCAACGGCAGACTTCGAAATCCCAAGTCGCCCGGCCGCCTCGGTAAAGCTGTTCGAGCGCGCAGCCACGACGAAGGTGATGACGCCTTGGAACGAGTCTATGGGGATCATAACGGCCTAAATAAGTAGACAATAAGTCTACCCACTTTATAGTTTTAGGCAGTTTATCGCCAGACGCTTCTACTCTAGCATTGCTGTATGTCACGGACTGATCACTTCAGACCCGAGTTTTTATCCCAAGAGGAATACATCATGCCCGTAGTCCGCGTTAGCTGGTTCGAAGGTAAAGAGCACGCTCAGAAAGCCACCGTCGCTGCTGAAATTACCGAAAGCATCGTCAAAAACACCGGCACCCCAGCCGAATACATCTATGTTATTTTCGAAGACGTAGCGCCATCAGATTGGGCAGGTTCGGGCAAGTTGTTCGGTGAAGCTCCCGAGAAGTCCTGAGCCTGAACACCGCATCGAATGCATCGGCTGGATCAGCGATGCATCCTCACCTGGCGTCCTCTGACGCCGACGATGGAAGAGACCCCCATGCATCCATATATTTCCTGCCTGTTCTCCCTTGCGATCAAACCCGGTGACTTTCCAGAGTTCAAAGCGCTGATCGCCAAGATCGTTGTCGCCACCAAGCAAGAGCCGGGCACATTGGTTTATGAGTACAGCGTCAACGAAGATCAAAGCGTTGCGCATATTCTTGAGCGCTACAACGTCGAATCCGTGGTCAGCCACGTAGACACGACCTTCGCTCCGTTCGGCAAACGCTTCCTCGAACTGTGCACCATTACCAGCCTGGTCGTGTACGGCACGCCTGATGCCGAGATCCGTAAACGTCTGGATCCGTTCGGTGCTGTGTACATGACGCCGTTCGACGGCTTCAGCCGCTAACTGATTTGATCCGCGCAGACTCGACTGCAAAAAAATGGGGCTGCGCTTATTTCCCCCTTTTACTGCACAGAGAGCACCATGTCCGCCATTGCTGACGTTATTAAGTCCCGAATTTCCGCCAACAACTACGACACTGAGCGCAAATTGTCAGATCAAGAGATCGCTGATCTGATTGATCTGGCGACACACGCGCCTTCCGCATTCAACCTTCAAAACTGGCGATTCATCGCCGTGCGCAGCGAGGAAGCAAAAACACGTTTGCTGCCATTGGCATACGGCCAACAGAAGGTGATGGATTCAGCGGTAACGTTCATTATTTGCGGCACCCTGAATCCGCATGAAACGATCCCAGCGTCCCTGAAACCGTCAATGGATGCCGGCATCATCGACAAGTCGATTTACGACATGTGGGTGGGCGCAGCTCAGGGTATGTACTCTGAAAATCCGCAACTGCGACGCGACGAAGCCATTCGCTCAGGTTCACTCGCCGCCATGACGCTGATGCTTGCTGCCAAAGGCCAGGGTCTTGATTCGACCCCAATGATCGGCTTCGATCAGGCGGCAGTCGCGAGTGCATTCGATCTTTCGGCTACCGAGATTCCGGTCATGCTGGTGACCGTCGGTTATCCGGGCGAGAGCAACTGGCCGCAAAAGCCACGTAAAGCCGTTCGCGAAGTGCTTGAGTTCATCTAGCAACAATGCGCCGACGTTGTCGGCGTTTCGCTCTTGCATGGGTTTGCTGGGGTCCGGGAACCCCGAAACGCACTACTTGCGGCTCGAAGGCAAACCCAGGCCATATGGCTCAAGTAACTGCGCGATAGTCTGCGAGGTATGACGGACCACTGGGTCGTTGCGACTATCCGGGTGCATAGCGACCCAAATGTCGAGATTGAGCATGGGGAGGTGACTCTCAAGCCTGGTCAGGCGGGGGTCGGGATCGCCGATAAAGCAGGGTAAACCTGCCACACCGATTCCTGTGCAAGCAGCTTCGTATTGATGACTCAACTCCGAGAGTTCGCAAGCCACACGCCTTGAGCCAATGACATCGTAAAGCCAACGTTTATGGGCAAAATCAGCTTGGCGGTCGGTATAGCCAACAAACGCCCACTGCTGCTCATCGTGCGCATAAGGGTAGTCTTGCCCTGCATAGAGTGCGAAGCGCATCTGCCCCACCTTCTTGATGATGTCTGTATCTTCGATGGGTGGAGATAATCGCAACGCCAGGTCCGCCTCCAGTCGCGACAATGAGGCGACATGAGACTCGCTCAGAATGGTCAGTTGCACCTGTGGGTAGAGACGCGCCAGTTTGGCGATGTTTGGTGCCAGAAAGTGCCTGGCAAGAATGGGAGGTGCCGTAATAGAAACCTTTGCCCTCACGGCTGTACTGGACGTCAAGCACTTGCGTTCTATGGCAAACGACTTCGCTTCAATATCCAAAGCATCCAGGAGTATTTGTTGACCTATAAGCGTGAGGCGTGACTCGCGCGCTAGCCGATCCACTAAACGGACATTGAGTTGGGCTTCCAACGAAGCCAGACGCCGACTGACGGTGGCTTGATTGACGCCTAATACGCGTGCCGCGCCCGACAAACTACCTGACCGGGCGATTGTTAAAAAGAATTGAAGATCTTCCCAGTTCATAAGCCATGCAAATATGCATTGAGTGCCTGCGGATTTTAGTATTTACGCATGGACTGTCAACCGATACTTTCCCCCACTGCCACAGCATTGCGACTATTAAAACCATGTCAAAAACCACATCCCTGGCTGCAATACACATCGCGGCCTGCTTAGGATTCCTCGTGGTCCAGCTTGACGTCAGCGTAGTGAACGTCGGCCTGGGTACACTGAAAACGGCTTTCGACACAAACCTCACTGGCCTGCAATGGGTCATCAACAGTTACGCGCTGGCGTTCTCCGCGCTGCTGATTCTCGGTGGCGCCTGGGGCGACAAGTTCGGCGCCAAGACGGTCTTCGCTTCAGGTTTTGCGATTTTCACAGTTGCCTCCATCGGCTGTGGTCTGTCAAACAGCATGAGCATGCTTATCGGCATGCGAATTGTTCAGGGTGTCGGGGCCGCGCTATTGGTCCCGACGTCTCTGACACTGATACGACTGGCTTTCGAGGACCCAGACAAACGTAGATCCGCCGTAGCGATGTGGGGTGCCTGTGGAGGTATTGCCTTGGCTGCCGGGCCTGTCATGGGTGGCCTGTTAATCGAGTACCTGGGCTGGCGCAGCGTTTTTTTGATCAATGTACCTATCGGCATTCTGGCGATCGGACTTGTCATGCGCTACGCCCCGGCATCTCCTCGCGTTGATCACAAAGTCGATGTACCAGGACAGATCAGTATTGCCATTTGTCTAGCCTCGCTGACTTACGCACTGACCGAGTTGAGCGCCAAGGGCTGGGCTACCGAAACTGTCTCGGCCATGGCAATCGCCTTGGTGTGCGCGATTGCCTTTGTTGTGATCGAACGCCGGATAAAACACCCACTGTTGCCAGAGCGCCTGGCCAAAAACAAAATATTGGCGACCACTGCGTTGGCCGGCGCGGCGATCAACCTCACCTTCTACGGAACGGTGTTTGTATTGAGCATCTACTTCCAATCATTTCTGCACTATGACGCGTTCAGAACAGGCCTCGCATTTATCCCCCTGACGGCAGTGCTGACCATTTCCACCATGGTCTCGTCGCGTATTGCCAAACGCGTGAGCGCGCCGCGCATCATCACTACCGGTTTCTTGATTCAGGTCATAGGCTTTCTGGCGCTGTCCAGAGTCACTCCAGACACTTCGCTTTGGTACCTGAACATTGCCTTGATGATTGTGGGCATTGGCAGCGCAGCATCAGTGCCCTCGATCACTAACTCAATGTTGTCATCTGTCTCCAAGGATGACGCTGGCATGGCATCCGGCTTGATGGCATCGGCACGGCAGTTGGGGGGCGTGATTGGTGTTGCCGTGTTTGGTGCAATGATTACCAGCACCGAACCCACCGCGTTTTCTCATGGTTTGTCCAATGCAATGATCGTCTGTGCATTGGCTCTACTGTTCTGTCTTGGCGTGAGCCATTGGGTCAGCCGCCCGTCCAAACTAACGATCAGCACCTGAATATCTCTTTGAGAAATTACCCTCAAAGAACGTCATGGAGAAACAAAATGAGAACCACGGCATAGCTCGCGCAACCACGCAGGACGAAACCTCACGAACATCAGATCGACTCTAAAGGAGAGCCGTATGGCCAACCCAACCGAATCCAATGGCAACATCAGTTCAAAAGTAGAAATCGAGTATCCCGACTTTACGAAACTGCCTGATCAGGTACGGGAAAAGTTTGAGAGGCTGCCAACGAAGGTTAACTTCTTTCGAATGCTGGGTTACAGCCCCGGAGCATTTATTCCGGTCATCGATCTGACCAACGCAATATTCAGGGACCTCACCCTCTCCGATTACCATAAGGAGATGATGGTTTTGCTGTTGGCTGCGCATGAGAACGTCGCCTACGAATGGGAGCAACATGTTTCCATCGCTCAAGTTGCGGGCGTTCGTCCTGATCAGTTCGTCGCCATAGCAGAAGGCTGCCTGGATGATGCCGCAGCTTTCAAAGAGGACGAGCGCGTCCTGCTCCGGTTTGGCCACGCCATTATCGAAAAAGGCAAGGCCCCGGGGGTACTCTTCAAGCATGCCTTGCAGCACTTCTCGCTCCAGGAGTTGAGCGATGCAATTATTGTCATTGGTTATTATCGGATGTTGTCAGGCTACATCCAGACCTTCGATATCGCCGTTGACGCCCAAGCGGATGGGAACTGGATCAAAGGCTGAAACTGATCCGCCCTCTACACACACGGCGGCATTATCGCCGTGTGTACTACAGCGCGACAGCGATCCTACAAGCTATCCCCCATGAGTCACTTTCAAGTTCTTGAAATGCGCGACGGTCCCGGACTCGATCCAGATACCATATTTGAGATTGCTCACCAGGAGTGCTGGTTTCGCCGCGTGATCAAGATACAAACTGGCTTTTGCCCCCTCCACTACAACTTTCATATGAATCCACCGCCCAAGATCGATAAATGAGTTCAGTTTCAGGGTCACGCTCTGAAATAGCAGATTCGTCAGCACATGAAAGGATCAATGGCAACTCTGCCACCGATCCCATCGAGTAACTCCAACAGTCAAGGATGGACGTTGAAGTCGCTAAAACCCGTCTATCGATTATGCCAAGTACACATCAACCGATGAGGTCAAACAATGTCATCGACCACACCACCATCAACCCTGAGCGCTGCGCCCGTGGTGGCTGATGCCTGATGCGAGCAAACATAGACGATCATGTTCGCGACTTCTTCGACGGTTGCAGCGCGCTGGATGATCGAGCTGGGGCGATGCTCCATGATGAAAGCCTTCGCGACCTCCTCAAGGGATTTGCCAGTGCGCTCTACTTCGCTCTGCATCATCGCTGCAACGCCATCGGACAATGTCGGCCCTGGCAGTACGCTATTGACGGTCACACCGCTGCCGGCGACGCGCTTGGCCAGACCACGCGCCAATGCCAATTGAGCTGTTTTGGATACGCCATAGTGAATCATGTCTGCCGGGATATTGCGTGCAGACTCAGAGGACACAAACACTACCCTGCCCCAGTTCTTGCCCATCATTGCCGGCAGCAGCGCACGACTCAGACGCACACCTGACATGACATTGGTCTGCCAATAGCTGTCCCAGACGTCATCGTCAGTTTCAAAGAAATCCTGGGGGCCATAGATACCCGCATTGTTCACCAGGATGTCGATATGCCCAGCGCCCTGCACCAGTTTTTCAACGCCATTTGGAGAACTCAGATCTGCGGCCACGCCAGTGATTGTGGCACCCGGCACAGCACTGGCTAGTTTGGCGACCGCATCGTTTACAGAACCGTCACTGCGGCCATTGATCACCACTTCTGCCCCAGCCTCAGCGAGCCCTTTGGCAATCGCGAAACCAATTCCGCAGGTCGATGCAGTCACCAGCGCACGTTTGGAATTCAACTGAATGTTCATCTTTTACTCCATCACGATCGGGTGGGCACAACCCACCCTATTGGGCTTCCACAGCATATATAGAAGCAATCAATCACTCTAAAGCGTTAAAGCCTCGGGATAAATGTCGGTACTGAAGATGCATTCAAAACGCAGCGTTTCAAAACAGTTGAGGATTCACCGCATCGGGACCAAATGTCATCAGCGCAAAATCCAGAAAACTGCGCAGTTTGGGGGTTAACCGGGGGTCAGGCGCGTACAGGACATGCAGGGGCCGTGAAGGGATGGGATAAGTCGCAAGCAGCGGAACCAGATCGCCGACCAGCAGTGACTGACGCACCAATTCTACCGGCTGGAGCAATATACCCAGCCCCGCCAGTGCCGCGCACAGAAGTGGCTCACCGTGATCAGCCATCAGCCGGCTGTTAACAGGAACGATCACCTTGCCTTCTGGCCCATCGAACGTCCAATGGGTCCTTAATTCTGTGTGAGAAAAGCCCAGGCACTCGTGATCCTGCAGGTCCCACGGGGTTTTGATAGCGGGCTTATCCCGCAGATAGGATGGCGCTGCGCACAGAATCAACTGATAAGGCGCCAAGGGACGAGCAACCAGGCCACTGTCGGAAAGCTGACCCACTCTAAAGACCACGTCGAACCCTTCGTCGATAACGTCAACCGCGCGGTTGGCCAGCGTCAACTCGACACTGATCATGGGGTTGGCCTTCATGAACCCCGGCAATCGAGGCGCCAGAGACTGCATCCCGAAACTGACCGGCGCGTTCACCCGAAGCCGCCCCGTGGGCGTTGCCTGAGTCTCAGCCGCCATATTTTCAGCGGTTTCGACTTGCGCAAGGATGATCTTGCAGCGCTCATAAAACTCACGACCGAAGTCGGTGAGGCTTTGTCGCCTGGTCGTGCGATTCAACAACCGCACGCCCAGATGCTGTTCCAGATGATGCACATGCTTGCCAATCAACTGCGCGGACATCTGCATTGAATCCCCGGCAGCACTGAACGAGCCCATCTCAACTGCCTTGACGAACGCCGCCATACTGCTTAGCCGATCCATTGAAAATGATCCGTTTCGAATGTCGCCTCATTTTGAGTATTTATCCCAATACCGTTCAAGCCCTATTCTGGACCCATATCACTTATACCCGCGGGCGAGGATCAACATCACACGGCCTTAGAAAGGCCGAGATTGATGCCAAGACTTGTCCATCGCCATTTCAAATCGCAGGCGTTCCTTCTTGAAATACCCATTGAAAGCTGTACCTCTCAACACTGTCCTCGATGAAGATTTTTACTTCCCTCATGAGATCATTGGTCAGCCCTTTCGCACTTCGGACTTTACTGATCTGAAGATAAGCAGCTTCACCACAAGCGATGCCGTCAACCTCAGCTATTGGGAAGCCGGCGCTGGACAACCGTTGATTTTTATCCCCGGCTGGTCTGCCAACGGTGCGATGTACTTCCACCTGATGCACATTTTGAGCAAGCACTACCATGTGTATGTGCTGGACGTGAGAAACCAGGGCCTTTCTGAACGGGTCACCTTTGGTAATCGCATTTCCCGGTACGCCATGGACGTGAAGGAGTTTGCCGATCATTTGGGTGTGTCGCAGGCCAACTACTGCGGGTGGTCCATGGGGGCATCTGTGATGTGGGCCTATATTGATCTGTTCGGCACCCAAGGCATTCGCACACTGAGCATCATTGATCAGGCACCATCGATTTATTGTCACGCCGACTGGACGGAGCAAGAGCGGCTGGAGGCGGGCGCGTTCACAACGTCGCCAGAGCGAATGATTGCATCCTATGCGCAAGGCACCGCGACCAATATGCTCGTTTCCGGAAGCCGGGTTGTCGAGCGAGCAATGGCCATGGACTCGCCCTGGTTCCACAACGTCATCAGCCTCGTGCAAGAAGTGGTCAAAGATGACATGGCATTCACCGCACAGGTGCTTTTCGATCACGCAACCAACGACTGGCGAGACGTGATTCGGTCAAAGATCAATGTGCCGACTGCGATCTTCACAGGCGAGTACAGCGACTGGCTGGAGAGCCAGCGCTGGATGAGTTCGGTTATTCAGGACTCGGTGCTTTATGTGTACACCAAGGCCGAGCAAGGCGACCATTTCCTGGCGTTCAAGAACCCGGAGAAATTTGCGGCAGACCTGCGCAGCTTTTTGCAATAACCATGACTCGATGGGTGACCGTGCTCCTGATTTTTGTGAGTGTGGACACCCCTGATACAGCGCTCCTTTTATCCGGCTGATGACTTCATCGCCACTGCTGTTTGTGTCTCATGGTGCTGCAACGTTCACAATCGAGCCCGGTCTGGCGAGCAAAAAGCTGGCCGAACTCGGCCGCGAACTGCCAAAACCTGACGCCATCGTCATCTTCTTGCCACTCTGGATGACCCGAGGTGAAGTCAGCGTTACAACGAGCACCGCACCTAACACCATTCACGGCTTTGGCGGCTTTCCGGACGAGTTGTATAAGTTGTCGTATCCAGCGCCAGGCGCACCTGAGTTAGCGAGTCATATGAGCGCCGATGGATATCTAGACCAGACGCAACGCCATGAACTCTACGAAGGCCCTGATTTTCGGTAACGGCTGACGGCTGGAGGGCCAGAGAATACTGATGGTGCGATGGTCGTGAACATAGCGCTCCAGCACAGGCGTTAACCGCCCTTCGGCAATGGCGTCCTCTACAAAAAAATCGGGTAGGCAGGCAATGCCCAGACCCGCCATGGCCATAGCCAGCAATGGCTCAACGGCGTTGGCTGTCGCCGATGTTGGTACGTCAATACTGACTGAGGCGCCTTTCACGACAAGCGGCCAAGGATCCAGTTTCCCGCTGGTGGGGTATCGATAACGTAAGCAGGAATGGCTGGAAAGGTCGGACGGCCGAGCAGGAATGCCTCGATCCGAAAGGTATGAAGCAGAAGCCACCAACCGATGGCTGTAACCATTGAGCCTGCGCCTGGTAAGTCGTGAATCCTCCACCTCACCGATGCGCACGACAGCATCAAACCCCTCCTCGATCACATTGACCAGCCTGTCGCTGAACTCAAGCTCAAGTTCAACCTCAGGATAAGCCTGCTGAAAAGCAATCAAGTGCGCCATCAGGCTCATACCCAACTGCGGCAGCCCCACTCTTAATCTCCCTTGGGGCTTGCCAGCGGCCTGAGTGAGTTCGCGCTTGGCGACTTCGAACTCAGCAAAAATCCGGTTACAGCGTTCCAGAAACAGACCGCCCTCGGCGGTCAGCGTGATGGCCCGCGTCGAACGATGAAACAGCCTCACACCCAGGTCTTGCTCCAATCGTGCAACAGCCTTGCCCACTGCCGATGACGACACCCCTGTTCTACGACCCGCCTCGGTGAAGCTGCGTGTTTGTGCGGCCTGAACGAATGCGCTGAGCGCGCCAAAGTGATCCATGTCCGAGCCCTCCCCATGCAAGCGTTTTATTCCGAAATGATCGGAATTCTATCCTATTTTTCTTTCAAGGCATCCCGCTTATAGTTTGCGTCAAAGCGAATTAACGCCGTTGAATCTGGATGCGCCGCTGCATCCATTTATACGAGATACTTTTCGATGACCTCCACACGCCCGCCCGACAGACTGCCCCCAGAACTTGAGCAACACCCCGGATATTCACGCGTCTTTCAGCCTGGTCAGTTGACCTTTGGCTTCATTGCTCCTCTGGAGAGTTATCCCGACAGCCCTGGCCCAACCATGGCGGAGCATGCCGAGTTGGCGCGCAAGGTTGACGATGCCGGGTTTGCAGCAATCTGGTTGCGTGATGTTCCGTTCTACGATCCAAACTTCGGCGACGTCGGGCAGATACTCGACCCCATGGTCTACGCCAGCTATCTAGCTGCCATTACCAGGCAAATCACGATTGGTACTGCCGGTATCGTTCTTCCATTGCGCGACCCGCTGATCGTTGCCAAGCAGGCAGCCAGTATTGATCAGCTACTGGGCGGACGGTTTATTCTGGGTCTCGCTACCGGCGATCGACCTGTCGAATACCCGGCATTTGGCATTGATTTCGCGAGTCGTGCCGAACGCTTTCGCGATGCATTGGCGCTCATTCGTGCGACAACTGAGCAGCATTGGACGAGGCACTCGTCACAATTTTACGGGCAGCTCGATGGGTCGATAGACCTGATCCCCAAGCCCGTAGGCTCACGCATTCCGAACATTGTCATTGGTCAGTCGGGGCAGTCGCTCGAGTGGATAGCCGAACACACCGACGGCATTTTGTCTTACATCTCAAACCCTGCACTTGTGCCACAAACCATCGATCGCTGGCGTACCGCCTGCGGGGCCAACGGCTACAAGCCGTACGGCTACGGCACCCTGTTCGACCTGGATCGTGATCCGAATTGTCCCGTGCAACCGGGACGAGTGTTGCGCGCAGGTCGTAACGCACTGATCGAACTCTGGAAGCGCCAGCGGGATCAGGGCGTCGGGCACGTTGCGTTGCACTTCAAGCCTCAGCGGCGCGATGCGGCGCAAGTCATCGATGAGCTGGGCGAATACCTTTTGCCTGTATTTCCAAGCCTGTCCTTACCGACTCCATCGAAAGCGGAGATGCATTGATGAAACGGCCTGTTCACCATATGGACTTCATCTTTCAGACCACACTAGGCACTTATCCGCTGTCGGCTCAGTGCGAGATGCTGGCTGAGCTCGACTATCAGGGCCTCACCATGTCGGCGTGGAGCAAGGATCTGAAATCGATCCCTCTCATCAAACCCCAATGGGGGCTGGATGTAGGCGCCGTCTACCTGATCTATCGTCCAGGTCTGGAATCTTTCGTGACTAACGTCTTTGAATCCATCGAGGGCTGTTCGACCATTGAACTGGCCCTGCACTCGGGCGAAGAAGTCACCGATATGGACCGCAGAATGCTGGAGCACTTGCTGCCCATCTGCGAGCGCCGCGGACTGAACATCGCTTTGTATCCGCATGCCCGGTACGGCATGCAAACGACCTCAGAAGCTGTAGCCCTGTGCGAAGAATTCAAGCACCCACACCTGAGCATCGTCTTCAACGGTTATCACTGGTACGCCAATCAAGAGAAGGCGCTGGAGAAAAGACTCGACGCGGTCTGGCCGTGGCTCAATCAGGTCAATATCGCTGGCTGCCGACGTTCGCCATTGGGATGGGGTGGGCTGGCAACTATCGAGACTTTGGACGAGGGTGAAATGGATAACTTCGTATTGCTCGGTGCTCTGGAACGTCGTGGTTTTGATGGGCGTGTTGGTGTTCTGGGCTGGGAAAGCATGGGCGGCGATGTGTATGGCAACCTGCGCCGATCAATGACGGCATTGCGCTCCATGGAGCAACGCTTGGCCGCCCACCCCGAATGGGCAGTCTTGAACACTTTGCCCTACTAGGGGCCGGAGACGATTGATGGCTCATCCAATCCATGCACTGGACTCGTTTTTCTATTCATCGATGGGGGTCTACGAGTTCCAGACACAGTGCGAAATGCTGGCAGAACTGGGCTATGACGCAATCACCGTTTCAGCCTGGGGAGGCACGCCGCTGACCGATCTGACCTTACTGCCCAGCGTGAAAGACAACTACGGCCTGAAGGTTGATGCGCTTTACCTGGTGCTACATGAAGGCCGTAATGACGCCGTGCTGCGGCGCATCATGGAAACCGTCGAGGGCGTAGAGCTTATCGAGCTGGCCGTACAAACTTCAGTGAACGGCAGTGACGCAATCCTAGGCTTTATCGAGTCGATACTGCCCGTTGCCGAGCGCCGCGGGCTACGCATCGCGCTCTATCCCCATCTGCACCATGTTACCCAGACCACCACCCAGGTTGTGCAAATCTGCGAGCACTTCAACCACCCAAGACTCGGTGCGTCGTTCAATGGCTATCACTGGTACGCCAGCCAGGAAGGTGGACTTGAAAAATGCCTGCAGGCGATGAAGCCCTGGCTCATGCAAGTGGTGATCTCCGGGAGCGCACTGTCACAACTGGGCTGGGGCGGTGTCGCCACCATGGAGCCGGTGGACCGGGGCGAAATGGATAACTTCGCGTTGGTCGCAGCACTTGATCGCGTTGGTTATACCGGCAGCATTGGCGTGCTTGGCTGGGATTACGGTGGAGATATTTATCTGAAGCTGCAGCGCTGCCTGACAGCACTTCGAGATATTGACCGACGCCTGGAAGCCCATCCGAACTGGGCCGCATTCCCGCTGAAATAGTACGCCCGCCCTTCCCTCACACTGCAAGCAGGAGCCTGCAATGACTGCCCTTTCAGTCCTTGACCTCATGATGATCGGCGACGGCAAGACCTTCGCCCACACGCTCGACGAAGCCGCCACATTGGCACAGCACGTAGAGAACCATGGCTATAAACGCTATTGGGTCGCAGAGCACCACGACCTGCCGGGCATAGCCTCCTCGGCCACGACGCTGCTCATCCAGCACCTTGCCGCAGCCACAAGCACGTTGCGTGTGGGCTCTGGCGGCATCATGCTGCCCAACCACTCGATCCTGAGTGTTGCAGAACAATTTGGCACCCTGGACACCCTGTTCCCCGGCCGTATTGATCTGGGTGTCGGCAGAGCACCCGGATCTGCGGGCCCTGCTATTCGTGCGCTGCGGGGCGACGCATCCGAACGCAATTTCGAACAGGATATCCAGCAACTTGCCGACTACCTTGCCGACGAAGGTCGCCAGGCTGTCCGGGCGATTCCGGGCAATCATAGTCTTCCGATCTGGCTGCTGGGCTCTAGCCCGAACAGCGCGGATCTGGCTGCAAAGTTAGGTCTGCCTTACGCGTTCGCATCACACTTTGCACCGCGCTTCTTGATGGATGCAATCGCTCACTATCGGGCGAATTTCCGACCGTCAGCGACCCTAAAACAGCCGTATGTCATTGCGGGCGCCAACGTGTTCGCGGCGGCAACCCGCGCTGAAGCGGACTATCTCGCCAGCTCACACCGTCAATGGGTAAGCAAGCTGTACGCAGGGAAGCCCGGTCCGCTGCCGCGCCCCGAAAACGGCTACATGGAAAGGCTTTCTGATTTTGAACGGCATAACCTGGCACAGGCCATGGCGCTTACTGCGGTCGGAGACAAAGAGGATGTAGGCAGCTGGCTACGGCAGTTCATCGCGACGACTCAGGCGGACGAAGTGATCATCGATGCGAGGATCTACGACGCGGAGGCCCGCTGTCACTCCTACCAGATTGCCGCTGAGTCGATCGAGGACATACTCGGCTGATGGTATTGGACAGACTTGGTATTGATGATGAGGAAAAGGTGGAGAAGTACGACTTCGATACCTCGATAAGGGCAATCGCTCATCCCTTGAGGCGTCAGATTCTGATGTGGCTGAAGACGCCTCAGCTGTATTTCCCGGAACAGGAATATGGGCAGGAACTAGGGGTCTGCGCGGGTCAAATCACGGGACGATGCAGCCTTTCAAAATCGACAGTGTCAGCTCACCTCAATGCACTTAAAACCGCTGGCCTGGTTAGCCTGCATAAAGCGGGCACCGTGCATTTCTACAAGAGAAATGAAGACGCCATCCAATGTCTCGGCGCCCACTTAAAGTCGCTGTTGAAGGGCGATCCTTGTTAGCCACGACACTTCACCCACGAGTCATCTATCGATTTTTTCGAAGATAGCCTGCGGGTTATTAACCCATAAAAAGCCGTTGAGCTTGAGACAATCAGGGCTATTGAACCTCCTCATCTTATTTCACCAGCGCCATGCGCCGTCACGTCCTGTCTTTGCAGCAGCCCAGAGCGAACCTCGATTGCAAACAAAATGATGGGAGTCTCCAAACCTGTCGGCTGTTTTTGGTCTGGGCATTCAGGGCTAAGCTCGCGGGGACTTGATCAAGCGCCAACCCTGGAAACCGAGCCGCTGGAAGCCCATGCGACGGTCAGACGCAGATACTTTTATATACTCCCAACCAGTATGTGCATATACTCCCCACCAGTACCTGTAAATACCCCCTACCAGTACCCGTGTACAATGCGATTCTCGTACACACCTGGAGAACCTAGATGCCCCATTCACCTGCTGAGAAAAAACGCGTATTGGGAAGAGTTCGGCGCGTCAGAGGACAACTGGATGCCCTTGAGGCTGCACTTGAAAAGGGCGCTGAATGCGGCCCGGTCCTGCAACAGATTGCCGCCATACGCGGGGCTGTAAATGGGCTGATGGCGGGTGTTCTGGAAAGCCATCTCAGAGAAGAGTTCACGAATCTAGTAGAAACGACCGAGGCGCAGCGCTCGTCGATTGATGAAGTGGTTTCATTGGTGCGCACGTACCTTAAATAGCCGCTATAACCTGAGATCGGCGTGGCTGATTGCCTTGGTCAATGAGCATCATCACTTGGAGAAAATCATATGAAATCTCGTGCTGCAGTTGCATTCGAACCTGGCAAGCCGCTTCAAATCGTCGAGATCGACGTTGCGCCGCCACGTAAGGGTGAAGTGCTGATCAAGATCACTGATACCGGGGTATGTCACACCGACGCGTTCACGCTGTCCGGTGATGACCCTGAAGGTCTTTTCCCGGTAGTGCTTGGCCATGAAGGTGCAGGCATTGTGGTGGAAATCGGCGAAGGCGTGACTAGCGTGCAAGTTGGCGACCACGTCATTCCGCTGTACACCGCAGAATGCGGCGAATGCCTGTTCTGTAAATCAGGCAAAACTAACCTGTGCGTAGCCGTGCGTGCCACTCAGGGCAAAGGCGTGATGCCCGATGGCACCAGTCGTTTTTCCTACAATGGCCAGCCGCTCTATCACTACATGGGCTGCTCAACCTTCAGTGAATACACCGTTGTCGCTGAAGTCTCCGTGGCAAAAATCAACCCGCAAGCCAACCATGAGCATGTGTGCCTGCTTGGGTGTGGTGTAACCACTGGCATCGGTGCGGTTCACAACACTGCCAAGGTTCAGCCGGGAGATACGGTCGCCGTGTTCGGTCTGGGCGGCATTGGCCTGGCAGCAATCCAGGGCGCACGCCAGGCTAAAGCCGGGCGCATCATTGCTATCGACACCAACCCGACCAAGTTCGAACTGGCCCGTTCGTTTGGCGCCACCGACTGCGTGAACCCAAAAGATCACGAACAGCCGATCCAGCAGGTGATCATCGAGATGACTGGCTGGGGTGTTGATCACTCCTTCGAATGTATCGGTAACGTGCATGTGATGCGTGCAGCCCTCGAATGCGCCCACCGCGGTTGGGGCCAATCGATCATCATCGGTGTCGCCGGTGCCGGACAGGAAATCTCAACCCGCCCCTTCCAGCTGGTCACCGGCCGTACCTGGAAAGGCTCGGCGTTTGGCGGCGTAAAAGGCCGTAGCCAACTACCGAAAATGGTTGAGGACTCGATGAAAGGCGAGATTGAGCTGGCACCGTTTGTCACTCACACCATGCCGTTGGATCGCATCAATGAAGCGTTTGACTTGATGCACGAAGGCAAGTCAATCCGCACCGTCATCAAGTACTGATGTATTCCCCTGTTCTGGGGCACATGCCCCAGAACTCCATCCAAATCACCCATAGATCTGGAGATACAAAATGAGCGATGTAAAACTTCACCCTGCGCTGGATAACGGCATTAAACCGGCTGCTGCCGATTTCGCAGGCGGCACTTTGCAGTGCCTGTGCTCGACCGACAAGGTTGAGGTCAAAATCGAATCTCAGACCCTGCATAATCACGCCTGTGGCTGCAGCAAGTGCTGGAAACCAGCGGGCGCCAAATTTGCCGTCATCGCTGTCGTTCCCCGCGACAAAGTCAGCGTCACCGCCAACGCGGCGAAACTGGCCATTGTTGATGAAAGCGCCACCATCCAGCGTCATGCCTGCAAAGACTGTGGCGCGCATTTGTATGGGCGGATCGAGAACCAAAACCACGCATTCCACGGTCTGGATTTCGTACACACCGAACTGTCTCCTCAGACTGGCTGGGCTGCGCCTGGTTTTGCCGCGTTCGTATCATCGGTCATTGAAACCGGAACGCCTCCAGGTGAAATGAACGGTATTCGCGAACGCCTCAATGCAATTGGTTTGCCACCCTACGATTGCCTTTCCCCAGCGTTGATGGATGCTTTGGCAACGCATGTAGCGAAGCAAAATGGCTTCTTTCAGGCAAACTGAATAAGCCCTATCTAATCAACAACATTGTTCATCAATAGTACCAAGTACTGTTGGCTGTATCCGTTCGCCTGTTGAAACATACAAGCGAACGGTTCTTACATTTTATTTTTTATAACATTCAAACTTTTATTTGAAAGCACACATGACACACAAGATTGTCGTTGTAGGCACAGGTGCGGGCGGAGTTAGAACTCGCCACCCAACTGGGTGACCCGTTCAAGGTCTCAGACAAAGCGAGCGTAACGCTCGTGGACGGCATGCGCAGGATCGGCTTGATACAACGGGCCTTCGATGGTGCGTGGCGTTGCGCCGGGCCGTCCTTGCTGCCTGTTTGGCATCGTTGCGCAGGTCGAGGAAGTGCTCGATGCCAAGCCCAGCGACCAAAAGGCCCGTCTCTTACTTGCACCTAATCGGTTGAGGTCTTCGACTGCGGCCCAGAATGGGTCATCGCTGACGTCCAGGCTCCTCGATCAGCCGAGTGGTTTCCTGTAGCAGGCGAAATACAATCTGCTTGTTTCGGGCACTGCCAGCTTTGTTCTTCAATCGCGCAGCATCCTTGAGAAACTCAAGAGCCTGCGGTGTGCTGGTAATGCTGACGGTCATGATGTGGCTCCTTTTTTATTGTTGATGTTTCTGTAGTTGACCCAACACGAGGGCAATCCAGCCTCGAAACTACTCATTGCCATCCGAGCTGAGCGCGTGCGCTCGCCAGATCAATTTCCATGTCGTGATTCCACAACCAGTCGAAGCGAGAGGCCAGGGTCGCTGACAGAAGGGACTGATCATCGCCGACCTGACGATCACGCAATTCGTACAGCTCGCCGGCTTCCCACGAGGTGCGCTGGACCCTGCACGCACGTGGCCTGCGCACCTGGTCGTAAACCTCAAGCACGCGTTTGACGTTCCCGGCATCGACCTGAGGTTCTGCCAATAAACGGGCGAGCAACCAGGCATCTTCGAGGCCTTGACCAGCGCCGGCACCTTGATGGGGGAGCATGGCGTGCGCTGCGTCACCGATCAAGCCCACGCGACCATGCACATAGCCAGGCAGCTCTTCCAATTCATGAAGGGCCCAGAGGGTAGGCGCAGGAATGCACTCGAGCAGAATCCGGACCGCGTCTCCCCAGTTCGAAAAAGCATCGAGCATCTCGGTTTGTGTGGTGTTTTTTACCCAAGGCTTATCCTGGGGCCATTGCGGGTCTTGGGAGCTGCGATCAGAGACGAAGGCCACGACGTTGATCAGCCGGCCTTTTTTGACAGGAAAGGTGAGGATGTGCCCATCGAGGCCCAGGTACATCTGCGCAACGTTAATCAAATGTTCGTCGATACCGGCTGCGCGATAAGCCGCACGCAGTGTTTCGCTATCAATCATTCCACGATAGGCACAGGTGCCACTGAATCGAGGAGCGACGGCAGGATGCCCTAAGCCTTGCAGAACATAATCGCGAATCGAGGACTTGATACCGTCTGCGGCGATCAGCAGGTCACACTCGTGTTCGGTTCCGTCTGTAAATCCAACCCGAACCCGCTCAGCTGTTTCTTCGACCTTCAGCGCACGCCTGTCAAAACAAGCGATTCCAGCTGGCAACTGCTGTGCCAAGGCGTCAAGAAAATCGGCTCTATGAACGGATGACTGGCCCACGCCCGGAGCGATACTGGCGCCCAGATAACCCGCATCTACGCCACGGCGCCATTCAAACCAGATGTCCTGCCACGGTTCCGGCGTACGGTCAGCAATGAGTTGATAGGGTTTGCCAATGCCCAACCCTTCGATCGCGCGAACGGCGTTGGCACCAAATGAGACCCCTGCCCCGACCTCACCGAATGCAGGCGCTGCTTCGAATAGCTGGATGTTGAGATGGGCATGGCGACACAGATCCAGCGCCAGGGCGACGCCGGCGATACCACCACCGACGATGGCAATTTGCAGTTTCGATTGAGGACTACTCATGGGGACAACCTTGCCTTTTGTTTTTGGAATGTCCCGATAATGCAACGCCCATCGCTATTGATAAATGGTGCAAAATTCATAGAAACTATCACCATTATGAATATTGGCTCTAGCCTCACTCAAGGGCACCGCAATGCAATTACGCGATCTGGATTTAAATTTGCTGGTGATCTTCCACCAGTTGCTGCTGGACCGAAGTGTGTCTATTGCCGCTCAGAATATTGGCTTCACTCAACCAGCAATGAGCAATGCCCTCAAACGACTGCGCACAGCACTTAATGACGAATTGTTCGTACGGACGAATCAGGGCATGCAGCCCACCCCCTACGCAATGCAACTGGCCGAGCCCGTGGCTAACGCCATTGGTACGCTGCACGGTGCGTTGAACCGGCTTGACGATTTCGATCCGGCGACGACGCAAAAACGTTTCGTGATCGCGATGACAGATATTGGCGAGATCTACTTCATGCCGAAGTTGATCCAGACGTTGTTAAAGCTGGCACCGGGTGTGTCAGTGAGTACCCTGCGAAGCCACACAGGCTTGTCCGAAGCGCTGGCCAACGGCAGTGTTGATCTGGCAGTCGGGCTTTTGCCGGATCTACAGGCAGGTTTTTATCAGCGCCGACTTTTTCACCATCGCTACGTAGGCCTGTGCAGGAACGGGCATCCCATCACACAGCAAGCCATGACCCGAGAGCGTTACTGTGAGTACGGCCACGTGAGGGTTATCGCGGCCAGTACAGGGCACGGTGAAATAGATGGGGTCATGCAACGCGCGGGGCTGCATCGAGACATAAAACTGGAAGTGCCGCATTTCATCGCAGTCGGTCACATCCTCCAGAATACTGATCTCATAGCAACGGTACCGGAGCGTTTCGCAACCAGTTGCGCCGAGCCATTCGGTCTCACTATCCTGCCTTTGCCGATGCCTCTGCCGGAAATCGCAATCAACCTGTTCTGGCATGCCAGATGCGTTCGGGACCCGGCCAATCGCTGGTTCAGGCAATTGATGTTTGACCTGTTCAGCGACTGATTATTACCGGCCTCCCCTTGCCACTGATTGAACTTGTAGCTGCACTCTCGACACATAAGTCGGGCAATTACTTATCCGATGGAGGCTCCTGTTGCATCAGAAGTATGTGGATGCACCCCTTATTGCGAAACGCTGGTCTGCAGCGAAGAGTCGTGGAATGGGAAGAAATATGAAAAATATCCTGACGGCATTCCACAGCTGACCGTCGTTCGAATGACCATTCCAGCAAGAACCTCATTACCCTGGCACACACACCCGATGCCGAATGCGGCCTACATCCTTTCCGGGCAAATGACCGTTGAAGAGCTCGCCACGGGCCGCACTCGAACTATCAGAGCTGGAGAGGCATTTCCGGAATCCGTCGATGATACTCACCGCGGTACGACGGGAGACGAAGAAACCGTCGTAATCGTGACCTATGCATCGGTAGCAGGTTTGCCGTTGAGCGTGCCCACTGCCGACGACGCCTAGCCAAGCCTGGCTGCAGCACTGCAACACCTACAGTGGTAGCTCTCCCGGCTTGCGCAGTCTGCGCGGGTAAGCTCAAGCACTAAACACTGACATCGATGCCTGGGTAAACACAGGCATCGAATCCGCCGGTAATAGTTACGGCAGCGCCTTCATTAACGGCTTTCCGGCTTCAGTGATATAGGTCGAAATAATCTCAGTCTCGACGGCCCCATTTTTTACAACATGGGGTGCGTAGGCCGGCGTCTCAAAGGTATCCCCTGCGTGCAGCACATGGTCCGCCTGGCCATCGATGCTAATCGTCACAGCCCCTCTTGCAACATAGCCAGATTCCAGCCCGGGATGTTCGTGATGGGGTGAATCAGTGTTCGCAGGAAGCACGATGCGAATCACGTTGACTTCATACCCTGAAGGGTAAACCTGGTGCTGCAAAACAGTCCTTGATCCCTTTGACGGTGCAGAAGCCGAGGCGCATCCGGCAAGGACTGCTGCAGTTGCTGCTACTACGCAAAGCGCAGCTGGGTAGCGCCTGGCTTTGAATGTGAAGCTCATGGTTCAACCTCGATTTTTGATACGGAAATAATCAGCAAACGTAGCCAACTGACGGGATGCGTGTTCAGGCCGATCGTGCATGCAGGTCGCTGGCCATCAGCCGGGGCAAGTTGTTGCCCAGGTAAGCAGTCCAGCTTCGAATACACGTTCCGCTGTTTGACTCTGCTCGGTAAACGGCATGGATTCCGTTCGACTCAAGGTGATAAAGAGGCAGTACTCTAACCAGTCGTCCATCAGCCAGATGCTCAGCCGCAACAAAGGCGGGGATGCAGCCGATCCCCACACCGCAATTGACGGCATCCAGCAGACCATCACGGGTATTCAAGTGAAATTCCGAAGGCGGAATATAAAGATTCACCGGCCCGTAAGGCCCTTCAAATGTCGCGCTGTCCAACGTGCTTGCTGGATCATCAAACGGCCTGATGCACTCATGCCCTGCGAGATCCTCGGGTACCCGCGGCATGCCATGGGTGGCAATGTAATCGGGCGAAGCACACAGCACGCTATAGGTCGCGCCTACATTGCGTGAAGTCCATTGCGAGCTCACATGGGGCGTCACCGAGACTGATACATCAAAGTCTTCGACACAGAGGTCGGGAATCCGGTTTTCCAGGGTCAGATCAAAGGTGACCAAGGGAAAAGATCGTCGGTAATCCGCGATCAGCGGGATGAGATAGCGACGACCGATTTCACTCGGAGTATGGATACGCAAGTGCCCTTCAGGCTGTACTTTGCTGTCGGCGACGGTTTGAACCGCATCATCGACACCCGCAATAATGGTTAAACAACGATTGAAAAAATCTCTCCCGGCCGCCGTCAATGCAACTTTGCGGGTCGTCCTGCTCAGCAGCTCAGCGTTCAGGTGGCTCTCCAGCCGGGAGATACTCTTGGAGACGGCAGGAACCGTTCGATTCAGCGCCTTCGCCGCGCTTGTAAAACTGCTGTATTGCCCAACGAGCGCGAACGTTCGCATATGATCCAACAGGTCCATACTTTTCCCTTTAGCTTGAAAAGGAACGGCAGCTATCACGAGATAGCCGACCAGGCCCCATTCACAATGTGAAGTTTGTAACGGTTGCGGGCACCTTAACAAGCGGGCCCGACTCCCGTGTATGGTCACTGTTGATACTGGCTATTGAGGATCGATGCGTACGTGAATAACTCTTCATGAAACGGTATACATTGCCAGGCAATAAACTCCCGATTCGGCGACGCTTTTCACTCAGGAAAAATGCCCCCCTTTTCAAGCGTAAGACAGGAGCCTCGCCTTATGGTCAGGCTCCTGCAATCACCTCATCGTTCGTAACATGGCAAACTATGGTTGAGGCCGTTATCTTACAAAGCAGCCTTCGCCGGCGCCCCCTTGATGAACGTCTACGCAGATAAGCTCCCACAGCAGCGCTATATGCCGCCCATGATGGGCATTCCCAGCGCACGCCCGGCAGAATGTCAGACTCCGCTGAAGTTCTCGAAATACATCGATGCAGATTCTACAAAGAGGCCCACTTTACGCGACTGAGCGAATCGCACTGGATGGATCGCATAGAAGGAAACAGGGTCCGGTTCATAAGCCTCCAGCACGGTTTTCAACAGGCCGTTGGCAAGGTACGGCGCGACTTCCCAGAAGGATTTTTGCGTTATGCCCAAGCCAGCCAGTGCCCAGGTCACGGGCAGTTCCGATTGAGTCGAGGCCATCGCTGCCTCGACTCGCATGGAGCGAACCTGAGGACCCCGGCCAAAACGCCACTCAGCAGTAAAATGTGTCTGACTGTTGAACACCAGACAGCGATGATGCTTCAAGTCCTCAGGCACTTGCGGCGTACCCGAGCGTTGCAGGTACGCCGGGCTCGCAACTACCACTCTGCGCGTGTCGAATAAGCGGCGTCCGGTAAATTGGCTGTCGACGATCGGCCCGCCCCGAAACGCCACATCAAAACCTTCCGCGACGATATCGCTGAATCGATCATCCAGGGTCAGGTGCACTCGGATTTGTGGATGCGCCAGACAGAAGCGCGCCACGAATGGCGCAATGTGCTGACGCCCCAGAGGCCCCGGCGCGGTGATCTGTAAATCCCCACGGGCACAGTCGCCGGACTCTCTGACTGAAGCCTCCATCGCGGCAATATCGGCCATGATCTGGCTAGCCCGCTCAAGGTAGGCCATGCCACTTTCGGTCAGGATCTGGCTACGCGTTGTGCGATGCAACAACTTAATCGCGAGTTTGCTCTCAAGCCGCTTAACGCGATCACTAACGACCGAATTCGCCAGCCCCAAACGTCTACCTGCTGCAGAAAAGCCACCCTGACGAGCAACCTCAACAAAAACCGCCATGTCAGATATGTCGTGCATGATTATCCGGTTTTATCGGAAAGTGATTCCCATAATATGCGGTTTTTCAACGAGCCGTCGTTACCGATACTGATCCTTCAACAGGATAGAAGGACACCCATGATGCAGCCTAAGTCGATGATCGCCCCCGTTACGCTCGCCAGTGCGCTACTTTGCACCAGTGCATTCGCCGCCAGCACTCAACTCATCACCACCCAGAAACTGCCCTGGCAGACAGCCGAAAAACTGGCAAGTGAAGCCGTCCAGATCTGCGCCGCGCAGGGTTACTCGGTGACGGCTGCGGTAGTTGATCCTTCTGGCCATGAGCAAGTAGTGATAAAAGGCGACACTGTTCCTCTGCAATCCTTGTCGGTTTCCTACCGAAAGGCTTACACCGCCTTCTCCTACGGTCAGGCCTTCAACAAGAACTCGACCAGCGAACTGGTTGCCGAAAAGCTGGATGGCCCCGCTAATGGTGCGCTCAATACCGTTCCACAAGTGATCTTCATCCCCGGTGGCGTCACGCTCAGACGAGCCAATCACCAGGTCATCGGTGGTATAGGCGTGTCTGGCGCACCGGGAGGCGACAAGGACGAAGCCTGTGCGCTGCAAGCCGTGAAAAAATTCCAATCCTCGTTCGAATAGTCGATTCGGTCTACGTGACCCTTGGTCAATGGGACCGACTGGGCAAAGGCTTTGACACCCGGGAGCCCCCTTACCTTCTGGTTCGAACGCCCCTGGCCCCGATGCCGCCATTTGATGCGCAGCCCACCCCCTGACGCCCACACCTTAAAATACAGGAGTAATCAGTCATGCCAGAAGTACGTATCCCCTCGGTTGAGCTCAACAACGGATCAACCCTGCCGGCAATTGGTTTCGGCACCTACAAGCTCAACGGTTCCCAAGGCGTCGAGACAATGAAAACCGCTATCGACACGGGCTATCACCTGCTGGACGGCGCGGTGAACTATGAAAACGAAGGTGCGTTAGGTGCAGCCATCCGCCGCAGTTCAGTAGACCGAGAGCAGCTTCGGATCACCTCTAAATTGCCGGGGCGACACTATTTATTTGAAGATGCACTGACCTGCATCGAGGAGTCGCTCTATCGCACCCAACTGGACTATTTCGACCTGTACCTGCTGCACTGGCCCAACCCAGGCAAAGGTCAGTACGTGCAAGCATGGCGCGCACTGGTAGAGGCCCGCGACCGTGGCTGGATCAAGAGCGCGGGGGTATGCAACTTTCTGCCAGAGCATCTTGAAAGAATCATCGCTGACAGTGGCGTAACACCTGTGGTGAACCAGATCGAATTGCACCCCTACTTTCCGCAGCATGAGCAATTGGCCTGGAACAAGGCTCACGGTATTGCCACGCAATCCTGGAGCCCTTTGGGGCGGGCGAATCACTTGCTCAAGGATGCTTCAATTGAGGGTATCGCACAGCGTCTGGGGAAAAGCATCCCACAAGTGATTTTGCGCTGGCATCACCAACTGGGGGCTATTGCGCTTCCCAAGGCAAGCTCACCGGAACGGCAAAAGGAAAACCTCAGCATCTTTGACTTTGCCCTGACTGCAGATGACATGGCCATCATCGCTCAACTGGCCGATCCGAATGGCCGCACCAAGAATCAAAACCCGGCGTTCTACGAGGAGTTCTGATCCGTGGCGAAACACCCTTTACCAAGCACTGCGCAAACAGGAATCGCTAATCGATACGAGCCTGCTGCAGTAATCAGCCTTAGTGAGCAAGCGCCAACGGACGGCGGCGTCTGAGCGTATCCGAGGGAAGCTCGGCGAACTGCTTGCGATAGTGTTCGGCGAAGCGCCCCAGATGGACAAAACCATAATCCAGAGCCAGCTCGGTGATGTTCCTGACATTGCAACTTGGATCCAGCCGTGAAATGGGCATGTGTACGAGGCTTTATTGCCGCGCTTATGCCGGCAAAGCATTGCACCACGGTGGCTGCAGGCGTTGAGAAACGCGTTAAGCACACCGTCCTTGTTGCGCGTAATGAATACCGGCTGGCGGCCCATCTGCAGGGTGATGTAGTCGTTCTTTTGCGGGATTTGGCAGCTCAAGTGTCACGAGATCGCAATCTCGGCAATATCCGTTCGCGCAGACCTGTATCCGTTTTATGCAGATTCAAACGACGTTAAGTGAAGGAGGGTCGCAAACGACGCTGATCGGGATGCTGACATCAAGCAGGCTGCGATGCCCCTAACTCGGCAATCCATCGCAAGCATTGCTGCAATAACGCCGACTCATCCCCTGCCCTGTAACTGACAATAATTGGCGATGTCGCCAGCGGATCCAATAAAGGCGTGAAGCCGATATCGTCACGATGCAAACGTTGCACAGAGGCAGGAACGAGGGTGATGCCGATGCCAGCAGCGACCAGGCCAATTGCGGTCTGCAACTCATTGGTCATCTGAACCACACGAATTTTCAGGTCCTGGCGGGTGAATAGTTTCAGCACATGATCAGCGTAACTGGGGCGAACATTGCCTGGATAAAGTACGAAAGGCTCTTGGGCCAGTTGCGCAAGACTGACCGGCGCGCCCAATAGGTGGTGCCCAGCCGGCAACGCCGCGACCAGTGGGTCTTGGCGAATCACTTTTTGCACCACCGCCGGGTCATCGATGTAAATGCGCCCAAAGCCAATATCGATGCGTCCGTTTTTCAGCGCTTCGACCTGCTGCAAGGTGACCATCTCCGACAGCCCCAGCTCAATCCCGCCGTCGCTGCGCAGGCGTCTGATCAGTTCCGGCAGAGCGCCGTAAAGGGTTGAGGGCGCGAAGCCGATGCCGAGCCAGCGCCTCTGCCCGTTATCGATACGCCGCGTGTCGTCACAGACTCGATCCAACTGCTCCAGCAATTGCACCGAGTGCTCATAGAAAAACCTGCCTGCCTCGGTCAGGCGCAACGGACGGCTTCGTTCAAGCAGTGCGACTCCCAGCTCCTCTTCCAGTTGCTGAATCTGGCGGCTCAAGGGTGGCTGCGCCAGATGCAGTTGCTCGGCGGCTCGGGTGAAGTTCAAGGTTTGCGCGACGACGCGAAAGTAACGCAGGTGACGTAACTCCATGATACCTCCCAGGTATCAAACCAGACCCATTCAATATTGGACCCCAGGCTTATCGGGGTGCAACCTTTGTCTCAGACAAATAAAAACCCTAGGGATATGGACTTGTTCCATACACCCTCGATCAGGATCTCCCAATGATCAGTATCACCAGCCTCGAAACCTTCATCGTTGATTTGCCCACCATCCGTGCGCACAAGCTGGCCATGCACACCATGCAGAACCAGACACTTGTGATCCTTCGACTGCGTTGCAGTGATGGAATCGAAGGTCTGGGTGAAGCGACCACCATCGGAGGCCTCTCCTATGGAAACGAAAGCCCGGAAAGCATCAAGACCAATATCGACGCGTATTTTTCGCCGCTGCTGGTAGGCCAGGACGCTCGCAACATCAACGCCGCCATGCTGAGAATCGAGAAAGTGGTGCGTGGCAATACCTTCGCCAAATCCGCTGTCGAGACAGCGCTGTTGGATGCTCAAGGTAAACGCCTGGGATTACCCATTACGCAGCTGCTCGGTGGCCGCATGCGGGACGGTCTTGAAGTGGCCTGGACACTGGCCAGCGGCAATACCGAGAAAGACATTGAAGAAGCCGAGCACATGCTCGATATACGCCGCCATCGGATTTTCAAACTCAAGATCGGTGCGGGCGAACCCGCCAAGGACATCGCCCACGTCGCAGCGATCAAGCGCGCTCTAGGCGACCGTGCCAGCGTGCGAGTCGATCTCAATCAGGCCTGGAGCGAAGCCACCGCAATACGTGGCTGCCAGATGCTGGGCGATGCTGGCGTCGACCTGATCGAGCAGCCGATTCCCCGCCAGGATCGTGAGGCCCAGGCCCGAGTCAGCGCCCGCAGTCCGGTGCCGATCATGGCCGACGAAGCCATTGAAAGCGTCGAAGACAGTTTTGCCTTGGCCCGAGCAGGAGCGGCTCACGTTTTCGCGCTCAAGATTGCCAAAAACGGCGGACCACGGGCCGTGCTTCGCACAGCGGCCATCGCCGAAGCGGCAGGGATAGGCCTGTATGGCGGGACCATGCTTGAGGGCGGTATCGGTACTTTGGCCTCGGCTCATGCCTTTGCAACGTTGGGCCGAATCGAGTGGCATACCGAACTGTTTGGCCCACTGCTGCTGACAGACGACATCCTCACCGAGCCGCTGATCTATCGAGACTTTCAATTGTTGATTCCAAACACACCCGGCCTTGGTGTGGAACTCGATGATGAGCGTGTCAAGCGTTTCCAACGCCGCTAAAGATATGAGTCCCCCCACTGCCCACGCATCGACAGGAGATTAGATCAATGCTGTTCCATGTGCATATGACTGTAAAACTGCCTCACGACATGCCTGCCGATCAGGCTGCTCGTTTGAAAGCCGATGAAAAGGAACTGGCCCAGCGCCTGCAACGCGAAGGTACCTGGCGCCACCTGTGGCGGATTGCCGGTCGGTACGCCAACGTCAGTATTTTCGATGTGGCTGACGCCCAGACCTTGCACGACACCCTGATGCAATTACCACTCTACCCGTTCATGGACATCGAAATCATGGCGCTGTGTCGTCATCCCTCTTCGGTACATGACGACGACCGCTAAATCAGAGCCAGCACGACCCGATGCTGAGCGAATTTTATAAAAACAAGATGAGGACAAAGCCATGAATGTACGCATATCCCAGAGTGCCGAAGTACAGAAATTCTTTGAGCAGGCCAGCGGCTTTGACAACGATCAAGGCAGTCAACGAATGAAGACCGTGGTCCATCGCGTGCTGACCGACTCGATCAAGATTATCGAAGATCTGCAGATCAGCCCCGAAGAGTTCTGGAAAGCGGTCAATTATTTCAACGAATTGGGCAATCGTCAGGAAGCCGGATTGTTGGTAGCCGGCCTTGGCCTGGAACACTATCTGGATCTGTTGATGGACGCTGAAGACGAAGCAGCCGGTTTGGCTGGCGGCACACCACGGACCATCGAAGGGCCGTTGTACGTGGCAGGTGCGCCATTAAGCAAGCATGAAGCGCGCCTGGACGACGGCGTGGACGATGGCACCGTGCTGTTCATGCAAGGTCAGGTTCTGGATACCGATGGCCGGCCACTTTCAGGCGCGATCGTCGACGTCTGGCATGCCAACACAGGTGGCACCTACTCCTACTTCGATGCATCGCAGTCGGAATTCAACCTGCGTCGGCGCATCGAGACTGATGCTGAAGGTCGTTATCGTTTCCGCAGCATCGTTCCATCAGGCTACGGCTGCCCACCAGATGGCCCGACTCAGCACTTGCTCGACCAGTTGGGTCGACACGGCCAACGACCAGCCCATATTCACTTCTTCATATCGGCGCCGGGTCATCGGCATCTGACTACTCAGATCAACCTGGCGGGCGACAAATACCTGCACGATGATTTCGCCTACGCCACCCGAGATGAGCTGATCGTTGAGATCAACTTTTTCGACGACCACGAAAAGGCACACGCTCATGGCATCACGGGGCGCTTTGCCGAAATCGAGTTCGATTTCACCTTGCTGAGCACCGCAGAACCCAAGGCTGAACATCGTCAGGAGCGAGTTCGCGCACTGGAAGATTAAGCGCCGCCCTCCCTCTGCGTAAACTATTCACTGCATGCAAGGCCATCGTTGATTGAGCTTGATCATCGATGGCCTTCAAGGAATCGCGATACGGATTCAAAGATCCGTATGGATCATCCTTAGGAAGTGCTGGAAGATGGACAGTGTCACCGGGCCATTGATGGAAGGTAGCCACCTATTTCTGGGATTATTTCAGGCAACTGAAGCGTGAAGCAAACCGATCAGGGACTTGTCAGAACTCCTGGATCAATGTGGACTTATGAGGCCCACTCCACACCCACCTCAGTCGCCAGAAACTGCGCGGCGAACAGATCCAGATGCGCCCCACCAGCATTCTTGAACAGCGTCACCTGCCCTGCCTCAAGGGTAGGTATTTCATACCCTTGACACAACTCGAACAGATCGGCACGCACATCGGCCCAACTGATCAAACCGCTGACAACCGGTTGCAACAGGTCACCACTGTGCCGGCTGACCTCGCGCGAATCGACATAAATCTGCGCCCGTGCAATCGTCGCGTCGTCAGCCTCGCGCATATCTTCCTGCCAACTGCCAACCAGACTGACATGGGCGCCGGCCTTGAGCAACGCGCCCTTGATCAGCGGTTGCTGGCTCATGGTCGCACTGCAGACCACATCAGCTAACGGTAGGGCTTGATCCAGGTCAGTGACCACCTGGCAGTCGATACCGGACGCCTGTAGGCGCGCCGCCAGTGCTTCGGCGCGCCGCATCGTGCGGTTCCACAGCAAGACCCGCGTCAGTGACGGCCGTATTTGGATGAAGGCCTCGACCAAGGGTCCGGCCATGTCACCTGCGCCGATCATCAGTAGCGTCGAGACGTTGATAGGCGCCAGCAGCTCCAGCCCCAGTGCCGAGTCGGCGGCGGTCTTGCGCAACGTCAGCGCGGCACCGTCGGCAATGAACAAGGGCGTACCGGTGCGCCCGTCGAAGGCAGCGTAAATGCCTTGCACCGTGGGCAACGGCACCCGAGCCCGAACGTTGTCCGGGAACACCGAGAGCAGCTTGACCCCCATCATGTGCTGCCCACTCCAGGCCGGCAGCAGCAAAAAATTATTACCGCGCCCGGCACCCGGTTCATCCATGCAGACGTCTTCACTGATCGGCATAGGCTGCAGATGCGCCTCGCGCAGCGCCTGCACCAGGCGGCGATAGTCCAGCAGACGGTGGACCCGCTGCGCATCGATCCACAGCAGCGTACTCGCTTCACTCATAAGACCAACCCCAGACGCATCGCATCAAGCATGGCGGCATGCACATTACGACTGCTCAGTGCATCGCCGATACGGTACAGCGCAAACCCGTCGCGCCCCCCCATAGGCTGCGGCTTAAGTTGCAGAAATTGAGGAATCTCCAACACCCCATCGTTGCAGGACATTCCCCGAAGCCCTTCAAACACTTCGTCCAGTGGGGCGGTACCCCGTTCCACCACCACCTTGTCGGCGCGCCGCTCAAGTAATGTGCCCGTCAACTCATGACGAAACGTTGCCATCAGGCCACCTTCGGCATGACGGCTGACTCGGATCAGATGGTGATCACCTGTCACGTCGATGCCGTGCTGGGCATATTGCTTGCGATAGATCGCCCGGGACGAATACTCCATTTCCATCGCCAGACTTTCGTCGATTCCCACCAGTGATACCTGCGCGCCTTGCTCGGCAAGGTGCAGCGCCGTTGACACGCCTTCATGGCGGCCGCTGCCGTCGTACAACAGATAATGCCCGCTGACCGGTGCCGTGCCCGCCAGCACGTCCCAAATGCTGAGACAGTGTTCAGCACCTTCCAGCCAGTCAAGATCCGGTAGTCCACCGGTGGCGACAATCACGACCTCGGGCGATTCGGCCACGACCTCTTCGACGCCGGCATAGACGTCATAGCGCACCTCTACACCCAGGCGTTGCAATTCAGACACACGCCAGTCGACGATGCCGATCAGATCACGCCGCCAGGTAGCCCGAACCGCCAATAGCAGTTGCCCGCCCGCCCGGCTACCGGCTTCCAGCACCAGCACTCGATGTCCACGTTCGGCCGCCACCCGTGCGGCCTCAAGTCCCGCTGGCCCGGCGCCTATCACCAGAACTTTGCGCGATGGCTGTGGGGACCGCTCGATCACCTGAGGCAACTGCGTCTCGCGCCCTGAAGCCGGGTTGTGGATGCAGTTGACCTTCTTGTACATGCAGTACGAAGCGCCCACGCAGGGGCGGATATTGGCCTCTTCACCGCGCATCAGTTTGTTGACCAGTTGCGGGTCGGCCATGTGCGCGCGGGTCATGGCAACCATGTCCAGCAACCCCTCACCGATGGCGTAACGCGCCGTTGCCAGGTCGGCAATGCGCGCGGCATGGAACACCGGCAGGCAGACCTCGCGACGAAACGCGCCAACGTTGTGCAGGAACGGCGCGCTGGGCGAAGCCATGCCCGGCATGTTCTGTTCGGCGAGGGCGATGACGGTGTCCATGCGCCCGAAGATGCAGTTGAAATAGTCCACCAGCCCTTCACGCTGGAACAGTTGGGCCAAGGCTATGCCTTCTTCAAAACCGAGGCCATCGTCGATACCTTCATCGATGACAAAGCGGATGCCGACGATCATCTTCTCGCCGACCTGTCGGCGAATTTCCTCGTAGACCATCAGCCCGAAGCGCGCACGGTTCTCCAACGAACCGCCGAAACGGTCATGGCGCTGATTGGTACGCGGCGAAAAAAACTGTCCCAGCAGGTGCCCGCCGGTCAGGGTTTCCAACCCATCCAGACCGCCCTCCAGGCAACGCTTTGCAGCAGCCCCGTATGCCTTGACGATGCGCCGGATGTCGTGCTCGTCCATTTCACGGGAAAACGCCCGGTGCTGGGTCTCCCGGGAGCGCGATGGTGCAATGCTGGGCAACCAGTTATACGACGTGGCATCGGCCCGCCGCCCCAAGTGAGAAATCTGGCACATCAACGCGGCGCCATGCCGATGGATACGCTCGGAAAACTGCTGGAATGGCGCAATAATCCCATCGTTGGACAAGTCCAGCTGTCCGCTGCCCCCCCAACTGGAGTCGGCATCTACCATTGACGAACCACCGAACATAGTCAGTGCGATGCCGCCTTTGGCCTTTTCCTCGTGATAGCGCTGGTAACGCTCCAGCGGCAACCCGCCCTCCTCCAGAAAGGGCGCGTGGCTGGTGCTCATGATGCGGTTGCGCAGAGTCAAGTGCTTGAGTTGCAAAGGCGCGAGCAAGGGGTCCTGCTTGCGGCCCGGAACAATCAACGGCGAACTGGACATCGACCACCTCGTGGCGATTAGCGGGCGTATTTTTCGGCAGCGTGCAGCAAGCTTGCGCGCAGGATCTCGATCATGCTATCGATCTGCTCGCGGGTGATAATCAGCGGCGGCGACAGCACGCACATGCTGCCAATGGGCCGCACGATCAGACCCAGTTCATAGCATTGGCGGTCGACGTACTGGGCGATCTCGAGGTCCAGTTCCGTGGCCGCCGGCGTGGTTTCGCCCGCAGCGCACTCGATGCAGCCGAGCAGGCCGATGCTGCGCACATCACCCACCAGCGGCAAGCCGGCCAGGCTCTGCAGGCGTTCCTGAAAATACGGAATGATGTCCCGGACATGTTCCAGCAGATGGTCGTCGTCGAACACCTGCATGTTGGCCAGTGCTGCCGCGCAGCTGACCGGGTGCCCGCTGAAGGTATAGCCGTTGCTGTAGCAACTGCCGTTAGCATTGTCGCCACTCACACGATCAAGCACTGCGTCGCTAATCACAAAGCCCCCCAACGGCACATAGCCGGAGGTGACGCCTTTGGCGAAGGTGATGATATCCGGGGTGATGTCGAACAACTCTTGCGAGGCGAACCAGTGCCCGCAACGACCGAAGCCGGTGACCACCTCATCACTGATGTAGAGGATGTCGTGACGCCGGCAGATATCCAGAATGCGACGGTGGTAGCCCTTGGGCGGGATCAGGATGCCGCCCGAGGCCAGCACCGGCTCGGCAATGAAAGCGCCGATATTGTCCACGCCAATGGACGCAAGGCGGTCTTCGAACTCAGCCAGTAACTGCTCGAGAAATTGGGCCTCAGAGGTGCCCGCCGGCTGGCGATAGAGGTTCGGCGCGCTGAGAAACGAAAGCTCCGGCAGTGCCAGGTCAAAATTCGGTCGATTACCGGCGCGCCCCGAGCAAGCAGCAGTCAGATGCGTGCTGCCATGGTAGCCGTCGATGCGGCACAGAATGCCCTTCTTGTTCGGCCGGCCCAGCACATTGTTGTAGAACTGCACGAAGCGCAGCGCCGAATCCACCGCCGTCGAGCCGCCGGTGGTAAAGAACACCCGGTTCAGATCGCCCGGCGCCACTTCGGCGATACGCTGGGCAAGCTCTGCCGAGGGGCCGTTCATAGAGTACCAGGGCGTGTTGTAGCACAACTGCATCGCCTGCTGCGCCAGGGCGTCAGCGATTTCCTTGCGCTGGTAGCCGATCTGCGTACACCACATGCCAGCCGGGCCGTCGATCAGCTTGTGGCCCTGAGCGTCGAACACGTAGACGCCCTCACCCTTCATCAGCAAAGGCCGGGTGCTCCGACCCAGCTCGGTCATGTCTTCGGCGGGCACCAGCAGATGTTGGCGAGCGGCCTGACGCAGTTGAGTGGCGTCAAGCGGGAGATTGAGGCGTTCAGACATGGCGAAACTCCTTTAAGGGCAGAACGATCAGGGCGCATCTAGGGCGCGGGCAATGAGAATTCGTCAGGAAAAAAACCGGACATGTAGGCGTAGCAAAGCCTGCGCGACGCCTCTCGCTGGGCAGGTCCCGTCTCGCCGGTGACATGGTTGAACGTCCAGCAGCCGTCGCTCAGGGCATACAGGCCAAAAGCGATTTGCGCAGCCGGCAGGTCCAGTTGTCTATCAACGGCCAGCGCCTCAACCAGTTCAGTTATGGAGGCCAGCGAGCGCCGCTTGAGCTCACCGCAACGTGCCCGATAAGCCGATACCCGCGAGGTCTCGGCCCAGAAGGCCATCCACACGGCGACGTTTTTGGGTTTGGCGATGCGCTTGTCAAAGTCCAGGTCGATGACCAACCGCAGGCGTTCGGCCACGGTGGCAGTATTGGGTGCCAGAATCTTGTCCCAGAGCACTTCGTATTCCTTGACCAGCATATCGAGCGCCGCCAGCAGCAGGCGCTCCTTACTCTTGAAATGGAACGCGACCACGCCGTAGCTGCAACCCGCTTCTACGGCGATGTCATTCATGGTGATACCCGACAGGCCCTTGCGAGCGATGACCGTGACTGTCGCCGCGAGCAATTGCTCCTGGCGCTCAGCGACCTGATCGGATTTGTTGGCAGGCTTTGCAGTGACTTTAACCAATCTATTTCCCCCAGCATTGTAGTGGGCCGTCAGCAGCCCCAGTTGCCATGTGCCAGAGAAGATAGACTGACTGGACAATCAATATCAAGTGGTTGACTAATCAATCAACGACGAATAGCTTGGGTGGCACGCAGGTCAGCTGCGTCAGGGGTTCGAGAAAACAGCCATGCATTTTTTTCGGGGATGATCAGATGACGCACAGCAAAGACCCAGATGACACCTGCAACGGTTTTTCACGCCGACGCTTTCTGGAAGTGGCCACGGTTCTGGGTGCCAGTGCCGCCATGGCTTCAGCATTACAACCGGGCATGGCGTTCGCTGCCCCCGCGACGCCCAAGGCTGGCGGCCACGCCCGCTTCGCCATCAACGACGGCGCACCCAGCGATAGCTACGACCCTGCTGGCTGGTTGACCTCTTTTGCTCAGGCTGCATTTGGCGGCACCCTCACCAATGGCCTGACGGAACTGGCGGTCGACGGTTCGATCGTGGCGGCACTCGCCGAGAGCTATCAGGCCAATGGCGACCTGACGGTGTGGACCTTCACCCTTCGCCCGGGCCTGGTGTTCCATGACGGCCGCCCGGTCACCCCCAATGATGTGATTGCCTCGTATCGTCACCACATGAGCAAGGACTCCACCTCCGGGGTCAAAGCCTCACTCGATACCCTCACCGACATCAGCGCCAAGGGCGAGCACGATGTGGTGTTTACCCTCAGTGGTGGCAACGCCGACTTCCCGTACACCGTGTCCGATAACCACCTGGCGATCATGCCGGCCAACGCTGACGGCAGCCTGGACTGGCAAAAGGGCGTCGCCACCGGTCCGTACATGGTCGAAAGCTTTCAGCCAGGCACCGTGCTAAAAATGAAGCGCAACCCGCACTACTTCAAGAAAGGCCTACCCTGGTTCGATTCAGTTGAGTTCGTCAGCATTGCCGACGTGGCGGCGCGCACCAATGCCCTGGTTACGGGCGAAGTCGACTACATGGTTGACGCCGATATCAAGACCCTGGCCATGCTGGAACGCAACCCCAAAGTTCACGTTTTACGCACCGCTGGCGTGCGGCACTTCAGCTTCGACATGAACGCCAAAGTCGCGCCCTTCGATAAGCCTGAGGTGCGCCTGGCCATGAAGTACGCCATGGACCGTGAGGCCATTCTCAAGAAGGTTTTCCTGGGCAACGCCAAAATCGCTGACGACAACCCCATCGCACCGCAGATCAAGTTCGCCACACAACCCAAACCGCTGCACACTTACAACCCGGATAAAGCTCGCGCCCTGCTCAAACAGGCGGGCCTGGACAGCATTGAAGTGGATCTATCGGTCGCCGATACCGCTTTCCCCGGCGCTGTCGATGCCGCGCTGTTGTACAAGGACTCGGCGGCCAAGGCTGGCATCACCATCAATGTGATCCGCGAGGCAGATGACAGCTACTGGGACAAAATCTGGCAGCACAAGCCGTTTGTCGCCTGCGACTGGCTGGGTAAACCGACCCTGGACGCCATGTTCACCACGTCCTATGCCAGCAACGGCCCATGGAACGACACTGGCTGGGCCAATCCGACTTTTGACCAGTTACTGGTACAAGGCCGCGGCGAGTCCGATCCGGTAAAACGCCAGGCCATTTACGCGCAGATGCAGCAAATCTTGCATGACGATGGCGGGGCCATTGTGATGGTGTACGCACAATTCATCGACGCCGTGTCGGACAAGATCGCCCATGGCCCGCTGGGCAATATGTTGCAGTGCGACAACTTCCGCATGGCCGAGCGCTGGTGGATGGCCTGAGTCGACTGCGCACCCTGTACTGACACCCTGCACGGCATGGGGCCGTGCGGCTGGCAAAACTCGGGAAATAACCATGGACAGTGCGCTTTCAAACCCGGTATTGCGAACCACTGTGCAACGCCTGGGCATGGGCCTGGCAACGCTGGCGGCGGTATCGTTGCTGGTGTTTTCAGCGGTATTGCTGCTGCCCGGCGACTTCGCTAAGGCTACCCTCGGCCGTTCCGCCACCCCTGAAACGGTGGCGGCCCTCCAACGCCAACTGGGCTTGGACCAACCGTACAGCGAACGTTACCTGCACTGGGTGGGCGGCGCGCTGACCGGCGACTTCGGCCTATCGTTCACTTCCCGCGCCGGTGAGCCGCGTCCAGTCATGGGCATCGTCGCACCCCGCCTGAAAAACACCCTGTTGTTGGCCGGCATCACCGCACTGGTGGCGGTTCCGCTGGCGCTGCTGCTCGGTATTCTTGCCGCAATCAAGCGTAACAGCTGGCTCGACCGGTTGTGCAACCTGACGACGCTGGTGAGTATTTCGTTTCCAGAGTTCTTCGTGGCCTACACGCTGATGCTTTTGTTTGCGGTCAAGCTGCCGTGGTTTTACTCACTGGCTCGCATTACCCCCGGCATGAGCGTCGGCGACATCGCCTTGCACCTTGCGCTCCCGGTGCTGACCCTGACTCTGGGCATTGTCGCGCACATGATGCGCATGACCCGCTCAGCCATCGTCAGCCTGCTGACCAGCCCCTATATAGAGATGGCCACGCTCAAGGGAATTGCCCCATGGAGGATCATTCTGCGCCATGCCCTACCCAATGCCTGGGCGCCGATCAGCGCGGTGGTGGCCTTCAACCTCGCTTATCTGGTGGTCGGCGTGGTCGTCGTGGAAGTGGTGTTCGTCTACCCCGGTGTCGGTCAGACCATGGTCGACGCAGTACGCTCGCGAGACATTCCAGTGGTACAGGCCTGCGCGCTGATCTTCGCCGCCACCTACATCGCCCTCAACCTGGTGGCCGACATCGTTGCCATCACCACCAACCCACGGTTGCTGCACCCGCGATGACAGACGAGATCCCACCCATGACGGTACTTTATACGGCCCCGCTCGAACGTGTGACGGTCAGTCGCTGGCAGCGCTTGAAGCGCAAACCCTGGATGGTCTACCTGTGTGCGGCGATCGTTATCGGCTACCTGCTGGTGGCGTTGTTGGCGCCCTGGCTTGCGCCCCACGGCGAAGCAGACGTCATCAGCGACCAACCGTATGCTCCCTGGAGCAGCGAGTTCTGGCTGGGTACCGACCAGATCGGTCGCGACGTGCTCAGCCGCCTGATCTACGGCACACGCAACTCGGTGGGCATCGCGGTGCTCACCACCCTGCTGGCGTTTGCCGCCGGTGCCAGCCTGGGCGTGTTCGCCGCGATTCGTGGCGGCTGGATAGATAACCTGCTGTCCGCCGCCATCGAAACCTTGATGGCGATACCGCAACTGATTCTGGCCCTGATTCTGCTGGCGGCGCTGGGTCCGTCGATTCCCAATATCGTGCTGATCATCGCCGTGATCAACGCCACGCAAATCTACAGGCTGGCACGCACCACTGCACGCAACGTGGTGGTGATGGATTTTGTCGAGGCCGCACGGCTGCGCGGTGAAGGCACAGCATGGATACTGCGCCGTGAGATCCTCCCCAATATCCTGCCGGCCCTGATCGCCGAGTTCGGCCTGCGCTTCTGTTTTGCCTTCCTTACCATCTCGGCCCTGTCATTCCTGGGTCTGGGCATCCAGCCGCCCTCTGCCGACTGGGGCACCATGGTGCGCGAAGGCGCGACCTTCATCAGCTACGGCGACATCACTCCGCTGATTCCGGCCGGTGCCATCGCCCTGCTGACCCTGGCGGTGAACGTGGTGGTCGACCATTTCCTCGACCCGACCGACGAGCACCGACCATGAGCACCGAGCTGCTGCGCATCTGCAACCTGACCCTGGACGCACGTAACGGTAACGACTGGCAGCCCATCGTGCAGGAAATCGACCTGACTCTGGCGCGTGGCGAGGTACTGGGCCTGATAGGCGAGTCCGGCGCCGGCAAATCCAGCCTGGGCCTGGCCGCCGCCGGATTTACCCGCGCCGGCTGCCGGGTGCGTACAGGCGAGGTCTGGTTCGACGGTGTCGATCTGATCAAGGCCGGCGACAAGCACTGCCAGCAACTGCGCGGGCGACGTATCGCCTATGTCGCGCAAAGCGCCGCCGCTGCTTTCAACCCGGCACGGCGCCTGCTCGACCAGACCATCGAAAGCGCCCTGCTGCACGGCATACCCCGTGACGAAGCCGAAGCCACCGCACGGCAGCTATACAGCCAACTCAGTCTGCCTGACCCGGATCACTTCGGTGAGCGCTATCCGCACCAGGCCTCCGGCGGTCAGTTGCAGCGAGCGATGACCGCCATGGCGATGATCTGCAAACCCGATCTGATCATCTTCGACGAACCGACCACTGCGCTCGACGTCACCACCCAGGTCGACGTGCTGACGGCAATCCGCAACGCTATTGCGCAGTCTGGGAGTGCCGCTCTGTACATCACCCATGATCTGGCTGTGGTGGCGCAAATGGCCCAACGCATCATGGTACTCAAGCGCGGCAAACTGGTGGAACAGGCGCCCACCCGGCAAATGCTTGAAGCCCCGACCCAGGCTTACACGCGCAGCCTGTGGGCGGTGCGCCAGTTGACCAAGGCAGTGGAGCCTGAGGCAAGCTCCCAGATCTTGCGCATCGAACGACTCAGCGCTCACTACGGACACGTGAAGGTGCTCGACGACATAAACATTGATGTGCCCCAGGGTCGCACCACCGCAATCATCGGCGAGTCTGGCTCAGGAAAATCCACACTCGCCCGCTGCATCACCGGCTTACTGGCGGTGAGCGGCGGGACGGTGCAGTTTGCCGGGCACCCCTTGACAGCGCGTTACGCTGAACGGCCGCTGGAGCAATTGCGGCAGATCCAGTTGGTTTACCAAAGCGCCGACACTGCCCTGAACCCGAAACAGACCGTGCGTGAATTGCTCGGGCGGCCATTGGCGTTTTATCACGCCCTGGGCGGGGCAGCGCTGCAGCAGCGTCTGCGCGAACTGATGGAGATGATCGAGCTGAGCCCCGATCACCTCTCGCGCCTGCCCGGCGAACTCTCGGGCGGACAAAAGCAGCGCGTGGCGATTGCCCGTGCCCTGGCGGCCGAGCCACGCCTGATCATCTGCGACGAAGTGACCTCGGCATTGGACAAGCTGATCCAGCAGGGCATCATCAACCTGCTGTTGCGCCTACAGAAGGAACTGGGGGTGTCGTACCTGTTTATCACCCACGACATTGCGACCGTGCGCGCGATTGCCGACCGCATTGTGGTAATGCACCAAGGCCAGGTGGTGGAACAAGGCACCCGCGAACAGGTGCTCAACCCGCCTCATCCAGCCTATACCGAGCATTTGCTGGCGTGTGAACCGCAGATGACTGAAGGATGGCTGGATGCGCGGATCTGAGGGACTGTGAGTTGGCGGAACATTTGGCACAAAAGGACGTCGTGTTTTCCGCAGAGTATTTTCTTTTACTACAATGATTTAGCTCACTTTTCAGCGCCAAAGATGTCGCAAAGCCAAAAAATGACCTTGACGCTGTTTTAGCGGTTTTTTGGCACAACAACCTTGCTCTAATACCCGTCGCTGCTTGTGCCAAAGCGGGTGCGAAGCAATGCCAACGTTGTCGCTAGCTCACAGGTGGGTCCGTTTTCGATCAGCACCAACACCGGCATAGCCATCGAAGTCCCATGGACGCAAACTCCGAATCCTTTCACCCCCCCTCCTACGCCCCCCCACGAATCTATTGCCCAAATAGTTGACTGCTATCGACCGATACATGTTATAAAAATATTACTAACCAACCAAAAGATAGAAATATATCATTTCTGGGTTTTTCAATGACGACCGTGAAGCAGCGCCTGCTCGATAGCCTCGAAGGATCAACCGCCTCCGGGCGCGTTATCGCCAACTACATGCTGGCCAATTTGAACGAGTTGCCCTTCGAGACCGCCGCCAGCATCGCCAGCAAGGTCGGTGTCGGTGAAATGTCGGTGGGCCGATTCTGTCGCGCTATCGGCTATACCCATTTCAAAGAACTGAAAGCCGAGCTGAAAAGCAATATTGGCGACAGTCCTTGGTTGGTCGGTGATCGGCTGCGGGAGTTCGCGGCACGCGCCCAGTCGGGAAACGACCTGCTTGCTGCCAGCCTGGAGTTTGAAATCAGCACCATGGTGCGTGTTTACGAGATCGCTCAAAGTCCGGAATTCGAGCGTTTCGTCAAACGCCTGACAACTCGAGAAAACGTCTACTGTGCGGGATTCCAGACGGAACGAGGGGTCGCGGCGATCCTGGCGCATCAGTTGCAATATCTACGCGACGGCGTACACCTGGCCGATCTGGCCGCCGGCAATTTCGTCGACGTGCTGCTCACTGACCCCTCCAAAACCATGCTGGTCATCATCGACACTCGCCGCTATTCACGCCAAAGCCAGTTGTTGGCGACCTCGGCGCGGGATCGCGGCATACCGGTGACCATCATCACTGACACCTTTTGCGATTGGGGTCCATCGGTGGCCAGCGAAGTGTTCGCCGTACCGACCGAGCTCAATCACTTTCTGGACTCGCTGGGCCCACTGGTCTCACTGGTGCAACTGGCGATCAACGGCGTATTCGCGCAACTGGGCGCTTGCGTCGAGGATCGCTTGAAGCAGATTTTTACCTGTTACAACAAGTTCACCGGATATGTAGGAACACCGCAGGAAGATTGACAACGAGTTCAAACAACCAACGCATTAACGATGGAGAGCGCACCTCATGAATGTCATCAAGGGCAAGTTTTACCGACCACTGTTCGCTCTCAGTTTCATCTGCGCAGCGGGACTGCTCTCAAATGCAGCTCTGGCGGACACCGAGGCCACCTTTGTATTGCCGTCATCGCAAGCGGGGGCGACTTCTCTGGACCCGATCCGCAGCTCCTTGGTGACGCTGGTTGACGGCCTGATCTACGACCGTCTGGTGGACCAGGACGCGAATCAGAAATTTCATCCCCACTTGGCCACAAGCTGGGAAACCACGGCAGATGGCATGAGCTGGACCTTCCACCTGCGCGAGGGCGTCACCTTCCATGACGGCGAGCCCTTCAACGCTCAGACCATCGCGTGGTGGATCCCGAAATTTGCCGGGACCGAGAACGCCTTTCTGGTCAGCGCCATCGACAAGGTCGAGGTCGTCGATGACTACACCGTCCATTTCGTCATGAAGCACCCCGACACCAACCTCCTCTACAACCTGTCGAGCGGATTCATGGGTGTTCCAAGTCCCAAGGCCTATGACGCGCAGGGCACGGACTATGGCGTGAAAGTCGCCGTGGGCACGGGCCCGTACAAGCTTGAAAGTATTGCTATCGGCTCCGAGGCCGTGCTGGTTCGTAACCCCAGTTACACGTGGGGCGGCCCGCTTTCTGCGAACAAAGGGCCGGCAAAGATAGATAAGCTGACCTTGCGTGAGATTGCCGATTCCTCGACCGCCTTCCTCGAATTCAAAACCGGCGGGGTCGATCTGGTCATCGATGTACCGAGTGACATCCTGGGGCAATACAAGACGCTGAATAACGCGACCATCAAAAGCCAGTCCGGCTTCGGCATTTACTACATGCCGATCAACACCACCGTCGAACCCTTTACCGATCTCAATGTGCGTAAGGCCACGGCCCTGGCCATCAACCAGCAGGAGATTGTCGACAGCCTGTTCGGTGGCAAAGGACGTGCTGCGCACAACTTCCTGATTGCTTCACTGCCGGAATCAAAGGTCGATCCCAAGCTCAACATTTCCTATGACCCCGCACAAGCCAAGACCCTGCTCGAAGAGGCGGGCTGGAAGATGGGACCTGACGGCATCCGCGTAAAAAATGGCAAGCCATTGAGCGTGACCCTGGTGACGCAAAGCGACACCGAGTTCAAACGCCTGACAGAAGTCATCCAGGCACAGCTGAAAGCCGTGGGCATCAACGCAAAAATTTCTGTGTTCGATTCCAGTTCAATTCGCGCCGAATACAAGAAGGGCACGCAGCAACTGGCCGTGCGCAGCTATGGCTGGAACAACGCAGACATCCTCGACTGGTTCTTCAGTGCTGAACGCCTTGGCTACCCCAACGTCTCGATGTGGAAAGACGCCAAAGCCGAGGAGTTGCGGACCAAGGCGCTGACCGGTTCGAGGACCCAAGAGGAGCGGGCCGCCAATTTCCTTGCGTATCACGAATATGTGCTCAGCCAATACCCCTTCGCGCCGATCTACGAGCCGGAACAAAGCATGGTCTTTGACAAGGAACGTCTGGTGTTGCCGGGGAAAATCGATGGACCGCAATTTACCGCCCAGAGCGTGCTTGATATCACCATCAAGGAATAAGGATCAGAACATGACGACCCAGAGACGACGGACATGATGAATTACTTCATTCGCAGGCTGCTGGCGATGATTCCGGTGTTCTTCGTCGTCTCTGGCGTGGTCTTTCTGATCGTCCACATGGTGCCGGGAGACCCGGTCGACAACATGATGAGCGTGGGCGCCTCGGTCAATCAGCGCGCGGAAATCGTCGCTCGCTACGGTCTGGACCGCAGCCTGATCGAGCAGTACCTGACGTGGCTGAACAACATTGTGCATGGCGACCTGGGTACGGCCATTGTCATGCGCCGCCCGGTGGCCGATCTCATCATGAGCAATCTCGGCCATAGCCTGGCTCTCGGCGGCTGGGCATTGATGTTCTCGGCAGTCGCCGGCCTGCTGGCCGGAACGATTGCCGCCTCTTTTCAGGATCGCTGGATCGATCACGGCCTGATGGGCGTGTCGCTGCTCGGCTCGACGGTACCCACCTTCTGGCTTGGCCTGTTGATGATCATGTTGTTTGCCGTCGAACTCGGTTGGGTACCGGTGTCCGGCGCACGTAGCTGGACCTCGTTGATCCTGCCCGTCATTACCGTTGGATTGGGCGGCATGGCGCTGGTGGCCAGGGTGACCCGTATCTCCATGATTGAAATTGCCCGCGAGGACTTCGTGATGCTGCTGCATGCCAAGGGGCTGTCGCGCTGGACGATTCAGCTACGACACATCCTGCGTCACGCCCTCATTCCTGTGGTGACGATTCTGAGCTTGCGCATCGGCCTGATCGTCGGCGGCTCGGTGACGGTGGAGTATGTATTTGCCCGGCCGGGGCTGGGTTCGCTGCTGATCCGCGCCTTGGCGCAGCGTGACTATCCGCTGATACAGGGCTGCCTGCTATTTCTGGCCATCGCCGTCATGCTCGGTACGTTGCTGGGTGATCTGCTTCAAGCCGCGATGGACCCGCGCCAACGCGAGGACTCCGCACAATGACCGCCCTTGCCTCTACTGTCCGCAGGAATATCTTGATGTTGGTGCCGACGTTCAGTTCGGCGGTCTCCGGCGTTGCGCTGCTGATCCTGATCCTCATTGCCTGCGCCGCACCCTGGCTGGCGCCGTACCCTTATGACGTGCAGAACCTTTCCATCGCCGCCCAGGCACCGTCTGCCGCACATTGGTTCGGCACTGACGAATTCGGCCGGGACGTGCTCTCGCGGGTCATTTTCGGCGCCAGGACTTCACTCAGCGTTTCACTGGTCGCCATTAGTCTTTCAGTGACCGTCGGCATTCTGATCGGCGCCATTTGCGGTTATGTCGGCGGACGCCTGGATCGCATCGTGATGTCTATCGTCGACCTGACCTGGAGCTTCCCGGAAATTGTCCTGGCGTTGTTGATCGTGGCCATCATCGGCCCCGGTTCGTCCAGTACCGTTCTGGCGATCAGCATCGCCTACCTGGCGCAATTCACCCGTCTGACCCGCACCCAGATCAAAAGCCTGAAGCGTCAGACATTCGTGGAGGCAAGCCTGAGCCTGGGCGCGGGGTCAACGCACATCATCATGCGGCGACTGCTACCGAACGTGGTGGCCCCGGTGATCGTCGTCGCCATGCTCTCGACCGGTAACGCGATCCTGCTTGAGGCGACGCTTGGCTTTTTCGGCATGGGCGTACAACCGCCGGTACCCAGCTGGGGCGGCATGATGAGCACCGGCTCAGCGCAATTGTTCAGCGCGCCCTGGGTCATTCTCTGGCCCGGCGCACTCATCGCCCTCTCCGTGATTTGCATCAACCTTTTTGGAGAGGGCGTGCTGCATGCCTTGGATATCAAGGCACAAGCGAGGAGTCATTGAGCCATGCTATTGACCATTGAAAATCTGAAGATCGGTTTCGGCCCTTATGAGCCTTTGTCCGGGGTAGACCTGACCCTCGACAAGGGTGAAATCCTTGGACTCGTTGGCGAATCCGGCTCCGGCAAATCGATGACCGCGATGAGCATCATGGGGCTATTGCCGCTGATAGGTGGGCGGGTCAAGTCCGGCAGTATCCGTTTCGACGGTACGGAGCTGACCACGCTGGACGAACCTGGCTATCGCGCGTTACGCGGCGGGCGGATCGCGCTCATCACGCAAAACCCCATGACGTCCCTCGACCCCGTGGTTCGCGTCGGCAGGCAAATCGACCAGGTGTCGCAACTGCATTTGCACCTCGATCGTCACGCCGCGAAAGCTCGCTCGGTCGAACTGATGGAGCGCATGCGCATTCCCGATCCGGCGCTCGCCTACGACCTGTTTCCACACCAACTATCTGGCGGAATGCGCCAGCGAATCGTAATCGCCATGGCTCTGGCCGGCGATCCCGATCTGCTGATTGCCGATGAACCAACCACTGCGCTGGATGTGACCGTCCAGGCCCAGATCATTCAGCTTCTGGTCCAGCTCGTTCGCGAACGCGGCCTTGGCCTGGTGTTGATCACCCATGATATGGGCGTCGTGGCCCAAGCCTGCGACCGCGTCGCCGTCATGTACTGCGGGCAAGTGATCGAATACGGCTCGGTGGCGACCATTTTCGACAACCCGCAACACCCCTACACCCTCGCGTTGATTGGTTGTATTCCTCGACCGGACATGCTCCCCGCAAGCTTGGCGGGAATTCCCGGAATGGTGCCATCAGCCGGCAACATGCCCCAGGGTTGTCGCTTCAATCCGCGCTGCAACAAGGTGATGGAGATCTGCCACCAGTCGATGCCCCTGCCGACGAGTGAGGCCGGACGCAGCGTATCCTGTTTCCTGCACAGCGCCGGACAGTTGCCATGAAACCGATCATGTCAGTACGCGGCGTCGGACGAACCTTTACCAGCGGCGGCGGCTTCCTCAAACCGCGACGCCACTTTCGCGCCGTCAGTGATGTCTCTTTCGACGTGCAACGTGGGGAGGTCCTTGGCGTTGTCGGCGAATCGGGCTGTGGGAAGTCGACCCTTGCCCGTCTCATCATGCGGCTCTTGACGCCCACCTGCGGCGAGGTGCTGTTTGACGGCACCGATATCGCCAGCCTCACGGTACGGGCCTTGCGACCCCTTCGGCGGCATTTTCAGATGGTGTTCCAGGATCCCTACTCCTCGATCGACCCGCGACAGAAGGTGCGCGATACGCTGCTTGAACCCTTTCAGGTACAGGGCATTCCCCTGACATCGGCACAAGCCAGCGCCAAGGTCGATGCGCTGTTGACTATGGTCGCGCTGCCGCTTCACCTGGCTGACAGCTATCAACATCAAATGTCCGGTGGACAGAAACAGCGGGTGGGCATCGCCCGGGCACTGGCGCTGGATCCATCGCTGATCGTACTCGACGAATCGACGGCCTCCCTCGACGTGTCGATCCAGGCGCAAGTCATTGGCCTGCTGCAGGACTTGCGGGATCGGCTCGACCTCACCTACGTCTTCATCTCCCATGACCTGGCGCTGGTGCAGTATTTCTGCGATCGCACCCTGGTGATGTACCTCGGTCGAGTAGTTGAAGTCCTCCCCCGCGGCGCTACGCCGATCCACCCCTACACCAAGGCACTGATGGCAAGCGTTCTGGTGCCCGATCCGCACCAGCGACACGAGATTGTGCGGATTACCGGCGAAATCCCGAGTGGCTACGATGAGCCGCTCGGTTGTGCCTTTGCCGGGCGCTGCCCTTTGGTACAACCACGTTGCCGTGAAAGCCTGCCCATTCTTCGCCCCCAGACTGACCAACATGCCGTGGCGTGCCACGTTCATGAGTCGACGATCCTTGTCCCGGAGTTCTAAATGTCATTCAAAGTTCTCACCGCCGAATTCATGCACGAATCCAACACCTTCAGCACCCACAAGACCGGTCTGCCCGAGTTCCGGCGCGAGACCCTGATGCTGGGCGAGGAAGCGCTGAAGAAACGTGGTAAATCCAATACCGGCCTGGCGGGTGCGTTGAGTTGCGCCGCCGAATTCGATTGGGACATGCAGCATGTGGTCAGCGCCTGGAGCGAGCCTTCGGGGCCAGTAACGATCGAAGCTTTCGAGTACCTGGTCGGCTTGATTGTCGAGGCGGCCAAAGCACAATCCTTCGACGGCATTCTGTTGTGCCTGCATGGGGCCATGGTTGCCGAGCACAGCGACGATGGCGACGGAGAAATTCTGGCGCGATTGCGCGCCGTGGTCGGTCCGGATCTGCCTATTGCCGTGACCATGGATCTGCATGCCAATGTGTCCAAGCGTATGTGCGAGCTGGCGCAGATTCTGGTTTCCTATAAGACTTACCCGCACATTGACCTGAAGGAAACTGCCTGCCACGCAGGTAACCTGCTACAGCGCACCATGAAAGGTGAAATCAAGCCGCGCACCTTGCGCATTCACCTGCCGATGCTCGAGGAAGCTAACGGTGGGCGTACCGATATCGGGCCGATGATCGAGCGCATCGCCAAGGCTCGTGCCTGGGAGGCTGAACAGCCAGGCGCCCTCGCCGTCAGCATCAATGGTGCATTCCCGGAGGCCGATATCGCCGAAGTCGGACCTACGGTGCTGGTCACCTATGAAGGCGATGATCGTTTGCATCGTGCCTTTGCCCAAAGCCTGGCAGATGACATCTGGAACCGCCGCGACGAAGTGATCAACACCTATCACACAGTGGACAAAGTCGCGCAAATCGCCCGTACTTACCCCCGTCAAAACGGCCCGCTGATCATCGCTGACTATGCCGACAACCCTGGCGCCGGGTCTTATGGCGATGCCACTGAACTGTTACGTGCCCTGCTGGCTGCCGGCGTCGAGGATGCCTGCTTCGGCCCGATGGTCGACCCAGCGATCGCCGCGCTTCTGTGCGAACAAGGTGTCGATGCCACGGTGACGGTAGCCGTCGGCGGCAAGAGCGATCCCCGCTTCGGTGGCACACCGCTGACGGTGACCGGACGCATCTTGCAGGTCAGCAACGGTGACTTCATCGGCGATGGTCCGATGATTGGTGGCTTGGAACAGAGCTTCGGCCCGAGTGCTGTGCTGCTGGTCGATGACATTGAAATCCTGGTGACCAGCGCCGCCTTGCAAATGCTGGATCTCCAGCAGTTTCGTGCCTTTGGCATCGACCCGGCAAAAAAACGTGTGGTGGCGCTGAAGTCGATGCAGCATTTCCGTGCAGCCTTTGAACCGATTGCCAGCAGCGTCGTGGTCTGCGACAGCGGTGCGCTCTGCACACTGGATTATGGACGTCTGCCCTTCAGCAAAATACCGCGCCCGATTTACCCCCTGGATCGCGAAATGACCCGCGTCACACCACCGTGCTCTGGAGTTTGATATGTCTCAGATTTTTGATGTCGCCGTCATCGGTGGCGGCATTGCCGGTGCCTCTTTCGCCTACAGAGTCGCGGGGCAACGCTCGCTGATCCTGCTCGAACGGGAAAACCAGGTCGGCTATCACTCCACGGGCCGCTCGGCTGCGGAGTTTTCCAGCCAGTTCCAAAGCCCATGGGTCAGTACCCTTGCCGAAAGCTCCTATAACTTTCTGATCAATCCGCCTGCCGGGTTCGCCGACATCGATCTGCTGATTGCGCGTGGCAGCCTGGTCATTGCGCCGCGCGAGCGGATACATCTGGTCGCGTCTGCCTTCAGCCAGATACTGTCCACATCACCCGAGTCGCGCATGCTGCACCCAGACGACGCCTTGGCGATGGTGCCGTTCCTTAAGGCCGACTATGTCGAAGCTGCCTTCTACGACCCGATGAATTGGGACATGGAGGTCGACAGCCTGCTGCAAGGTTACCTTCGGTTGGCTCGCCGGGCCGGAGCGCAAATACAGCTCGCAAGCCCGGTCACCTCGATTCACCGTGAAGGTGGTATCTATCACTTGCAAACCCCGGTGGGCGAAGTGCTTTGCCGAAAAATCGTCAATGCCGCGGGCGCTTGGGCAGATGATTTCGCCGCGATGGCCGGTCTCGACCGGTTGCGCATCGTGCCTTACCGTCGCACGGCAATTACCGTCGACGGTCCTAAAGGCATGGACCTTTCCACCCTGCCCGCCGTCAACGAAGTCGGCGAGGCGTTTTACTTCAAACCCGAATCCGGGCGGATCATGGTCTCACCCGCCGACGCGACCCCGAGCGAGGCTTGCGACGCACAGCCCGAGGAACTGGACATCGCCTATGCGGCACACTTTCTCTCGGAATCGACGACGCTGGCCATCAACCAAATCACCCACAAATGGGCAGGACTGCGCAGCTTCGCTCCAGACAAACGGCAGGTCGTAGGTTTCAGTCCGCAGGACGAAAATTTCTTCTGGCTCGCCGGGCAAGGCGGCAGCGGCATCCTGACGTCCCCTGCGCTCTCTGCATGGGCAGCCGGTGTGTTTTTGGAGGGTGCCCCGCCGGACGAGCTGTGCAAAGCAGGACTCCACCCGGATGTCTTTTCACCTGCCCGGTTGTCGGGGGTTAGGCCGTAAGGGCGGGCCTGCCAGGGATTTCTCCGCCAACTCGACATCGATCAGAATACGCAGGGGTCAGGCTCAGTTGACGGGTGGTGCGATTGAGGAGCGCCACCCCGAGATGAGTTTCCAATTGCTGGAGCTGACGCGAGAGGGTCGGCGTCGCCACGCCTATCACCAACGATGCCTTGCTGAAGCTGCCTTGTTCTACCACATGAGCGAACGTCTGCATGGCCTGAAACCGATCCATATCCACTACCTCACTAAATGCAGCATCAAGCGTGCGGAGTAAACACGCGACGGGTTAGTCGATCCATGGACAGCAAGTAACCTGATAGTTGCGCGCCACCGGAATCATCAACCGCAGGTGACGACGTCAGCGCCCCATTGTCGATCTCGGTGACCAACGGATGCTCATCACGATTAGTATCGTTTCTGTAATTGGCCAGCAGTTCGGCGCGCCATTGGGGCAGCGCCTTGGTGCCGGACGGCGAAAGATTGCTCGCCTCGACGAATGCACTGACATGCCGGACCTGACTCATCAGAAAGATCACCCGCCCAGCCTGCTCGATCAACTGATGCTTCTTCTCAGGGGCTTCATAGATCGAGAGATAGACCATCTTGTCGATGATCAGACCAACGCGATCGGCAAGGACCACCGAAGAGGTTCGCTCTACCGAACTATCGGTGAGGAAGCGATCCAGGTCGTGCTCGAATACTTCACTGACCCGAGCCGGGTTTTTCAAAATCCGCTTTCTAGGCAGCCATATATACAGAAATGCCAAGGCAATAGTCCCCAGACCCATGCTGAGAGAACGCTCAATCGCAAAACCGATGTCTACTGACGGAATGCTTTCTGGCAGCAGGAACACCATGAAAGAGATATTGAAGCCCAGGCTATACGTAAAGCTGGTCAGGCTGGATAAGCCCATGAAGCCAAAGAACAGCACCACCCCACTGGTCAGCAGAAGCAGCTCGACGGCGCTCGGCGCTTGAGCCAACACACTCATGACCACCATCCCCACGGGAATGGCGACAAAGAAACCGATGGCGATGTTCTTGAGGATTAACTCCGGGTGCGGAGCCTTGCCCAGCACGATGCTGAACACGATCGGAACGATGCACATCAAAAAGCCGTAAGTCCAATCGGTTGCGTACCAGAACGCAAATCCCAGCAGGAACAGCAGCGCCGAGCGGGCCCCGGTAATCAAGCAATTGGATAGCTGCCGGTGACGACGGACAGTGATCCCTTTGACGTTGACTTTTTCAGCTTTTATCAAGCTCGCATACAACTGCGCAAAACCTTTGAGGTGCTGAGCCAGATCAGCGATCTTGCCCAATAACATGCTCAGCTCGCCATCCTCATGGGCCAGCTGTTCGCTACGCTCGCGGACATCTTCCATAAAGGTTTCCAACCGATACAGATCGCCCCCCGCCGGTATCGCCTGGTGCGCCAGGACGTCAACCAGGTGCTCAAGCTCATTGAGCTCAACGGCTAACCGTTGTCGATACACCGGCTCGAGTTGCTGCAATGCATACGAGTCGGTGGTGACCTCGATCGCCAGCTTGTTCATTTCCCGGGCAACCTGGGCGCCCCGTCTACCCCATGCACCCTCGAACTCGCAATGGTCAGCCAGGTCCGCGTGCTCGATGATGCCGCTGAATACCGCCGAGAGTCGTACCCGGAACTGCTCAGGGTCCGATCCGAACTGCGTATTGAGGGCAAACACCGATTTGAACAAGCGCCCTGAAGACAGGCGCAACAAGTCCGAGCTGAACATCGGCCAGATGCAGGCGCTGACAAAAGATGCCCAGACAATCCCGACGATGATAGTGCCGATCCGATCAACGAAAATTTCGTAAATCTCTTCGCTGGTAGGCACTAGCGTCACCGTCACCATGACCATGATGCAAACGGTCACCGCAAAGATCGCGCACAGAAAAGTACGGTTGGCATCGCGTGTATGGTAGGAAAGCGCGGAGGCTATGAAGACAATAATGGCGACCGACAACGCTGCCATGAGCGGGCTCTGGCCGAAAAAGTTCATCACCGCCACGCCAAGAATCCCGCCCAGCACTGTGCTGAAACACTGGAACAGGCACTTCTTCAGCACTTGCGCATGGTCCGGCGCGAAAAACGAAATCATCCCAGTGATCATGGCCCAGACCGGGTGTTCAAAGTTCATCAACAAGGCAATGAACAACGCGCCCAGGACCGAAACAGAGATCTTGATACCGGTCTTGACGGCGACCTTATTACCTAACAGGAATGAATCCAGCGCTGTAGGAGCCATGAAATTTGCCTCGACTTTGCACAAAGGTGCTGCACTTGCTATCTGAAGAAAATCGCGCCGGAGCCTACAACAACGATTTTACGTTTTCGCTGAAAGCATGAATAACCGATCGCTGGTCACGCTGATCACCAACTGGCACAACGACTTTCAACGTGGCCGACATGCCAGAGCTTAAATTGACACCTTCAGGTACCTGATCGATTTTGATGTTGACGGGAATTCGCTGGGCCAGGCGCACCCAGGCGAAAGTCGCCTCGACACTTGGAAGCATCTGATTGCCCGGCGTGCTGTTACTGTTGGAGATACCGCTGTCGATTGATTCCACATGACCTTCGAGCTTCAAAGTCCCGGCCATCAGCCATATTTCGACCTTGTCGCCGATCTTGATACCGGGGATTTTGGTCTCTTCAAAATAGCCGGTGACGTAGTAACTGTCGTCTTTGACCAAGGCCAGGCGATTCACACCACGATTAACGTAGTCGCCTTTTTCCAGTTCAAGGTTGATGATCTTGCCGGAGGCTGGCGAGGTATAAGTGGTTCGCTCCAAGTCAATCTTCGCGCTGTTCAGTACAGCGACTGATTGTTTGTAGCTGGCTTGCTTTTCCATCATGTCCAGACGCGACGTATCGACCTCTTCACGACTCACGGCATCGGCACTCATTTGTGTCCGGCGTTTATAGACGTTGGTCGCCCGATCCCAGCCCACTTTGGCACTGTCCGATTGTGCCTGCGCCAGATCGACTGCTACTTGATAGCGCGCGTGATCAACCGTAAACAAAACATCGCCCGTTTTAACTTCACGGGAGTTCTGCGCATGCAACTCATCAATCCAACCCGATACATCGGGAGCGATATTAACGACGTCGGCCCGGACCCTGCCATCGCGCGTCCAGGGCGTGTACATGTAGCTGTCCCAGATGTAAACCAGGACTACGACAATGGCGCCAATCAGCAACAGCGTCATGGCCATATTTGCGACTCTTTTCATTTTTCGTCTCTCAGAAAGTAACTCGTACCAGCCCCGCGAGGATCAACATGAACAGCAGCATGCCCAGCAAACTTTCATTGCGTTGCATTGAATAGGGAATGATCCGATCCACAATTCGGCTGGTCACAACAGTCACGGCGGCGGCAATCAGCACCATCATGAATATCGGGCTGACCAGCAATCCCTGAAAACTCACTTCGTGCAGCGGCATAACAGGCGATCCTCTGGTTAAAGGCTAAATACGCAAAACTCGATCATCCGACGCCCCCCTTTCCTAAAGAGGATGGGCCAGGGGCGGACAACAGGGGGCTAATGAGCCAGCAAGGGGACGACCACGATCAATCTCGTATTACGATACAGTATCCCGCCATACGAGACAACTCGGCATCTTTCTAATTTTTGCGTTCTGTCCGGTTCTCGCATGGATCAACGAAACGCAGACACAGAAATGCTGCGACCGGCCCAGTCAGGGCCGACGCATAAGGGGTTTGAAATCAGGGGGAATGCCGACACCGGAAGTGCCGCAACAAGCAGTAAAACTGCTAACGCCGCGCCGCCGAACAGAATTTAACGACTTGCCACAGCGCCCTTGGACATGCGACCGATCTTCTTCTCGATCTCGCGCTTGCAGTCCATCAGCGCCGCTTTGTACGTATCACCATTACGCCCGGCACGGATGCTTGGGGCGATGATGCTGATGGAGTAATTTCCGAGGTAAGTCTCCAGCGCCACGGCAAAAGTGCAGACGCCTTCAATGTGTTCCTGATCATCCACCGCGACGGCAGACTGACGAACGTCTTGCAGTTGGGCAATGAGCTGGGCGCGGGTCAGTGTGTGCTCGGTCAACTGCTGAAGCTTCTTCGGAAGAATGGCTTGCAATGCATCGTCGGAAAACGCAGCCAGCATTATTTTTCCTGCTGCGGTGGCATAGGCGGGAGCCTCGATGCCCACCGAGAAGACAACCCGCAACTCTCGCTCGACAATGATGCAATCGACGACGTTGACCTTGGCGCCCGCCAGCGTCGCCAGGCACACCGACTCACGAACCTGCGCCGACAAGGAGTTCAGGTACTCCCTGACACTGGAAATGATGTCGGCCTGGGTCTGGTGAATAAGCTGCCCGAATGCATGACCCAGGCGAAAACCACCGGATGGGCCGATCGACTCGACCAGGTGCTCCTCCTCTAGCGCAACGATGATGCGGTGCACTGTGGAGCGCGGCAATTTGACGATGTTCGCGATCGCCGAAAGACTCAGCCCGCCAGAGTTGTTCCCAAGCGCACGCAAAATGGCGGCTGCTCGGGCGATGACCTGGATGCTGGGTTGCTTACTCTCGACCGGGTCGCTTGAATCAGACATTGGATCACTCCAGAAAAAAAAGCATTACATCCCTAACGGCAACAGCTCGCAAATTTATCGCTGTCGATTTCGGGCTATCAGGCAAGGACGGCGCCGCCACTGAGCAGTTTGTGCAACGTATGAACGAACGGCCCCGTCAATGTCTCGGTGGAATCGGGACTGTGTAGTGACTCAGTGACCAGGCCGGTTATGGACAAGGCCATCAGATGAGCCAGCTCATTTAACTGGACCGCTGTGCGCTGCGTCGACATGCAGTCCAAAGCGGTCAAGAGCAACGTCAGTTGGGTCCGCAGGTTATGCTGCGCCACGCGCCAACGGAGCACCACGGGGCACTCCGGCGCACCGATTTCGCCATCTTTCAACAAGATGGTGCAGAAGTCTCGGTGGTGTTGGACGTTGAGCGTGTCATTGAGTGCGCGAGCGAAATGCTCGAAACCTTGCGGCGGATCATTCGCTTTCACGAAGAACTCCTCCAGGGGCAATACCGAGGCGTTCATGATCGACAGCAGCAGATCCCCCTTCCCCTTGAAATGCCAGTAAACCGCACCTCGACTTAGACCTGCACATTTCGCAATGTCATCAAGCGTCGAATAGGCGTAACCGTACTCGGCGAACATCCGTGTGCCCGCCGCCATCAACCTGATACGCGTCTGTTCTGACTCTTCAACCGTTTTTCTCGCCATGACAATCGTTACCTGATCCTGTGCACCCGGTGGATGTCATTCAGCCTCCACACACCTCGGCATCGCAAAAACCGAGCATTGCAGGTGGGCCGCATTATGGTACACTTTCTCGCATTACGGTACACACCAAGTTCCTTGCATACAAGCTGGCAGTCCACATCCTCAAAAAAATCAGGTAAGAACCATGAAGTTGAAAGCACTTATTGTTGCGATTCTGCTGGGCGCCAGCCTGCAAGGTTGCAGCTTGATCCCTGCTTACCATCGGCCCGAAGCGCCGGTGGATCAGAGCTGGCCTCAAGGTCCGGGCTATAAAGCCTCATCAGTGGGTGCGGCCAACAGCGCCAAATTCATCGCTGACCTGCATTGGCAGCAATTCTTTCGCGACCCGGCCATGCGCCAGTTGATCGGGTTGGCCTTGACCAACAACAGGGACCTGCGCCAGGCGGCCTTGAATGTCGATGCTTACCGAGCGCTGTATCGCATTCAGCGCTCTGAGTTGTCACCCACCGTTGACGTCAATGGCTCAGGCAGCAAACAACACCTTCCGGCAGATCGGGCGATTTCCGGGAAGAACGGGACCTATGGCGACTACGAGCTCAATGTCGGCGTCGCGTCCTACGAGCTGGACGTGTTTGGACGTATCCAGAGCCTGGACGAGAGCGCCCTGCAGACTTACCTGTCGACCGAAGAAGCCCAGCACAGCGTTCAGTTGGGTCTGGTGGCCAGTGTCGCCAGCGCTTACCTAACCTGGCGGACAGACCAGCAACTGCTGCAGATCGCGCAATCGACAATGGACACTTACATCCATGGGCTCAACGTGATGCTGTCCGCCCGCTCTGCCGGCACGACTTCTGACCTGAGCGTGCGTCAGGCACGCACTCTTGTAGACACCGCACGCACCAAGACCCTGTCCTACACTCGCAGGGTCGCCCATGACTTGAACGCCTTGGCGCTGTTGGTCGGCACCCACATACCCGGCAATCTGCCTGACAACGGCGATTGGACGCAGCGGATGATCGCCTCCATTCCGGCCGGTTTACCCGCAGACATATTGCGGCAACGGCCTGATGTCAGAGCAGCGGAGCGCGACTTGATTGCCGCAAATGCCAACATCGGTGCAGCGCGGGCAGCGTTCTACCCCTCCATCACTTTGACGGCGAATGCTGGCGTGGCCAGTGCACAGCTGTCCCATCTGTTCGCCGGAGGTCAGGGTCAATGGACGTTCATCCCCCAGATCAATATCCCGATCTTCAATGGGGGGCGTTTGAAGGCGAATCTCAATTACGCAGAAATCCAGAAAGATATCCGCGTGGCTGCCTACGAGAAGAGCATCCAGGTCGCCTTCAGTGAAGTCGCCGATGGCCTGGCCTCAGCGGGAGTCTACGACGAGCAACTGCAAGCGCACCGCGATCTGGTGCAAGACAACAGCGCGTATCTGGATCTGGCACTTAATCGCTTCCAGCACGGCGTCGATAACTTCCTGCCCGTCCTGGACGCCCAGCGCAATCTGTTTGCGGCGCGCGAAGAACTCGCTTCCAACCGCTTGTTGCAGCTTCAAAGTCAGGTCCAGCTCTACCGCGCCCTGGGCGGCGGCTGGGACGACACGCAACTTGCCAGTGCCAGGCATTCCGATGCCCATCTCGAATAGCCGAATGAGAACGTTGATATGACCCTAGGTTTTCGAGACAGGATGCCATTGGTTACCGATAGCCCAAACGATGCTCACGCTGACGCCCATGAAAATCAATCTCCGAATCTTTGCCGAGATCGACCTCAATTTGATGGTTGTCTTTATGGTTATTTACGATGAACGAAATGTTTCGCGCGCGGCGCTCAAGCTTGGCGTCGGCCAGCCGGCGGTGAGTGGCTCGCTGGCGCGGTTGCGTGCGCGTTTTGGCGATCCGTTGTTCGAACGAATGGGTAACGGCATGGAACCGACTGCCAAAGCGCACGACATCGCTCGTAAGCTAGCGCCTGCAATCAGAACGATCGAGGCGATCCTGGGGCAGTGCTGAAAAATGCACTCAGCGCAATGGCCACCAGGCGGCCATGCTCTTGATTCCTGGCAACATTCAGCCCGTCAGACGGCAAGTGGTGATCTATCAGTGACGGGGCAACCCTGCCAGACGGTACGCTTAACGGTGCCATGAGTCCTGACGACGCCAAACGGGCGATGTCGCTGCTGAAACAGGGCACGTACCTGAAAGTCGATTTAGCCGTCACGTCGCGGGCCGTATGCCTTGCCATCCATGGCGGCGAAATGGGTATCCGTCACCGGACTGGGTTCTACCCGGATGGGGTTCAAGTCCCCTATAGCCCGCCCATCACCTCTCCCGTAATCCCCAGCACCTCATCCAGCAACTTCTCATCAATGGCGGTGGAGACAAACCAGTTATGTCGCGGATGCACGTATAACCCACGCTGCGCGCAGCCCTGGGCAAACCGGGTAGTCATTTCCCGGTCAACCTCCCCCTCGAAACACAAGTACGGCATGGTGGGATGCCCGGTCACCGACGCAGGCAAACCAAGGACCCGCGCCTGGTCGAGCAAGCCTGCAACCAGTGCGCTGCCGCTGCGGTGCATGCGCGCCACGCCGTCCTCTTCTTCCAGCACTTGCAGCGTGGCAAGGGCCGCCGCCATCGGCACGGCACTGAACCAGAACGAGCCGGTGGCGAACACCTCGGTCGCCGCCTGTCTGGCGCGAGCGTTGCCAAGCAGAGCGGACAGCGGGTAACCGTTGGCCAGGGCCTTGCTCCAAGCGCTGAGGTCGGGCATTACGCCCAATGGCTGCCAACTGCCGCCGAACGCCAAGCGCAAGCCGCAGCGCACCTCGTCCAGGATCAATAGAGCATCGTTACGGTCGCACTGGGCGCGCAGATGGCGGGCAAAGGTCGGGTTTACCAGTTCCTGCACCAGCCCGGCGTCATGCCGAAACGGCGAGGCGATGATCCCGGCCAGGTCGTTGCCGGCCTCGGCGAGGGCCTGGTCGATACTGGCGATGTCGTTGTAGCGGTAATAGATAAGGTGGGCACGGTCGGCCGGGGCTACCCCGTGCAAGCTCGGCGTACACCAGGGGGCGGCGCCGTGGTATGCGCCTTCGGCGACTAGAATCTTGTTACGTCCGGTGGCGGCTCGGGCTACGGTGAGGGCCAGAGTGGTGGCATCGGTGCCGTTTTTCATGAACATCGCCCACTGCGCGTGTTCAACAATCGAGACCATGCGTTCGGCCAAATCGACGATCAACGGCGACGGAGTATTCTGACAGTCTGCCAGGCGCATCTGGCGCTGTACCGCTTCCTCTACCTTGGGATGGTGATGGCCATGCAGGATCGGTCCATAGCTGCAGAGCAGGTCGATGTAGCGTTTGCCGTTCACGTCCCAGATATAGGCCCCCTCACCCCGACTGAAAAACTGCGGCGCACCGGGCCAGTGCGTAGAGGTGTTCTGGTGTCCGTAAATGGTGCCAGGTATCACAGCAGCAGCGCGCTCTAGCAACTGCCGTTCGATGAGGCTGCTCATTCTCACTCCTCGGCCAGGGCTTGGCGGTATTGGTCGGAATCGACGTTCGCAGTCGCGCTGAGCGCATCAAACCCGGTGGTCTTGCGCTGAGTACTGCCGCGCACCACCGCGAGGGGATCTTCGAAATCGCGTGCATACCCCAAGGCGAAACTACCGCACTGATAGCCCATGACCTTGAGCAAGTCATCCGGTAGCGTCAGGGCCAATTCCAGCGGGGTCGAGAGGTACTGATTCTCCTCTTGGCGCACCCAGCCCACGGCGTAGGTGATATTCAGCGCCTGGCGTACGCCGGTGGAGCGGTTCTGCCCGGCGCCATGATAAATCTTGCCCGTGTAGAACAACGCAGAGCCGCGCTTCATCACCGCCGGGATACTGTTTTGCTGCTGGTACTTCTGGCCGGGCCCTGCGCGATGGCTACCGGGCACTATGCGGGTGGCCCCGTTCTCCTCGGTGTAGTCGCTCATAGCCCACAGCAGGTTGCACTGCACCTCGTAGTCCTCTGGAAATGGAAAGAAATCCCAAGCCAACTCGTCACGATGGAGAATCTGTGCCGGTGCGCCGGGGTGTACCGTGATCACTTGGGTCAAGTGCAACTGGAAGGTCGAGGCCTTGGCCAGGTGCAGCGCGGCAGTGCCCAGCACCACCTCGTTCATGATTATTTCCCGCGCGGCCGGCGAACGGGCGATCATTGAGCCGGTGCGCTGAGTGGTCTTGCCCAGGAAGTTATCGCCACCGTAAGGGCTGGCCTTTACGTGCTCGGCCATTTGCGCCTGGATGCGATCCATTAGCTCGTTGGAGACCAGTTCGTTGACGATCACATAGCCGTGTTCGCCGAGAGCGGCCGCCACTTCGGCGCAGGTTGCGGTGTTGGGGAGTCGGACCAACATAGGTCACCTCGCTGTGTAAATGGGTAGTGAATCAATGAGCCGGCTCATGCGCCGGGGGCTTCGGGTAGGGTCTGGCCAACGTCGACCACAATGCTCAGGCGATTCCCGTGCTGGCGACGGTGACCCGTACCGTGGTGGCGAAGAAATCCTTCATATCAACGCCTGTGCCAGGCACTCAGGCCAGTTCCTTGAGCAGCTCGTAGCGGCTCGGCGAGCCCTTGCGGATGGCAATGGCCGCGACGTAACCGATGACGAACGACAGCACAACCACCAGCACCATCCCGATTGCGACGCTGTTGGCGTTGTCGCCACCCACCAGTGACGGCAAGTTGGACAGCGCGATCCACAGGCACGCCAGTAACCCGATCAGGCCCCCGGCTGGCGCAATGGCGGTGTTCCAAATGCGCGTGTCGTTTTGCGTGCGCTTGAAGAACACCATTACCGAAGCGCAGGTCAGCGACAGGATGACCATGTAGCCCAGGGTTCCGGTGGTAGCGCCCCAGGCATAGATCTGGGTCACCGGGTCCATGCCCAGCACGATCAGCAGACCCAGGAACACGTACGAAGCGACGGTTTGAGTAGCCGACGACACGTGCGGCGAACCATGCTCGGGGTGCACATTGCCCAGGTTACGATGGAGCACGCCGTAGCGGCCGAGCACGTACTGGTAGCGCACCACGATGTTGTGCAGCGAGAGCATGCAGGCGAACAGGCTGGTCACCAGCAACACCTGCATGACGTCTTGAAAGGCTTTGCCCAGATACTGCTCGGTGAGGATCAGGTACATGTCGCCAGGGTGATCGGTCGCTATCTTCATCACATTGGCGGCGCCGAAGCCGATCACTTCAAACCACATCGACACGACGTAGAAAGCCCCAACGATCAATACAGCAAGGTAAGTGGCTTTAGGAATGGTGCGTTCTGGATCACGGGCTTCTTCGCGAAAAATCACCGTAGCCTCAAAGCCAATGAAGCTAAAGATCGCAAACAGGATGCCCAGCCCCGGCGAGCCGGCCATGATAGTGCTGGGGTGAAAGGGTGTGGTGTCCATGCCGGCCACGCCGTGGTCCATGAATACCGAGAGGTTCACCAGCAGCACGATGCCAATCTCCAGTATCAAGGCAATGCCGAGGAACTTGGTGCTCAACTCGATGTGTCGGTAGCCCAGCACGCCGGTCACGGCAATCATCGCCAGCGACATTACCCACCATGGGATGTGTAGCCCGACGAAGTTCTTCACAAGGTCGCTGAGGGCATATCCGATATACGCCTGCAGGGCGATCAGTATGAGGAAGTAGGAGATCAGTGCCATGGTCGCCGAACCCAGTCCGACGGTGCGGCCCAGGCCCTTCTGGATGTAGGCGTAAAAGGCACCCGCGTTTTTGATGTACTTGGACATCGTGACGAAGCCTATGGTGAACAGCAGCATCACGATGGTCGCCACCAACGCATCGAAGGGCGCGCCAGCACCATTACCCATAGATATGATCAATGGCGTGTTGGCGACCATCACCGTCAAGGGCGCGGCGGTGGCAACCACCATCAGCACTATCGAGGTGACGCCCAGCGATCCCTTCAAGCCGTCCGTCCGAGTCGGTGGTTCAGTGGATCTCATGCTTGCGGATGGTTCTCTCATGGTCATGGCCCAGATGTTCGAGTTGATCGGAAATACGCAACGGGGCAGCAGCCAAATGGCTGGAAAGGTGTGCGCGAGGACCGCTTGCGACGCTGGCCCTAGGGTCTGTTGACGTTTCGTTGTGAGCCACAACGAAACGTCAACAGACCCTAACGTGTACCGCAATGATTATCGCCATGAGCAGAGCGCAGTTCTTGGCAGCAGCGAACAGATTGTTGTTAGGGGAATACAGAAAACCGGCGCGGTGATGGTGTGCTTTGAGGGGTGTCACGACGCATTTATGTCTTGCACCAGGCGGTCAGGCACAAGCCTTGCACACATCCAGCCAGAAGTACCGATCACCGCTCCACGGCTCGAGTACCCCCTATGACCCAAATGCTCTCCCCTAGCCCCCGCCGCAGCGCCGGGCCCACGGTAATGGCCACTGCGATCAGCGGCTTCGCCGAGTTCATCGAGCACCAGGGTGCTGACGCACAAGGCATACTGCACCGCTCCGGGCTTGGCACAGACCCGCTGGAACCCAGTGCGCCCATTCCGCTATTCGGCTTGTGCCGCGCCATGGATGACGCTGTCCGGCGCACCCACAACGACAACTTCGGCCTGTGGTTCGGTCACCAATTTGCACCTCAGTCGCTGGGGCTGCTGGGCTACCTGGCGACCTCCTCGCCCAACTTGGGCCAGGCCCTGCGCAACATGGTCGAGTACTTTCCGGTGTACCAGCAAAGCAGCCTGTTGCGCCTATGCGAAGCGCAAGGGATCTGCCGCCTGGAATACCGCCTGCAGGACGCCGCGATCACCAGCCGCCGGCAGGATGCCGAGCTATCGCTGACGCAGTTCTGCAACGTCATGCGCCTGGCCCTGGGCCCAGAGTGGGCTGCGCTGGAAATTCATTTCGAACATCCGCGCCCAGGCGATTGGCAGGCGCACAGCGAGGCATTCGGCACCGAAGTGCGCTTCGCCATGCCGTGCAATGCGATCCTTTTTCGCAGCACCGAATTGTGTCAACCGATGCCCTACTCCGACGGCCAGCTACTGGCAATTATCAAGCAGAGCATGCAACAGCTGCGCCCAGCCATGGCCCCCGTTGCGCCGAGCCTGGTGGAAAAGGTCAGAGAACAGATTCTCGGGCTGCTGCCGGACGGGGAGCCGCGCCTGGACCAAATCGCCGAGCGCCTCCGCGTGCCAACCTGGACCCTCCAACGGCGGCTCAAGGAAGAAAGGGAATGCTTTAAGCAACTGATTGAATCGATCCGTCGCGAGCTTGCTCACACCTATCTGCAAGAGGAGCGCCTGTCGATCTCCGAGCTGTCGTTTCGCCTGGGCTACACCGAGGTCAGCACATTTTCCCGGGCCTTCATGCGCTGGCACGGGATGTCGCCCAGACAGTGGCGTGAGTTGCAACGCGGGCTGGCCTAGCCTCTGGGTGGGCAGGCACAAAGCGGCGTCACGCACTTTGCGGTCAGTTCGTCACTTTGGCCGACAGGCTCACATCTTTAGATGTCAGCGCCGTTGCGATGGAGGCGACCGGGGTTTACTGGATTCCATTGTTTAAGGTGCTGGACGCCCGTGGGTTTGACGTTTATCTGGGCAATTCGCGGGTCACCCGGCAGATATCGGGCCGCAAATCCGATGTACTGGATTGCCAGTGGATCTGGCAACTGATGAGCCATGGTTTTCTACGTGGAGCCTTTGGACCTTCGGATGCCATCTGTTCAATGCGTTCGCTGGTGCGCCAGCGTGCCAATAAAGTCCGTGACCAGGCGCAGGCGCTCAACCGTATTCAAAAGGCATTGAGCCAGATGAATATCCAGCTCGCCAATGTGATCAGCAATATTGCCGGGGCGACCGGCATGAAGATTCTGCGCGCGATTATCAGTGGCAGATTAATCGCCATCCTTCATCCGTCGTGCCACCAGATATACGCCCAGCCCAACCAAAGCGGTAGCCGCACCAATATACCCGGTACTCGTCCAACCCAATCCAGCAGTAATAGCCATCCCGCCAAACCACGGTCCCAGCGCGTTCGCCAGATTGAATGCCGCATGGTTCGATGCCGCTGCGAGGCTAGGTGCCTCATGGGCGATATCCATCAAGCGAATCTGCAGCGGAGCAGCCAATGCCACCATAGTACCGACCAGCCCAATGCCCAGCATCACTCCCCATAGCGAACCCGCAGCAAAGGGGAAGAACAACAGCACCGCCATCGACCACACCAGTAATAGGCCCACTGCGCGGAACTGTAGGCGGTCGAAAAGCTTGCCCCCCACTATGTTGCCAATGATGCCACCAACGCCAAACGCCGCCAGGCCAAAGGGAATCCACTCTGGCGTCACGCGGGTCACGTCCAGCATGGTCGGGGCCAGGTAGCTGAACACACAGAACATGCCGGCAAAGCCTATAGCGCCAATGGCCAGAGCCATCCAGATCTGTGGCTGCTTGAAGGCGCGCATCTCTTTATGCGGGTCGCTGCGCGGCTCGTCGTGGCGATCGGGCACGAAGCGCCACACCAGGGCGATGGTGGTGATTGCAATCAGCCCCACCAGCGCGAAGGCCGAGCGCCAGCCAAAGAATTGCCCCAGAAAGGTAGCGATGGGGTTACCCAGCAGCATCGCCAGGGTCAGCCCCATCATCACCCGCGCCACGGTGCCGGCCCGCTTGTTGGCTGGCACCATGCTGGACGCCACCACAGCGGCAATACCGAAGTAGGCACCGTGGGGCAGACCGCTGATAAAACGAAACGCCATCAGGGTGCCGTAGGTCGGGGTAAAGGCCGTCGCCAGGTTACCCACGGCATACAGGGCCATCAGCAGCATCAACAGGTGCTTGCGCAGCAGTTTGGCACCAAGGATGGCTAGCAGTGGCGCGCCCACCATAACCCCCAAGGCGTAAGCACTGATTGCATGACCGACCTGCGGCTCGCTCAGGTGCAGGTTGCTCGCGATGTCGGGCATCAGGCCCATGATGGCGAACTCGCCTGTGCCAATGGCAAAGCTGCCAACGGCCATGGCGGCTTCCATTTTGGCAGCGGAGCGCGCGGGCAGGACAATATCGGGGGTTTGCTGAATGGACATGGAGGTAGCCTGTTCTCAAGGGAGCAAAAAAGTGAAGGGCATGAACAGCACAGCGGCACTGGGAGAGCCTTGAACCGTTCTCCCTGCGCCGTCCGGATTGGCTTATTCAATAAATCGATTACGACCGGCCAATACCGCAAAGACAATCTGCAGGCACGCCGCAGATAACAGCAACCACAGCGATACCTGCCAGGTGCCGAAAACACCATGTAGCCAACCGGCCAGGAACGGCCCCACCGATCCTAAGCCATAGCCTACACATTGGGCCATGGCCGACAACGAGCTCGCCTGGTGGTGATCACGAACCCGTAGACCGAATAATGTCAGGCACGTGACCATCGACATCCCTGCCCCCACCCCGGCGAACAATAACCAGATCAAAGACAAGGCAGGTGCCCAGACCAGACCCGCCATGCCAACGGTGATCGCCAGCGAGCATACGAACCCCAGCAGACGCTGATCTTTCAGGCGCTTGATGGCAATGGAAGTAGACAGGTTGGCGACGACGGCAATGGCTTGATAGGCAAAGAGATGAGCACCCGATTCCGAGGCACCAATCCCGACCGAACTCGCCATGGCGGGATACCAGTCAATCAAGGTGTAGAACGTAACCGTCTGCAGTGCCATGAACATCGACACCTGCCAGGCGATGGCGCTTCCCCACACTGATTTACTTGCAGCAGGTGGTGCAGCAGGAGCCCGGCCACGAGCGCGCTTCAAGTGCGGCAACCAACATGCGATGGCTACAAGGGCAAGGACAAACCAAACCCCAAGGGAAATCTTCCATGTATAGCCGGTAAGCACCGACAACGGAGCTGAAAGGCCGCTGGCCAGTGCAGCCATCAGGGCCATGGTTGCGGCATATAACCCAACGCACAGAGCTGCGTGACTTGGGAAGTCTCTCTTGACCAATGGAACAACCAGCACATTTGCGGTGGCAATGCCTCCACCAATGAGCAACGTTCCTAACCATAGGCCAGTGTAAGTACCACTGGAACGGATGATGCAGCCGATTGCGATAAGGCACAGCGCACCAAACAACGCCTGCTCCAATCCAAAACGTCGCGTCAGCCAAGGAGCCAGCGGCGAGGCAGAAGCGAACATCAGCAAAGGCAGGGCGTTCAGAAGACCGGCAGCAGCGCCACTCAAGGAAAAATACTGCTGCACTTGGTCAAGAACTGGCCCAAGCGAGGTAATCGGTGCCCGCAAATTCGCGGCGATTAGCAAAATGCCAATTAGCAGGGATGAGGCGAATAGAGAGTGTCCGGCACGAACGGCCGAAGATGAATTGATCATAAGTACCACGCACAACTGGGGACGAGTTAATCCCGTGTGTGCGTTGGTTGACGTTAACGCTTACGCAAAGCACTCGATAGCGCAATGTCTGCGCAAAATGCTAGCAAACAGTACCCCTTCATTCAAGGAGTTCGACAATTCGTCTCAATCGCCGTATCACAGAGCGATTCTGGCGATCGACACGCCCGGTTGCAGGCCTTCTTGAGCCACCTGATCTTTGAAAAGCGAGGTGTAAAAGGTCATTGCCGCATGGTGATCCTAGCCCTTACGTCAAGGATCGGGTCGATGACTTTGCCTTGCGCTTACAGCACAACCGACACTGCCCCACCTTGAGCAACACATGGGCACACAGGTGCAGGCTCATGCTAATGAGAGGGACAGTGTCCTGAAGTTCAGCAGATCAGACTGTCACTTCGGCATCGCTATTTTGCTCATAAAACGCAGCGGTACTCCTACACCAGGCCTCTAGGGCATTAATGACTCGTTTGGCCGCCGTCAATAATGAAAACCTGGCCCGTCGCAAACGTTGCCATCGGCGAACACAGATAAAGGACAGTATTGGCCAATTCGTCTGGTGTACCAGGGCGCCCCATTAGTGGTCCTGAGAGTACCTCGCCACGCATAGTGGGATCTGCTAACCAGCGCTGAGTCATTGGTGTCTCGACCAAGCCGGGAGCCAGTGCGTTGACCCGGATCCCTGACTTGGCGTAGTCGACCGCTGCAGCTTTGGTCAGACCGATAACGGCGTGTTTTGCCGCGACATAAGGCGCCATTCCACGATCGGCAATAACGCCAGCGACCGATGCGGTATTGACGATGACACCGCCGCCCGCCTTCAACATATGCCCGATCTGATATTTCAGGCACAGGAACACGCCCTTGACGTCTACCGCCATCACGCGGTCGTACGTTTCCTCATCCTGTTCTGCCAAGGGCAATGTCGGCGGCAAGATCCCGGCATTATTGAACGCGCAGTGCAAACCGCCGTAAGTCTTCACTGTGGTGTCCACCAGCGCTCGGACTTGGGCGGCATCGGCGACGTTGGTCTTGACGTACAACCCCTCACCACCGGCGGCCTTGATCAACTCAATAGTCGTTTGACCTTCCTCGCTAACATCGCCCACGACCACTTTCGCGCCCCGTTTGGCGAACGCCAATGCTGTAGCGCGGCCGATACCAGTACTCCCACCCGTGATCAAGATGACCTGACCGGTAAAATCAAGCAGCTCATCGCTCATGTTCGTTCAACCTCATCAGTCGTTGCGGTTCAGTTGAGATGCGCTCTTCACATCTTGGGGGATTCCCGGTCCCCATTTCGGCGTCACTGTCTCAGTGCCGAAAGACGTTTGTATCACAATGCAGTCATCTGTACCATAATGTGAAACATGCTTTGCAAGCTAAAATCTGCCCGTATCTGGCCGAAGCTGCATCGCGCAGCGAAGCTTGTCTTACGACTACCTGGTCATCGCGATAGGAAGCAAAACCAACGATTTCGGTACACAGAGAGCGGCAGAGCACTGCCTGTTTCTCGACACTACCGAACAGGCGGAGCGCTTTCACCGTCAATTGCTCAATCATTACCTGGGAGCGCATGCGAACGCCGACACTCCATTTTTATCGCCAGGGCGGCGAACCATCCTTCGCTGTCAGTGACTCAGGATCCCGCGATCCAGCAATGCCTGGTCCCACTCCGGCGCATCGCCGATGCGCGCGATCAGAAAGTCGATCAAGGTCCGCACCTTGAGGGCCCGACGTTGGGTTTCGGGATACACGGCAGCGAAATCGAAGGATGACAAGCGATAGTCGACAAGAATCGGCACCAGTCGCCCGCTGAGTAGCTCGTTGCTGGCAATGAGGGTAGGCAAGCAGGTGATGCCGGCCCCGCTCAGGGCGTAATCACGCAACAGATGGACCGAACTGGAACGCACCTGACCGTGCAAGGTCAGATCGACACACTCCTCTCCCCGAGTGAACTGCCAGCGATTGCGTGATGGATAGCCACCGTACAGGGCAATGCGGTGATCCTTGAGCTGCTGGGGATGCTCGGGAGCATCATGCTCGCGCAAATACGCGGGAGACGCACAGAACAGCCGATGCACGTTGAACAGCTTGCGCACCACCAGACGCTCGGCCAGCGGCGGGAACATCTGGAAGGCAATGTCGAAGCCCTCTTCGATCGGATCGACCACACGGTCGTTGACCACCACATCGAACTCGATCTCGGGATACATGGCAGTGAACTCCGCCAACATAGGGCCCAAGTGATCGATCGCGAATCCTTGCAGCACCTGGACGCGCAACTGACCCGTAAGGTTGGAACGTTGATTGCGCATTTTTTCGGTCAGGCCGTGAAAGCCGGCGACCATGTCGGCGCATTCCTGAAAATAGGCTTCGCCGATATCCGAGAGACGGACGTGACGGGTGCTGCGATGAAAAAGCGGCGAATTGATGAACGTCTCAAGCTGTTGCACACGATGGGTAATCACTGAACGGGTCACGCCCAACTGCTCCGCCGCCTTGGCGAAACTGCCGGTCTGCGCCACGCGCACGAAAGCTTCCGTAATGAGTAGACGATCCATGACCTCCCCTCTTCTTATAATTATTGGCTGGCGCACATGTTGGATGAATCAGGCACAGCCTGCCGTTGCATAGTACGGCTGTGCCTGGCATCCCACCAGCGAGGCGATCAGGAAAGGCGGTAATCGGTTGCTTCTACCTCGTGGGTCCGGCGCCAGAATTCGACTGCGTTGAACGGGAAGTTCTGGGTGACCCGCCCTTTGCTGTTCTTGTACCAGCTGTTGACCCTGGAGAAGCCCCAGGCACGCAAGCCATTGGCCTGATCGACCCGCTGGTTGTAGCTCTCGAACACTTGCGGCTTGATCTCCATGCTCTGGTGCCCGCCTTCCAGCAACAACCGCACGGCATCGACGATGTAGGTCGCGGTGAACTCGGAGAACTGGATGATGGTGCTGTACACCACCAGCCCGGTGTTGGGGCCATACATGCAGAACATGTTGGGGAAGCCCGGCACGGTCATGCCCATGTAGGCGCGAGCGTCGTCATCCTTCCAGACCTCGTGCAGCGCCAGGCCGTCGCGCCCGGTGATGTTGATCGGCATAAGAAACTTGGAGGCATGAAAGCCGGTGCCGTAGACGATCAGATCGAACTCATGTTCAGTGCCGTCGACACAGCAGATGCCCTTGGGCGTGATCGCCTCGATAGGCTGGCGAATCATGCTGACGTTGTCGCGCTTGAGCGTCGAGATCCAGGTGCCGTTGTCACGGATGATGCGCTTGCCGCCGACGGGAGAATCCGGAATCAGCACATCGCGCAGGTCCGGCCGGTCAGCGAACTGCGGCTCCATCCAGGCACTGATGTCCCGGCGCAATTGATCGTTGCGCGCCGATACCGCGACTTCGGTCGGTGGGTAATTGACATCGACCACGACATCCTCAAGAAAGCCGACGCTCTGCGGCATGACCATGGCCGCCCGGTACCACAAGCTGTAGTTGGGCAGATTGGCGAGCAGCCATTTGCAGCTGTCGGAGATTTTCTCGTGCAGGTCGGGCGTGGGTAGCAGCCAGTTGGTAGTACGCGCAAAGACCTTGAGATCGGCGGCGGTCTTGGCCAATTGCGGGATGAACTGGGCAGCACTCGCGCCCGTGCCGATCACGGCGACGCGCTTGCCGCTCCAGTCGACGTTGTGGTCCCACTGCGCCGAGTGGAATGCCGGGCCTTGGAACGTCTCTTTGCCAGGAATGGCCGGGATCATCGGCCGATTAAGTTGCCCGACGGCGAACACCACCACGTTGCTGTCGACATGGGTTTGCCCGGCACTGTCGCGGCAGAGCAGTTGCCAGCGCTGTTTGTTTTCATCCCAATGGGCGTCGGTGACTTCGGTATTGAACTGGATATGCTCGTACAGGCCTTTCTCCCGCGCCACCGCCTGCATGTAGCTGAATACCTGTGGGCCGGGGGCGAAACAGTCGTCCCAGATGCTGCGGGCAAAGGAGAAGCTGTAGAAGAAACTGTTGATGTCGATGCGGCAACCCGGGTAGGTATTTTCGCGCCAGGTACCGCCGACATCGCAGCCTTTCTCATAGACAACAAAAGGCACACCGGCCTGCTTAAAGCGCAACGCTGCGATCATGCCGCTCTCGCCCGCGCCGATGATCACCACCTTGAAGTCACGGCCGGCGGCCACATGCTCCTTATGCCAGCGAGGGGCGCGAGGGTCTTCTTCGGCCGTCACGAGTTCCTCGGCGACCAGAGGTAGGTAGGGCTCGATGACAGGCCCCATCAGCCAGGTCCCAATGGCGTGAAGTTGGTCGCTAGTCGGCCGCACTGGCACGGGCAGTCCACTGTCGCGAAAGGCTAATAGTTTTTGCAAGCAGAACTCTCGCACCTCGGCTTCGACCTCGGCGCTCATCCCGCTTCCCGCCACGCCCATGGCAACGACAGGCTTCCAGTCGGGCTTGAGCACATCGAGGTCGCCAGTCAGGTGCGCGACGGTCATCAGCAAGATCGGAATGTCGGCCCCTTGCAGGTGCCCACGCAGGGTTTCATCATCACACTCAAGGGAAGCCACAGTGGTGTTATAGGTGCTCATGGGTAAACCTCTTATTCTTGTTGTCGGGATATTGTCGATCGGTCGTACAAGGCTTAAACGGTCTGCAACCAGGGTTCTATCTGGTCACTCAGCCAATCCAGCGCTTCGGTACTGGCACTCAGGAACGGCATGGTCACGAAGCCGTGCATCTGCCCGCTGAAACAGCGTTCACTCACAACGATGCCGGCCTCCGCCAGCCGGTCGGCGTAGGCCTGACCTTCGTCACGCAGCACATCGAACTCCGCGGTCAGCACCACCGCCGGTGGCACGCCACGCAGGTCCTTTGCCGCCAGCGGTGATGCCGAAACCTGCTGGCGCTCGTTGGCATCCGGCAGGTAGTGATCCCAGAACCAACGCATGTCCTCACGGGTCAGCAGCAGTTGCCGTTGCGGGTCGAGATAACCTGGCCCGTCGAGATCCGCCTGGGTGGCCGGATAAATCAACACCTGCAAGGCCCAGTGCAACTGGCCACGCTGAGCAGCACGCTGGGCGAACACGGCCGCCAGGTTGCCGCCGGCACTGTCGCCCGCGACGATCAGTGGTCCGTTGGCCGAGCCGGCGAGCTGCTCGCGATGAGCCACGAGCCATTGTGCGGCGCGCTCGACATCATCCAGGGCGGCCGGAAAAGGAAACTCCGGGGCCAGCCGGTAATCAACGAGGACGACGGTGCAGTCAGTACGGTGCGCCAGCTGGCGAGCGAAGTGATCGAAGTCGTCGAGCCCACCCACGACCCAGCCCCCGCCATGCAGGTAGAGGATGGCGCCGCGTACCGAGGCGCTGGGCGTCAATACACGCAGGCGCGCCCCACCCAATTGCACCTCCTCGACGCTGTGCATGGTCGGTCCCACGGCCTCCGGGCGCAGGCTCGCCATGACTTCACGAGCCTCGTAGGGGTTCATCAAATGAAACGGTTTCAGGCCGCTCTCGGCCAATTGCTCAAGCAATCGGGCAGACTCGACATCAAGCGTCATAGCATTGCTCTCCTGTCATGGGTGCACCTTCGTGGGTGCGTTCTGAACCTCGGCCAACCACAGCAAACCGTCCTGCTGGTACACCGGGACGCTGTCCAGATGCGCGCCTTCGCACGGGCCATCGATGCAGTGGCCATCTTCGAAACGAAACATCGCCCCGTGGTGCGCGCACATCAGCAGTTGCGTCTGATAGGTGCTGAACGACCCCGGTTGATAGTCCAACGGGATGGAAAAATGCGGGCAGCGGTTGCGGTAGACCCACACCTGCGTACCCCGCCGCACCGCGATCAAGGCAGTGGCTTGGCCTCGCAGCGTCACCTCAAGCCCGAGTGCTCCACCATCGGGTACCTGATCGAGGGCGCACAGCCAAATATTCGCCACGGCTCATGCTCCCATCTGAGGATTACCCAGTCCCCAGCTCCAGGGCCGGATCTCGACACGCTCGAACAGTCCGGCCTGGGCATAGGGATCGTCGGCAAAAAAAGCCTCGGCCTCGCTCAAGCTGCCGGCCTCCACCACCAGCAGGGTGCCATTCATGACCCCTTCGCAGTTGCTCAACGTTGGCCCACCCAGGCGCACCACCACGCGATGGGGGTGGGGCTCACGCAGGTATTCGCGATGCCTGGGCCGGATCTCCCTGCGCAATGGCTCGTGGCCCGGTTTGTCGGTGGCGAAGATGGCAAAAAACTGGTTCATGCCGTGGCCTCCAAGACGAAGTCGAACGTCGCGATATGGAAATCCGTCCCGATATCGAATTGCTCGGCCAGTGGGTCGCTGGCGAACCGCAGTTCGTACACGATGCGCAGCGAATCCTTGACCCCGAACACGGCGTCAGAATCGATATAGGGATCGTCGTCGTTGAACAGATGGGTCACCAGGCGTCGATGACCCGGCGCATCGAGCATGAAATGCAAGTGCGCCGGGCGCCACGGATGACGGCCGCTGGCCTGCAGCAGATCGCCAACCGGACCGTCGGTGGGGATCGGATAACTCACCGGCACCACACTGCGAATCGCATAGCGGCCCTGCTCATCCGTGTGGTAACGACCGCGCAGGTTGCCGTGCGGCTGCGCGACGTCCTGACCCGAGTACTGCCCGTTTTCGGCGGTCTGCCAGACATCCAGGGTGGCTCCCGGCAAAGGGTTGCCAGCGGCGTCGCGGACGTAGCCGGTGATCAACGAGGCGCTGCCGGGAATCAGCGCCATGTTTTCGCCGTATTCCCGCTCGGGCATGCCGGCGATGTAGAACGGCCCAAACACCGTGCTCTGCGTCGCCTCGACGCCACTGCGGTGCTCGATGGCGTCGACCAACATGGACAACCCCAGCACATCCGAGAGCAGGATGAATTCCTGACGCACCACGTCGTCACACTTCTGCCCGGTGGCCGTGAGGAACTGGATCGCTTGCAACAACTCGGCCTCGCTGAGCTCGACTTCGCTGGCAAACTGGTGAAGATGCCCCACCAATGTCTGCAGCAAAAAGCGCAGGCGTGCATCGGGTGTGTGCGCAAAGCTGTTGAGGGCGCGGGCGGTAATCTCACGCTCGGAAGACAAGTCGAGGTTATTCATATTGTTATTCTCGTGTGGCTATCGACGGACAGCGGCAACACCTTCAGGCCGGTGCTTGCCCCTTCAGCGCCCGGGTCAGCAATGCCTCAATGGCATCCTGTTCGAACGGCCGCGGGTTGTAGTACGGGCTGGCACAGGCAATGCTCGCCGCTTCGGCTGGACCATGCTCGGGGAAGCCGAACTCGGCCAACGCCAAGGGAATGCCAAGGCGACGGTTCAATTCGTACAGCAGCGGCCCGACTTCATCGGCTTGCTCGCCGCCCAATGCTCTTGCAGCACGGCGCAATGGCTCGGCCGCCGCACGGCGGTTGTAGTGCGCCGCGTGGGGCAGGACGATGGCGTGGGCCTGGGCGTGCGGCAGGTTAAAGGTGCCGCCGAGGGTGTGACACAGCTTGTGGTGGATCGCCATACCCACCGAACCCAGGCAGATGCCGGCCAGCCATGCGCCTTGCAGCGCCTGACCACGAGCCTCGACGTTTTGCGGGTCGTCGACGATTTTCGGCAGTGCTTGCGCCAATGCGCGGATCGACTCTTCGGCCATCAACGAGATCACCGGGTTGGCGTCTTCGGCGTACAGGGCTTCGATCGCATGGGCCATGGCGTTCATGCCCGAGCAGGCCGACATACCCACCGGCAGGGTCAGCGTCAGCTCCGGGTCGTAGATCACGGTCTTAGGCAGGACCCGTGGATCGCGACCGGTTTTCTTCAAACGGTTTTCGGTCAAGCCGTAGATCGGGGTCATTTCCGATCCGGCGTACGTGGTCGGCACCGCCAGGATCGGCAAGCCGCTGTCCATGGCGATGGCTTTACCCAGGCCGATGGTCGAACCACCACCGACGGCCACGCAGCAATCCGCTTCGCGGCGCACGGCCTCCTCGCGAGCCGCTTGCGCGGTTTCCAGTGGCACGTGCATCACCGCCTGGGGGTAGACGCCGGCGCTGCGATCACCCAGTAACTGTGCGACCTTCTCGCCCAGTTCCTGTTGCTCCGGGGTAGTCAGGATCAGCGCGCGACGCGCGCCCAGCCGTTGGATTTCGTCGCTGAGGCTGGCCAGTTTGCCGGCGCCGAAAATCACTCGGGTCGGCGTGCCTTGATAGATGAATGCGTTCATGGGGTCACCTCAGCGCGGGTAGTGGGGAAGGATCTTGGCGTCGACGTTGACCCATACCGAGCGAGCTTCGGTGTAGTCGTGGATGGCATCGAACCCCATCTCCCGGCCGTAACCGGATTGACCCAAACCGCCGAACGGGCTGCCGGGGCTGACACGCTTGTAGCAGTTGATCCAGCACATGCCGACGTTGATCTTTTCCGCCACCCGATGGGCGCGCTGCAGGTCACGGGTCCACAGGCCACTGCCCAATCCGTAGTCGGTGCCATTGGCAATCTCCAGCGCCTCTTCTTCAGTGGAAAAGCGCAGCACGGTCACGAACGGGCCGAACACCTCTTCCTGGGCGACACGATCACCGGGTTTTGCTTCAACGATGGTCGGCTCGACATAAAACCCCAAGGCCAGCGCAGGATCGCTCGGCGTCTTGCCACCTGTGAGGATGCGGCCGCCCTGCTGGCGGGCGATGTCGACGAACGAAAGCACGCGGTCGCGGTGCAACGCCGAGGTCAGTGGACCCATCTCGGTGTTTGGGTCCAGGGGGTCGCCGAGGCGAATCGAACGGGCCAGAGTGATGAATCGCTCGAGAAACTCATCGGCGATGCTTTCTTGCAGCAGCAAACGTGAACCGGCGATGCAGGCCTGGCCCTGATTGTGGAAGATCGCCCAGGCGGCACCGTTGACGGCAGCGTCGAGATTGGCGTCTTCGAAAACGATGTTGGCACCCTTGCCGCCCAGCTCCAACTGCACGCGTTTGAGGTTGCCCTGGGAGGCTTCGACGATACGTCGCCCGGTGGCGGTAGAACCGGTGAAGGCGATCTTGCCGACATCAGGGTGTTCAGCCAGGCGTTGCCCAGCAGTATGACCGTAGCCTGGGACGATGTTGACCACGCCGTCCGGGAAGCCCACTTCTTTCATCAATTCAGCGATACGCAGCGTCGACAGCGGCGTCAGCTCCGACGGTTTGAGTATCACGGTATTACCCGCGGCCAGCGCCGGGCCCATTTTCCAGCTGGTGAACATCAGCGGGAAATTCCACGGCACAATCTGACCCACGACACCGATCGGCTTGCGCTGCACGTAGTTGAGAAAGCCTGCGTCGACCGGAATCACCTTGCCTTCAATCTTGTCGGCGATACCGCCAAAATAGCGGAAACAGGCGGCGGTGCGCGGTACGTCGAGGATCCGTGAATCACGAAGGGGATGGCCCGTATCCAGCGACTCCAGGCGCGCCAGTTCATCGCTGCAGGCCTCGATGCGGTCGGCCAGCTTCATCAGCAACCGCCCCCGCTCAGCGCCCGGCGTGGCCGCCCAGCCTGGGAATGCGCGCTTGGCCGCGGCCACTGCGAGATCGACGTCCCCGGCCTGGGCCGCGGCAATACGCGTGATCAGCTCGCCGTTGGCAGGGTTGACGACATCGATCTCGCCGCCTTCAAGGGCGGGGACGAACTGGCCGTCAATGAACAATTGGTTTTGCATGAGCAAAGACTCCCTGCAGTGCCTGGATAGGCACTGTAAAATGCACTGGTATAAGGACGCCTGCCCAGCCTGAATCGCTGGGCTGCGATAATCAAAACTCGACGGGGTACGGCTTGAGTTCGCCGCTTTCGTAACGCTGAGGCAGGTTGGGGGTAGCGTTTTCCCAGACCAGCAGCATCGAGCGTTTGGTCGAGTAACCTTGGTGGCGGATGTCGGCGGGCATCGCGCAGATATCACCAGCGCGCATGGTGATCCGCGCACGGGGATTGCCGTCGTCCTTGTCGCCGATATCCCAGACGATCTCGTCGCTGAGCTGCAGGAACCACTCGATCCGGTCATTGCCATGGACAATCGGCAGGACGAACTCTTCGGTGGTCGGGCAGAACAGACTGGTGCGGCACACCGAGGTCACCGAAGGGTTCCAGCTAACGTCGGAGCGCGACAGGTACTTGAACAGGCTGAAGGCGTGCAGTTGGCCTTCAAAACCCTCGGCGGCGTGTACTTCGGGCTCGTCCTGGGCAACATCGGCAAAATGGCGGTTGACCGGCAGGTCGTCGCGCAATGGCGAATCCCCTTCCAAGCCAGGCATGCGGCGGGTGGCAACGCGGAAACGCTCAATTGCCTCGATGTTGTCGCCGTGTTTGCGGCCAAATGCCGTACCGGTTTCGGAAGGTGCGGCAAACGGGTCAAAGCCGGCGTTGGTCCAGTCGCGCAGGATTGCCTTGAAGGTGGCCATGATCTGCGGCGTTTCGAACTGCTCGGTGTAGTCGACACCGGCGGCTCTTAAGACACCATTGAAAGTGCCCGCGTACATGTCGACCTTGCCGTACAGGTTGCGAGTACCGAAGACGTGGTCGAAGTTGACCCAGCCGTAGAAAAAGCCCCACGCCACGTCACGCATGACGGCGCGCAGGAAAGCGTCTGCCGGGATCAGGTGCGAGCGGCGCTCACCCTTGGCCGGCCATTCGATACGGGCGAAGTATTCGTCGCGGGAGAGTTTGAAGGCACCCAGCGTATAAGACTTGTAGCCGGTGATGGGGTGGGCGGCGCTGGCGTCCACCAGGTTGTCAAACGACAGTGCGTTCTCGGTTTCAACTGCTTCGAGCATAGCCATGATTGGCTCCTGTTATTTTTGGAGTGATGTCGAGGTCAGAACACGGATCATTTCAGGCAGATGTCAGCCCACTTCTCGACGCTGAGGGTGCCCTGTACGGTTTGCAGCAGCAGCACGCAGGGGGCGCTGGCTTCGAAGCGATAAGCGCAGCCGGCAGGCAGCAGTGCCTGGTGGCCGCGCTTGAGCAGCACGTAGCCCATTGGCCGACCTTTCGGCAGTTCGCCAGCAAACTGGGTGCCCTCGCCTTGCGCCGGTGCGGCGTCGAGCTTGAGGAAGTCGACGCGAACGCTGCCGTCGACAGAGATGACAAACTCGTCGTGGGCACAGGTGAACCAGGGAGAAGTACCTTCAGCGCGCAGCGTTTCGATCACATAGCTGAGATTGAGACCCACGACGACTTTCTCGTAGGGTGCCGATTGCCCGGCGACTTCGAAGATATTGGAGAAGGCATAGTGGCTTTTTTTGCCGGTCACCAGCTCGATCGAGCCTTTGGTGTAGTGCGCCAGCGAGCCGAAAACTGTTTTGAATGCAGGTTGAGTACTCATCGTCTTAGCCCTGTTATTTTTGTGTTTGATTGACTCAACGTTAAGGTGCCCCCCTTGCCCTAACAAGGCCATTATGGGCGAAATGACTGTTCGCGAAACGCGAACAACAGTCCGACACCACCGAGCGCTCGAGCGCCGAAGTAGCTGAGTTGTTCGTTTTCAGCGAATTATCTATTCGCCAAGATTGCTCTTGCCGTGCGGGGGGCAGTGAATTTACCGTCTGGGCACTAGCCTATAAAAACAACAGGGCCAAGTCATGAGTAACCCTCCCGCCTTTTAGACGATCTTCGGGTCGTGCACGTAATACCCACTACAAACAATAACAATAAGGTAAATACCTCTATGCGTATCCCTATCGCATTACTGTGCGCAATATTTTCGTGCACCCTGTGCGCGGCGTCTCCCTCTCAGCCGGGAGAAGGTGACCTGGCAACCTGGCTGATACCCGAATTGGAAAGAGACACCGGTATTCGCATTTATGGCGTCGTTGATGCGGGGTTTTCACGTAACAATACATCGACCCGTAGTGAGCGCCACGGTGGCCTGACCAACTTGCCTGTGGCGGGTTACGCTGACGAAAAGTTCGAACTGTCTTTCTTCAATCTGTTTATCGAAAAGCCTCTTAATACCAGCTATGTTCCGCGCGCTACGCCACTGCCGGGACCGCAGCCTACTGAGGCGTCATTCGGTTTCACTTTCGGGTTGCTCTATGGTCGCGACGGTCAATTTGCGCGAACCACCGGCTGGGATGAGCACTGGGGGGTGAATGAGCCGGGCGCATCAGACTCGGCCAAAGCTCAGCGAAGCCGGCAAAACTTCTACGCGTTTCCCGACCTGTTCGGCACGGCCTATCTGCCTGTTGGCACTGGGATCAGCGTCATGGCCGGGATCTTCGGACCGGGGGTAGGCTACGAGATTCCACCGAACATCCGAATTGCGCGCAATGCTTTTGCTACCAAAACTTATGCATTTGTAACCGAGCCAGCGACCGTCAGCGGTGTCGTTTTGGGTACGAGGCTAATCAGTACCGAATCAAGTCTGCTTGGTGGCGAGCTAGGCATTGTGCAGGGCTGGAATAATCTGAGAGACAATAACGACAGCAAATCCCTGTTAGGCGCAATACGTTGGCGCAGGGCCGACATGCAAGGATGGATCGATTATGAGTTTATTATTGGCGACGAGCAGAATAAATCTGTCGATGATATTCAAGCACCCACTTCTCGCTTGATTTCATCCAATGGCCAACTCAAGCAGCAACATTCATTGAATGGTTGGTTCGCGCTTGACCAGCATTGGTCAATCGGCGCCGAGGCGGTTTATGGACGCCAAAGTGGCGACGGCAAAGTTGATACTGTCGATATCGTGACAGGCCCGCGGTTCTCAGGCGCTCACTGGTGGGGCGTGAACAGTTCTCTGAGTTATGAATATCGCAAGGACCTTATCTTCTCGGCGAGGGTAGAACATTTCGCGGATCCCGACGGTTTCGCACTGTTCCCGGTATCAATAGCACACGGTGCATTCAACGCGCTGACTTTGGGCTTTCGCTATGAAGCAACGCGTAATCTATCGTTACGCCCTGAGATCCGATATGACTGGTTTACCGGCAGCGATGATGACAAACCTTTTGGCAATAGCAGAGACCGCAAGCAGGCTACCGCGACGGTGCAAATGCTCTATTATTTCTGACCATATACAGTCGCAAGTGATGGATCATTTTGGGGTCTAAGCAGCGCGGGAGATTCTGAGCTTTCGAAATGCGGGTCACTTTTTCGTAGCAGACTGAGATGTTTTATATCTCGTGTTACGGGTAAACATCAGGCTCATTGCACGCACCCTCAAGATGAGGATGCCTTTATGGATGAAGAATTTCGTAAAGCTCAGACCGTACTCTTCCTTCACCAGTCGAGCTTCGATCATCAGCGCCCTCATGGCTCATAATCGCAACAAGCCAGGTTTTAGCCAGCGCACCCTTGAAGAAAAATTTGCCGCGGCCAAACGCAGCATTGGTGAATTTGAATAGGTACCGAAAATCGCGAGGTTCGCTATCGCATTTTGCGGTGTTTTTTTGCCCGTCCTGATCTTGAATGGCAACACCCATTAATTGCTACTGCATCGGAACTCATGCCAAAGCCACCCAACCACTCAACCCCGCATAGACACCGGATGGAGAAAGCTATGGGCGCACACAAGATCCAGCCCCGCTTCTGATTTGGGATGGTGACCTTTAAGAACGAAGAATCGGAACTGAGCTTCCAGGGTTTAGCGCCGCGGAGCGGGTGAGGAAAAACGCCCTAATCGACCGGAAACAGGGCGTTT
>NZ_DASWOT010000216.1:0-11600 GCF_036404235.1 Pseudomonas sp.
AGACAAAGAAATATCCAAATCCGCTATAAGTTTAACAAATAAAACCCCGCGTGACTCTTTTGTGATAGCTGGACTTACCAAGTACACTCTATCGATATCTACCACGCCGACTACAGCCTTTACGCCAAATGAGTTCTGCCCTACATACTCACCCTTGCTATACGTTGTCTCTGGCAGACTCAATGACAAGTAACGCTTATCGTACTCTATCATCGATTGCCCTTTCGCTCTAAACCCCCACTCTTGAGCGTCTTCAATTCTCGCCTCATAACTAATCTTTCCAGTATCTTTATCAAACTTAATCTGATAATTATCCACCTTTGAAATTACGGCTGAATTTCCTAGCTTCGACATTCTCTCGCTGAAAGCTGAGTTAGTCTCTAGATCACCTTGAGCTCCGCCAAGCTCGTTGATCTTTTTTATAAGTTTTTCGGGCGAGCCATACACCGTAAAGCTCCCACCAACAGCATAAGGCTTAAGATTGACAAAAGCCTCTTCAGGACCTGCTCTATAGCTACTATTTTTAACGGGGGTACAGCCAAAGATTAAAATAAGAAAAGCGGCGCTCAAAAGAAATTTCATCCATACATCCTCAAGTCCAAACAAGCACGGCGCCGCCAGAGCTGGCAGCTGTTGCCGACTATATCAGATGATAGAATCAAAACTTTAAGCCCACGACTCCATAGCTTGCTCCAGCGTGACAGGCCGTTCGGCATCGTGCTGCATGAAGTCGTAAATCTTGTAGCCGCCATCCTTGCTGTGACTGTTGGCATAGAGCGTGGCGAGCATTGCCGTGCCACGCTCTATGCGCATACCCCAGTTGAGCGATCCTCGCTTGGCGCGATACTTCTGCCACTGACGAAACTCAGACATGCTCAGCCTTTCTTGGGCTTCCGCAATCGTGGTGCCAAAGGTGATGGCGAGTTCGTGCCAGAGCTCGTCGGTGTCGGTGAGCTCGTCGTCTTTCCCAGGTTGTTGACCTCCGCGATAACCATCATCAGCGCCACCGTAAGGCTGCCATCCAAGGCACCACGCTCCGGATCGGCATCACCTGTGATGTCATCCACCGTAAACACGGGGCGACCAGACTCATCACAAATACTTGCGGCAATCCGACCAGCATAACTGTCAACCTTACCTGTCGCAGACAGCACGTCATTAACCGCAGTGCGATAGCCCAGAGGGCGAACGAAAACCGTGGCAGTCAACTCGTTACCGCCTTGAAGCCACTTTATTTCCCGCTCGACTGGGCGGCCGGTAAAGGCGCCCATCTCTTTCAAGCCACTGATACTGAGCTGCATGGTTGATCCTTAAGGAGTGGTGATCTTGCGAATCCAGGCAGAACCGCCCGAGCGCTGAATGGTGGCAGCCGTGGTGACGACAGTGTTGGCCGCGAAGTCGAACGGGAAGTCACTGACGTAGCCGTCGAACAGGAACCAAGTGCGAGTTGTGGGCAGTTCGAAGTCATCGCCCTCAGCGTTTAAGGTCGGCACAATGCCTTTGCCGTCAGACCAGCCCACAGCCCAGTGAATGCCTTCGATCTCGTCATTTTCGGACAATTGATACAGCCGCACGTGGGATGTATTACGAGGATCAGCATTGAGCGTAAGCGACGCCTGTCCAGGTGTGCGCAGGCCGCGCATGTAGCTACGTACTGTCTCGCTCAGGCATGTGGTTTCAATCTGGTCAGCGGGGTTGCCGCCAGGACTGAAAGCGGTCGCGCACTCAATTTCGAGAACTTCGAAAATGGCGGCATTGGCCACAGTTGGAACAAGGGCAAACACCTGCGTGCCCTGGGCAAGAATCGACATAGTGTTCTCCAAATGTCGGGCAAAAAAATACCCGCACATGGCGGGCCTGGGTTTTCGGTTGGTCTAACGGGGAACGAGCCAGTCGATGTCGAAGCTCGAGCGGTAAAGCTTTGTTTCTACGTCCCTGGTCTCCCCGCCCCAGCGTGTCACGTAGGCGGAAAACTCGATTGCGTGGCTAATGGCGGTGGCCACTTCGCGGGCGATAGCGCCGGTCTTCGCGTAAACGTCGACCTGCAAGGTGTAGCCATCCATATCCGGCCGACCTGATAGGTAGTTTTCGGGCGAGCCGGTCACCAACTGCCATACGGCATACGGCTTGGTCACACTTTCAGGAGCCTCGCCGAACGGGTACAGCTTGAGATGTGGCCCGCCCACGGACAAAGGGGCTAACTCCCACCAAAGGGCAGCGCGAACACTGGTGTCAGCAGCGCACACAGCAAAGATCGGCGCGATTGCCATCAGTTGCTCCCTGCTGCTTTAGTCGCACGTTTGATCGCCCGGTCAATGGCCTTCTCATATTCAGAAATGAACACCGCCGTAGCCTCCGATATGCTGTCGGCCAATGCCGGGCGCATGAAGGGCCGGGCGGCGACCTTTGATGTCCCGAACTCCACGAAACGCCAATAGAATGTGTCGCCCCCAGGATTTCCAGCATCACCACCAACGGCATAAGTACCGCGTCGACCGCCCTTCCTTGTATGAATGTTGTTGTACTCTTTCGCGCCACCAAGCACGCCGACTCTGAATCCAAGATTTCCTGTACTTCGAAACAGCTTGCTGCTCCAGCGAATGGTGATGTTCTTACTGATATCTTCAACAGTCCCTGAATCGTCGACCCTCTTTGCACCCTCCTTGACCTTCGCACTGATGACTGCCGCAGCCTTGCGCAGAGCAGATCGACCGCCCTTCCGCTTCAGGTCATAGCTCACGGATTCCAGTTTGCTGATCAACGAACCCAGTCCATCAAGCTTGAACTCAACGGTGTCAGCCATCGTTCACCCCTTGAGCCAATAGGATCGTCAAATACTCCAGGCCGGAATCAGGGTCAGGCAATGCCGGACCCTGCATGTTGTAAACGTCGCCGCGATACAGAATGCGCATGGTGGGCAACACCCCGGACCGGTATCGAATCACCACGCGGGTGGTTGCTTCGGATTGGCTGGCCTGCGCCGCAACAAGATCGCGAGTACTGAGTGGTTGAACTGAAGCCGGCACCTTGTCCCAGACGGTCGTCCAGCCCGGCAGCATTTCTCCTGTTTCGGGGTCTTGCACAAGGCCAGGCGACTGGAATGTAATGCGGTGGCGCAGTTTCCCGGCGCGCATCAGACACCCCATCCAATTCGGTATGGCGTCAACAGAGCGCGCGACCCCATTGGGAGTTCGCTCAGGGTCGTACCGGCAGCGACATCTTCTCGGTTGCTATACAGGCTGCCCAGAATCAGCAAGCAGGCGGCGCGTATAGACGGCGCAATCAAAATTGGATCTCGACCAGCAGAGCCATCTAGCACCGCAGCAGCAAGAAGATCTTCATCGGCATAAAAACGCCGATTCAAATATTGTGATGCGCTGTCCTCGGCGGCGGAAAGCAGAAGCTCGATGAGCGCACGATCCTCTTCTTCCGCATACAGATGCCGCATTGCTTCGTCAGTCGGGATCGCGTTCATTTCAATTCGCCGGTTTTTTGTCTGTGGCCATGCCGGCAGCAATCAACGAGACGGCATCGTGCTTGGGAGATTTGTAGCCTTCGCCACCCGCGCGGCGCACAACCTGACCGTCGAGGTAGCTGCGCACGGGATAGATCGTGATCTCGGCGTCACCCCCTACATCCTGACTAATCGTCGCGGCGGTGTTAGAGGGATCAGCTTGGGAGGTGTCAGCCTTGGAATCTGTATTTGCGTTTACGCGTGCCATTTCATATCCCCTGAATCGGTGAGGCCGCCCGAAGACGGCGCTCTGTTGGAAAGGCTTAGACGGCGGTCAGGTCGCCAGTAACGAATGCTTCCGGACGGTAAACAGCAAACGCCAGGCGCTCTTCGGCACGGATGGACACCATGTTGTTTTCGAAGTCCTTGTCGTTCTCAGTCGAGATCAGCACCTCGATACCCATGCGGTCATAGATCTGCGCAGCCAGGCTGAAAGCGCCTACCAGGAACTGGTCCTGCACGATGGCCTGGGTTTCAACCACAGGCAGATTCCACAAACGTGGCGTGGTGCCGTCCTGCGGTTTGCCGATGATGTAGCGACCTTCGCCATCCTTGAGCAGCTCAATCGCAGCCCAATCGATGGGGTTGAGCACGATGCCGGTCGATGGGAACTCGGCGAGCATGGCTTGGAGCAGCGCCAGGCGGATACGGTCGATACGCTGTTCTGCCTCGACGACAATGCCGGCCGGAGCAGCGTACGCCTGTGCCTGAGGGATGATCCCCTTCACGTTGTTGCCGGTACCGTTGCCGTACAGAAGCTGAGCTTCTTCGGCCAGCAAGAGACCATAACGCGCCCGAGCATCGATGTAGCTTTGCAATGCGGCGGCATCGTCGAGGATCTGACGGCTACCCTTGAACAGGTGAGCAATGGTGCGTACGTTCGCGTTTTCAAGCGCGAATGTCAGTTCGCTATAAGGCTTGGCCAAGCCTTCACCCACAGTAGCGGCGTTGTTGGTGAAGCCGGTTTCACGAACATACTCAACGGAGCTGCTGCCAGTAGTACCGGGTGCGACCAGGTCGCGGATGGTGAGGCGACGCTGGGGCGCCAGGATCACACCAACACGATCTGGAGCGACCAATGCACCACCCGACGTAGGCGCCGAGGTGATGGCGGCGCGCGGGACTTCAACGCGGCGAGATCCACGGAAGGAACTGGTGACACCTTCCTCGGCCATCTTGATCGCGACCAGGTCACCAGCGGATTGCTGAACGCTCGGATCATGCGGCTTGCTGGCATTGACCAGCTTCTGCTCTGCCTCCTGCATGCGCGCCTGTAGTTCGCCCTGTTTCATCAACAGTTCGTCAACTTTGCTGCGGGTTTCAGCCTGCATTTCACCGGTGGCCTTAATCTCCTTCTCGGTGCGCTCTGCATAGGTCTTGATCTGGTCGCCGACGACTTTGAGGTCGGCCTGGGTTTGCTTCTGGGAAGCTTCGATGTGCGAAAGATCTTGAGGCATGGTTTTGTCCTTTCAGAAATGAAAAAACCGCCACGCGGGCGGTTAGTAGTCGGTTGCGGTATCAGTCGTTTAGCGGACCGGAAGGAGATTCCGAAGGGCTGACGCCTGCTGTGCGGTTTCTTCAAACGCGGATACATCAAGGGCAGCGCTAGGCATACCCGGCACGACAGCGCGAAGCGTGTCGCCGCCGGCAGCGCTAGGCGTGCCGGTCTTGATTTCGGAAATTAATTTGCGGCGCTCACTGCGGGTCATTCCGGACTTCGCAAGCGCGGCATCCAGTTTTCGAGCTGAGTGCGCTTGGGCGTTTGCATCGTTCGGCGCCTCTTCGACCTCGGAGGCAAGAATCAGTCCGGTCGCAAACCCCTTCTCGACCGCGTTCGAGCCATTCATGTAGGTCTCAGCGTCGAGCATCTTCTCAATGGCTTTTTCGTCCTGGCCGCTGGTGTCAGCGTAAAGGCTGATCATCGCGCGATCGAACTCTTCCATCGTGTCGGCCAGTTCGCGAATCGCATGGCGGTTGCCCGCGAAGTACGTCCAGCAGTTATGGATCATCAGGAATGCTGTTTTGGCAACCTCACGCTTGGCACCTGCCATCGCGATCACCGAGGCGGCAGAGGCCGCCAGGCCTAGCACCTTGATGGTGACTTCCTGCGAATGCTCAAGAAGGCGATTGTAGATCGCGATCCCCTCGAACATATCGCCGCCAGGTGAATTGATGTAGACCGTAACGGGCTTGTCGCCAATGGAGCGAAGCGCTGCGTCAACACGCTTGAGCGTGACGCCTTCGCCATACCAGTCTTCACCGATAATCCCGTACATGGTGATCGTATCGGTACCGGCCTCCAGCGCAGCGCGAAGGTCTGGATTCCATAAGTCGAGCGCACGCGGGCTCAGCTCACAGTTGAAGCTGCGAGCATTAATATTCAATGGCATGGTTACTCCTGAGCCTGGCCGAGCCAGTTTTTCAAAGCGGTCTGAGCGGCCTGCCCGTCGGTTGACTGACCGAGCTGATCGATTGGCGCCAAGTTGGTTTGTACGGTCAGTACTGCGGCGTTGCCACCGTGGCGCGGGAGGTTTTCTTTCGCTCGGCACTCATCACGCGTCATGATCCCGTTTTGGGTCATCTGGCTATACCAGGCCGCTCGACCGGCGCTATCCGCCTTGAGAAATGCCTCCAGAGAGAATTCGGCGTAGTAGGATCGACGGTCAACCGCAGTGAGCAGGCGCTTGTTCACGCACTGCTGAATTTGGCTGGTGACCGAACTGATGCAAAAGGTCAGGAAAGCAATCATCTGCTGTTCTAGCCCTGTACCCCAGTTGCTGCCTGCGTCAGTTTTCCCCACCATCCACGGTGGCACGCCGAACCATCGACAGATCTCCTCAATGCTATGCCCTCGGGATTCCAAGAGCTGCGCATCTACTGGGTTGATGCCGATCGTCTCCGCCTTGACGCCCTGCTCAAGCACTGGCGACTTGCCGGAGTTCATGGCGCCAGAAACGGTTTTTACGTACTCCCTGAACTCTTCACGCTGATCAGGCTTGAGGATGCGATCAACACTGAAAGCAACGGTGGGAAGAAGGCCGTTCTTGAATGTGCCATTCGCGGCATCATCGGCAGACATTGCGGCACCGAAGACGTCAGCACCAAATCGGATTGCAGACATTCCCACCCGCCCGTCAATGCTGAACGCGGGGATGTGCAACATATCACCTCGAGCTATCTGTCTACGCGGCCCCTTCTTGGGTCGATACCAATACTCCAGGCGCCCGTCGTCGTCGACATCCAGATCGACCCGCGAGGGCATCAGGAAGTCCAGCGCGATAACTCGCCCGGCAGACCGATGAATCTCACAGTAAGCGTTACCCCACAGCAACATTGACGCCACCACAGCCTGCCAAAATTGAAAGGCCGTCATGTCTTCATTGGGGCTGCTGTGGATCACGTCGTACAGCGAAAAGTCGCGTGCATCTTCTCGGTCGCCATCAGCTTTGCGCCGGTATATCCCCAGGGGCAAACCCGCGACGGATGTGGAAATGATGCGCACGCACGCCCAGACAGTTGAAAGCCGCATTACGTTATCGATGTTGACGGTTTTCCCTGAGCTGGATTGCCCCCCCAGGAAAGCCGCCCAGAACCCACCGTCACTGAGACGAATTGTTTTGCCGGTCCATTCTCCGAGTGACTTCATGGGCTTCGCCGCAGCCCTTCCCAGGACTAGCGAAAGAGATTTATTCACCAGTCAGCCCTTTTTGAATGAAACCCGAAATCAGAAACATCGATACTGAGGCGGCGAGCAAGGCCCAGCCCATCCCGAAAAGCGTAAACACCCCGCAAATGAGTAAGCCAAAGCCCGCTAGAGCCGTGAGAATGAAAAATATCAATGGCACGCTCATGCGATTATCGGATTCCGGATTGAGTCCATGAAAGATTCGGTGGTGTTTTGGGCGGCATCGGCAAGTACCCGCCCTATCGCCATAATCAACGCCACCGCCCCGTCTATTTTGTTGTCTTCGCCCTGCTTGATCGGCCTGACCACGTCATCGTTCCCGGGCAGGTTCTTCCCGATCACGTTGCCGATACACCAGGTCATGATTGGATTGCCGTCATGATGGAACCGCCCCGCCTCAATAGCGGCTTCCAGTTCCTTCATCGGGTCAGACATGTTTGTGTAATTCTGGGTAATCGTTATCGGGTTAAAGCCTTCGTCATCAAGGTCATGACTCAGCCCTGTAGCACCATGCGGGTCAATCGGACATTCGCGTACGGGCGACTTGTGATTAGCGTCCTTTGTATCTTCCAAAATTTCGCGGTAGTCGATCTCGGCACCGTCGGTCACATCCAGATGTCCGGAATTGATCCAGGCCTGAAAGCGCTCTGACATGCGCTTGTTGTCGCTATTGAATGCGGTGTCTTCGGGCACCCAAAACTTCGGGCCTACGCTGTAATAGTGAATTTTCCCGTCGATGATTCGCCAGAAGAGGCGCGATCTGGAGTTCATATCCAGCTTGCGCGCCAAGTCGAATCCCGCGATCCATTCCTGCCCCTCGAACTGCTCCAGCGTTAGGGTGGTGTCTTCGCAAGCGCGCCAGCTTTCCATGTTGTAAAAGCCGGACTTCGCGCTCACCCATAAGTTGAGATGCTTTGTTTTGAAAGTGTTGGTGAAGCGCGCCGAGCGAATTGCCCTTGCTTGCTGACTTTCCAGATACTCCTGGAACACCGAAACGCCATGGTTGGGATTCGCCTTGGCCAACATCTTCGGATCGGTCCAGTCGTCACCCTCATCAAGTGTCCAGATCCAACCGAACAGCTCCTCATCTGGAACCGTGCCCTCCAGCATCTCGATAACCTGACGACGCTTGTCGTAGCACGGCCCTTCAATGTCCGCGCCCGCCGTGGTGATGATGAACATCAACGGCTGACGGCGAGCCCCCATACCGGTGAGCATGGTGTCGTATTGCGCTGACGTCGGGTGTTCATGATATTCATCGACAATGGCGCAACTTGGCGAGGCGCCGTCACCTGGGTTGCCGATCAGAGGTTCAAAACGACTGAAGTCGGATGGGATGTTCATGTTCGAGGCATTGACCTCAATCCCTGCTGCCTCAACCAGCATCGGTGATTTCGAGACCATTAGCTTCTCCGGGCGGAAAACCTCCCACGCTTGTTTCTCGGTGGTCGCACCGGAATAGACCTCGGCACCAAACTCCCCATCGGCCACAAACATGCTGATGCCGACACCACCAGCCACCACAGACTTGCCGTTCTTGCGCGGCACCTCCCAATAGCTCTCGCGGAAACGGCGGTGACCGCCCTTCTTCTTGACCCAGCCAAAGGTGACTGACAGACCAAACAGCTGCCAAGGCTCAAGGCTGATCAGTTGTCGCTTGAACGCCCACTCACCCTTGGTGTGCGGCAGCAGTTGAATCAATTTGAGCTTTTTCTCGGCCTTGGCCGGGTCGAACTTGAAACGAAACCCGCGTTTGCGGCTGGCAGCCATGTCATCAAAGTGACGCTGTACGGCCTGGTGGATATAGCGACAGGCCGGAATCTTCCCGCGAAGCAATGACCTCCCCCACGCCATCGCCTTGTCGACGTTGGGGTGGGCGGATTTGGTCATCAGGAACTCAGTAGTTTGGCGAACTCATTGGTTGAGGATTGCCTGTTTCCTCCTATCAGTCGGGTTCGGCTGGATGGATCAAGGCCGAGCAGTGAACCGAAGGTAACCATTTGCCGCATGGCTTCGTTCGCAGCCGTCAGCGCGGGGTTTTTCATTGGGCTGCCCATAGCGGACGTCACCACGATCCCGAAGTCCTGAACCGACTGCTCGGCCATTCTCCATTTGCTGTAGGAGGTGCAGAAAGCCTCGACGTTATGCAGATCAGTGAGTGCAATGACGTGTTCGCGCAATAATTCGGGAACCACCATCCTCCACATGGTGGCAGCGAGGTCGCTCATCCATTCGGGCGGATCGATGTTCTTTGTGACCTCGGAAAACTTAGGCTCGGACGTATTGAGCGCCCGTTTTCCGGGGTTTCCAGCCAGTATTTTCTTGGCCGTTGGCTTGGGTTTGCGACCACGGCCGGCGACCGTGGCGGTGCCTCCCATCGCGCAACTCCTGAATTTTTAATTTCGCGGGCGTAAGAAAACAGTTGAGGGCGCGGTCTAGAAGCTAAAAGGCCCCAAGTTTGGACCCACCCCCGCCAACCTTAATGAGAGCGACTATCATTTACGTTATTTTTGGTCAAATTCGCGAGAATCCGCACCAATCACAGGTTCAGGCAGCTCCATGCTGAGCCTCTAACCAGCTTCGGGATGTACGAACGATGTACATCGAACTCCTTTGCAAGGTTCACGCTTAGCTCGCCAGCCCGACGACGCCGCACAATGTCGGCGACCTGTTTATCTGTCAGTCGCCTATGACGAGAGCTCAGGCCGGGACCGAGCGTGCCATGCGCGACTGCATCCTGAGCGTTCTGAACTCTGGTGCCCCAGGCCAAGTTGCCCTTCCTGTTGTCCGTCGACACGCCGTTGAGATGACGCGCCTCTTGGTCTTCGCTCACCGGATGGCCGCTGTGGGCTATCAACACAAGGCGGTGGACCTCGAAGCGATGCCGCTGCCTTCTTCCGCCCGACATGACGCTGAGCGTCACCATCTCGTAACCACAGTTGAGTCGAGCCTTGATGTAGCGCTTCATGCCGGATCGAACAGACACAATCCGCCCGTCCTCCGTGGCGTAATAGCCGTCGAGGTGCGGGATGATCTTCATTCTGTCTGCGCTCTGATTAAATGTTTGTTGTGGACTTCGTGTTGCCCCAACCACCATCTTCGGTTGCTGTCTTGCGGCTGTGGCACGGATGGCACAGGCCTTGCCAGTTGGCCCTGACCCAGAACGCATCCTTGTCGCCACCGTGAGGCACGATGTGATCGAGATCAGTGGCAACAACTACCAAGCCTTGACGCTCGCACTCGGCACACAACGGATGCTTGGCCAGGTACGACTTACGGGCCTGCTGCCACTTGTAGCTGTAGCCGCGCTGGCTGCTCGTCTCGCGCTGCTTCTCTCGCTGCTTGACCTCGTACTGCTTGCCTACATCGGCGTGAGCTTCGCAGTAACGAGGGTTGCGGGTCAGGACATTGCAGCCCTGAGCATTGCAGGGCTTCTGCGGCCTCAAAGGCATGGAGAGCCATCCATGTACGTGCGAGGTTGGGCATCAGGATCTTCCGGCTCTTCCTCTGCCATTGCCTGTATCAGCAGGTCTGCCCTGTCCACCATCGCCTGTGTCGCTTCGGCGTTGGCTTCCAGCGCTATCGCTATCCTTTCCAGCAAAGAGTTCAAGTGCTCGCTCATATCCAATCCTCGCCCATTTCGCCATACGTTCTCGCCGTGCCTTGCATCCAGAGCAGGCCATTAGTCAGCAGCCACCGCTGCATACACTCGGCTTTCATCCTGCAATGCAGTGATGTCGACCTCGCGAATATCTGCTACGGCGGTAATGGTTGGGATCACTTGCGGATGGACCTCGATGAGAGCGGTCCATACGCCGTTTGCTTCAGCAGACAGGTTGATTGAAATCACGCCACTGAGTTCGCTGCCGTCGCTCAGCAACACGCGCGTACCCTGAGTTAGGTGACAGCCTGATCCGTCCTTGGTTGGCGCGGGGATGATCGTCGCGATCTTCAATTGCTTGGAGTCTGTCATTGCAGTCTCACTCTATTGTGCAGGTCGGCCATATACAGCGAGCCACAGCCAGCGCGCCCGCGTGGTCGTGGCCTTCCTGCATGATCATTGGGAATGGGGGATAACCAGGTGCGAAGACAGTCCATGATTTCTTCATGTTGTCCTCCGTGCGCGCCACAAAACGGACGCATCTGAAAACGTGGCGCGTGACGGTCAAGCGTGACGCGGCCTTAATCCATCCGCAGGATGCGTGCGACATTCCCTCGGGCGCGATATACCAACACCGACAGAACGATCAGCACCATCAGCAGGAACGGGGACACGGTAGGCACCGGCTTGGCGAACATCACTGACATGGTAATCAGCAGCGACTCGCAGCCAGTTCCGACAGCCAGTAGGTAAGCAAGCCATGAAACGCCAGCACGGTAGCGGGCACCATCACGGCGATA
>NZ_DASWOT010000217.1:0-3044 GCF_036404235.1 Pseudomonas sp.
CGAAGCTATCAGCGAATACCTGTCTCAAGTGCTGGCCGACGGCGATACCGACGAACTGATCCGCGCTGTGGGTCATGTAGCGAAGGCCCGAGGCATGGCTCAGATCGCCAAAGACTCAGGTCTTGGTCGTGCCAGCCTGTACAAAGCATTCGCTCCTGGTGCCAAGCCGCGCTTCGATACCGTGGTAAAGGTTATGCGTGCTATGGGTGTTGAATTGCATGCTCAAGCGGCGCACGCCTGATAGTCAGATGCAAAAAGCCCAGCGCTGGGCTGGGCTCGACTCATCAAGAGCGCTTGCGGCGCTCCGCAAGCATCCTGTCAGCGATTTCTGCGGATTGCTTCACTACCTTGTCTAAAAAGTCGCTGGTGTTCGCCCCTGAAACCCCGGTCCGCCCCAGTTCAATTGCTGCCGCCAGGTATTGATCCCAAGCCTGCAGCTCGGTTTCTGTTTTCGCCTTGTTTGACATATTTTCCCTTGTCTTAGTGAGCGGGTAAATCACCCGAATCGGACTCTAACGGAGCCTGTGAAGCGCCAGCACTAAGACCAAAGACTACCCTGTCCACGCATCCAGCATGGACAAAAGGCCAGTAACAGGGCTGACACAGCGCGTAGTAGCTTTATGCCTCCAACGAATCGCCTCGGTCCGTTGCCTGCAAGCCCATGGACCGGGGATTGCGCCAATTTCGGCGCGCTTGTGACCTGGAGGTCAATGTGCAAGAAGAGCAACGAGTAGTGACACCTTTCGAGCTGGGCGTGTGCGCAGCTTTTCAGGTAATTGGGGCAGCTATCGCCAGTCTTGACGTAGCGGGAAGGACCAAAGTGGCTGATGCAGCCAAATCTCTGCTGGAATCATTACCAGCAGACAAATCAATCATCAAAGACCGTTCGGCTCATCACCTGGCTCTGGAATCTTTGATAGCAGGTCTTTTGCCAGAACGGTCTCAGAAATCTGGCGACTGATCCAGTCAAGCGCTTTCCCGGCGTCATCGTGGCCCGGGAAAGTATCTTTGGAGTTGTCCATACTTATCTCCTGCGGCTCTGCCGCTCATGTAGTTTATTTCGCATCTTTGTGCCTGAGGATCAGGCGTGTCCTGCTAAGCCATGGCCCGCCAAAGACGATGATCTCGGAGGGCCTGCCGTACAGGTGGTGCAGCAAGAATGGACCAGGCCCATGCACACCGCTTTCTTCGTCAGGCAGCGATGCGTCAGTGCCGAGGAAAATCCCGGCATGGTTCGGATGCTTGGTGCGACCGACGTCCATGACGATCATGTCACCGCGCTGGGGACTGCCGACGCGCTCAAACCCAGCAACCTCATAAGCCTGCTCGTAGAGGCTTGGGCCGTCGACCTGCTCCCACCAACCGTCTTCCCGCTGGAAAGCCTCGAACTCCAGGTCCCATTCGCGCTTGTACCAGTCAGCACAGACCTGCCAGCAGTCCCAGGCGCCATGAACGAACGGGCGCTTAAGCAGCGGCGTGTTTCCAGTTGGGGTGATCGTTCGCAGATCGCCCTCCGGCCAGCTCAGGATGTGCCACGGTAGCTCAGTGGCTTCGCACATCGCCAGATCGCGCGGCGAAGGGCGACTTGTTGCGTCCGGATGGGAATGGACGATGCCTATGACCTCGCCGACATCCTCTGCACGGCCATAGTCCTCGGGATCGATCCGGAACTCTTCGTACGGATCGCTCGCAGTGTTCGCACAGGGGAAGTACTGCTGCTTTCGGCCCACAGCCAGCAATAGGCCGCAGCATTCGCGTGGGTACTCAGCCGCGGCGTGTGCCTGCACTGCCGCCAAAATGTACTTGAGCATGATCAGCTCCGCGCGATCAGGGAAACGGCAGGAAAACCGCCGAAGGGCAATTCGTTGTTTGCGCCAAAGCGAGGTTCACAACCTCGGCCCAGCGTTGCGTCGCACTCGTCGAGTTCTGGGTTATCAGTTGGTAGCCCATCCTTATCGACATAGCCGCCGGTGTAGCCGCAGTTCGGCCCTCGGTAACCGCCAGTGAGGCACCAGTGGCATAGCGTGGTCATCTGCCTCCCGATGGACTCACCACCAACATCGCCAGGGCTGGCCAGCTCCCACGAAACTGTCTCGCCGTCCTCGTTGGTCTTCTGATCGAGATACCAGACCTCGATTGATTCCTGCGTGGGATCGGCCTCGGCATTGCCGCCTTCGAAGTTGACCGCATCCAAGTATCGACCCAACGTGTGACGCATCGTCAGCTTGAACTCGAGCAGGTCCTCGAAGGCGAGACAGAGTGCGGTGATCCGTCCGTTGACGTTGCCGACAGAGAGCTTGGGGCGAACTGCTGTGCCGTCGCCATTGGCCTCGATGCCGTCAATCTGCATTGGCCAGGCGCCGTACTCTTCTCCCTGCCACCAAATAGCTTTAGCGGGGAGTTGATCGGCGTCCGCGCCGGCGGCGATCAATTCGGCTGGCGAGTAGGGAATCGAGTGCCCGTGAAAGCGCAGAACGTCCGCGCCGTAATCGGAGCCGTCCAGTTCGAACAGCAGCACTTCACTGCCAGGCTCAAGAACCTGGATATCACTGATTAATGGCATGGATGCCCCTTATGGATGGAAGGCTTGCTCAAAAGTCGCTGTGACGCGGAAGACGGTGCCACCCATAGGGGTTGGAACTGGCTTTGTACAGATGAACAGCCCGAGTTCGCCGAGCGGAGTAGCCCAGAGAAAAGCCTTGGCGCCAGCGTGTCGATCAAAGAAAGCCATGACTTCCAGCGCTTTGGCCTTTGAGCCCGTGAAGGTGATTGGGTATGAGCTTTCCTTGTTGTTCGGCCCGTCACCAACGACTTGCTTATAACCATTACCGAACTGAGAAGTACGGGTGCGGTATGTGATGTCTGGGGCATCACCCGACTGTGTCGGCCAGGTAAATGTCTCAATCGCCATGCTTATCCTCTCCCGTTCGCGTTGCGATAACTGACGCCGCCAGCGCGCCATGAATCAGCAACTGCCTTTTCCGCCGCTGCTGTCATCTGCTTTTGCAGGTTTTGTTGAAGGGCTGTCTGATCGAGCTGCATAC